>NZ_JBHLTG010000002.1:0-794837 GCF_042434515.1 Lysobacter korlensis
CGGAACACTCTGAAATACCGTTGCGAATGCCGCTGCGCCTCCCGCACCGCGATGCCCTCCGCGTCGATCTCGTCCCGCACCGCCCGCGCCCGCTTCAGCAGCTGATCCGCGTTCAACCCGGCCGCCTCGGCCACCAGCCGCTCCGCCGCCGCGGTGAGCATCGCGATCGTGACCGTCTCGCTCGGAGTGCCCAGCCCGGTTCGAATCGCATCCGCCGCCACCACCGGAAGCCTCCCAGCCGCGACCGCACGCCCCACCGGTGCCAGCCACGCCGTGCCGGTCCCATCCCACGGCGGCGCCGCCGCTTCAGCCGTCGCGGTGTCACCCTCGGGAGTCGGCGGCACCAGCTCCGCTTCATGCATCACCTTGCCCACCCGCACCAGGGTGGCCGCCTCCCGCCCGGTCGAGCCGGTCAGCTGCTGCACCAACGACTCCGCCGTCCGCGCACCGGTGCGCTGCGCCAGACCGGCATAGCCGAGATCCGGCCGGGACCGCCACGCGATCTCACCCGCGTTGGCCGCAGCACCGGCCGCGATGTCGCCGGCGATATCGGCATACAGCCGCTGCGCCTGCATCAGGTCCTCATCATCGAGTGGCGCGAACGCCGCCCCCTCGAGCCGCAGTCGAGATGTCGCCGCTTTTACTTCGGCGAGGATCTCGAGGACTGCTGGCATGCCTTCATTCTCCCACGTATCGAACGTTTGTCCTAGGCAATGTGGAGAAGTAGTATCCACAGATTTGCTGGTGAGAAGACCATTCGCTTCGTCTGTGGAGGAGAGGTCCGCCGAGCGGCAAGGTTCTCTGGCCGATCATGTCGCGTTGGCGCGGCCCAGGAAGGGCGCCCGACAAAAGGCCCGCAATGACCCGGGAGCGTCCCGGACAGCGAGTCCCGGGACAACGAGACCGCGGTCTCTACAGCCCGGGACGCCCCGCCTTCCAATCTGGGTTCACCACCCCGAAAGGAACCGAAGGAACAATGACCACCCTCATCGAGCGCCCCGCTCCCAAGTCCGCCACCGCTCCCGCCGCGACCCAGCCGATCGAGGCAGGAGTCGCACGCCGCACTCCGTTCAGCCTCCTCGGCGACCTCGCCGATGTGGTGATCGCCGTATTCAAGCCGTTCGCCGTGCCGATGCTCCGGATCGCCCTCGCGATCGTCTACATCTGGTTCGGCGCCCTCAAGATCCTCGGCCTCAGCCCGGTCGCCGATCTCGTCGCCAGCATGGTGCCATTCGTGCCGGCCGAGACCGCGGTGATGGGCATGGGCATCGCTGAGGTCGTGCTTGGGCTCGCCCTCGCCGTCGGCCTCTTCGTGCCGTGGATCGCCGCCATCCAGGTGGCGCACCTGTTCGGCACCTTCCTGGTGTTCGTCGTCCACCCGGATGTCGCCTTCGACGGCAACCCGTTCGTCGTCACGCTGGAGGGTGAGTTCATCGCCAAGAACCTGGTGCTCGTCACCGCGCTCATTGTGGTCGCAACCCACACCGCCAAGGCGAAGCGCGCCAAGGCCGCCGCGATCGCGAACCGCTGACCGCACGACCGCACACCCACGCAGAAGGACCCGGCCCCAGAGGGGACCGGGTCCTTCTGGGTTCGCGTCAGGTCCAGCGGCGCAGCAGGAAGCGCTCCAGCAGACCGAGCAGGGCGTCGGTGGTCTTGCCGAGCACGCCGAGCAGCACGATGGCGAGGAACAGCCGGTCGATTCTGCCGTTGTTCTGCGAGTCGACGAGGAGGAACCCGAGGCCGGTCGACGAGGCGATGAGCTCCGCGGCCACGAGGAACAGCCACGACTGCGCGAGGGCCAGTCGAAGACCGGACACGACCGAGGGGATCACGGCGGGCAGCTGCACCCGGCCGAGCAGCGTGACGCGGTTCATTCCGTACGCCCGGCCGACCTCCACGAGGTGCGGGTCGACGTGGCGCAGGGAGCCGGCGACCGTGGTGTAGATCGGGAACAGCGCGCCGATGGCGATGAGGGTCACCTTGGAGTCCTCGTTGATGCCGAGGTAGAGGATGAGCAGCGGCACCCAGGCGAGCGATGGAACCGCGCGGAAGCCGCCGATCGTCGGAGCGAGCAGCACGCTCGCCCACTTCGAGAGTCCAACGACGGAGCCGAGGATGATGCCGGCCAGTGCCCCGGCCGCGAAGCCGAGCAGCACCCGCTGGGTCGAGATCGCGATGTAGCCGCCGAGCAGGTTCTGTTCGCCCGTCCACATGTCGACCCCCGCCTGCCAGACAGCGCCGGGCGACGGCAGCCGGTACGACGGCACGAGCCCTGAGGTCGCGATGAGGTGCCAGGTGACGAGCAGCACCACCGGCAGGACCGCTCCTCCGAAGACTCGGATGGTCCGAGGCAGGGCGCGCGACCCGCGCCGCCGAGAGCCCAGCGCGGTCCCCGCGGCCGAGAAGCCGAAGCTCGAGGCGAACTGCGTCAGGGTGGCGTTCGACTCCGGGGCGCCGTCCTCGGGTGACGTGCGGGCGCCGGGGCGCGTGGGCGTGGTTGTGCTCACGGTTCCTCCTGATCTCGTTCGCTCGGCCATCGGTCCTCCGTCGCTACTCCCCCGACGGGTCTGCCTGCTCGGCGAAGGTCGGGTTGAAGAGGCCCTCCAGGGCGTCGTCGATCAGGCCCTGGTCGGCGACGTCCCCGGATTCGACGAAGATCGGGCCGACCACCTCGAGCACGGCGCGCTGCTCCTCGCCCGGCACCGGGTCGATGTCGATGTAGGTGCGCTCGAGGGTCGCCTCGGCGATCGGCACCTCGATGCCCGCGACCTCGGCGAGGATCGCAGCCGTCTCATCCGGGTTCTCCAGCGCCCACGCGCGAGCCCGCTCGTAGGTGTCGACGACCAGCTGCGCCAAGTCCGGAGACTCCTCGAGGAACGACTCGGTCGCATTGAGGAACCCGTAGGTGTTGAAGTCCACGTTGTCGTAGATGATCGTCGCGGTCTCGTTGGCCACGGCCGTGGACAGCATCGGGTCGAGACCCGACCAGGCCTCGACGGCGCCGGACTCGAGCGCAGCCTTGCCATCGGCGTGCTGCAGGTTCTGCAGCTCGATGTCGTCGAGCGAGAGTCCGTGCTCGGCCAGCGACTGCAGCAGGAAGAAATACGGGTCGGTGCCCTTCGTGGCGGCGACGCTCCTGCCCTCGAGATCCTCGACGGATCCGATGTCGGAGCCGGCGGGGACGAGCAGCGCCGACCAGTTCGGCTGCGTGTAGATGTCGATGACCTGGATCGGTGAGCCGTTCGAGCGGGCGAGCAGCGCGGCGGAACCGGCGGTGGAGCCGACGTCGACCGCCCCGGCCCGAAGTGCCTCGTTCGCCTTGTTCGAGCCGGCCGACTGCAGCCAGTTGACGGTGACCTCGCCGTCGGTCGCCTCCTCGAGCCAGCCCTGCTCCTTGATGATCAGGCTGAGCGGGTTGTAGGTGGCGAAGTCGATGCTGAGCTCGTCGGAGCTCCAGCCCTCGGCCGACGAGGCGGCGTTCGGCGCAACGGATGACCCTTCACCCGCTGCGCAGCCGGCGAGGGTCAGCGCGGCGGTGGCCGCGAGTGCGGCGATCGGAGCGGCGGTTCTGCGGTTCATGGATCGATTTCCTTCGGTGTGGTCGAGGTGCTGTGGTCTCGAGGTGCGGATGCGAGCGGAGGTGGTTCTGAAGTCAGGCGGCGGTGTGATGGCTCGGCACGCCGAGTCCGTCGAGCAGTTCGGCGCGGAGCAGCGCGAGGGCGGCGTCGGCGCGGTCGCGCGGGCGTGGTGCGTACACCGGAACGACGCTGCGGATGGTGGCGCCCTCCCCGGGACGCTCAGGTTCCTCGCCGAGCAGCACGACGCGGTCGGCCAGGTAGAGGGCCTCATCGACGTCGTGGGTGACGAGCACGATCGTGGCGGGCTCGGCGGCGTGGATCTCGAGCAGCAGGTCCTGCATCTGGAGCCGCGTCAGGGCGTCCAGCGCACCGAACGGCTCGTCGAGCACCAGCACGCCAGGACCACGGGCGAGCGCGCGGGCGAGCGACGCACGCTGGGCCATCCCGCCGGAGACCTGGCGCGGGCGGAGGCCCCTCGCATGCTCCAGGTGCACCAGGCGCAGCAGTTCGGCGACCCGCTCGGCGCCGCGGGCGCGGTCGGTGCCGCGGGGCACGCCGACGGCGACGTTCCGCTCGATCGTCCGCCACGGCAGCAGCCGGGGTTCTTGGAAGGCGACGGCGCAGCGCTGGTCGATCTCCCCCACCGGCGTGCCGTCGAGCCGCACGTTGCCGAGGTCCGGGTCGTCGAGTCCCGCGATCTGCCGCAGCAGGGTCGACTTGCCGCAGCCGGACGGGCCGAGGATAGCGACGATCTCGCCCGGCGCGAGGGTGAGATCGATGTCGCGGAGCACGGTGCGCGCGCCGTCCCGGTCGGGGAAGCGCCTGCCCACTCCCGCGAGCTCCACACGCAGTGCGGACGCGGTCGCCGATGGGTTCACGGGGATCGTCACCGTCCGAACCTAAGCACCTGGGCGCCGGGCCGCATCCTGGCGCGTCACACAGCGAAACGTTCGGCTCGTCCGGCCCTCAGCTGAAGTCGGCGAGGGTCCTCGGTGTGGACTCTATCCGCTCTCCCCCGGTGATGATCCGGTGTCGCAGCGACGCGGAGATCTGGTCGACGATCATGGTGACCCCGATGATGACGACCAGGGCGATGCCCACCCGGTCCCAGTCGCGGCCGTCGAACACCCGCGAGAGCAGCGAGCCGATGCCGCCGGCGCCGACGACTCCGAGGATGGCGCTGGCGCGGATGTTGACCTCGAACCGGTAGAGCCAGAAGGCGACGATCTCGGGCAGCACCTGTGGCAGGACGCTCCAGCGCAGCACCTGGAGCGGCCGAGCGCCGGACGAGCGCAGCGCCTCCACCGGGCCCGTGGCGATGCCCTCGATCACCTCGCTGGTGAGCTTGCCGAGCGTGCCGATCGAGCCGACGCCGATGGCGAGCGCACCGGGGAGCGGGCCGAGCCCGAAGATCGGCACCATGATCACGATGGCGAGGATGACGTCCGGGATCGCGCGGATCGCGTTCAGGAACTGCCGGACGACGAAGACCACCGGCGCCGGAGCGACGTTCGAGGCGGCGAGGAAGCCGAACGGGACGGACAGGAGCGCACCGATCACGGTGCCGACCCATGCCATCGCGAGCGACTCGAACATGAACTCGAACGAGGTCGTCCAGTATTCGGCGTACGGGTCGGCGAAGGGGTTCTGGAAGACACCGCGGGCCATGAGCCCGAGGTAGTTCCAGATCTCGCCCGGAGCCTCGAGCAGGCGCGCCCACTTGGCGTCGACGCCGATCAGGCATACGACGACGAGAACGAGCGCCGCGATCTCGAGGGCGACGTAGCGCGCCTTGCTCGGCCGCTTCGGTCGTTCGGTGCGGGCGCCGGTGGCGGTCGCGGCGGTCATCCGATGAGCCGCTTCCGGACGAACCGCGATGCCGAGTCGATGACGAACACGACGACGAAGAGGGCGACGACGAGCGCGGAGAGGTTCGCGTAGTTGAATCGGGCGAGCTCGACGAAGATCACGCTCCCGATCCCGCCGGCGCCGACGAGACCGATCACGACCGACGCGCGGACGTTCAGCTCGAAGGCGTACATGGCGTAGGAGAAGTAGTTCGGCAGAATCTGCGGGATCACCGCGACCCTGGCCCGCTGAACGGTGTCGGCGCCCGCCGCGTCGGCGGCCTCGAGCGGGCCGGGCTCGACCGCGTCGATGGTCTCGGCGGTGAGCTTCGCGACGATGCCGAGATTGAACATGATGAGCGCCAGGATGCCGGCGAGCGTGCCGATGCCGACGAAGGCGACGAAGAGCAGTGCCCATGCGACATCCGGCAGCGAGCGGAGAGCGGCCAAGACCGCCTTCGCGGTGCGGTACACCCACGGGGAGCGCGCCGTCACCGGCGATGCCAGCATCGACGCGATCAGCGCCAGCAGGCACCCGGCGAGGCTCGCCAGGATCGCGATTGCGAGCGTGTCCAGCCAGGGGTCCACGGTGCGGGCGAGGAACGCCCAGTTCGGCTGCAGGAACTGCTGGATGATGAACCATCCGCGGCCGGTGTCCGTGAACAGCGGCGCCAGGTCGAATCCGATGAAGTCGGCGGCGGCGATGGTCACGGCGATCGCGAGCGCGACGAGCACCCAGGTGCCCCACATGCGCCGGGGCTTCGCCGGACGTCCGGCGGACGGGATGGCCGGTGCGGTCGCGCCGCTCATTCGTGCGGTGCCGGCGCTTCGGTGTCCGCCCCCACCTGCGCGCCAGGGGCGAGCACATCCTCGGCGGTGAGCGACCGGCCGTAGATGCGGGCGAAGACGGCGTCGTCGGCTTCCGACGGAGTGCCGTCGAACACGATCTTGCCTGCGCGCATGCCGATGATGCGCTGCGCGTAGGTCCTCGCGAGGTCCAGGAAGTGGAGGTTCACCACCGTGGTGATGCCGAGCTCCCGGTTGATCCGCTGCAGATCCCGCATCACCAGGTTCGCGGTCGGCGGGTCGAGTGACGCGACCGGCTCATCGGCGAGGATCACCTCGGGCTGCTGCGCCAGCACCCGCGCGATCGCGACCCGCTGCTGCTGCCCGCCGGACAGCTGGGAGGCGCGGGTGTACGCCTTCTCGACGATGCCGACACGCTCCAGCGCGGAGAAGGCCACCTCGACGTCGTCCTTCCGGTAGACCCCGAAGAGCGACGGCACCGTCGGCGTGGCGTGGAGCCTGCCGACCAGGACGTTCTTCAGAACGGTCGTGCGGCTCACCAGGTTGAAGGACTGGAAGATCATCCCGACTCGGGAGCGCAGCTCGCGGAGCTGCCGTTTGCTCGCCCCGTCGACCCGCCGCCCGGCGACCTCGAGCTGCCCGCTCGTGACCGGCACGAGGCCGTTGATCGTGCGGATCAGCGTTGACTTGCCGGCACCGGAGAGACCCACCACGACGACGAACTGCCCATCGGGGATCTCGAGGTCGACGGCGTCGAGCCCGACCGTGCCGTTCGGGTACCGGACGCTGACGTCGGTGTAGCGGATCACGGGCGCTTCTCCTGGGATCACGGGCTGATCGGGCCAGCGTATCTTCGCACGCCGGCCCGATCAGTCCGGCCTGCTACTGGTCGCCGAAGTTCGCCTCGACCTGGCGGGCCGCGTCGAGGGCGTCCAGGTCCGCCGGCACGAGGCCGTCGATGTTGTAGATCGCCTGCAGCAGCTCGAGCCCCTCTTCGTCCTCCGCGATGGCGAGGAACGCGTCGGTGATCTGCTCCTTCAGCTCGTCCGACAGCGATCCGGCGAGGGCGATGCCGTCGTTCGGGATGTTCTCGGAGTACGCGAAGACGGTGACCTCTTCACCGATCTCGGGGCGCTCCTCCACGAGCTCGCCGCGGGCGTCGTTGAAGCTCACGCCCACCGTTGCGTCGCCGTCCGCGACCGCCGTCACGGCGTTCGGGTGGCCGCCGGCGAAGAACGCGCCGCTCAGGTCGAACGGGTCGAGTCCGGCCTCGGCCAGCTGCGTCGCCGGGTAGTAGTAGCCCGACGCCGACCCTTCGTCGACGAATGCGATCACCTCGTCCTGCGCGATCTCGGCGAGTGCCTCCTCGCCCACCGGGCCGCCCTCCGCGTCGAGGGTGCCGTTGCAGAAGGTGAATCCTTCGTCATCGGTCACGACCTCGTCCAGGCAGAACCGGTCGGGGTCGTTCGTGTACCACTGGGTGACGTAGGTGCTCGATCCGAAACGCACGGACTGGAGCACCGCCTCGGCGCCCGCCTGGTCGATGGCCTGGACGAGCGCGATGGGACCGAACATCCCGATGTGGGCCTGTCCGGCCTGCATCGCGACGACGAGCGCGTTGTAGCTGTCGGTGACGGTCGCGGTCACCGGGATGCCGAGCTCGTCGGAGAGCATCTCGCCGAGCTCGTCCGCATCGAGGACGAGCTGGTCGACGTCCTGGGACGGCACGAGCCCGAGCACCAGCTCCTCCGGTGCGTCGCCGCCCTCCGTGCCGCCGTTCTCGCCGCCCCCGCCCCCGCCGCCGCCGCTACCGCCACCGGCGCAGGCGGCGAGACCCAGCGTGAGCGCTGCAGCTGCGGCGACCGAGGCCATCCGCGGAATCCTTCTGGACATTCGGTACTCCTGGAGTTCGGACCGACGGGCGGTCGAGCGGTGCTATGGCCGGAGCGCCCGAGGACAGTGGAAGGGATCGTCTCGACGCTAGTCGCGACTCCGCGCCGGCGCTCTGGAATTCAGCGCGCGATCATCCGTCTTTACCGAAACTTAATCCGCCGCGCCGCCGCGACGGGCCCAGTTCAGGATCGCCGGGTACAGCTCCACGATCGCGGCCGCGACGTGCGTCGGTTCGCCGTCACCGAGGCCGTACCGGTCGATCAGTGCGGTCGAGCAGCCGCGTTCGGCGGCTGGCGCCAGGTCGTTCGCCCAGATGTCCCCGACGCTGAGCAGCCGATCCGGTGTCGCCCTGAGCGCGGCGTCCTCCAGCAGGGCGTCGAGGATCGGCCCCATCCCTGCCGGTTTCCCCGCGTCGCCGCGCACCGTGTCGAACACCTCGCCGAGGCCGAGGATGCCGAGCAGCGACTCGACGCCTCGCTCCGGCGCGTTCGTCACGAGCACCACGCGCGCATGCCTGCGCGCCTCGTCCAGCACATCCCGGAGGCCGGGCGGCGCGAAGATCGGCACCTCGCCGGCGTGCACGGCGGTGCGGCTCTCCAGGTACGCGGCGTTCCGGTCGGCGTCCGAGACGCCGAGCTCCGCTGCCAGCGCGGCGACCGCGTAATAGCCGTCGGGTGCCTCGGCGAGGTCCGGGTTCCGGACGCCGGTGAAGAAGCCGGCCAGTGCGCTGTGCAGGCGCTCCTCGCCCGCCGGCCGCTCGGCCTCCGGCAGCCTGCGGACCACAGCGGCCGCGTATTCGTAGACCGGGGCGTCCCCGAGGCAGACGGTGCCGTCGAAGTCGAGAACGAGCACGCCGGAGGGCATCGGATATCTCAGCGTCAGCGGACCGCTGCCGCGATCCGTCCGAGCAGCCCGTTCACGAACCCGGCGGAGTCTTCGGTGCTCAGCACGGAGGCCGCCTCGACCGCCTCTGCGATCGCGACGCCGGGTGGGATCTCGGAGTTGTGTGCGAGCTCCCAGATGCCGATCCGGAGGATCGCGCGGTCGACGGCGGGCATCCGCTCGATCGTCCAGCCCTGCGCGTACGTCTCGATCAGCTCATCGATCGAAGTTCGGTGCTCGATGACGCCTTCGACGATCTCGCGGGCGTACTCCCACGATGACCGGCGCTGCGGCTCGTCGAGGGCTCGGCGCGACTCCCGGTCGAGCGCGTCGGCGACGCTCTCCTGGCGGACATCCGCGCCGTAGAGGATGTCGAGGGCGCGCTTGCGGGCTTTGGTGCGGGCGCTCACTAGTCGTTCACGCGGCCGAGGTACTCACCCGTGCGCGTGTCGACCTTGACCTTGGTGCCCGTCTCGAGGAACAGCGGCACCTGGATCTCATAGCCCGTCTCCACGGTGGCGGGCTTCGTGCCGCCGGTCGAGCGGTCCCCCTGCAGGCCCGGCTCGGTGTACGTCACCTCGAGCACGACGGAGGCCGGCAGGTCGACGTAGAGCGGCTCGCCGTCGTGGGTGGCCACGGTCACGGTCTGCTGCTCGAGCAGGAAGTTCGCGGCATCGCCGACGACGTCGCCCGGGACGGTGATCTGGTCGTAGTCGGTCGTGTCCATGAACACGAAGTCGCCGCCGTCCTTGTACAGGTACTGGAAGTCCCGGCGGTCCACGCTCGCGAAGTCGATCTTCGTGCCGGCGTTGAAGGTGCGGTCGACGACCTTGCCGCTGCGCACGTTCTTCACCTTGGTGCGCACGAACGCGCCGCCCTTGCCGGGCTTGACGTGCTGGAACTCGATGACGTTCCAGAGCTGTCCGTCGATGTTGAGGACGCTGCCGTTCTTGATGTCGTTCGTCGTGGCCATGCGAAGGAGAATCCGTTTCGTCAGGGAAAGTGCGCGAAAGCGCCCGATCGAGTGTAGTCGTGACTCGGCGGTCGAGGACGCCTCGGTGGTCGAGGAGGCCCGCCAGGGCCCTCTCGAAACCCTCAGCCCGGCACGGAGGTCAGGCGAGCTTGCGCTTGACGTATTCAAGCGCGAGCACGTACCCGTCGAAGCCGAGTCCCGCGATCACCCCGGTCGCCACACCCGAAATGACGCTGGTGTGCCGGAACTCCTCACGCGCATGAGGGTTCGAGATGTGCACCTCGAGCAGCGTGCCGCCAGCCTTGGTCACTTGTGCCGCCGCGTCGCGCAGGGCGTAGCTGTAATGGGTGAACGCGGCCGGGTTCAGGATGACCGGGCTGGACGAGTCGACGGCCTCGTGCAGCCATCCGATGAGCTCCGCCTCATCGTCCGTCTGGCGAAGGTCGATCTCGTGACCGTCGGCGCTGCCGTCGAGAAGCCGTCGCAGGGCGTCGAGGTCTTGGTTGCCGTACACGTCCGGCTCGCGGCTGCCCAAGCGCCCGAGATTCGGTCCGTTGAGTACGAGCACCCGTGTCATGCCTTCACCCTACCGACCCACTGACAAGGCGATGGTTCCCATTCCGGCCTATTGTTCCCGGCAGAACGGGCGCAACAGGCCGGAACGGGAACAGCGGCGGGAGCTCAGTCCGCGAGTTCCTGGTATGCGGCGTAGAGGAGCGAGTCCTCGGGCCCGGCGAGCACGGTGGGACGCGCGAGATCGTCCAGCACGATGAAGCGGAGCATGCCGGCCCGGGCCTTCTTGTCGCGCTGCATCGTGGCGAGCAGCGTCTTCCATCGTGCGGCCGGGTAGGTGATCGGAAGCCCGAGCGACGTGAGGATGCTCCGGTGCCGGTCGACCACCTCGTCGCCGAGACCCCGGGTGAGACGGGCCAGCTCGGCGGCGAACACCATGCCCACCGAGACGGCCGCCCCGTGACGCCAGCGGTACCGCTCGGCGTGCTCGATGGCGTGGCCGAGGGTGTGGCCGTAGTTGAGGATCTCGCGGAGGCCGCTCTCGGTGAAGTCCTCCCCCACCACGCGCGCCTTCAGCCCGATGGAGAGCTCGACCACCCGGCGGAACTGCGGGGTACTCGGGTCGGTTGCAGCGTCCGGATCGGCTTCGATGATCTCGAGGATCTCCGGCTCGGCGATGAACCCGGCCTTCACGATCTCGGCGAAGCCGGCGACGACCTCGTTCCGCGGCAGGGTGTCGAGGAAGCCGAGATCGACGACGACGCCGGCGGGGGCGTAGAAGGACCCGACCAGGTTCTTCCCCTCGGCGGTGTTGATCCCGGTCTTGCCGCCGATCGCGGCGTCCACCATGCCGGCCACCGTGGTGGGAACCTGCACGAGTTTCACGCCGCGAAGCCAGGTGGCCGCGACGAAGCCGGCGAGATCGGTGGTGGCACCACCGCCGAACCCGACCACCGCGTCGGTGCGGGTGAAGTCGGTCTGCCCCAGAATCTGCCAGCAGAACGCGGCGACCTCGACCCGCTTGGCGCTCTCGGCATCCGGAACTTCGGCCAGCAGCACCTCGTAGCGGCCGGAGAGCCGCTCGCGCAGGGCGGCGGCGCGCTCGGCGAGCGGCGGCGCGTGCACCACCAGCACCTTCGCCACCTTCGGGCCGAGCAGCTCGGACAGCGAGTCGTCGAGCCTGGTGCCGACGAGCACGTCGTACGGCGAGGTGCCGGGCACCCGGATGGTCGTGATGTCGCTCATTCGCTCGCTCCCCGCCCGCTGCCATCGGAACCGGCTCGCGACGCGAGCCAGTCGGCAATCTCCGCCGCCAGCTGATCGACCGGGCGGCTGGAGGTGTCCCAGACCCGGGTGGCCAGTGCCTCGTAGATCGGGGTGCGCTCGGCGACGAGGCGCTCCCACGCGTCGATGCCGCCGGATGCCAGCAGCGGTCGCTTGCCGCCGCGGATCCGTTTCCGGACCGCATCGGCGGAGGCGGTGAGGAGCACGACCGGGAGCTTCCGGAGGTCCGCCTGGGTGTCGAGGTCCAGCACGGCTCCACCGCCGAGCGACACGACGCCGGGGCCGGCCAGCGCGGCACGCACCGCCTCACGCTCGAGTGCGCGGAAGTGCGGCTCGCCGTGCTCGGCGAAGATGTCGGCGATTTTGCCGTGGGCGGCGACGATCTGCGAGTCGGTGTCGGTGAAGGGCACACCGAGGATCCGCGCGACGCGCTTGCCGATCCGCGACTTGCCGGCGGCCGGCGGGCCGATCAGCACCGCGGTGGGCGCCGTCACGCCTCGGTGCCCGCGGCGGTGCTCGCGGCGTCCGGGGCGAATCCCGTACGCAGCGCGGCCGGGATGGCGGCCAGGTAGGCGTCGAGGTTCCGACGCGTCTCACCGACCGAGTCGCCGCCGAACTTCTCCAGCATGGCGTTCGCCAGCACGAGGGCCACCATCGCCTCGGCGACGACGCCGGCGGCCGGCACCGCACAGACGTCGGAGCGCTGGTGATGCGCGGGCGCCGCCTCGCCGGTCGCGACGTCGATCGTCCGCAGGGCCCGCGGCACCGTGGCGATCGGCTTCATGCCGGCACGCACGCGCAGCACTCCCCCGGTCGTCATGCCGCCTTCGGTGCCGCCCGCGCGGTCGGTGGGCCGGGAGATCACGTCGCCGGTCCGCAGCAGCTCGTCGTGCGCGGCGGATCCGCGCCGGGTGGTGGTGACGAAGCCGTCACCGACCTCGACGCCCTTGATGGCCTGGATGCCCATGAGGGCGGCCGACAGCTGCGCATCGATGCGGCGGTCCCAGTGCACGTAGGAGCCCAGCCCCGGCGGCAGGCCGTAGGCGAGCACCTCGACGACCCCGCCGAGGGTGTCCCCGTCCTTGTGGGCCGCGTCGACCTCGGCCACCATGCGTGCCGAGGTCGGCTCGTCGAAGCAGCGCAGCGGGTCGGCGTCGAGCGTGACGACGTCGTCCGGGGACGGCAGCGCATACGCCTCCGGTACGCGCACGGGGCCGATCGACAGTGTGTGGCTGACCAGCCGCACGCCGAGCTCACCGAGGAACGACCGTGCCACCGCGCCCAGCGCGACGCGTGCGGCGGTCTCCCTGGCGCTGGCTCGCTCCAGCACCGGGCGCGCCTCGTCGAAGTCGTACTTCTGCATGCCGACGAGGTCGGCGTGCCCGGGGCGGGGCCGGGTGAGCGGTGCGCCGCGGCCACCCGCGAGCTTCTCCGAGTCGACGGGCTCGGCGCTCATCACGTCGACCCACTTCGGCCATTCGGTGTTGCCGACGCGGAGGGCGACCGGGCTGCCGAGCGTCGCTCCGTGGCGCACGCCGCCGCTGATCGTCAGCTCATCCTGCTCGAACTTCATGCGGGCGCCGCGGCCGTAGCCGAGCTTCCGGCGCTGCAGATCTGCCTGGATCGCCGCGGCGCTCACCGGCACGCCCGCGGGGAGCCCCTCGAGGATGGCGACCAGCTCAGGCCCATGGGACTCACCGGCGGTCAACCAACGAAGCATGTCGAAATCCTTTCACACCGAGGGAAGGTGGAACGCCGGAGACGTCCCGGGACCGCGTCAGGTCAGGCCGACGGCCGACCGCATCGCGGTGAGTACGCGGTCGTCGCCGGGGAGCGACCGGTCGGGCGAGCCTTGGAGGAACACGCGCACCTGGGCGACCGCCTGGTGCACCAGCATCTCAATCCCCGGGATGACCGGGCCCGTCCATGAGGCCGCGAGCGGAGTCGGCCACGGCTCGTACGCCACGTCCAGCAGCACGGCGCTGCGGCGGACATGCTCGGGCACCATCGGCCGGGCCTCGGCACCGTTCGGCAGGGTGCTCACCACCGCGTCGCACGGCGGGAGCGGCGAGCCGATCGCCTGGACTTGAAGATGCACGCCGAGCCGGTCGGCGAGGGTCCGCAGCGCGCCCCCCTTCGCCGGGTCGCGCAGGGCGATGGTGGCTGCGGTGGCGCCCATCTGCGACGCCGCGACCAGGGCGGATGCCGCGGTCGCTCCGCCGCCGAGGATGGCGACGGAGTGCAGCGCCGCGACGCCCGCCCGGCGGAAGGACTCCTCGATCCCGTACACGTCGGTGTTGAAGCCGGCGAGCACGCCCGGCTCGATCCGCACGGTGTTCGCCGCCCCGGTGAGCTCCACCAGCTCATCCGTGGTGGTGAGGAGCGGGACCACGTCGCGCTTCAGAGGCATCGTGAGCGACAGCCCGCGCCAGGAGGAGTCGAGCCCGCCGAGGAAGCCGGGGAGCGTCGTCGTCGTCACCTCGACGGCGGCGTACTCCCAGTCGAGACCGAGCACCCGGTAGGCCGCCGCATGGAGCGCGGGCGACTTCGAGTGCGCGATCGGCGACCCGAGCACCGCGAGTCGCCGGAAGTCGCCCGGGGGGCGATCCAGCGGGTCGGGCTCAGCCACAGTACTCCGCGTTCTCGTCGCTCTCCGCGCACCAGGCGGCGAGCTGGTCCACGGCCCGGTTGTGCTCGGCCAGCGTGGAGCTGAACACCGATTCGCCCGTCTTCAAGTTCACGGCGACGAAGAACAGCCAGTCGCCGTCCGCCGGGTTCAGCGCCGCCTGGATGGCGGCGTCGCCCGGTGCGGCGATCGGGCCCGCCGGCAGCCCGGTCTTCGCATAGGTGTTGTACGGGTTCTCGTCGGCGCGCTCCTCATCCGTGGTGAACACCGACCCGGTCGGCGCCTCACCGCGGGTCACCTGCCACCCGTAGTGCGAAGTCGAGTCGAATTGGAGCATCATGCCGGTGTCGAGGCGGTTGTAGACCACGCGGGCCACCTTGCCGAAGTCCTCGGCGGTCCCCGCCTCGCGCTGCACCAGCGACGCGACGGTGAGCACGCGGTGCCGGTCCTCCGGAGCCACGCCGGCCGCGTCGAGCGACTCGAACATGCGGTCCACCATCCGCTGCAGGATGTCGCGCGCGGGCGTTTCGGGGTCGAACTCGTAGGTGGCGGGGAACAGGTACCCCTCGATGCTCGGGGCGTCCGCGGGGACGCCGAGCGACTCGTGATCCTCGGCGATTGCCTGCAGCTCTTCGATCGGCAGGCCGGTGCCCTCGCTGATCCGCTGGAGGATGGTTGCGGTCGTCACGCCCTCCGGGAAGGACACCTGCCAGGTGCTGCGGTTCGCCGGATCGAGCAGGGCGTCGAGCGCGGACTCGGCGCTCATCTGCTGCTCCAGCGTGTAGGTGCCTGGCAGGAAGTTCGGCTGCTCCGGCAGGGTGAGCAGCAGGTCGTAGAAGGCGTCGAAGGATTTCGTGACACCGGCGTCCTCGAGCGTCGCCGCGACGTCCGCGCCGATGTGTCCGGTCGCGATGACGATGTCCACCGGCTCGCCGTTGCCGGTGCCCTCGTAGTCGTTCGGCTCGGCCCAGCCGAGCACGTCGCGGATCCGGTCCTCGAACGTGAACCACACCGTCGTTCCTGCCCCGACCAGGAGCGCCAGAAACACGAGGAACGCGATGAGGACGCCCCACTTGCGCTTGCGCTTGGGCTTCGGCGTCTTGCCGAGCTGCTCACCGAGCGGCGGGCGGCGGTCCTGCGCCCGCACCTCTCTGCGGGTGACGGGCAGGACGGCGGTCTTCGGATGCTCCTCCGAGGACTCGTTGCCGGACGGCTGCGGGCTGAAGATGTCGTCCCACGGGGTCTGCTCAGCCATGGGGGTGCCCTTCCTCTGCGTCGTCGGGAACACTGCCGACGACGACGCCGGGCGGCCGATCGGCCGTCCGCTCGAAATCCAATGCGTGCTGCAGGATGATCACGGCGGCGGCCTGGTCGATCACGGATCGTGACTGCTTGCTGTTGCGCCCGGCCGCCTGCAACGACCGCTGCGCACCGACGGTCGAGAGCCGCTCGTCGACGAGCCGCACCGGCACGCCGGCCACGCGCGCCAGCCGGGCAGCCACCTCGCGGGCATCCGCGGTCGACGCGGTCTCGCCGCCCGACATCGACAGCGGCAGGCCGACCACCACCTCGACCGGCTGGTGCTCGTCGACGAGGGCGCGGAAGCCGGAGTCGAGCTCCCCAGCCCGGGCGAGGGTCGCCACCGGGGTGGCGAGCATCCCGGCGGGGTCGCTGCGCGCGATCCCGACGCGGACCTTGCCCACGTCGACGCCCAGCCTCACTCCGGACCGCATCCGCTACGCGCTCAGCTCTGCGCTCACCGCGTCGAGCGCGCTCTGGATGGCCGTCAGATCCGACCCGCCGCCCTGGGCGAGGTCGTCGCGGCCACCGCCGCCGCCGCCGAGCACGGAGGCCGCCCGCTTGGCGAGCGCCCCCGCCTTCACGGAGCTCTTCCGGGCGGCGTCGTTGGTTGCGACGATCACGGCCGGCTTTCCGGACACGTCCGCGGCCAGTGCGACCACCGCCGGGTCACCGCCCAGCCGCTCGCGGACCGACGTGACGAGGCCGCGGAGGTCATCGCTGCTGCCGACCTTGCCGACGTGCTCGAGAACGGTGGTGAACCCGCCGACGCGGCGGGCGTTCGCCACCAGGGCCGGGATGCGGCCGGCAAGCTGGCTGGCCTCGTACTGCGCGATCTTCCGCTCGGCAGCCTTGAGGCTCGCCACGAGCTCCGCGATCCGGTCGGGAAGCTGCTCGCGCGGAGTCTTCAGCGAGGAGGTGAGCTGCGAGACGATGGCGCGCTCCGTCGCGAGGTCCTGGAACGCCTCGAGGCCGACGAGCGACTCGATCCGGCGGTTGGCCGAGCCCACGGAGGACTCGCTCACGACGTTGATGAGGCCGATCTCGGCGGAGCGGCGCACGTGCGTGCCGGCGCACAGCTCGCGTGACCACGGGCCGCCGATGTCGACGACCCGCACCGCGTCGCCGTACTTCTCGCCGAAGAGCGCCATCGCGCCGAGCTTCTTCGCCTCGTCGAGCGTCATGATCCGCGTGGTGACTTCGAGATTGTCACGCACCGCGTTGTTCGAGATCTCCTCGATCTCACTGCGAGTGGCCGGAGACAGCGCGGCGTTCCAGCTGAAGTCCAGGCGCATGTAGCCGGCCTTGTTGTACGACCCGGACTGGTGCGCCTGGGGGCCGAGCACCTGGCGGAGCGCCGCGTGGATGACATGGGTGGCCGAGTGAGCCTGCGCGGCGGAGTGCCGCCACACCGGGTTGACGAGCGTCGTCGCCGGAGCCCCGACGCCGACCTCGCCGCTGGACACCTGCACGGTGTGGCTGACAAGGCCCTTCACGGGGCGTTGCACGTCGAGCACCTCGAGCTCGAACCCGTTGCCGACGATGCGGCCCTGGTCGGACTCCTGGCCGCCGGACTCCGGGTAGAGCGCCGTCTCGGCGAGGATCACCTCGACGATGTCACCGGTCGCCGCCGAATCGACCGATACCCCGTCGCGCAGGAGGCCGAGCACGGTGCTCTCCGTCTCGAGCAGCTCGTAGCCGGTGAACACCGTCTCGCCGTGCTTGCGGAACTCGCTGTACACCGACAGGTCGGCGAGGGCGCGCTTCTTCGACTTGGCATCCGCCTTCGCACGGGCGCGCTGGTCTGCCATCAGCCGGTCGAACGCGTCCCGGTCGACGGTGAGCCCGGCCTCCTCGGCCATCTCCAGCGTGAGGTCGATCGGGAAGCCGAAGGTGTCGTGCAGCTGGAAGACGGTGTCCCCCGGGATCGCCTGCTTGCCCTCGCCCTTGGTGCGGTCGACCGCGAGGTCGAGGATGCTGGTGCCGCTCGCGAGCGTGCGCAGGAACGCCTCCTCCTCGCCGAGCGCGAGGCGGGAGATCCGGTCGTAATCGTGCAGGACCTCCGGGTAGGCACCGCTCATCGCGTCCCGGGAGGCGCCGAACAGCTCGGCGAAGGACGGCGCGTCGACGCCCAGCAGTCGCATGGCGCGGATGGAGCGGCGCAGCAGCCGGCGCAGGATGTACCCGCGGCCCTCGTTGCTGGGGCTGACACCGTCGCCCATCAGCATGAGCGAGGACCGCACGTGGTCGGCGATGACGCGCATCCGCACGTCGTCGTCGTGGTCGGCGCCGTAGCGGCGCCCGGAGAGCCGGCTCGCCATGTCGAGCACCGGACGCACCTGGTCGATCTCGTACATGTTCTCGACGCCCTGCTTCAGGAACGCGACGCGCTCCATGCCCATGCCGGTGTCGATGTTCTTCCGGGGCAGCTCGCTCACGATGTCGAAGTCCACCTTGCTGCGGACATCAGTGATCAGATACTGCATGAACACGAGATTCCAGATCTCGATGTAGCGCGTGTCGTCCACGGCAGGACCGCCGTCCGGGCCGTAGGCGGGGCCGCGGTCGAAGTAGATCTCGGAGCACGGGCCGGCGGGACCGGGCTGGCCGGTGTGCCAGTAGTTGTCCTCCTTGCCGAGCCGCTGGATGCGCTCGTCGGGAAGCCCGGCGGTCTTCTTCCAGAATGCCGCGGCCTCGTCGTCGTCGTCGTAGACGGTGACCCAGAGGTCCTTCTCGGCGAAGCCGAGGCCACCGTCGGACTCCGGCGTCGTCAGGAGCTCCCAGGCGTAGGCGACCGCCTGCTCCTTGAAGTAGTCCCCGAACGAGAAGTTGCCGTTCATCTGGAAGAACGTGCCGTGGCGGGTGGTCTTGCCCACCTCTTCGATGTCGTTCGTCCGGATGCACTTCTGCACGCTGGTCGCACGCGGGTACGGCGCGGGGACCAGCCCGGTCAGGTACGGGATGAAGGGCACCATGCCGGCCACGGTGAACAGCAGCGTCGGGTCGTCGCTCACGAGCGACGCGGACGGGACGACGGTGTGGCCGCGGGAACCGAAGAACTCCAGCCAGCGCCGCTGGATGTCTGCTGTCTGCACGGCTACTCCGGACGGGACTGGCGGTCGGAGGCGGCGTCCGCTTCTGCAGCCAGAGCGCGCACCTCGGCGTTCCGGGTGCGGAAGCCCTCGACGGCGGCGGCGCGGAAGTCCTCGATCCGGGCGTCGACGCCCTCGAGGAACCGCTTGCCCTCCGGGGTGCGGTTCACCGCGTGGGCGACCGCGAAACCGAGGACGACACCGACGAGAAGCACCAGGGCGCTCTTCATGCTCGCTCTCCTTGGATGAAGCAGGCGACGGCCTGCGGGTTTCAGCTTAGTTAAGGGCGGAAGTCGCTTAAGCCCGAGAGGCCGGGGCGAGCGTCGCGCGCTCCCCCCGGCCTCCCGGCGCTTGTGCTCAGCCTGTCGGAGTAGGACTAGCGCGCGGCGTAGTACTCGACGACGAGCTGGACCTCACAGGTCACCGGGACCTCGGCGCGCTTCGGGCGGCGTACGAGGCGGGCCTGCAGCTTGTCGAGCTCGACATCCAGGTAGGCCGGGACCTTCGGCAGCACCTCGGCGTGACCGCCGGCGGCGGCGACCTGCAGCGGCTCGAGCGCCTCGCTCTTCGGCTTCACGTGGATGAGCTGACCCTCCTTGACACGGAAGGACGGACGGTCGACGATCTTGCCGTCGACGAGGATGTGGCGGTGCACCACCAGCTGACGGGCCTGGGCCGTGGTGCGGGCGAAGCCGGCACGGAGCACGAGCGCGTCGAGGCGCATCTCGAGGAGCTCGACCAGGTTCTCACCGGTCAGGCCCTGGGTGCGACGCGCCTCGTTGAAGGCGATGCGGAGCTGCTTCTCGCGGATGCCGTACTGGGCGCGGAGACGCTGCTTCTCCCGCAGCCGGACGGCGTAGTCGCTGTCGGCCTTGCGCTTGGTGCGGCCATGCTCACCGGGAGCGTAGGGTCGCTTCTCGAGGTAGCGGGCGGCCTTCGGGGTCAGCGCGACGCCGAGGGCGCGCGACAGACGGGTCTTGCTGCGGGTGCGTGATTTGGTGGACACGGAATCCTTTTCTGAAGTGTTCTGAACGTTTCGGATGCACAGGCCGCCGCGCGCGACGCTCGATCGCGCACCAGGCCGGGCTGCACAAGCAGAGCCTGTGTAAGCAGAGGGATGGCGCCGTGGGATCCGGCCGGCTACAGGCTGGAATCCCGTCACCGCCGGAGCGCAGCCGCACGCTTCCGCCGATTTCAGGCGTCGACAATGCTATCACGCCGGGAGGCGGCCCCTCCGTGGGTCAGCTCGTGCCGCGGAGGATCGCGCGGATCTTCTCGAGCCGCGCCGAGACGTCGCGCTCGTTGCCGTGGGTCGTCGGCCGGTAGTAGGTGGTCCCCTTGAGCACGTCCGGCAGGTACTCCTGCTGCACCACGCCGATGTCCGAGTCGTGCGAGTACTTGTAGCCCTTGCCGTGGCCGAGTCGCTTCGCGCCCGGGTAGTGCGCGTCCCGCAGGTGCTTCGGCACCCGCCCGATCTTCCCCGCCCGGACATCGGCGATCGCGGCATCGAGCGCCAGGTAGGAGGCGTTGGATTTGGGGGCTGTGGCGAGGTAGACGACCGCCTCGGCGAGCGGGATCCGCCCTTCCGGCATGCCGATCAGCTGCACGGCATCCGCGGCGGCCACTGCGATCACGAGTCCCTGCGGGTCGGCGAGCCCGATGTCCTCGGCGGCGGAGACGATGATCCGGCGCGCGATGAACCGCGGGTCCTCCCCCGCCTCGATCATCCGCGCCAGGTAGTGCAGCGCCGCGTCCACGTCGGAGCCGCGGACCGATTTGATGAACGCGCTGATGACGTCGTAGTGCTCGTCGCCGTTCCGGTCGTAGCGCAGCAGCGCGCGATCGACCGCGGTCGCGACGGTCTCCGCGGTGACGACCGGCTTCGGAGGCTCCTCGCCGTCCTCCGGCTGCTCGTTCGCCTCCTCCTGCGGATTCCCGCCGTCCGCGGCGGCGCTCGAAGCCGTCGCCGTCATCGCCGCGGCCTCGAGGGCGGTGAGCGCCCGGCGCGCATCGCCCGACGCCAGCCGGATGAGTGCCGCACGAGCGCACTCGTCGAGCTCCACCTTCGCGGCGAGCCCCTTCGGCGACTCCACCGCGCGATCGATCAGCAGGCCGAGGTCCTCGTCGCTCAGCAGCTCCAGCGTGAGCAGCAGCGAGCGCGAGAGCAGGGGTGCGATGACGGAGAACGACGGGTTCTCGGTGGTCGCGGCGATGAGGATCACCCAGCCGTTCTCGACCCCGGGCAGCAGGGCGTCCTGCTGGGCCTTCGTGAAGCGGTGGATCTCGTCGAGGAAGAGCACCGTGGAGGTGCCGTAGAGGTCGCGGGTCGACATCGCCTCCTCCATCACCTGCCGCACATCGCGCACTCCGGCCGTCACGGCCGAGAGCTCGACGAACCGGCGGCCGGAGCTGTGCGCGATCGCCTGGGCGAGGGTCGTCTTGCCGGTGCCGGGCGGCCCCCAGAGGATGACGGAGACGGACCCCTGCCGGCCGGCGGTGTCGGATGCGAGCGCGACCAGCGGCGAGCCGGGCTTCAGCAGGTGCCGCTGCCCGGCGACCTCGTCCAGGGAGCGCGGTCGCATCCGCACGGCGAGCGGCGTGGACCCGGTCACCAGGCCGGGCTGCGAACTCATGGCTGCAAGCGTAATCGTCACCTCTGCCACGCCTCTCGCGGCGTCGCGGGGCTCGATGCGCGAACCGGCCCGGATAAAGTACCGGAGGCGATCCACACCATGAGGAGAGGACCTTCGTGCCCAGCAGCAGAAGAGACCGCGAGGCGCGTGAGGCGAGGGAGCGGCAGAAGCGGTACGCCGCCCGCCAGCAGGTGCACCAGCACAAGACCGCGAGGCGCAAGCGCGACAACCTGGTCGCAGTCGGCGCGCTCGTCGTGGTGGCGACCCTCGCGACGGTCGCGCAGCTCTTCTACTTCGCCGACGGACCCGGCGCCCCGACCCCGACTCCGACGGCCAGTGCGAGCGCCGACCCGCAGGCGGAGGGACAGAACGTCGGCGACGTTCCGTCGCCGGATCTCGCCGAGGGTCGCGCCTGGACCGGTGAGCTGGTGCTCAACGAGAACGTGGAGCTGGGCATCGAGCTCAACGGCGAGAGCGCGCCCCAGGCCGTGTCCGTGTTCCTGCAGGAGGCCCAGGCGGGCTACTACGACGGCAAGACCTGCCACCGGCTCGTGCAGGGTGAGACCGCGGGTCTGCTGCAGTGCGGCTCGTCGAGCGGCGACGGCGCGAGCGATCCCGAGTTCGCCTTCGGACCGATCGAGAACGCGCCCGAGGACGGCGTCTATCCGGCGGGCACGATCGCGATGGCGCGGGGTCCTGAGGCCTTCAGCCAGGGCAAGCAGTTCTTCGTCGTGTTCGAGGACACCCAGCTCCCCGCCGACGCGGCGGGCGGATACACGGTGATCGGTTCGGTGACGAGCGGCCTCGAGGCGCTCGTCAGCGAGATCGCCGCGGAAGGTGTCGATCCGGCTGCGGGCGGGGAGGATGGTCCCCCGGCCGTGGCAACCACGATCACCCGGATCACGATCTCCTGACCGGGGAGGAACGGCCCGGGAGCCGGTGCAATAGGCTGATGGTCGCCGACGGGAGGCAGACGGCAGGTGGGTAGCATGGCGGAGAGCGAGCAGATCGCGTGGGGCCGTGTCGATGAGACCGGCACGGTGTACGTGCGCGAGGGCGACGGTGAGCGCGTCGTCGGTCAATACCCCGACGGCTCCGCCGAGGAGGCGCTCGCCTACTACGAGCGGAAGTACGCGGAACTCGCCGGTCAGGTCGGGCTCCTCGAGCAGCGGGCACGGCGCGGCGCCCCAGCCGCCGACATCGCGAAGACCGTCGGCACGCTGACCGAGGCGGTGCGGAACGCCCACGCCGTCGGCGACCTGGCGAGCCTCGAGCGCCGCCTGGAGGCGCTGGGCGGCACCGTCAGTGAACTCACCGAGAAGCAGACCGCCGAAACGAAGGCGGCCCTCGACCAGGCGATCGCCGAGCGCACCGCGCTCGTCGAGGAAGCGGAGAAGCTGGCCGCGCAGGATCCGGCGAAGGCGCAGTGGAAGCAGGTGACCGCGACCCTCGACGACATCTTCGCCCGCTGGCAGAAGCACCAGCAGGAGGGACCGCGCCTGCCGAAGAACGAGAGCAACGAGCTGTGGAAGCGGTTCCGCGCCGCCCGCACCACCGTGGAGCAGCACCGGCGCGCGTTCTTCGCCGAGCTCGACAGCGCCCACAAGGACGCGAAGGCGCGTAAGGAGCGCCTCGCCGAGCGCGCTGAGGCGCTTATCCCGCGCGGGGTCGAGGGGATCCCCGCGTATCGCGCGCTGCTCGACGAGTGGAAGAGCGCCGGCCGTGCCGGCAAGAAGGTGGACGACGCCCTCTGGAACCGCTTCAAGGCGGCGGGCGACGCGCTCTACTCGGCCAAAGCCGAGGTCGACGCGAAGGAGAGCGTCGAGTTCGCCGCGAACCTGGAGCAGAAGCTGGCACTCCTCGAGGAGGCCGACCCGCTGCTCACGGCGACCGACCGCGTCGCGGCGAAGGAGAAGCTGCTCTCGATCCAGCGCCGCTGGGACGCCATCGGCAAGGTGCCACGGGATCAGGTGAAGGTCCTCGAGGACCGGCTGCGCAAGGTCGAGGCGGCGGTGAAGAAGCTCGATGAGGACCACTGGCGCCGGGAGAACCCGGAGCGGAAGGCCCGCGCCGAGGGCATGACCAGCCAGCTGCAGGACCTCATCTCGAAGCTCGAGGCTGAGCTCGCGGAGGCGAAGCAGAGCGGGGACATCAAGCGCGCCCAGGAGGCACAGGAGGCGCTCGACGCCCGCAAGGCCTGGCTCGACGCGCTCGGAAGCTAGCCCTCCACAGCGTCCGGCCCGTCCACACCGCCGGGTGGGTGCCGTCGTGCCGGTGACGCCATCCGCACAATGGTCGGGTGCAGGACCGACCGCTCGCGATCACCGCGGATGACCTTCCCCTCGCGGAGCTGCTTGCCGCGCGGCTCGACGGCGATGTGTTCACCCTCAACCTCAGCTTCTTCGCGATCGACGAGTTCGAGACCCCGGCGCTGCGGGCTGCCTCGCTCCGGCCCCACACGCCGGCGAACCTGACCGCGGAGCGGGACACGGCGGCGTGGGTCTGGGGCGCCCGGACCACTCCCCCACGGGTGCACGAGTTCTGCAGCGGCATGGGCACGCGCGGGCGCCCTGGCGGTCCGCTCGCCATGACCGTGCGGGAGGTGGTGATCGATGGCGCCGAGATCCGCGAGCTGTCCGGCCTCCGGGTCACCGACCCGGAGCGCACGCTGCTGGACCTCCTCCGGTTCGCCACCGTCTTCGACCCCGTGGTGGCGGCCAGGCTCGCCGAGCTCGCGGGCGCGGACCGGGCGGGGTGCGCCGAGGCGCTCGGGTCCCGGCGGAACCTGCCGTTCCGGCGCCGTGCTCTGGTCCGGCTCGCCGAAATCTTCTGAACCGGCGTCCGCTGAACCGGCGTCTGCTGAACCGGGCGTCAGCCGCCCTGGACGCGGTACACGTCGTAGACGGCGTCGATCCGCCGCACAGCGTTGAGCACCCGGTCGAGGTGTGTCGTGTCGCCCATCTCGAACACGAACCGGCTGAGCGCCAGCCGGTCGCTCGAGGTGTTGACCGTCGCGGACAGGATGTTCACATGGTGCTCGGACAGCACCCGCGTGACGTCGGACAGCAGGCCGGCGCGGTCGAGGGCCTCCACCTGGATGTGCACCAGGAACAGGCTCTTCGACGTCGGGGCCCACTCCACCTCGATCATCCGCTCCGGCTCGGCCAGGAGCGATTTGATGTTGTGGCAGTCGCTGCGGTGCACGGAGACGCCCGCGCCGCGGGTCACGAACCCGATGATCTCGTCGCCGGGCACGGGCGTGCAGCACTTCGCGAGCTTGACCAGGATGTCCGGAGCGCCGCGCACGAGCACGCCGGAGTCGGTGGACTTCAGCGTGGCGGAGCGACCGCGGGGACGGAAGGTGAGCTCCTCGTCCTCGGTCTCCTCCTCGCTCTGCACCAGGGCGACGACCTTCTCCAGCACCGACTGGGTGGAGACGTGACCCTCGCCGACCGCGGCGTACAGCGCCTCCACACCGTCGTACCGCAGCTGCGCGGCCACGTCGGCGAAGGAATCCTGGCTCATCAACTTCTGCAGCGGCAGGTTCTGCTTGCGCATCGCACGGGCGATGGCGTCCTTGCCGTGCTCGATCGCCTCGTCGCGTCGCTCCTTGGTGAACCACTGGCGGATCTTGTTGCGGGCGCGCGTGCTCTTGACGAAATGCAGCCAGTCCTGGCTGGGTCCCGCGTCCGGGTTCTTCGACGTGAACACCTCGACCACGTCGCCGCTCGTGAGCTCGCTCTCGAGTGGAACCAGCCGGCCGTTCACCTTGGCGCCCATCGTGCGGTGCCCGACTTCGGTGTGCACCGCGTACGCGAAGTCGACCGGCGTGGCGCCCGCGGGAAGGCCGATGACCTTGCCCTGCGGCGTGAAGACGTAGACCTCCTTGGCACCGATCTCGAATCGCAGCGAGTCGAGGAACTCGCCGGGATCCGCGGTCTCCGCCTGCCAGTCCGAGATGTGCGCCAGCCACGCCATGTCGGAGTCGGGGCCGTTGTCGGGCGCGCTGCCGCGCTGCGCGGCCACCCGCTCCTTGTACTTCCAGTGCGCCGCGACGCCGTACTCGGCACGCTGGTGCATGTCGTGGGTGCGGATCTGGATCTCGACCGCGCGGCCCTTCGGGCCGATCACCGTGGTGTGGAGCGACTGGTACAGGTTGAACTTCGGGGTCGCGATGTAGTCCTTGAAGCGGCCCGGGATCGGGGTCCAGCGCGCGTGGATCGCGCCGAGCACCGCATAGCAGTCGCGCAGCGAGTTCACCAGCACCCGGATGCCGACAAGGTCGTAGATCTCATCGAAATCGCGGCCGCGCAGGATCATCTTCTGGTAGATCGAGTAGTACTGCTTCGGCCGGCCGACCACCTGCCCCTTGATCCTCGACTCCTTCAGGTCTTCGTTGACCTTGTCGATGACCTCCTGCACGAACTCCTCGCGCTTCGGCGTGCGCTTCTTGACGAGCCCCTCGATCTCGACGTAGAGCTTCGGATACAGCACGGCGAACGAGAGGTCCTCGAGCTCCCACTTGATCGTCTGGATCCCGAGCCGGTGCGCGAGTGGCGCATAGATCTCGAGGGTCTCCTTCGCCTTGCGCTCCGCCGACTCCGCGGGCACGAACCCCCAGGTCCGTGCGTTGTGGAGCCGATCGGCCAGCTTGATGACGAGCACCCGGATGTCCTTCGACATCGCCACAACCATCTTGCGGACCGTCTCGGCCTGGGCGCTGTCGCCATACTTCAGCTTGTCGAGCTTGGTGACCCCGTCGACCAGCATCGCGATCTCGTCGCCGAAGTCGGCGCGGACCATGTCGAGCATGTACGCGGTGTCCTCGACGGTGTCGTGCAGCAGCGCGGCGGCGATCGCCTTCGACCCGATTCCGAGATCCGCGAGGATCTGCGCCACGGCCACCGGGTGGGTGATGTACGGCTCGCCGCTCTTGCGCTGCTGGCCCTCGTGCGCCTTCTCCGCCGCGGCGTACGCGCGCTCGATCACCCCGATGTCGGCCTTCGGGTGATGCATCCGGACCGTGCGGATGAGCCGGTCGACCGCGCCGGCGGGCTGGACTGCGCGGGAGAAGAGGCGCGGCAGCAGGGCGCGCAGTGGAGCGGTGTTCTGAGCCGAGGTCTCGCTCATCGCCACCCCTTCCGTTCGGGCCCTGGCAGCGGGTGCTGCAATTCTACGGGCGCGGCCCGGCGCGGCCCGTCCGCACGACGGGGCCGCCCACCGCCTCCCACGCGACCATGCCGCCGGTCACGTTGACCGCCGGGTAGCCCGCCGCCACGAGCGCCTCCGTGACCGCGGCGGAGCGTGCGCCGCTGTGGCAGATCACGAGGATATGTCCGTCCTCGGGCAGCGCGCCCGCTCGTTCGCTGAGGGCACGCATGGGGATGAGCGTCGCGGAGGGCGCGTGCACTTCATCCCATTCCCGCGGCTCGCGAACGTCGAGCAGGTAACCGCCCGCCGCCGCGGCGTCGATCGCCTCCTGCGCCAGCACGGCGGGCACTTCGCCGGCCATGGTCAGCGGACCGCGCCGGAAGGGTTCGCCGCCCGGTTCACCGACTCAGGACGCACGCCGCGCCGCTGGGTCTCCGGCTCGCCCTCCCGCAGCTGCGCATAGAGGGGCGCCGCGATGAAGATCGTCGAGTATGTGCCGACCAGGATCCCGATGAACAGGGCCAGCGCGATGTCCCGTAGCGTGCCCGCGCCGAGCACGAACGCGCCGATGAAGAGGATCGAGGCCACCGGCAGAGCCGCGACGATGGAGGTGTTGATGGAGCGGACGAGCGTCTGGTTCACGGCGAGGTTCACCGATTCCGAGAACGTCCGGCGCGACTGCTCCCCGTCCTGCGAGGTGTTCTCCCGGATCTTGTCGAACACCACGACGGTGTCGTACAGCGAGTAGGCGAGGATCGTCAGCAGGCCGATCACCGCCGCGGGTGTGACCTCGAAGCCGAGGATGCCGTAGATCCCTGCGGTGAGGACGAGGTCGTGCACAAGCGCGACCAGCGCGGCGAGTGACATCTTCCAGGTGCGGAAGTAGAGCGCCATCACGATGCCGACGAGCACGAGGAAGATCACCAGCGCTCGCAGCGCCTGGGCGGTGATGTCGGCGCCCCAGCTCGGCCCGACGAGGCTCGCCGAGACATCGTCGAGCGTCACCCCGTAGGCGGTGGCGAGCTCCTCGCGGATCTCGCGGGTGTCCTCCTGCGGCAGCGGCTCCGTCTGCACGCGGATGGTGCCGGCGCCGATCGTCGTCACCTCGGCGGCCACATCCGGGGCGACCGACGCGACGACGTCGGAGGCGATGCCGCGGTCGGCGGTCCCGGCGACGTTCGCCACCTGGAACTCCGAGCCGCCCTCGAACTCGATACCGAAGGAGTAGCCGCCACGGAGGAACGGCCCGGCGATCGCGAGCAGCAGCAGCACGGCCGAGATCAGGTACCAGAGCTTGCGCCGGCCGACGAAGTCGATCGAGCGGGCACCCGTGTAGAGGTCGTTGCCGAATGCGGTGAAGTTCGCCATCAGGAGTCCTTGCCCTTCGCGCTCGCGTTCTCGAGCTCCGCGGCCTTGCGCTCGGCGATCGTCTGCCGGCGTTCGGCCTCCCTCGAGCTCTTCGTGTTCCGCGGCGCGACCGCGACGGGTGTGCGGAACTGCGCGCGGCCGCGATAGACGGCTCCGAGCGCATTCGGATCGAGGCCGCTGAGCCGGTGACCTTGCCGGAAGAATCGCGTCTGCGCGGCGAGCTGCAGCATCGGGTGGGTGAACAGCGCCACGACGGCGAGATCGACGAGCGTGGTGAGGCCGAGGGTGAAGGCGAAGCCGCGCACGTTCGCCGCGGCGAGCAGGAACAGCACCACGGCAGCCATGAAGTTCACGCTGTCGGACGCGACGATCGTGCGGAACGCACGCCGCCAGCCGCCCTCGACCGACGATTCCAGGCTCCGGCCGTCGCGCAGCTCGTCGCGCACCCGCTCGAAGTAGACGATGAACGAGTCCGCCGTGATGCCGATCGCCACGATGAGACCCGCGACACCGGCGAGCGACAGCCGGTAGCCCTGCGCGTTCGACAGGTAGGTGACCACCAGATACGTGAGTCCGGCTGCGACCACCAGGGAGAAGACGGTGACGAGGCCCAGGGTGCGGTACTGGATCAGCGAGTAGACGACCACGAGGATGAGGCCGATGAGGCCCGCGAGCAGCCCGCTCGCCAGCTGCGACTCACCGAGCGTCGCGGAAATCGCCTCCTGGCTCTGGAGCTCGAACCCGATCGGGAGGGCGCCGAACTTCAGCTGGTCGGCCAGCACCTTCGCGCTCTCCTGGGTGAAGGAGCCCGAGATGACCGGCTTGCCGTCCGTGATGACGGCCTGCGAGATCGGGGCGGAGATGACCCGGCCGTCGAGCACGATCGCGAACTGGTTGCGCGGGGACTCGAGATTGATCAGACGCTCGGTGGTCTCACGGAACTGCGCGGTGCCCGCCTCGTTGAACTCCGGGTACACGCCCCAGACACCGGTGGCGACGCCCTGCGGGCTCAGCACCTGGCCGCTGGTGGCGTCGGTGATCGTCTCACCGGTGACCTCGACCGGGCCGAGCAGATACTTGATGGTGTCGTCCTCGCAGGTGACCAGGGGCTGGTCGGCGGGAGCGACCTCCGGGCTTCCCTCGTCGAGGGAGTCGCAGCTGAAGGTGTCGAACTGCTCCTGCAGCTCCGGCGTGACCCACGCGAGGTCGCTCGGGCCGGTGGGCTCGGCCGTCGGCGTCGCCTCCGGCTCGGCGGAGGGACTCGGGGTGGCGGTCTCGCCGTCGGTGGTCCCGTCGCCGATGGCGTCGTCGGAGGCCACATCGGCCAGCAGCACGGGACGGAAGTCCAGGCGTGCCGATGACTGGATGCGCTGGAGGGTCGCTTCATCAGGCTCGCCGGGGATCGACACGACGACGTTCCGCTCACCCTGCGTGGTGACCTCGGCCTCCGCGACGCCCGCGGCGTCCACGCGCTGCCGGATGATCGAAACCGCCTGGTTCAGCTGGTCGCCGGTGACCTGTTCGCCTTCCGCCACCTGGGCGGCGAGGATCAGCTGGGTGCCGCCCTCGAGGTCCAGTCCGAGCCGCGGCGTCCAGTCGCCGTCGTTGAACGTGACCTGCGCGACGTTCGCTCCGATCAGGGCCAGGAACAGGATCCCGAGCCAGATCAGCGCGCGCGAAGCCTTCTTGACGGGGGTGGGTCGTGCCACTGAGGAACTCTGCTTTCTGATTTCGGCGCAACGCCGCCGCGTCCCGGGCGGGCGGGACGGGGTACGGGTTCGGGCCTACTCGGTTCCGTCGGACTTGCCGGGGCGACGCGTGGGGTCCGCCGTCGGCGTCTCGTCGCCCAGCACAGGCTCGGCGGGAAGCTCATCGGCATCCACGACGGTCTCGGCGGGAGTGTCCTCGACGACGCGGCTCAGGGTCTGGCGGTGCACCCGCACGATCGTGCCGGGACTGGTCTCGACCTCGGCGATGTTCGTCTCGTCATCGACGGCGATGAGGGTGCCGAAGAGACCGAAGTTCGTCATCACCTCGACGCCGGGCACCATCTTCTCGCGCACGGCCTCCATCTCCGCCTTCCGCTTCTTCGAGTTGCGGAACATGAAGAAGATCATCACCGCCAGAAGGGCGAGCAAGACGATCGTGTACACATCCATGAGAGAGCCTTCCAGAGGTGGAAATCAGGCAGAGCCGGCGACGCCGACCGCAAGTGCCTTCAGGAAATCATAAGCCATCGGCGAAGAGCACCGACTGGCCCGCCTGCGCCTGTCGGTCGATTCCGAAGTGCTGCCAGGCGCTGCGCGTGGCGACGCGGCCGCGCGGCGTGCGGGTCAGCATGCCGATGCGCACGAGGAACGGCTCGACGACCGACTCGATCGTCTCGGCCTCCTCCCCCACCGACACCGCGAGGGTGTTGAGGCCGACGGGACCGCCGTCGAAGCGGACGAGGATCGCCTCGAGGACGGAGCGGTCCAGACGGTCGAGTCCGAGCGCGTCCACGTCGTAGAGCTCGAGCGCGGCGTGCACCGCATCGAGGCCGGCGGGCCCGGTCCCTGAGCCGGTCGAAGGGGTGGCCTCCCCTGAGCCTGTCGAAGGGTGGACGAGCGCGTAGTCCCGCACCCGGCGCAGCAGCCGGTTCGCGATCCGCGGGGTGCCACGGCACCGGCCGGCGATCTCGGCGAGGGCCCGCCGGTCGATGTCGAGCTCCAGCAGCGCGGCCGCCCGGGCGAGCACCTCTTCCAGCTCGTCCGTGCCGTAGAACTCCAGGTGGGCGGTGAAGCCGAAACGGTCACGAAGCGGGTTCGGCAGCAGGCCCGACCTGGTCGTGGCGCCGACGAGGGTGAACGGCGCCAGGTCGAGCGGGATGGAGGTGGCGCCGGCGCCCTTGCCGACCATGATGTCGATGCGGAAGTCCTCCATCGCGAGGTAGAGCATCTCCTCCGCGCTGCGGGCCATCCGGTGGATCTCGTCGATGAAGAGCACCTCGCCGGGAACCAGTGACGACAGCAGCGCCGCGAGGTCGCCCGCGTGCTGGATCGCCGGGCCGCTCGACATGCGCAGGCTCCGCCCGCTCTCCTGCGCCACGATCATCGCCAGCGTCGTCTTGCCGAGTCCGGGAGGGCCGGCCAGCAGGATGTGGTCTGGCGTCCGGTTCTGCATCGCGGCCGCCCGGAGCAGCAGCTGCAGCTGGCCACGCACACGCGCCTGGCCGACGAACTCCGCGAGCGTCTTGGGTCGGAGTGCGCCCTCGAAGGCGAGCTCCGCCTCCGATTCGGGGGTGAGCCGAGCGAGGTCGGGTGCGGTCATCGCGCGCCGCTCAGTGTCGGGGAACCGGACTGGTGGGGCCCGAGCTGGGCGAGCGCGGCGCGCAGCAGCACCTGCACGTTCGTACGGTCCGCCTCGGATGCCGCTTCGAGTGCGTCACTGGCGGCCTGCGCCGCGACGCGCTCCGGCCACCCGAGCCCGGCGAGGGCGACGACGACGCGGTCGGTGACCGACGTGTCCCTCGCGGAGGCGGCGCGCGCTGGAGCCGGTGCTGCGAGCTTGCCGGCGAGGGAGACGACGATGAGCTTCGCCGTCTTCGGGCCGATGCCGGACACCTTGCGGAATGCGGCGTCGTCCTCGTTCGCGACGGCGCGCGCCACGTCGTCGGGCGACAGTGTGGCGAGCACGCCGAGCGCCGACTTGGGACCCACGCCCGTGACACCGCGCAGGAGGTCGAAGATCTCGAGCTGCTCGGAGTCGGCGAAGCCGAAGAGGCTCAACTCGTCCTCGCGCACGATGAGGGCGGTGCGCAGGGTCGCCTCCGCGCCGATCCGGAGAGAGAGCGCGTGCTGCGGCGTCACCTGCACCGCCAGGCCCACTCCACCGACCTCGATCACCACGGACGACCCTGCGGCGGCGAGCACGGTGCCGCGCAGGGAGCTGATCATGTCGTCAGCCTACGTTTGACCGCAGACTTCTCTGCGTTCCGCCACGCCTGCTGGGCAGGCGTGAGCCCGCCGGCCGCCGCGGGAGCACCCACCTGCGGACCCTTCCACGCGTGGCAGATGGCGAGTGCGAGCGCGTCGCTGGCATCCGCCGGCTTCGGCACCTCGTCGAGGCCGAGCACCCGGGCAACCATCGCTCCCACCTGCTGCTTGTCCGCGGATCCGTAACCGGTGATCGCAGCCTTGACCTCGCTCGGCGTGTGCAGACCGACCGCCAGTCCGCGCGCCGCAGCCGCGTGCAGCGCCACTCCGCTCGCCTGGGCGGTGCCCATGACGGTGCGGACGTTGTGCTGCGCGAACACCCGCTCCAGCGCAACCGCGCCCGGGCGGTATTCGTCGAGGAGCTCCGCGATCCCGGATCCCACCGCGAGCAGCCGCTGCTCGAGCGCCAGCTCCGGCGGGGTGCGGAGAACGGTGACCGCGACCAGCCGCGCGCGCCGGTCGGCCGTCACATCGACGATGCCGACGCCGCAGCGGGTCAGCCCCGGGTCGATGCCGAGCACCCTGAGGGTTGTCGCTGGCACCCGGAGCGCCACCGGCTACTCCTCGTCGAGCTCGGCCTGGACCTCGGCCGGGATGTCGAGGTTGGCGTAGACGTTCTGCACATCGTCGCTGTCCTCGAGCGCGTCGATCAGCCTGAACACCTTCCGGGCCGTCTCGGCGTTGACCTCGATGGAGAGGTTCGGCACGAACTCCGCGTCGGCCGCGTCGTAGTCGATGCCGGCCTCCTGCAGCGCGGTGCGGGCGGCGACGAGCTGTGACGGCTCGGTGATCACCTCGAATCCCCCGCCGCGGTCGGTCACCTCCTCGGCGCCGGCGTCGAGGACGGCTGCGAGGATGTCGTCCTCGTCGAGCCCCTCCGTCTTCGTGATCGAGATGACGCCCTTGCGGCTGAAGTTGTAGGCGACGCTGCCGGGATCGGCCATGGTTCCGCCGTTGCGGGTCATCGCTGTGCGGACGTCCGCTGCCGCGCGGTTCCGATTGTCCGTCAGGCACTCGATGAGCAGGGCGACGCCGTTCGGACCGTAGCCCTCGTACATGATCGTCTGGTAGTCGACGGACTCACCGGTGAGCCCGGCGCCGCGCTTGATCGCGCGGTCGATGTTGTCGTTCGGCACCGAGGTCTTCTTGGCCTTCTGCACGGCGTCGACGAGCGTCGGGTTACCGGAGAGGTCTGCGCCGCCGATCTTCGCGGCGACCTCGATGTTCTTGATGAGCTTGGCGAACGATTTGGCACGTCGCGCGTCGATGACGGCCTTCTTGTGCTTCGTCGTCGCCCACTTGGAGTGACCTGACATGGGGAAGATTCTACCGGGCGGCTCAGACGCGCCCGGGGTCTCCACCAGACTGTCCGGATGGACGGGCACAGCGGGGCATCGGCGATCGGCGGCGGCAGGATCACCTGGGACGCCCTGCCTGCAGAGGTACGAGCCGGCATCGAAGGGCGGATCGGCTCCCGCGTGACGAAGGCCGTGAGCGCCGAGACGGGGTTCAGCCCCGGCCTTGCAAGCGTGGTCACGACCGAGGGTGGCGACCGGGTGTTCATCAAGGCGGTGTCGTACGCCGCGAACCCCGATTCGCCCGGGCTTCACCGGCGTGAGGCAGAGGTCACCGCCGCCCTGCCGCCCGGCCTCGGCCCGCGCCTCCAGTGGTGGTTCGACGACGGGAAGTGGGTGGCGCTGGCCCTCGACCCCGTTCACGGCCGTCACCCGGGTTCCCCGTGGACGGCAGACGACGTCGCGCTCGTCCTCGACGCGCTCGACCGGATGAGCCGGGTTGCCGCACCGCCCATCCTCGAGCCGTGCGGACCGGACCTCGCTGCGATGTTCACAGGGTGGAGCGCCATCGCGAGCGACCCGCTGCGCGCGCACGACGTGCCCGCCTGGGCCCGCCCGCACCTCGGAACGCTCCGCCAGCGCGAAGGCGAAGCTGTCCGGTCCGCCTGCGAGGGTGGGTCGATCGTGCACCTGGACATCCGGACCGACAATCTGCTGATCGGACCCGACGGCCGGGTCACCCTGCTGGATTGGCCGCACGCACGGGTGGGACAGGGATGGCTCGACCTGGTGTTCTTTCTCCCCACGGTCGAAATGCACGGCTACGGATCCGCTGCAGCTGAGATGTTCGCCGCTCATCCGGCCACCGCCGTTGCCGATCCGGACGCCGTCCTGACGATCGTCGCCGGATGGGCGGGATGGCTGCAGTGGATGTCCGGGCTGCCTGCGCCGCCCGGGATCCCGCACCTCCGCGCGTTCCAGCAGGCGCAGGCGGCGCCGACGCTGCGCTGGCTGCGGCGATTGCTGGAGGGGTGATCCGTCACGCTTCAGCCGGTCGGGCACCGACTCCGCGGAAATCCATGCCGACACGCCGGTGTGCAGCTCGTCCGCCCGGCGGGTCGGCCATGATCTCCGCCGACTCGGACCCGATGCGGTCCGTCACTCCCCGGTGCTGCCGCGCCGGAGCAGCGCGACGTCGTGCCGGTCGACGTCGCGTGGCGCGTATCCCTCGCGGAAGCGGAGCTGCTGCTCGACCGACAGGCAGTTCACCGTGCGACCGGCGATCGACCCGGTGGTGAACGCGTCGACCGGGTACTCGAACGGCGGGCCACCGTGTCCCGCCTGGACGCCGCTGCCGTCAGCGGCGAACTCGACCGGGTGGATGTCGACGCGACGACCGTCCGGCGCCGTGAGCTCCGCGCGGGACGGCAGCCAGTCCACGGTGATGCGGAAGCCCTCCTTCGCCAGCAGCGCAAGCAGCGCATTCAGCTGCGAAGCGTCCGCGGCAAGGTCCAGGTCGCCATGCTCTCGCGTCTGTCTGCCGACCACGGCGTCGACCGCCCAGCCGCCGCCGACCCAGGCGCGGAGCCCCGCGCCGCTGATCAGGTCGAGCAGCTCGAGAACGTGCGACGCCTGCATACCGCCTCCAGAGCTCAGGAGCGCGCCGCGCGCACCTTGTCGAGGAAGTACTGGTGGAACCGAGTCTCCCCGGTGACCTCCGGGTGGAACGAGGTGCCCATCAGGTTGCCCTGTTCCACGGCGACCACCCGTCCGTCGTCGAGCGCCGCGAGCGCGGACGCACCGTCGCCGACGTTCTCCACCACCGGTGCGCGGATGAACACCGCGTGCACCGGCTGCTCCCCGAGGGCGGGCACGTCGAGGTCCGCCTCGAACGAGTCCACCTGCGTGCCGAACGCATTGCGCCGCACGGCGACGTTCAGGCCCCCGAAGCTCTCCTGGCCCTCGATGCCGTCGAGGATCGTGTCGGCGAGCATGATCAACCCGGCGCACGTTCCATAGACGGGCATGCCGTCCGCGATCGACCGCCTGAGCGGATCCGCCATGCCGAATGACCGGCTCAGCTTGTCGATGACGGTCGACTCACCGCCCGGGATCACCAGGCCGTCCACCGTTTCGAGCTCAGCCGGGCGGCGCACGGGCACCGCCTCCGCGCCGAGCCCGCGGAGCACGGCGAGGTGCTCGCGGAAGTCGCCCTGCAGCGCCAGCACCCCGATCCGGGGTGCGGGGCTCGCCGCCTCGGTGCCCTCTCCTCCCGGACTACCAGCCACGCGACGCGAGCCGGTGCGGCGCCGCGAGGTCCGCGACGTTGATGCCGACCATTGCCTCGCCGAGCCCGCGGGACGCGTCGGTGATCACCGAGGCGTCGTCGTAGAAGGTGGTCGCCTTCACGATCGCCGCGGCGCGCTTCGCGGGGTCGCCCGACTTGAAGATGCCGCTGCCGACGAATACGCCGTCCGCTCCCAGCTGCATCATCAGTGCGGCGTCAGCGGGCGTCGCCACGCCGCCGGCCGTGAAGAGCACCACCGGCAGCTTGCCGGTCTCGGCGATCTCAGCGACCAGCTCGTACGGCGCCTGCAGCTCCTTGGCGGCGACGTACAGCTCATCCTTCGTCAGCGAGCGGAGCCGGTTGATCTCCGCCGTGATGGTGCGGATGTGCTTGGTCGCCTCCGAGACGTCGCCGGTGCCGGCCTCGCCCTTCGATCGGATCATCGCGGCGCCCTCGGTGATGCGCCGCAACGCCTCACCCAGGTTCGTCGCGCCGCACACGAACGGCACGGTGAAGCGCCACTTGTCGATGTGGTGCACGTAGTCGGCGGGGCTCAGCACCTCGGACTCGTCGATGTAGTCGACACCGATGTGCTCGAGGATCTGCGCCTCGACGAAGTGTCCGATGCGCGCCTTCGCCATGACGGGGATGGAGACGGCCGCGATGATCTCGTCGATGAGGCGTGGGTCGCTCATGCGCGCGACGCCGCCCTGGGCCCGGATGTCGGCGGGCACGCGCTCCAGTGCCATGACGGCGACCGCACCCGCGTCTTCGGCGATCCTCGCCTGGTCGGCGGTGACGACGTCCATGATGACGCCGCCCTTGAGCATTTCGGCGAGGCCGCGCTTGACCCGGCTCGAGCCGACGGTTCCGGAAGTTGCTGTGCTGTCTGACATGAGGAAAATCCTACTCTTGCGCGCCTCGGCGCTTCGTTGTATGGCGGTCGATGACCGCCCGTGAACTCCTGCGGGCTAGGCGCTGTCGCGCACCGCGTACTGAGACCATGCGCCGGCGATCTCCGCGCGCACCTCGCCCAGCAGCCGTGGCACGGCCTTCGTCTCGGCGATGATCGGGAAGAAGTTCGCGTCGAGCGCCCATCGCGGAACGACATGCTGGTGCAGGTGCTCCGCGATACCGGCGCCGGCGACGCGGCCCTGGTTCATGCCGAGGTTGAAGCCGTGTGCATGGGAGATGTTGGTGAGCACCCGCATCGCGGTCTGCGTCATCGAACCGATCTCGGCGACCTCCTCGGCCGTCGCAAGGTCGTAGGTGGAGACGTGGCGGTACGGGCACACCAGCAGATGGCCACTGTTGTACGGGAAGAGGTTCAGCAACGCGAAGGCGTGCTCGCCGCGCGCCACGATGAGCGCTTCCTCGTCGGTCTTGTTCGGAGCGATGCAGAACGGGCACTCGTCCTCACCGGGCAGTTGTCCGTTCTCGATGTAGACGAGCCGGTGCGGCGTCCACAGCCGCTGGAACGAATCCGGTGCGGCGGCGAAGTCTGACGAGCGTTCGGTGTCGTACTCGACGCCGTCGTAGTCGCGCGTCATCAGACGTGCGCCTTCGCGGCGATGGCGGAGGTGATCCGCTCGATCGCCTCATCGACGGCGACGCCGTTGTCCTGGGTGCCGTCGCGGAAGCGGAAGCTCACCGTGCCGGCAGCCCGGTCGGTCTCGCCGGCGATGAGCTGGTAGGGCACCTTCTGCAGCGTGTGCGTGCGGATCTTCTTCTGCATCCGCTCGTCGGAGTGATCGACCTCGACGCGGACGCCCTCGGCGCGCAGCCGCGCCGCGATGTCCTCGAGGTAGTCGCCGTACTCCTCGGCGACCGGGATGCCGACGACCTGCACGGGCGCAAGCCATGCCGGGAAGGCGCCGGCATAGTGTTCCAGCAGGATGCCGAAGAACCGCTCCATCGACCCGAGCAGCGCCCGGTGGATCATGATCGGCCGCTGTTTGGAGCCGTCCGCCGCGGTGAACTCCAGGTCGAACCGCTCCGGGAGGTTCGGGTCGATCTGCACGGTGGACAGCTGCCAGGTCCGGCCGATGGCATCGCGCGCCTGCACCGAGATCTTCGGCCCGTAGAACGCCGCTCCGCCCGGGTCGTCGACGAGCTCGAGCCCGGAGGCGATGGCCACCCGGCGGAGTGCCTCGGTGGTCTCCACCCACATCGCGTCGTCGCCCAGCCACTTGTCCTTGACGTCGTCGCGGGTCGAGAGCTCGAGGTAGAAGTCGGTGAGCCCGAAGTCGCGCAGCATGGAGATCACGAGCTCGAGGGTCTTCGAGACCTCCTCCTCGAGCTGATCCGGCCGCACGAACAGGTGCGCGTCATCCATCGTCAATCCGCGCACGCGGGTCAGACCGTGCAGGGCCCCGGAGAGCTCGTTGCGGTACACCGCGCCGAACTCGCTGAGCCGCATCGGAAGCTCGCGGTAGCTGCGCGGCCGCTCCTTATAGATCAGGATGTGGAACGGGCAGTTCATCGGCTTCAGGTAGTAGTCGTGGCCGGGTTTCACGACGGTGCCGTTCTCGTCCCGCTCCTCGTCGAGCCGCATCGGCGGGAACATGCTGTCGGCATAGTTCGTGAGGTGCCCGCTCCGCTCGAAGAGCTCGCTCTTGGTGATGTGCGGGGTGTAGACGTAGGAGTAGCCGGCCTCCCGGTTGCGGCGCAGCGCGTGCTGCTCCATCTCCTGCCGCACGATGCCGCCACGCGGGTGCCACACGGACATGCCGGACCCGATCTCGGACGGGAACGAGAACAGGTCGAGCTCGGCTCCGAGCTTCCTGTGGTCGCGCTTCGCGGCCTCTTCGAGCCGCTCCCGGTATGCGCGCAGCTCGTCCTTGCTCGGCCAGGCGGTGCCGTAGATGCGCTGCAGCTGCTTGTTCTTCTCGCTGCCACGCCAGTATGCCGCTGCGACCCGCATGAGAGCGGCGCCGTTACCGATCATCCGTGTGTTCGGCAGATGCGGACCCCGGCAGAGGTCCTTCCACACCGTCTCCCCCGATCTCGGGTCGACGTTGTCGTAGATGGTAAGCTCCGCGCCGCCGACCTCGACGCTCTCGTCATCGCTCCCGGTGGCGCCGCCCTTGAGGCCGATCAGCTCGAGCTTGTACGGCTCGTCGGCGAGCTCCGCGCGCGCCTCCTCCTCGGTGACGACGCGGCGGATGAACCGCTGACCGGACCGGATGATCCGGTCCATGGCCTTTTCGATGGCCTTCAGATCTTCGGGGGTGAACGGATGCTCGACGTCGAAGTCGTAATAGAACCCGTCGGGAATGGGCGGGCCGATGCCGAGCTTCGCCTCCGGGTTGATCGACTGCACCGCCTGGGCGGTGACGTGCGCGGCGGAGTGGCGGAGGATTGCAAGCCCATCGGGTGAGCCGATGGCGACCGGCTCGACGTTCTCGCCGGCCGAGATCGTCGCCGCCAGATCCCGCAGCTCACCGTTCACCCGCATGGCGACGACGGATCGGTCGGAGAAGAGGTCGAAGCCGGTCTGCGGGTCGCTCATTCCCCCCACTGTACCGGCGAGCGGGAACGCCGGAATTCAGGCCGTGACGGCCTGCTGCGCCCGTCGACTTTCGAGCCGGAGCTCCAGCTGGCCCATCACCATGGCGGCGAGGTCTTCAAGGTTGGCGATGTCGTCGGTGGAGACGGTTCGCGGCTCGAAGTCCAGCACGCACAAGGTGCCGAGGGCGAAGCCGTCCGAGGTCGTCAGCGGCACGCCGGCGTAGAACTGCAGCCCGAACTCCCCGGCCACGAGCGGGTTCGCGAGAGTCCGCGGGTCCACCCTCGCGTCCCCTACCACCCAGGGCTCATCGTGCAGGATCGCCGATGCGCAGAGGCCAGGATCCCGGTCGATCTGCTCGAGGTCCAGGCCGTGGTGGGACTTGAACCAGATCCGGTCGTGGTCGACGATGCTGACGATCGCGATCGGGGCCTTGAGCAGCCGCGCGGCCAGCGACGTGATGCGATCGAAGGCTCCGTCGGCGGGCGTGTCCAGGATCTCGAAACGGCGCACCGCCTCCATCCGGCCGGCCTCGTCGTCGTCGGAGATGATCTGGGGCTCCGCCGAGCCGGTGCGCTCGAGCTGCTCGAACGCGATGCGGCGGAGTTTGAGGATGACATCGCGCAGCGGCGGGCGGTTCTCCGGGTTGCGTGCCGTCATGGCGCAGATCAGCTCCCGCCACTGCGCACCGACCATCGGGGGGATCGCAGGGTCGGAGACGAAGCGGGCGACGAGGGTTTGTACCGGGTCGCCCGGGAAGGCGACCTCGCCGGTGAGGCACTCCAGAAGTACAAGCCCGAGCGAGTAGACGTCGCTCGACGGACTGACCGGGTCGCCGTTGCCCTGCTCCGGGCTGATGTAGGCCGCCGTACCCGCTGTGCTTCTCGGCAGGTCACCGATGTCGACGCCCGCGCCGAGGTCGCTGAGCTGCGCGATGCCGAAGTCCGTGAGCTTCGCCCGCGGGCGGGTGTCGTCGTCGCCGTAGCGGACCATCAGGATGTTCGCGGGCTTCACGTCGCGGTGCACGACGCCGCGAGAGTGGATGTACCCCAGAGCCTCTGCGATGTCATAGCCGATGTTCGCGGTCTCGACGGGTGGCAGGGCGCCACCCGCGAGTCGCTTGGTGAGGTCGGCGCCCTCCACGAGCTCCATCACGAGGAACACGTGGGGCGGGTCATTGTCCGACGAGCCGAGGCCGGCGTCGAGCAGCGTCACGAGACCGTGGTGACTGAGGCGCGCGAGCACCTTCACCTCGTAGAGCTGGCGGGCGGTGTCGGTCTCATCGAGCGCGTTGGCGTCGAAGATCTTGACGGCGACATCCCGGTCGAGCACCTCGTCGGTCGCGCGGTAGACGGCGGCGGCGCCGCCTCGTCCGAGGAGCTCTTGAACCTGATAGCGACCCTGGAGCAGCATTCCGACGGCATTTCTGGAAATCCGGATGGAGTCCCCTTTCTTATGGACCGAGTCTACCGGCGGGTGTCTCTCAGCCGTTCTCGTTCGAGTTCGCGGTCGATGTGTGCTATGGGCGGTGCCAGGATGGGGGGATGTGCGGCCGATTCGCTGTGACCCGGGAGACTCCGGACCTGATCGGGGTGCTCGAAGGTCTGGGCTCCCTCTCCGACAACTTCAACGTCGCGCCGACGACGCCGATCGCCGCAGTGCGGGAGTGGAAGGGCGAGCGGCATATGGAGACCCCGCGATGGGGGTTCGTGCCCTCGTTCTACAAGAGCTTCGACCAGCGGCCGCAGCCGATCAACGCGAGGGTCGAGACGGTGGCGACGAGCGGGATGTTCCGGAAGGGTTTCGCGAACTCACGCTGCATCGTGCCGGCGCGCGGCTACTTCGAATGGCAGGTCCGCCAGGACGGCAAGCAGCCGTACTTCATCTCGGCCCCGGAATCCGCGCTCGCCATGGCGGGGGTGATGACCGCCTGGCGCGACCCGGCGAAGGCGGACGACGACCCGGATCGGTGGCGGCTCTCCGTTGCGATCATCACGCGCGACGCGCACGTCGCTCCCGGCGAGGTGCATGACCGGATGCCTGCATGTCTCACCCCAGACGCCTACGACGACTGGCTGGGCGACCACCTCAGCGCGGACCAGCTCCTCTCGCTGCTCGACCGCAGCTCGGCCGAGGTGGCGCACGAGCTGACCCACTGGGAGGTCTCCCGCGACGTGAACAGCGTCCGCAACAACGGGCCGCAGCTCATCGAGCCGCTCGCCTGAGCGCTTGCACGCCCCTAACTGGGAGCATCGGGACAATCCCGCTTCTGCGTGCCTGTGTCGACCTAACCTGCAGGAGTGGACAACGAGCAGGCGTGGAGCGGGGCACGCTGCGCGGAATGCGGGCGGGAGCTCGAGGTGGAGCCGATCGCGGCCGAAGCCGTCGAGGGGTCCGCGCACCTCACCATGGTGTACATCTGCCCGGTGCACGGGCCGGTCTCGCTGACCGACCCCGACTGATCCGGCACGCGCTCGTCCGCTGCATGGCGGATTACGGCCGTGTTTCAGTTGAGGCGCGCCCAGCGTGTCGTGATTGAAGGTGATCTCTCAGCAACTATCACTGTTGCAAAGGGGGAACCAGTCATGATGATCGACCTTCAAGAAGACGTAGACCTCGAAGAGCTGGTGGGCTCGCACGACCTCGACTGCGAGATGAACCACTCCGACACGGAGTGCACCGTCGAGGTGACGCACATGGCGATCGATTGCAAGCGCGGTCGATTCGTGTGCACCACTGCGGCGATCTCGATCCTCGAGCGGATGGCGAACGCGGTGACCTGCGTGCACTGCATGCGCTACGGCCGGGAGTGCTGGCGGATCGTTCCCGTCTGATCGGCCTTGCAGGCCTGCCGGCCCTGACCGGCACTCGGGTGGCCCATTGCGATTCATCGCGTCGCAACCCGCTACCATATGCCACCCTCGGAGAGGAGGATGGCCCTGATGAACGATGAATCGATGAATCGATGACACAGCCGGCGGAGACCGCGCCCGGGAACCTACCGCTGGTCGCCGTGGTGACCCCTGTCTACAACGGCGGCGCTCACGTGGCGAAAACGCTGGCGTGCGTCCAGAACCAGACCTACGCGAACGTGGTTCACGTCGTCCTCGACAACGCGAGCACGGACGAGACCCCCGCTGCGATCGCCCGCTACGCCGGCGGGCCGGTGCCGATCCTGACTCGCCGGAACGAGCGCCTCCTCCCGCAGATCGACAACTGGAACGCCGCCATGGCGATGGTTCCGGCGGAAGCAAAGTACGTGAAACTCCTGATGGCCGACGATCTCATGCGCAGAGACTGCATCGAGCAGATGGTGTCGGTCGCGGAGACCGATGACGAGATCGACTTCGTCCACGCGATCGACGTGTTCAACGACCGGACGAAGCCACACGGCCTGGACCCGTCGATCTCCGTGTACGAGGGCCGCGAGTACGGCCGCCGCTGGATGATCGGTGAAGTGACCTGGCTGAGCGGCTCCCACATGTTCTTCCGGGCTCACCCCGACATCCTGCACGAGACGTTCTCGAAGGAGATCTTCCCGCTGATGGACATGGAGTTCATCTTCAGGCGGCTGCTCGATCGGAAGATGGCGTTCGTGTTCGAGCCGCTGATCTTCACTCGCTTCGATGAGCGAAGCGTCACCGCGAGACTCGGCGGCTGGACCTCCTACCTCGTACCCGGCTTCCGGATCTTCCTGAAGTACGGCCGGAAGTTCGTCAACGACGAAGAGTTCGCACGGATCGACCTCGATTACCGCCTGAAGATCGCCCGGCATCACCTGTTCGCGAAGGCGACCGGGCGCCCCATCGCCGATGAGATCAAGACCGGCGTCGCGAAGGAGGGGCGGCGGATCCCGCTGACCGACTACATGCTGGCGGTCGTGGGCTGGCCGATGCACAAGCTGCGCTCGACACTCGTCCGTCGGCGGGCTGAGCGAAGCGATCCGACCGAGTTCGTTCCCGAACGGGCGTTCATCGGCGACAGGGTCACCGTCGAGCCGTGACGGTCGCACGCGGATCCCGTGCCGGATCGGGTCTGCGATGTCTACGGTTGGAGCTTCCTGAAAGTCCGGCGGGCGAACGCCGGGACTCGGCCTTCGAGCGGCTTTGCGACGCCTACGGTGGGAGCGCACCATGAGAGAGGCTCCACATGCATCCGCCAGAACTCGCACCAACCACAAGCAAGATCGACACCGCCGAACGCTGGGACGAGGACGGCAGCTTCAGCGCTGCCGTCGTGGTCGCCGGCTTCATCGGCCTGGTGACGGCAGCACTGGTCGCATCGACCGCGCTCTTCTGACCCGTTGACCGGGTCGGCCGGCGGCGAGGCCGACGGCGTCCGACGACCGGAGACTGGTCAGCGGACGCGCGCGATACTGGCCTGCTCGATGGCCTGTGAGATGACGATGCCGGCCGACCGATATGCCGGAAGCGAGGCATGCATCCCGTCGAGCGACCCGCCGTTCGTCCAGTCGTCGCCGTCCCGGTAGAGCTCCCACGGGTCGATCCACCGCCAGCCGGAATCGTTCGCGAGCGTCTCGAGGGCCGTGTTGATGCGCCGGACGGCAGCCTGGTGCTTCGCCAGCGGCGGAATGGCGCAGAGGATCACCGCATCGGTCTGCACCTTCTCGACGATGCGCTTCACGCTGCTCACGGTGTCGCTGACCGGGACGTTCCGCGCCGCGTCGTTCGTGCCGCCCATGACGACGAGCACCTCACCCTCTGACAGCTCGAGGTTGTCGGCCATGTTGACGGTCGTGGCGCCGTTGCGCCACCAGCCTCCGGTGACCTCGATGCTCTCGTCGAGATACATCTTCCACGACCCCGGATCCTCCGGCGTGGCGTCGAAGCCTTCGCCGTCGGCAAGTGAATCGCCCACGACGACGACGGACGTCGGAGCTGCCTCGGCAGGCGTCGGAGATGGGGTCGGCGCCACCGTGGGCGGCGGGCCAGGCTCGGACCCTCGCGCCGACAGCTCGGCGCATCCCGCCAGTGCACCGGCGAGGGTGAGGGCGATGGCGACGAGGGCCGCCTCGGGCGCACGGCGCCGCCTCACCCGGTATGTCATGGTCTAACGAGGGTACGTGGAGCATCGACGTTTCGCGAAGTCGGGGCGCGGCGCGTGCGGATCGCGAGAGCGCTCGCTGCGCGTCCGCTATCCGGCGCGGTGCCGCCCGTGCGGCCGGTTGTGCAGGAACTGAAGCCCCGACGCCACCACGAACAGCACCGCACTGGCGATCGCCGCGGCGGCGAGCAGCCAGGTGGTCGTCCGAAGCGACGACGGTGCGGATGCCGCGGTGCCGTCCGGCCGGTTCTCCCCCGGTGCCGGGCCTGCACTGTCGGGCGGGATCCCGCCGCCCGTTGGCGCAGGTGGTGCTGCGCTCTGGCTGGGCGGCTGCGCGGTGCCGTCCTTCTTTTCGTCGTCGTGCTCGTTCGTGTCGTTCCGGTGCGTCCCTTCCGTTCCGCTGTCGCTCGGGTTCGCGGCGCCCTTCTCCGCGGCATCGCGGTCGGGCGCAGACGCCGTCGGCGGCTCCGGTGCGGGCACGTTCTGACCGTCGTCGCCAGAGCCCGACACGACCGGTGGGAGGACGGCATCGGGCTTCTCCGGTTCGTCTCCGCCGTCGTCGCCGGAGGCGCCGTTCTTGGGCGGCGAGTCGGTGCCCGGTCGCGGGCCGGCGACCGGCTGTTCCCCTCCACCGCCTTCCGCCGGTTCCTGCGGTGTGGGCCCCGGTTCGGGCTCGGGCTCCGTCTCCGGGCCGTCAGGCCCGGCCACCGGATGGCCCGGCTGATCCGGGCTTCCGCCGTCGCCGTCCGCCCCGTCCTTGCTGTGGTCCGCGTCCGGGTCGCGGTCCCAGTGGCGGTCGGTCCACTTCTCCCTGTCCTCGGCCCAATGCCCGTCGCCGTCGCCGTCGTCGCCGTCATGATCGCCTTCGCCATCATCCGGCTGCTCACTCCGAGTCGGCTCAGGGACAGGCTCGGTGTCGGGCGTCGGCTCGCCGGTCTCGGCCGGTTCGGGCGGATGCGTCCCCACCGCGTCGTCGGGTTGCGCCGTCGAGGACGCGGACGGCTCCGTCGGCGGCGGGGTCTGCGTCTCTTGCTCGGCGATCGCAGTCGTGTCGGCGAACACCGAGACGACGATGGTCGCAGGCGTGAGCACCAGCACGGCGATTCCGGCGACCATTGCCGTGCGCGGAATACGCATTGGGCCAACTCCTCGAGCGCATCCCCCGTGATCGGCTCCACGGTACTCGCGGAACTTGGAGTTTCCTCAAGTTTCCCGAAGAGAGACGTCAAGTCACCCGAGCGAGGTCATTCGCTGCGGCGCGGCACCACCCAGTAGGTGAGCACGATGACCCCGAGCCCGATGAACACGAACCCGATGGGATAGAGGTTTGCCTGCAGCGCACGGTCGGTCACCAGCAGCCCGGCGACGGCGGCGATGACGCCCAGGCCGAGGAGGGCGAGTCCGGCGAGTCCAGTGAACAGCTTCACGTGGTCGAGCCTAGCGAAGGTTGCACCGGGTGCCGATGCAGCACGGAGGCGATCCGGGAGATCTGGGCGGGGCCCACTCGGCAGCAGCCGCCGATGATCCAGGCCCCGGCATCGAGCCAGCGCTCGACCAGGTCGCGGGGGAAGCCCGGCTCCCCCACCCAGGTGCGGTTCTTCGCGTCCCACAGCTCGCCGCTGTTCGGGTAGACGACGATCGGCTTGTCGGTCGCACGCCGGGCGGCGGCGATCGCGCCGAGCACCTCGCTGGGAGAGCAGCAGTTCACGCCGACCGCGATGATCTCATCGATCCCGTCTGCGGCGGCGAACGCCGACTCCAGCGGCTCCGCGGTGCGCAGCGCGCCGAGGTGCGGCGTCACCGACACCCAGGCCGGCACGCCGGAACCGCTCAGCACATCGAGCACTGCCCGCACCTCGCTCAGGCTCGGGATGGTCTCAACGGCGAGGAGGTCCGGCTGCGCGTCGGCGAGCACCGCCATCCGTGGGGCGTGCCACTCCCGCAGCTCCCGCTCCCCCACCCGGTAATCGCCCCGGTACTCCGACCCGTCGGCGAGCATCGCCCCGTATGGGCCGACGGAGGCTGCCACCCAGCGGCCGTCGGGCCCTGCGCCATCGGCGGCCGCCGCATCCCGCGCTTCGGTCGCGATGCGAATGCTCAGTCGCATCACCCGTTCAGCCTGGTCGCGATCAAGGCCCTCCCGGGCGAAGCCCTCGAACGATGCCTGATACGAGCCCGAGATCGCCAGCTGCGCGCCGGCCGCGAAGAACTCGTCGTGTGCGGCGCGCACCTCATCCGGCTGCTGCAGCAGCAGTCGTGCGCTCCACATGTCGCTCGAAAGGTCGTGGCCGCGCGACTCGAGCAGCGTGCCGAGTCCGCCGTCGAGGACGATGGGGACGGAGGGGACCCGGAACGGCATTCCCCCATTCTGGACGCCCTCGGCACCGGAGGCACAGCCCCGGCGACCGACGCTGAGCGAGTCTTCACCAGCGGCGAGCACCATGGGGCGATGCCCCGCGTTCTCGTCGAGGTGGACCCGTCGCTGCGGGCGCTGCTGCCCAGGCGCGAGCGGAGCGGTCGCCTCGGGCGGGAGGTCGCGACAACGGAGACCGTCGCACACCTGCTGCAGAGCGTCGGCGTGCCGCGCACCGAGGTGGGCGAGGTCCTGATCGATGGGCGCCGGGTCGAGCGGGATGCGCTCCGAACGACGCACCTGCTCGACGCTGCGACGGCGGTGGTCCGGGCGCGGCGCCGTCCGCAGCGGCATTCCGGCCGCTTCCTCCTGGACGTGCACCTCGGCGCGCTCGCTCGCCGGATGCGGCTGCTCGGGGTCGACGTCGCATACGATCCGGGCGCCGACGATCCTGAGCTCGCTGAACGGTCCGCGGCGGATGGCCGGGTCCTGCTGACGCGTGATCGCGGCCTGCTGTTCCGGAGCGCTGTGCCCGACGGTGCGCTCCTGCGCTCCGACGATGTGGATGAGCAGCTCCGCGACATGCTCGACCGCTTCGCACTCGAGCTGACCCCGTGGGGCAGATGTCTGCGCTGCGGGGCGGTCCTGACCCGAGTGTCTGCGGCGGAGGTCGCGGCCGAACTCGAGCACGGCACGCGCCGCACATACTGCTCGTTCTCACGGTGCACCGGGTGCAGTCAGGTGTATTGGCGCGGCGCGCACAGTCGACGGCTGGACGCGATCGTCGAAGGTGCTCGCAAGCCCGACGGGCGGCGGATCACCGAGAATCGTCACACCGGCGACAGGTAGGACGCGTCCGGGATCCCGGTGAACAGCTCGATCGGCGCACGTTCGAAGCCGCGCGCCTCGTCGCCCATCCCGATGGCCCGCGACCACGACAGACAGCGGGCCACCTTCGCGACCCGGCACGCCAGCTCGAGCGTCCGGACCAGATCGGCGTGCGTGCCGAAGTCGGTGAACGCGCCGAGGTAGGCATCCCGCAGTCGCAGCATCTGCGGATCGTCCGCCGCGACGCCGAGATGCGGGGGCACCCAACCGAGGCCGTGCAGCATCGTCGCGAACGGATGGGACACGACGGCGTCGCCCCAATCGTAGAAGCGGGCAGGTGCGGCCGGATCCCCGGACGGGACGAGGATGTTGGCGGCGTGCAGGTCGTTGTGATCGATACTGTCGGGCACCGGCGACTCCGCAAGCTCCCGCGCCCAGGCCTCGAACGACGGACCGGACTCCAGGGCTCGCTCGAAGGCGGCTCGGTCGCCCTCATGGAGCCGTGAACGGACGGCCGCCGCAGCCTCGTGGAAACGGGCCGGCATCCGAGCGGGTCGCATGTCGGCCATGCCGAGCACCAGCATCTGCGGCACGTGCGGGGCCAGCGCGAGCTGCAGCGCCCCGTACTCGGGCAGGAGCCGCTCCAGGACCTCCCCCACATCCACCGTGCGAAGTGACGCCGCGAGGGACGTGCCGCCGTCCGGCAGCAGCAGCCAGCCGCGTGCGACGTCCACGGCGATCGGCTGCAGCACCTGCCGAGGGACCACCCCCGCCAGCAGTCCGTACAGCGCGACCTCCGCGGCCGTCTCGTGCGACGCCGCCTTGAACCACGCCGGTCCGGTCGACGTCGGGACCTTGAAGACCGTGGCCCAGGCCCGGATGCGCGGCTCGCCCACTTCGCTGGTCCGGCGCTCGCCACGTTCCGCCAGCGCCTCGTCGATCCACGCCACCGCCGATGCGCGCCAGCCTTCGGTCGACCAGCTGCCGACCCCGCGGGATCCGGTCGGTCCAGCGCGGCCGCTGCGCTCGAAGGCCATCCCGTCATCGTGCCCCATCACGGTGGCCGCGAGCGAGCGCCGTGGCCGTGTGAGACGCGCATTCGAGGGCGTCAGGACGGCTGGACCGGCTCCATCGCATCGAACACCAGCCGCAGCGCCGGTGGCGTGAGCATCGGCTGCCGGCGTCGCTGCGTCCAGAGGACCGGGGACCCGTCCGTTGCCCGTGCCAGGATGCGACGGCGCTCCACCCGCACGCCGTCCTGCGGGATCGCCGCAGGCTCCAGCTGATGGGTCGGATGCATCCCCCCGGAGGCCGGGTCGATGAGCAGATCGCTCTCGGCCTCGGGCATGAGCACGGCGGTCGGGCCGGAGAGATCCGCCGCGCGTCCCTGGACGAACCGACGACGATGGTCGACCTCCTCGAGCGTGTACGGATGCCAGTGGGTGGGAACGCGGCTCATCGGCCGGTACGCGAAGCCGGGCCGGCCGCTCGCGTCGAGCACGGCGGGCGGTTCCGCGGGCGGGTCGTCGTCGTCGACGACGGACCTGCCGCGCAGTCGCTGCTCGACCGCCCAGACGAGGTTCGCGTCTTCGTCGATGCCGATCACGACCTCGTCGATGATCGGCCCGACGAGCGGCGTCGACGCCACGGCCCAGACGACGAGTGCGTTGCGCTCCAGACCGTCCGTCGCGAACATGCTCCAGTCCGCCGGTGGTGCCAGCGTCCAGTCCTCTCCGAAGGAGTCGTGCACCACCACCGTGTCGAGCGTGACGATGTGGCCGGCGAGCGCGTCCACCGGGAAGGAGAACCAGTCGTCCGATTGATTGACGATGAGGTCGATCAGCAGCAGCGTCGAGAAGTGCGCCCGGTCGGGCGGGTACCCGCCGATGTCCACCTTCGCATCCTCGATCTGCCACCAGCGCGGCAGCGGCGCCCCGGGGTATCGCACTCGTCCGGGATAGAGCGACTGCTCGGTGCCGGCGAGACCGGGATCGAGTCCACCGTCCGCGTCCACGGAGTACCAGTCGAGGTCGCCGCCGTCGTGCCGGTTCAGCGTGAGCGAGACCCCGTCGGCGGTGAACACCGCCGAGTAGCTGAGCTCCGCCGGGTCCCACAGGTCGGCCGGCTCACTCGCGGGCGGTCGGGACGAGCCGAACCACGACAGATCCAGCTGCAGCCGCTGCCGTTCCCCCCAGAGCGCCTGCCCGTCGTAGCCGCTGCCGTCAAGCACCCCGTACGGGACGGGCAGGGCGCGCAGGCGCAGCACCTCCTCGTCGGGGAGCGGCGCGCCGGCCGCCTGAGCGGCTGCTTCGACGGCGCGGCCGGCGAGGATCCGGCGGCCGGGCGTCCACCAGTCCCCCGGCTCCGATTCGACGATCGCCTCGGCGGGTGCCGTCTGCGGGTCGAGAGCAGGCTGGCCGGCCAGCGGGTCGATCGGGACGCGCCTGGAGCTGTACGACACGCGCACCGGCGACGAGGCGTCCTCGCCCTTGTGCTCGCCGAGCTGCCATTGCCGGCCGAGCAGCCATGCCGGGTCGGCGATCTCGGCCGTGAACCCTCGGGCGAGGTCCGTCTGCAGCGGGTCGGCCTGCAGTCGGTGGACGGAGTCGTAGATCTGGCCCACCGCTCACCTCCTGGTCGGTTGAAGGGGCACCTGGGTCGGCCCCGTTGCGGGAAGCAGCGACGCGGGCAGAAGCCCCCGGATGTCGGGACCGAGGTCCGCGAGCCGCGCCATGCGAGCCCGTGCCAGCATCCGGACGTCGGCCGCGATCTCCACCAGATCGTCGGGTCGAAGGCCCGTGGCCGGGTCTGGCGGAACGGCCAGCAGGATGGCTTGCGGAGCGCGAGCCGCGGGCGCGTCGAATCCGAAGACGGCCCCGGTGGTCTGCTCGGATGCCGGAACGACCTCGGCGAAGCGGTCCACGGCGGCGGCCGCGAACGACGTCCCGCCGGCTGCCCCGGCGAGGTCGAGGCGCGAGTCCGCGAACACCACCGTCAGCCGTCGGCGGTCGTCCGGGTCCTGCTGCCAGGGATCCCCGGCCTTGTTGCTCCACGCCTGGAAGGGGACCCCGGAGCGCGGGCGTGCGGAGGCGACCAGCTGATGGGCCTCGACCCGTGCGATCGAGTCCCGCACGGCAGCGACCACGGGCAGCCACGCGGACCCGAGAGCCGGGTCGGGGATGAGTTCCGCGAGCGCGGGCCACGTCAGGCTGCTCGTCACGGCGAGCTGCCCCGTGGGCGACACCAGCGTGCTGAGCGCGTCGAGCAGGTCGTCGACCGACAGGGCGGCGGCCGGTGCGGGGTCGCCTGGGGCCGCCGGCTCCGTCGCGGGCGCTGCCTTCAGGCGTGCGTTCAACAGCTCGAGCGCCCGCGCCGCCAAGGCGACGAGTCGGCGGCCGGACGGAGGCTCCGGCACGGGGCCGGTTCCGTCGTCGCGGGCCGGATCGGGTGCGAGACCCCAGGCGCGAGCGCCCCGCACCAACCGCGCGAGCGTCGCCGCATCAGCGGTTCCGTGGCCGCCATCCTCGGTCTGCGCGAGCTCGGCGGCGAGCAGGCCGGCGAGCGACCGGCCCGTGGCCAGAACCCGGGTGTACCGGCTCAGCACCTGCTGGCCCACCGGCCCGGAGTCCTCGGCTGCCTGCTCGATCACGGCGTCGTGGCCGGCCGGGCGACGCCCGACGAGCACGGTCAGACGGGCGGCCGACTCGTAGTGTCCTGCAGCGGTGCCGCCCGTCGGCACGAGGTCGTCGGGCAGCGCCCCGAGCACCCCGGCGGCGGCCTCGGCAGCCAGCCGCTGCACGTCGGTCCACGGCAGCGCCAGCACGTCGGCCGGCTCGAGGCCGAGGTCGGCGAGCGTGACTGCGGTCGACCCGGCCGGGTCGACGGCGTCGAATGTGAAAGACCACCCGGCGGGGTCGGCGGTCTGATCCCGCAGCCACGCGGCCGCGGCCGGATCGCTGAGGAGCGCCGGACTGAGCAGGGCCCGCTCCAGGTCATCGGCCGGGTCGGGCGGATCGTCGGCAGCCGGCAGCAGCAGCACCACGCTGGTGATCACGGCGCGTCCCTCTCGCGGGGTGCGGAGGAGTCCGAGCTGCGGCGGACGGGCGAGACCCGCGGCCGCATCCATCGCGCCGCCCGCCACGTCGGGTCGCCCCTCGGTGACGTGGTTCACGGCTTCGGCGACGAGCAGGTCGCCGTAGGTGTCCATCGCCACCCGCAGGCGCGTGAGCCCGTCCACCGCCTCCGGCGGCAGCCCGAGTGTGTCGAGGTCCGCAGCCAGGACGGCGATGCCGTCGCAGACCCGACGCCCGGCATGCTCCGTCCGGAGCGGGAAGTCGCGGCGCAGCCTCCTGACCTCGGCCGGGGCCGCGACGACCCGCTCGACCTCCCGGCCGAGCGCCTCACCGAGATGCGCACCGATCCGCACCTGCTCGGCGACGGTGTCCGCGTCGCGAACGGAGCGGGATGTCAGGTCAAGATCCCATCGACCGTCCGCGGCGTCGTTCACCGCTCGGTCGCGCAGCACCGAGGCGGTCAGCGACTGGCCGGCGGACGGAGTGTGGATGAGGCCCGCAGCGGTGGGTCCCGGAGTCCCCGGTCTGGGACCGTCCACCCAGCCGTAGGCCCCCAGACGCGCCGCGGCGCCGCCGTCCTGCATGGACCGCAGGCGACGCGCGGGAAGTCCGGTCAGCCACGGATCGATCCGCACGGCCGCCGTGTCGACCGTCGCGAGCAGCAGCGCCTCGGCGCGGGCCTGGTCGGTGTCAACGAGCTCCGCCAGCTCGCTCAGACCGTCGACCACTTGCCGGAAGCGGCGCCCCTCGGGTGTGTCGTCATGCACTGCATTCGGATCGGTGACTCCGATCCAGCGCTCCAGCCGGCCCGTCTCCGTTTCGGGACGCACCACGCGCTCCGGTCCCGGCGGCTCCTCACCGAGCGTCGCACGCCCCACGTCGCCGATCGCCACCTGAAGTGAGCGGATCGCGAGCCGCAGCAGCAGGCTGTCCGGCGGGAACCTGAGGAACTCGAGCTCGACGAGATCCGTGCGGGCGAACAGGGACGGACCGTCGCCCGCGATGCTCACGAGCTCCCGCAGCGTGTCGCCGACGGTCTGCCCTTCGGGCAGCTCAGCCGGGATGATCAGGGGCAGCTCGAGCCGGCGCGCGAAGCCGGCCGAGCCGTAGCGCCGTGCCGGACGCACACCCAACTCGCCCGCGAGTCGGTGCTGCTTGTGCCAGGCCCGGTCGAAGTCCTCCCAGGAGATACCGAACCCGCCGAGCGAGAACGCGAGCCACCACAGCTCCAACGGCCACGCCCGGGTATGACGGAGCACCGGCGACGTGGGCACCTGGCCGATCAGGTCGAGGAGCTCTTCGGTCGTGGCGCCCTCAGCGGTTCCTCGCGTCTCCGCCGCCGTTCGGTAGATGTCGCGGAGCGTCAGGAGGGCAGGCAGCATCCCGGTCTCCAGCGGCGGGTCGTTCCTGCCCGGAACCCAGCGCCCGAGCACCGACGCGGGTAGCAGCCCGTACGGCTGGTCCCCGACACGGACCGCCGGGAACGGGCCCTCCGGCAGCAGAGCGTGCGCGGCCCACTCGGGCGCTTCGAACTTGCCGGCAGGGAGGTTCCAGATGTCCTGGGCGGCGAAGCCCCAGAGCGCCGGCCAGAGGCCGGCGACGAAGGCGCTGTTCCAGCGCCGGTGCGCACCGGGCGTGCCCGGCAGATTCCCGAGCAGGTCCGGGTCACCGGTGAGCGCCGCGGAGATCTCCCGCTCCGATTCCCCGGCCGGCTCCTGCAGCACGGTCCACCACGTCGCGGGGTCCGCGCCCAGTGGCGCGGCCGGCGCGCCGGCCACCGTGTTGGTCGCCGAACCGGGCGGCACGAGCCCCAGCCGCCCGGCGTCCGCATGATTGCGGAACAACCCGGCTGGGTCCGTATCGCTGAGCCCGGTCACGTAGAGCGCGTCGATATCGGCCGGGTCCCCGTCCAGTGGGATCTCCCCGGCCAGCCCGGCTGCAACGGCCTCATCCCAGTCCTCCCACCAGCGATGATCGCCGGGCGTGTCCGGGTCGGGGAAATCGGCGAGCAGGCGAGCGCGGTCGACCGTCAGCGTCAGCGCCACGATGGGGGCGCCGCCGCCTCTGGCGAGCCACACCGTGAGCTCAGGAGGGAAGCCTCCCACACCCGGGAAGGTCGGCTCCGTGCGGAGTTCCGCGGGGTCCGCCGGACGCAGGACGACGGCGCCGTCCGCCCGCAGCCGTGTGAAGGTCCGCATCAGGAACACGGCGCGCGGCCCGCTCAGCTGACCGACCAGCTCCCGCCACGCGAGCTCCCGGACGGGCTCGTCGGCATCCCGGGCGGCATCGAGGTAGCGCGCGAGCGCGTCCAGCTCCCCCTCGGAGACCAGCGGGTCGTGCCTCGTGAACCATGGCTCATCCGGGACGACACGCACCAGCAGCCGGCCGGGCCGGAATCTCGTCTCGATCCGGACCGGGAGCAGGACGCCCAGCTCGGCCTCCGCCACGATCTCGGCATGCCCGTCATCGAGCGCGGCGTTCTCGCCCGTCGTCATACCGGTCCCTCCGGGTCGAGCCGGTCGCCGCGGATGAGGACCCGGACCGGCAGCGCGAGTGATGCGGCCGCCCAGACATCGGCCTCCGGTGCGCTGGAGAGCGAGTTGTCGAAGCGGTACCCGGCCGGCGGCTCCTCGAACACCAGCCAGTGCGACGTGATGTCGTCCGGAACGAATCCCTGGAATCCGAAGAACGTCACGTCCGCGCCGATCCTGCCCTGGAAGGTCGGAAGGATGCGGATCGCGGCGGGATCCGGATCGCGCGCGAAGTCCGGCGCACCGCCGTGCCGCGCGGTCACCAGATAGACCACGGTGGACGGATACCGCAGGAACAGGTGGCCGCGCACCACGACGACGAGGTCCCTGCCGGACACCCCGGGAGGACGGTGCTGCGGCTCGCCGACGTCACTGCCGTCGCCCCAGTTCAGGATGCCGGTGATGTCATCCACTCGTGCGCCGCTCGCCGTGTCAGCCCGGTCCCAGAACACGCGCAGCGGGGTGCAGCCGGTCGCGACGGGGATGTTGCGCCACCGCAGCTCCTCCAGCAGCTGTGTGTTGAGCCCGGTGAGCAGTGAGTCCACGAACCGGGCATTGGTCTCGACCGCGATCACGGAGTCCTCCGGCAGGGCGCCGACCCCCGGAAGCAGCCACTCCGGGAACGCGGTGCGGACGTCGGCCCAGATCGGCCGGTCGAGCCCGATGCACGCCTCGGGCGGCGCGAGCGGCTGTGCGGGGTCGAGCCCGTTCAGCGTCGCGATCACCCGCACCACCGCGGACGCGTCGGGGCGGGTGGGGTCGAACGCCGCGAGCACTCCCTCGGCGAGCGCGTCCAGATCCACCGGCGTGCAGCGTGGCTCCTCCGGTGGCTCCTCGACCAGCCCGGTGAGGACCTCCGCCACATCCTCCCGGCCCGCCGGCTCGGGGTACCGGGCCAGGAAGGTGCGCATCTCGATGAAAAGTCGTCCGAGCTCCGCCTCATCCTCCGGCGCGACGTCTCGTGCGCGAATCAGCAGGGAGAGCCCCTCGGCCCACGGCGCGGGCGTTCCGGCGTCGGCTGACTCCGCCAGTCGAGCGGCGATGGCCATGGCGAAGTCCCGCAGCGGCTCGATCGACTGCTCGGCGATCGACTGGGCCGCCTCGGCGACGGCGCGGAGGTCCGCGTCGCCGGTGTCGAGCACTTCGCGCAAGCGCCCGATCAGGCGCTTGAGCCGGAGATCGAGCTGCTCCAGGGCAAGTCCATCGTCGCGCCGCTCGGCGGCAGGCGGGCAGCGGTTGCTCGCGAGAAGAAGGTCGCGTGCGGTGACCGGACCCGCCGCCAGCGCGGTGCGCGCCGGGCCCGGTCGCAGAATCCGCCGGGCGGCCGAGGAGAATACCCCGGGCGGCAGGGCCCGGTCCGGCGCGGTGGCGAGCGCCTCGACGGTGCCGGACTCGGTCACCACCCGGGCGAGCGCGGGTCCGAGCAGCCAGAGCGCCGCCAGCGGATCAGCCGGCAGACGTCGCCGCCACAGCGCGCCGGAGGCCCGAAGTCCGGCGCTCAGCTGCGCGATGCGCTGCCGGGCCTCGGACAGGGCGCCGAGGTTCGCGGCCGCTTCCTCGGCGAGCTCCTCTTGGAGGCGGATGCCGAGGTCGAGTCCGAGCCCAGCGACCCCGCGGTCCCGTGGATCGGTGTTGAGTGTGCCTCCCCAGACGGTCTGCTCCGGCGCGTCGGATCGCCACGCCTCGCCATACCGGGGCAGTCCGACAATGGGGCGGCCCCGCTCGTCGCGAGCGGGTGTGCGCAGGTTCTCGAGGTCGGCTCGAATCTCGGCTGCCAGCGGCGCGTCGGTCGCGCCGATCGGGGCGAGCGCGCCGCGAACCAGCAGATCGCCCGCGGCGGGCACGCGTGGGTAGTCGAGCGGCGCCCGGCCGGTCTCCGAGTCCGCGGCCCCTGGCTTCAGACGTGCGGCCAGATCCTCGAAACTGCCGGCCGGGGTCGCGGTCCGGAAGCGCCAGTGGTCGTAGAGCGGGACCAGCACCGGCGCGCCGCCGGTCCAGCGACGGTTGCCCGCCTCGTCGAACGCCGGAACCAGCACGGCGACGTAGTCGGCGCCCGGGTTGAGTGGACGCCCGGAGAGGATCCGGGCCACGCGTCGGCCTTCCGCGTCGACCTGGACGTGCGCCCACGGATAGGCACCGCCCGCCGCTCCCAGCGGGTGTGCCGCCTGCACTTCCGGGCTCAGCGTCACCTTGTCGGCCGCCAGGGTGAGCTCGGTGCCCTCGGTGCCGACGACCAGGACCAGCCACGGGTGGAGCGCGCCCGAGCCGGCCGCTGGCTTCGGCGCGGGGGTGTAGCGCCAGGGCAAGGCGGGGTCGGCGAACTCCACGTGGGCGCATCGGTCGGATTCATGGTCGACCGCGCCCGGTGAGGGATAGCGCTTGATCACCGCTCGGGGCGCCAGCCCGACGACATCACCGGGACCGCTGAGCAGGAATCGCGCGGTGCGGGTGACGCTGGCGGTGGCGGAACCGGCGGCGTCCGTGCCGGCCAGGGTGAGCTGCGCCTGCACGAGCGGGCGGCCGTCCTGGACCGCCGTCGCGAGGCCCGCCATCCGCTCCCGCACCCAGCGGTGGAAGATCAGCTTCTGGTCGGCCATCTCCACGCTCCTGCCTAGAACCCGATGGCCGGGACGACGTCGACCGCGGCCACGGCGGTCCCGGCCGTCCCGACCTTCGCCAGCTGGTGCGCCTGCGGCTGCGACAGGCCCGTGGTGACGGCGCCGCCGCTGTGAAGTGCCCATTCCTCGTTCCGCACCGCGAACGTGGGCGACACCGGGTCGCGTTCCTGCGCTCCGAGCCGGCCCGCTACGGCCCGCAGCATCCAGCCGGGGAACGCGACGGCGGTGAGCAGGATCGACGGCATCGGCAGCCGGATCTGGCGCACGGTGACCAGCTTGTCCTTCGACGGCCCGTCGTCGGTGCCGGAGAGGCCGAGCCGCGCCCCGGCGACGAGCCGGCTGAACGCCGGCCGGTTGAGCGCGTCCGCGTCGGCCAGCACGCTGAAGCTCCCGGGGGCGAACCAGTCCTCCTCCGGGGCGGTCACCTGGGGACCCGAGATCGTCACGGTTTCCGGACGCGACAGCGGCGCGCCCTCGAACCGCTGCAGCAGCAGCCCCAGCGGCGCACGCTGCTGGGACCAGATGGCCTGACCGAGCGGCGAGACCACCGGCAGCGAGCTGTTCTTCGCCGGTTCGGTCGCCACCGAGCGGTCCACCCCCTCGACGGCACGGATGTTGCGGACGTCGTCCAGCTCGCTTGTCAGCTCAGCGACCGCGGAGGCGACCGGCGTGACGGCGGGCGGCGAGGATGAGCCGAGCCGGAACGTCTCCTCGAAGCAGATGTCGAACCAGAGGATCTCGAAGCAGACCTTCCCGCGGAAGATCACCGGTCCCGGCCCGGAGAGCTCACCGCGCAGGCTCAGCCCGCCGAGGTTGTGGCTCTTCCAGCGCACCTTGACGGACGCGGCGATCGCGAACTGGAAGCGCAGGGGCTCGAACTGGATGAGCGCGTCGAAGCCGAGGAAGCCGCGGATGTTGAACGGGCCCAGGTTGATCCGCACCTCGACGGCAGCGCCGAACTGCAGCGTGTTGGTCGTGATGGCGAAGTAGCCCTCGAAGCGCAGGTACAGGAAGTCGTCCGGCCTGCCGCGGACCATCGCGATGCGCGTCAGGCTCGACGGGAACACCAGCGGCGCGGGGTTGTACCCCGGGTGGAACCCGCCGACGGTGAGCACGACGTACGGCTCGGCTCCCCACGACAGCCGGAACGCCGCCCCACCGGACAGCTGCAGGATCTCGATCAGATGGCTGTCGATGAGGACGGCGTCGAACGCGAGCGTCTTCGCCGGGAAGTCGATCACTCCGAGGATGTCCAGCCGGATCTGCACGTACGGCTTTCCGCCCGACGGGTTCTCGATGGCGGCGCGGGCGGAGCCGAGGATCACGACCTTCCGCGGCCCGGGAAGCTCGAGGAAGATGCCGATGTCGAACCGCACGATCTCGACCCAGGACAGCTGCAGCGTCGGCCCGACGACGACGATGCCCTCCGCCGGCGGAAACACGGCGCTCAGATCGGCGAGCAGGACCGGGGCGTTCCGGATCGGGTCCTCGGGTGCCAGAATCCGCCCGGCGGCGCCGGTCGCCATCCGGTCGCGCAGGGCGTCGACGTCCACACGGCGGTTGAGGGCGAGCAGCCCGCCCACCGAGGACAGTGCGAACCCGAAGCCGAGCTGGATCGGCGGGAAGCTGGCCCGCATCAGCACCAGCAGCGCGTATCCGGACCTGCCGCCGGGCAGTCGGGTGTCGAGCAGCGCAACGGCCTGGATCGCGACGACGCCGAGCCGGAGCTCCAGCACCCCGCCGTAGCGCGCGTTCACCGGGTCGTAGCGGACGAACCCGCCGCCGCCGACCGGCCCCGCATCCACCGTGAGACCGAGGCCCGTCGGTGGCAGGAACCTCAGCGAGACGTCGAGCGGCCCCAGGTTGCCGTCCCGGAACGCGAGGTCGACGGCGGCGCCCACGCCCTCCACCGAGGCCGCGAACGGACCGAGACCGACGCTCCCGGAGAGGCGCAGCTCCAGGAAGATGCGGGCCGGATCGAGACCGAGCGCCAGGTCGAGCTGTTCGAGGCGGGCCGGCCCGACATCCGCGGACAGCGGCAGGATCAGGCGCAACGCGGCGCCGCCCTCGAGCACCAGCCCGGTCTTGACCGACCAGCTCGCGCCGAGGTCGAAATCCGACTGCAGCTGCCCCGGCAGCACCGAGGCGAGGAACCCGTCGCCGCCGACGAACGAGATCACGAGCCGTCCGCCGCGAACATGCCCGACGACGGAGGGCTGCACGGAGGCCGGCCCGCCCGCGAATTCCAGCTTGCCCCCGGCGTCGATCGTCTTCGCCTCCAGGCGGGTCGCACCGAGCGCCCCGAACAGGAGTATCGGGTCCGGGGAGGTGCCGGTCAGCGTCGCTTCCACCCGCCCGGTGAAGGTGCCGGCGGGCGGCGACACCTCGACCGAGGACGGGGGCCGGAGCCGGAGGACGAGCTGCGGCACCAGCGTGGCCGAAGCCGAGGCGGTCAGCGACCAGCGCTCGTTGAACGGCGCCGTCGTCGTCTCATCGGCCGCCACGGGCTGCGTGATGGTGACGTCCAGTCCCTGGGGCACGGTCTGCACGGCGAACGCGAGCGACTCGAGCCGCGCCATGGCGCCGCCGCCGGCCGGTGTCAGGACGGACGGGAAGTCGAGCAGCCCGAACGCCTCGTCGAGCGCGGAGGTCAGGGCGGATCCATCGAACCCCGGGGAGCCCCAGCCGAGGAGGGATCGGAGGTGACCCGCCGGGTCTGCGACGATTCGCGAGATCGCCTCCAGGTGCACCGCCACGGCCTCGTACTCGGGATCGGTCGGGTCTGCCGGATCGCCCGGGTGCGGTGTGCGCTCGACGACACCGGCGAAGGTCAGGAGGGCGCTCAGCATGGGTAGGCGCTCGTCGAGCGCATCGACCGCGACGAGATCCAGCAGCTTTCGGGGCAGCCCGGCGATCAGCGCATCCACGCGTGCGGCGGAAACCCCTGGAAGGCTCGGTCCGTGGGTGCGGAGCGCGTCCGCAAGTGTCCGGATGGCGCTGATCGTCGTGGCGATCTGGGCAAGCAGTGCCCCGGCGGCGGCGGCGATCACCACCCCGTCCTCGCTCTCGAGGGCCTGGATGAGGTCGTCGATCTTGCTGCGGAGACCCTCTGCCGCCTGCCGCGTCGCGGCGCGCGCCGGCGTGATCGCAGGGTGGGTGACGAGCGCCGCGGGGAACGCGACGCCGAGCCGGGCGAGCGTCTCGAGCACCACGTCGTCGTTGAGCCGGAAGGCGAGGGGCTCGAGCCCCTTGCCGACCGTCAGCGCGATGCGCTCGAGCGTCCCCGCGCCGGCGGTCATGGCGCCACCGCTTCCGCGGGGCGCGGCGCGAGCATCGTCGCGCACTCCGCCAGCGTGCGGCCGCCGCATGCGGCGAGCCGGGGACCGTGCAGGACGAGGGCGGAGCGGAGCGCGTCCGACGCGTAGCGGGCGAGGACGTCGCAGATCGCCCGGATCTCCTCCGCGACCGGTCTGCCGTTCAGCTCGACCGGCAGGGGAAGCTCGTCAGGCTGCTCGGCGGCGCGGGCGAGCCCGTGGATCAGTGCGGGGCCGCCGTGGCGGCGCCATACGGCGGAGACGCGCGGGTTGGTCCGGACCAGCCGACGGACTTCCTCCGCGTGGGTGTCGTACAGCTCCGCGGCGAAGCGGCCTGCGGGGGTTTCCAGCAGCTCGCCGGCGGGGCCGTCCGCGATGCCGGCCAGCGGCGCGATCGCGAACGCCCGCTCGACCACCGGCACGACCGCGGTCGCTTCAAGGATGTCGATCTGCAGCTCGTCCGTGACGAACTGGATGGGGCAGGCGAGGCCGATGGTGCCCTTCTCGTTCCCGCCGAAGAGCAGCCCGACCACCTTGCGATCCATGTCGAGCACCGCGGATCCCGAGTCGCCGTCGAGCACGAAGCACTCGGATGGCTGCCGCACCTGCAGGAGCAGGTGGTCGCGGGAGACACGATTCACGGAGCCGTTGTGGTTGAGGATGTTCTGCGGTCCGACGATCCACCCCCGCACGGTGCCGAACGTCAGTCCGGTCGTGCGCCCGCGCTTCTGGATCTCGATGGTGCCGCTGAAGGCGTCCTGCGCCGACAGCGGACGCGTCCCCGCGACCGCCCCGATCTCCTTGATCTGCGCCGCCGGCGTTCCGGCCGATGCGTCGACGGTCGCGATGGCTCCATCGACGTGCTCGGTCATCCTGAATCGCAGGACCTCTCCCACGGTGTCGGAGCAGCACGTCGAGCAGATGGAGCACATCGACGGCTGCCCCACCGCGTCGGTGACGTCCGAGTCGCTGTCGCCGATCACGTGCGCGTTCGAGAGCATCACGATCCGCTGCGGGGCCTCTCTCGTGCGGGCGAAGCAGCCGAGGGTTCCGGTGTCGATGTTCACTCCCCAGTGCCGCGCCTGGACCTGGATGCCGCCGATCAGGGGGCGGACCTTCGACTCGTCCTCGATGCGGTACTTCTTGGTGTCCGCCGCCGCGAGTGCATACGCCGCACCGAACTCCACGACGTCAGTCGGCAGGCCATCGACCTCTGCGGGAATCACCTCATCCACGGCCAGCTCGGAGAGAGGACGTTTCCGGTCGACGAGCACGAGCACTGCCAGCTCGCCCGTCAGCTGCCCGCCGGTCTCTTTCATGCCGAGCCCGATCGCCTGCACGCCCGGATACTGTTGCAGCCGGGTGGCTGCCGATTCGCTGAGCGGCAGTGCGTCGTCCCCGTTCATGGCAGCGGCCTCATCAACGCCCGGTGCCGTTTCCGGCCGTCCCGACGGGTCAGCCGCCCGTGGCGACACCGTGCCGAGCCGCAACGCGCGCGGTCCTCAGGTCCGCACATCGCACCCCCTTGCCCCGCGAGCCGCTTCTCCCCCGTCCACGTGCCACTATCCTCCGAGCGCAGGGGTGAGCGAAGGGTGTTTCGTGGATGAGACGCGGGCGGAATGCCCCGCCCTTGGGAGATCTCCATCGCCCGGGCTGTCGCCATCAGCGCCGAACGCGTCAGCGCAGCGAGCGGAACGCCGCTCGCAGCTCCTCCGCGAGCAGCTGCGGCTGCTCCCAGGCGGCGAAGTGGCCGCCACGATCGACCCGGTTGAAGTGGATGAGATCGGGGTATGCCCGCTCCGCCCAGCTTCGCGGCGCCTCGTACTGCTCGCCGGGGAAGACCGTCACAGCGACCGGGATGGAGACACCCTTCGCGTTGAAGAATCCGCCCTTGTACTCCCAGTAGAGCCGCGACGCGGAGACACCCGTGTTCGTCAGCCAGTAGAGCGTGATGTTGTCGAGGATCTCGTCGCGCGTGAGCTCCCCCGTCGGGCTCGAGGTGCGGTCCAGCGCCTCGACGACAGCGGCGGCCGGCTGGTCGTCGGCGTCATTGTGGTCGAGCAGCCAGGCGGCGAGGCCGACCGGCGAGTCCGCGATGCCGTACAGGGTCTGTGGGCGAGCCGCCATGTACTTCGCGTACTCCACCTGCCCGAACGTCCGCACCAGCTGCTCATAGGCGCGTCGCTCGTCCGCGGAGAGGCCGTCCGGGGCCGGGCCTCCCGCGAGGAGGGCCGCGTCGACGTCGGCGGGCACCGTGGCGGGCATGTTGGTGTGGATCGCGCGCAGCCCCTCTGGAGCCTGCAGCCCCATCTGGTCGACGACGAACGCCCCCCAGTCGCCGCCCTGTGCCACGAAGTCCGTGTACCCGAGCCGCCGCATGAGCTGCGTCCAGGCTTGCCCCATCCGCTCAGGGCCCCACCCCGTGCTCGTCGGCTTCGCGGAGAACCCGTAGCCGGGCATCGACGGGACGACCACATGGAATGCGTCGGCGGGGGTACCGCCGTGCGCCGACGGGTCCACGAGCCGCTCAACCAGCTTCAGCTGCTCGATGATCGAGCCGGGCCAGCCGTGGTTGATCACGAGCGGGAGCGCATCCGCGTGCGGGGAGCGCACGTGGAGGAAGTGGATGTCGAGCCCGTCGATCTCGGTCATGAACTGCGGCAGGGCGTTCAGCTTCGCTTCGCACGGGCGCCAGTCGTAGTTGGTGCTCCAGTGCTCCGCCAGCTTCTGCATCATCGCGAGGGGAACGCCCTGGGAGTGGTCCGGGACGGTCTCCTTCTCCGGCCAGTTGGTGGCGGCGATCCGCCGTCGCAGATCCTCCAGCGCGGAATCCGGGATGTCGATGTGAAAGGGCCGCAGGTCCATTGCGGTCTCGAGCGTGGTGGTCATGGTGTTCCGTCCTTGTGGCTTCCGGCGTTCTGCGCGCGCGGACGCGCGATGAAGAGACGTCTTCGTTGGTATCCGGAGAGCGCAGCGCCACCGACGGGCGCCGCAACACTTCTGCGGCCCCGTTCGCGGTGCTGGCCAGGCTCCGGTGGGTGGCGCCCAGTTCGGAAGTGCACCACCTGACTCGACGACGATATGCCGGAGCCTCCGCCGCAGTGCAGGGTCTTAAGGCCCAGCCGGCCGATGGCCGAACCAGACCCGCCAGAGGCCGAGGCCGGGGTCCTCCCGGACCTGCTTTTGACGATTCGCCGTCGTTCTGGGACGGCAGGCGAAGATCCGGTGAAGCGTTGGTGAACCCGGCCGGTTCGGCGCGACGCCTCGGTCATGCTGGCAGCGGAACGACGTTCCGCACTCAGATGACTATCAAGGAGCACATGTGAACCGCACTGTTCAGACGCGGTGGGCAGCGACGGCAGCCGCCATCGCCTGCATCGCCCCCGCCGCCCTGATCGCCACCCCAGCCGCCGCTGCGGAGACCGGCACACTGACCGTCACGGTCTTCGAGGACCGCTACGCCGACGCCCGCTTCGACCCCAGCCTCACCACCACGGCCGGACAGTCAGACACGCTCCGCTCGAGCGGTTCGGTGTTCGTGCAGGACTCGGCGGGCAACTGGTTCGGCACCGACGCGGAGAGCACCGGGGAGTACGTCTTCGATGGCATCGCCCTCGGCGAGGCGAAGGTCTACACCGCCGACCCCAACTCCTACGAGAGCGTCGCCTTCTTCCTGACGGACGGTGAGCAGGCGACCACCATGCCGCACACCGCCTTCTCCTTCGCCGGAGGGACCTACCTCTACGCCGGCGGCGACGGGCGCCTGACCAACTGGTCGGCCAGCCGGGACCACGTCGGCGAGGGCACCGTCACGGTCGGTGCTGAGTCCACCGCGCGGATCGGCATGACCGCGGTGACGGCGTCCGTGAAGGTGCTGGCCCCAGGAACCGGGACGCCGGACGCGAGCCTGGCGGACGTCGGCTTCGTCGCCAACGGCGAGCAGATCGAATCGAAGCTCGTATGGGACGGCGTCACCTACTACCCGACGCGCGCGAGCCTCGTCCCGAACGGTCTCGGCATCACGGTGACTCCCGCCGACGGCTTCGTGGTGGACTCGGTGGTCGCCCACAACTCGGTCAGCTGGCCGGCTCAGGAGCTGACGGTGCTCGAGCGGGATGGGACGTACTACGTCGACACCACCGAACTGCCGCTCTACTTCGACCGTGCAGAGTTCAGCGTGCAGCTGCGTGAGGCCGTGGTGCTCACCGGCAAGGATGAGTGCAAGGAGGGCGGCTGGGCGACCAGCGACGCCCCGGTCTTCGCGAATCAGGGCCAGTGCGTGAGCTTCTTCGCCTCCGCCACGCGCGGGAACAGCTGAGCAGCGGCCAACGGGTCAAGCGGGTCGCCGGGCAGCCGGCGGCCCGCTTTCGCTGAGCGGCAGTGCATTGCCCCCGTCGCCGCTCAGAGCGGCAGTTCGGAGTCGCTCTTCACCGACACCGTGATGGACGCCACCTCTTCGAGACGGGGGTGGAGCTCGTCTCCGTCCTCGACCACACCGGTGTGCCATGTCATGGTGAGCCCATCCGCTCCGTCCTGGAGCAGCGCGAGGTTGTTGTCGAACCATGGGCCCTTCACCGTCTTCCAGCGGAAGGGCGGGTCCGGGACCTTCGCAGAGTGCGCGGCCGCCGCACCCAACGGCGTCGCTGCGCCATACGACATCACCACGGAGAACCAGCGCATGAAGCGAGGCAGCGGGTTTCGCATCGGGGAGCAGACCGCCTGCACGACGCGGCTGCCGTCGCGGCGCTCCACTTCAGCCAGGTAGGAGAAATGCACGTCACCGGAGAGGAACGTGACTGTCTGCGGCGCGGGGCCGCGCTCGCCGTCTGCCAGCTCCGTCACCATCCGGGCAACAGTGCGGAAGCTGTTCTGGAATGCCGCCCAGTGTTCCAGGTCAAGAGCCTGCCGCAGCCGTTCTCCGACCCACGCCGCAGGTCGCCCCCAGGCGCCCTGCGCGATCGCCTCATCCCATGCCTCGAGGTGGTGCAGACCCACCGGCAGGAGGAATGGGAGCGAGGTGGCGATCAGGACATGGCGGAATCCCCCATGCAACAGACCGTCGAACCACGCGAGCTCCTGGTCGTTCAGCAGTCCACGAGCCGACGGCGTGAGATCTCTCGCGACGCGTGAGTCCAGGATGATCAAGCGGGTTCCGCCGAAGTCTCGGCAGGAGCTCCAGCGGTAGCTGTTCGTGCCCATGTCGCAACCGTCGGCGAACTCGTCCAGCTCGGCACTGAAGTCGGGGGACGCGGCCTCGTCGCGCGCGGTGATCCGCTGCCACAGTTCGTCAGCGGCGCGTTCCTGGGGCGACAGGTTGCCGAGGTGCTGGTACACCCAGTACGACGCCAGGCCTGCGACGATGCGCTCCCGCCACCAGGAGGTGGCCTCCATCTTCTTCTTCCAGTCGAGGGAGGCGTTCCAGTCGTCGCGGATGTCGTGGTCATCGAAGATCATGGCGGTCGGCACGCACGAGAGCAGCCACCGATTCGCTTCGTCGGACCATGCCAGCTGGTAGAGGTGGGCGTACTCGTCGAAGTCTTTAAGCTCGGTGCCCGGTTCCTCGTGGATGTCGCGCCGGCTGCGGATGAACTCCCGCATCTCCTCCGTCGTCGAGTCGGCGTACACCTGGTCGCCGAGGAAGAGCAGAAGGTCGGGCCGGAGCTCGTTGCCGTCGGCCACCGCGAGTGCGAAGGCGCGCAACGAGTCCACGCCGTGGGTGCGGTTGCCGGAGCGGTCATGGGGAACACTGGTGCGGCACGATCCGTAGGCGATCCGCGGCCGCCGCCCCGGCGTCCGCGTGGCGATCACGGACGCCGGGTACGCGGAGTCCGGGTCGGGCCAGACGGAAACCCCGTCGATCTCGACCGAATACGGCGACACGCTCCCGGGCTCGAGCCGGTCGACTTCGACGAGTGCGTAGTGGTGCCCGTGGACGGCGAAGCTGCGCGCCTGCCACGATCGCCCGTCGGCGTGGACGGTGACCAGGCAGTCGGCCCGCGTCTCCACCCAGATGCTGGCCGACGTCTCATCGACGAACCGCAGCATCGGGCCCAACAGCAGCGGGTTCGCCATGAACCCGTTCTAGCGCCTGCACGCCGCAGCCGCCAGAGGTGCCCAGTGACCGCACTGGATGACGTGGGGTACACCCGGCGATGTCTTGTCGAGAGCCGAAGCCGGTTGGCACACTTGGGAGACCGACGCGAGGAGTCTGCCGTGGCCGATGAGGACCTCTCGACTGGATACACCCCCTCGACCTTCCACGAGCAACCGGGAGTCCCGGATTGGCGGGTGACGTCGTGGGGTCCGCAAGCGGTGTACACCGCATCGTCGCTGCAGGACGCGTCACGGCTTCTTGCCGGGATCCTTGAGGCGGCCACCGCGCACTCGATCGACCCCGACGTCGATCTGCGGAGCGAAGCCGTCGTCGTGCGGATCCCCTATCGCGGTGCGAGCAGGATTCCGGGCGGCGCCGCGGAATTCGCACGGCGCGTATCTGAGGCTGCGGCCGGACTCGGGCTCGTGGCCGCGCCTGAGCTCATCCAGACCGTCGACATCATGGTCGCGCAGTCCGGCGTCGACACCCGGCCGTTCTGGACGGCGGCGCTCGGCTACGACGTGCTGGGCGACACGGATGCGGTCGACCCGCTCCGGCGTGGTCCATCGCTCTCGTTCATGGAGTTGAATCGGAGCGGACGGGGCCGCACGCACATCGACGTCTCGGTTCCCGCCGATCGCGCCATGGAGCGCGTCGACGCCGCGCTTTCGGCCGGCGGGCGACTGGTCGACGACACTCGTGCGCCCATGTGGTGGACGATCGCCTCACCTGACAACCACGGCATCGACATCGCCGCGTGGACCGACACGTGGAGCGGGTGAGGGTTCGGTGGCCACTTCCCACGTGATCAAGCCGCTCACTCCCGATACCTTCCCGGCCTGGCTTGCGCTGGCGCAGAAACACAATGGGGTCTGGGGTGGGTGCTACTGCTCGTATTTCCACGACGACACGGAGCACACCGTCAAAAGCGAGTACGACGGGCCGACGTTCAAGCAGCGACTGGTGGCGGAGGGCGTGGCACACGCGGCGCTCGTCTTCGAGGGCGACGACGCGATCGCGTGGTGCCAGTACGGCAGCCCGGTCGAACTGCCGCGCATCTACCACCGAAAGGAGTACGACGCGGGCGAGACCAAGCCTGCACCGTGGCGCATCACCTGCTTCTTCGTCGACCGCGACCACCGACGGTCGGGCGTGGCGCGGGAAGCGCTCGATGGAGCGCTCGAGCTGATCGCGCAGGCCGGCGGCGGCGAGGTGGTGTCATTCCCCAACGAGCTCGCCCCAGGCAAGAGGACGTCGTCCTCCTTCCTCCACAACGGCACACGGGCCATGTTCGAGAAGGCGGGATTCACGTTCGAGCGTCACATCGGCAAGAGCAAGACGGTGATGCGGAAGACGGTTCCTCCCGCCCGCTGACCGAGGGGTCGCAGGGGTCTGTCGCGAGGGGCTTCATGGTGGGCGATACTGAGATCGAACCGGTGCTGGAATCCGCCAGCGTCCAGCCCTGGACACGTTTACGGTGAGAGGCATGAAACGCGGCACTGAGCCCGCGAGCCTCAGGGGCGTCCTGAAGCTGCAGCCGTGGTCACCCCCGGCATGCCGGGGCGTACGGTCGAGCACCGAGGAGCTCCCCCCACTCCTGCTCGGTCAGCGCTCGTCCCGCGACCCGACACGCGCGTTCCTCCCACACCGCCGGTTCAGCGATGATCACCCGCGTCACCCCGTCGGACAGTTCTTGCGCGACGGTGCGCTCATCGAGTTCGACGGACGCAGTTTGCCGAGCGAAGGTGTCGGTGCGGAAACCCGCCGGCCAGTCGCCGAGGTCCCACGTGATGATCGCCCCATCCGCGCCGGCGGTCACCAGTTCGCCGTTCGGCCGGAACTCGACCGCGATCACCGTTCCGTCATGGTGGCGGAGCGTCTCGACGATGCTGCCGGAGCTGGTGCTCGCGACCACGATGCCGTTGCCGGCGGCGATGGCCAGCTGACGGCCGTCGGGGCCGAAGTCGGCGACCGAGGGCAAGAACGAGAGCCGGACGGTGGTGGGTGCTTCGACCCCGGAGGGATCGACGATGCGCACCGCGAGCAAGCCATCTCGGACCGCGATTCGACGGCCATCCGGACTGACCGCCAGAATTCCGTTTCCGGGGATCCTGAGCAGCTCCTTACCTGATGCCGTGTCGATCACGACGGTCGGGCCGAACCCGCTGACGTAGAGTCGCGAGCCGTCCGGCGAGAACTTCACCGCACCGGATTCCCCGCCGGACTGCAATCGGGCGTCCGGATCGAACCCCCTGACATCCAGATCCAGCAGCATCGGACGGGACGGGTCGCCCGCACCGACTCGCCAGAGGGCGACGTTCCCGGACGAGCCGATTCCTGCTGTCTGGGCGAGCGCTGCGAGCAGCGAACCGTCCGCCGAGTACTCCAGGTCCGCCGCGGGCCTCTCCATCCCCTCGTAGCTCGTCACGCCCGAGCGTCCGGCGTGCGCGAGATCGAGCGTTCCCATCCGCCGGAAGTCGCAGCTGACCGTGGTGCAGGGGCCTGATGTCTCGCTGAAGGCCACTGCCCCAGTGACAGGGTCGACCGCCGACGTCACCACCATCCCGTCGAAGGGAGAGTACTCGCCGAGCTGCGATCGGTTGTCGAGATCGAATAGGCGGACATCGTGATCGCTGTCGACGACGGATGCTCGAGCCCCGTCTTCCGCGAGCGACATGCTCACGGGGGTGACTCCGTCTTCTTGGATGCGGGTGATGCTTGTCAGCCGGGGTGCGCGCGAGAAGACGCGCACGAGGTTCAGACGTGTATCGGAATCGTCCCAGAGCTCGATGGCCTCCACGGCGAGCAGCAGCGCGCGATCGAACTCCGCTTCCTCGAGCGCGAGCGCGGCCACGCGCCGTGCCTCTGCGACCGTGGCGCGTTCGCCTGCGAGGTTCGCCTGGAACCCTGCGACGAGGCCCACCGTGACCGTGGCGATCGCGAGACCGGCGGCGCCGACCGACACCCAGGACAGACGGCGCACCATACGGCGCTCCTTGCGCAGCTGCCTCTGAGCGGCCGCGAGCCCTGCAGTCTCATTCGCTGAGGACGCATCGAGGAAGTCTCGCTCAAGGGCCGTGAGTGCTGGACCGACCGCATCCCGCCAGTGCTGGGCCGTCGTGAGTCGACCGCCGCGGTAGAGCTCGCTCTCGGGTCGTGCCATCGCATCCCAGGCGACCGCTGCGGATCCGAGGTGTCGCATGATCCGCTGGCCCTCGACGTCATCAGCGAGCCATTCCTTGAGCCGTGGCCACTCCCGTGCGAGCGCTTCGTGCGAGACCTGCACCGATTCCTCATCGGTCGTCAATAGCCGCGCATCGACGAGCCGACCGACGATCTGCGCATGGGCGTCGTCGATCGCGATCCCCGTCCGCGCCACCCGACGAGCTATCACCGCGCCGTCCGCGGAGACCTCGACCAGACGAAGGAGGATGTCGCGCAGCAGCCGCTCCCCGTCAGGCGAGAGCGTCGCGTAGACGTCTTCCGCTGTCTTCGCGACGGCACCGTCGATCTCACCGGATGCCTGGTACCCGTCGACGGTCAGAACGCGGCCCTCACGGCGTGACCACACCTGGCGCAGGGCATGAGAGAGCAGCGGAAGGGTTCGCCCGTCTGCGTCGCGGATCAGGATTTCGACGAGGCCGGGCTCGAGGATGAGCCCGGCCTCCTCTGCAGGCTTTTCGATCACGGTCCGCAGTCCGTCGGGGCTGAGCGCAGTGAGCATCAGCATGTGGGACTGGATGATCTGGGCGAATCCTTGGTGCTCGGCGAGGTCTCCGAGCCGGTCGGCGCGGATCGCGACGACGAGCATGCCGCGGTACACCATGTGCGAGAGGGCGTCGAAGAACTCCCGGATCTCGGCTGGGTCGCCCGCCGCGAACGCCTGCTCGCACTGATCGACGATGAGGAGCGTCTCTCCGGCCGGAAGACCGGTGTCGGGCAGGGCGTCGATCGGATGCTCAGCGGGCGTCACGATGGCGACCTGGAATCCGCGGCCAAGGAATTCGGCACCGATCCCGGCCCTGACGAAAGAGGACTTGCCGACGCCCGATGAGCCGGCGACGAGCAGCACGCCGTGCTCCTCGAGCGCCCGCCTTGCGCCGGCCAGTTCCTGCTCGCGACCGAAGTACCGCTCGGCGTCCGCCACGCTCGCGGGCGGCAGGCCGAAGTACGGACACTCCGAACTCGCGGCCCGGAACATCTGGTCGGACAGCAGCGATGGTTCCTGCCGGAGGATCGCGTGCTCCAGCTCGACGAGCTCCGTGCACGGGTCCAGTCCAAGGTCGGCCGCCAGCAGCCCCCGCGCCCTGCGGACGGTGGCGAGCGCATCAGCTTGCCGACCCTGACGGTACTGCGCCACGCCAAGGATCACCCAGCGCCGCTCGCGCAGCGGTGCCTCGGCGACTCGTGCGCGGGCCAACGCGGCGACCTCGTGAGCCTCGCCCGCCTGCAGCCGGGCGTCGAGGAGCAGCTCCTCGGCGCCGAGACGCATCTCCTCCAGGCGACCGGACGCGATCTGAGCGGGCTCCCAGTCGAGGAGCTCGACGAAGGCCTCTCCCCGCCACAGCACGAGCGCCTCCGAGAACGTGTGCGCGGCACGTTCCGGCTCACCGAGTTCCAGCTGCTCGGTGCCCCGCGTGACGAGGAGCTCGAATTGCACTGCGTCGACCTCGACGTGGTCCGTCGTGAGGCGATACCCCAGCGGGGTGGTTTCGATCCGCGCCGGCGCGATCAGCCGGCGCAGCCGCATGATGCACCCCCGAATTACATCCGACCACGAGGCAGGCGGATCGTCGCCCCACAGCGCCGCCGCCAGGGATTCGGCCGACAGGGATGCACCCAGGCGGACCGTGAGCGCACCCATCACCGCACGATCGCGCGACGCAAGCGGAACCCGGCCGCCGTCGAGTGTCAGCGCTCCAAGAACGCGCACCTCCACCAGAACACTGTGCGCCCGACGCCGATGTCCGTCAAGACGGCTGATACCGCGCCGATACAGACGCAATGGGCGCCGTTACCCTGCTGATACAGGCGTGTCCTTCACTGATCGATCAGCCCCCGCGCTGCAGGGATCGAAACGGAAGGACCTGATATGTGGACATCAATCCGGCGCTCCCGCGCCGCTCACGCGCGACGCTCGCGGCAGGTGAGTGTTGCCGTCGCTCTTCTGGCGGGCGTGGGCCTCGCTGCGTGCACCGCGGCCGAAGCGCCGTCTCCCGGATCAACCGCGGAGGCTGACACGGTCGCTCCGTTCCCGCAGAGCGGCGACATCGAGGCCGGCACCTACCTCGTGACCGGCTACCCGGTGCCCTTCGAGATCACCGTCCCAGACGGCTGGGAGACCTTCGACGGCGCGAGCCTGGGCAAGGACGACCCGGATCTCCCGAATTCCTGGAATGTCGCCCTGTTCTTCTACCCCGTCACCTATGTCCCTACGGACGCCTGCGCCTGGAAGGGCTCCATTGTCAAGATCGAACCGACGGCTGAGGCCTTCGTCGATGCGATGGCGGCGCAGGAGTCAACGGTGAGCACCCCCGCCGTCGAGGTCATGGTGGGCGATTACTCCGGCTTCGAGTTCGACCACGCCGCCGAGAGCGACGTTGACGTCACCGACTGTGACCTTCGCCAGTTGTGCATATACGCGGGGTCCGCGGAGGGCTGCGACGGAAAGTCGTACGAAACCTTGGTCGAGCGCGAGACCTACACGGTGGTCGACCTGAATGGCGAGCGCGCCGTGATCGCGCTGGTTCAGCCCGACGAATCGATCAATCCGACGCTGCTCGAAGAGGCACGCGCCGTCTTCGACTCGATCGAGTTCCTCAGACCCGAAGAATGACGCTCGGCCGCGTCCCCTCAGCGGTGAGAACGACGGCGGCTCTACGACTGGCTCCGCCGACAACGCCGGAACGAGTCCCGGCGGCGATCACGCGAGTCGGCCGGCTGGCTTGCGCCGGACAACCGGGAGCTCTTGCTGTTGGACGAGTCCTACCTCATCGGGCGCAGGGTGCTCTCCCAGCAGACGCGCTCGCAGCCGAAACGGCCCGTTGAGACTCGATGTCCGGCTATCCAGTGGCTGCGGACTCCGGCGGGATATCGGCGAAACTGTCTGGAGCATGGAACCCGGCGCTGAACGGGGATTTCGTGGTGGGCGATACTGGGATCGAACCAGTGACCTCTTCCGTGTCAGGGAAGCGCGCTACCGCTGCGCCAATCGCCCGGGGCTCTGTTCCGCAAACTTCTGCGGAGGAGGAGCTTCCGAGAGGTGGAGACGGGATTCGAACCCGCGTATACGGCTTTGCAGGCCGCTGCCTCGCCTCTCGGCCACTCCACCGTGCGCGAGCCGACGCCGGTACACCGACGACGCCCCACTCCGAGCGGATGACGAGATTCGAACTCGCGACCCTCACCTTGGCAAGGTGATGCGCTACCACTGCGCCACATCCGCAACTGCTCACGTTTCCGTGTGCGGGGTCGACTCTATCCGATTGTTCCGGCGAGGCCAAACCGTGTGACGCACGCTCGACGCACCACGAGGAGGTCGGCCGAAACCTATGGCAAGATGGTCGTCGCGGGCGATTGGCGCAGTTGGTAGCGCGCTTCCTTCACACGGAAGAGGTCATCAGTTCGAGTCTGGTATCGCCCACCGAAAGCCGCCGTTTCGCTGCGTCTGGGAAGACGCGGATCGGGACGCACGGGTGCGTCCCGATCCGCGTCACCGTCTCGGAGTCCGAAGGACCGGTCAGCCCGGGATGCGCAGCTTCTGCCCCGGGAAGATGAGGTTCGGGTTGCGCACGGTGGCGGAGTTCGCGGCCGCGAGCTTCTTCCATCCGCCGCGCACGCCGAGCTTCGCGGCGATCTTCGACATCGTGTCACCGGAGCGCACCGTGTAGGTTGCGCTGGGGCGCTGGGCTGATGCCTTGGGGGCGGCCTTCGGGGCCTTCTTGGCTGAGGGCGAGGCGATCGAGCCGCTCTTGCCCGAGAGCCCGAGCCTGGCGGAGCAGGTCGGCCACGCGTTCCAGCCCTGGACCTTGAGCACCCGCTCGGCGACGGCGATCTGCTGCGCCTTGCTGGCCTTCGCGGGGTTGCCCTTGCCGCCGAATGCCTTCCAGGTGGCGGGAAGGAACTGCAGGCCGCCGTAGTAGCCGTTGCCGGTGTCGATGTGCCAGTTCCCGCTGCTCTCGCATTGGGCGATCGCGTCCCACGTGGCGGCGGAGGCGGCATTGGCCGGCACCGCGGTGAGGCCGACTCCCGCCACAGTGAGGCCCGCGACGGCGAGGCCGCAGACGGCAGCACGTGTCTTCTTGAGGATGTTCATGAGGTGCTCCAGCGGGCTTCTCACGCTCGTCCCGTCCCCGGGTCTCTCGGCGCCGCTGCCCACCCTGGCAATTTTGAGATTGGATGGCGGTGACGCATGTGGACAGCTGAAGAAGCGTGGCAGCACCGGTCCTACGCCCAGTCCGGTCAGGGTTCCGATGTGCTCTTGGCGTCGATGCCGAGCTGGCTCACGCAGGGTAGGTCGGCACGCCACCGCTCTCCAAGTCGGTGTGAACCCCCGGCGTGTCACGTGTGGATGTGCTTGATGGATGCGACGGCGACCCAGAACTGTGCTCGCGGGCCTCTTCCTTCGCGTCCGCTGGGCGCCACCTCGGAGAATGTTCCGCGCTTTCCGATCACCGGCCGTACTCACAGCGTTGGCCGCCTAGCTTGGACCGTGTGATCCTCCTGTTCGGAACCCGCGCCACCGAGTCGCTGCTCGTGATGGTGTCGTTCGTCTGCAATTTCTGCGGGCAGCACGCGCAACAGGAGGTCTACGAGCGGGTCAACCGGTTCACGCTGTTCTTCATCCCGCTGTTCCGGGTGTCGACCCGCTACTTCGTCACCTGCACCAACTGCGGCGGCACCACGGGGCTCACGCGTCAGCAGGTCGACAACTCCGTCCAGTGGGCGCGGTCGAACCCCTCGGTCCAGCAGCGGCAGCCAGGGTTCTGACCGGTCAGGAGCCGTTCCGCGCGGCGACCGTGCCGCGGTGGCGTGCCAGCGGCCTTCGGCTGCGCAGCGGCACCGCGACGAGCGCTCCGACGATCGCCGCCCAGCCGGTGACGAGCAGCAGCGCCGCCACCTGGGTGAGGAAGACGTCCGCCTTGCCGGTGTAGACGAGCCCGCGCTCGGCCGCGAACAGTCCGAGGAAGACGATCCCGGTCGCCCCGGCGGCCGGGAGGATGGCGACGAGGTGACGGAGTGAGCCGCGCCAGGCTGAACCTGCCGAGCCGCCGAAGGCGATCAGCGCGGTCACCGGTCCCACGACCGCGCCGAGCGCCGCCGACCAGAGCAGGTCGACATAGGGCGCCGCCGCCAGGACCGCGATGAGCCCGGAGATCGCGCCGGATCCGGCCGCGGACACCGTGTTCGTGGCGAGCCGGATCCGCTCGACGACCGCCCAGCCCACCGCGGACACCACCGGTGTCACCACGCCCGCCAGGAGGATTCCGACGGTCGCCTCGCTCAGCGTCAGCTCGGAGCCGGCGAGCCAGGCGAGCACGCTCGTCCAGACCAGCACGGTCGCGACCAGCGGATGGCGCGAGAACGGTCGTGGTGGCGTCGACCGGCGGATGCGAACCAGCCGCAGCGCCAGGATGACGCCGAACGCCGGCACCGCGATGACCAGGGCGCCGGCGTAGTCGAGCACTCCGACCGTCTCGAGAATCCAGACCGACCCGTTCCCGAACAGCAGCACCGCGGGCGGCACCAGCGCGAACCCGGTCCAGGCCGCCGCCGCAGCCGCGGTGTGGAGGAGGGGCCGTCCGAGCGCCGCGAACACCGCGGCAGCCGGGAGCGACGCGGCGGTGCCGGCGACGGTGAACAGGATCGCCGCCGCGACGGACCGCACCTCACCGGTGGTGAGTGCCGCGCCGAGCAGCGCCACCCACACCAGCCCGGACGCGACGAGCCCCGCGACCGTCCGGCGGTTGCCGAGCGGATACGCGAACAGGCAGGCGATCATGCACGACAGCACGACGCCGGAGGCGAACCACACCGGCCACTCCCCTGCCACCGTGCTCCTCCCGAGGGTCGTCGTCCGGATACCCTGAACGGGGCGCCACTCTATCGAGTGACGCCCCGTTCGAACGGATGCCGCGGCTACCGGGCCGGAATCGCGTCCGGGGTGTCGAGCACGTAGCCGGACTCGCCGTGCACGATGGTGTCGATGCCGGCGAGCTCGTCCTCGTTCTTCACGCGGAAGCCCATCGTCTTCTCGACGATCAGGCCGATGACGTACGCCAGCACGAAGGAGTAGATCATCACGGTGATCGCCGCGATGGCCTGCACCAGCAGCTGCGTGAGCGAGCCGCTGTAGATCAGGCCTGAGCCGTTGGCGAAGAAGCCGAGGTACAGCGTTCCGATGAGACCGCCGACGAGGTGGATGCCCACCACATCGAGGGAGTCGTCGAACCCGAGCCGGTACTTCAGGTCGACTGCGAGGGCGCAGACGGCGCCGGCGATGATGCCGAGCACGATGGCCCAGAAGGGGTGCAGCGACGCACAGGCCGGGGTGATCGCGACGAGACCGGCGACGGCCCCGGAGGCCGCGCCGACCGAGGTGGCCTTGCCGTCCTTGATCTTCTCGACCACGAGCCACGCGAGCAGCGCGGCGGCCGGAGCGGCGATCGTGTTGACGAAGGCCAGGGCGGCGACGTTGTCGGCGGCGAGCTCAGAGCCGGCGTTGAAGCCGAACCAGCCGAACCACAGCAGCCCCGCGCCGAGCAGCACGAACGGCGGGTTGTGCGGAACGTGGGCGCCCTTGGCGAAGCCGACACGCTTTCCCAGCACCAGTGCGAGGGCGAGCGCCGCTGCCCCGGCGTTGATGTGCACCGCGGTGCCACCGGCGAAGTCGATCGCGCCGACACCGAAGACCTGCTGCATCCCGAAGGTGATCCAGCCGCCGTCGGAGAAGGAGCCGTCCTCAGCGAGGGTGAAGTTGAAGACCCAGCTTGCGACCGGGAAGTACACGACGGTCGCCCAGATGCCGGCGAACACCAGCCAGGCGCCGAACTTCGCGCGGTCCGCGATCGCCCCTGAGATGAGCGCCACTGTGATAATGGCGAACGTCGCCTGGAAGGCGGCGAAGGCCAGCGGCGGGAACGCGGAGCCTTCGGGTGCCTCGAGCAGCCCGGTCAGACCAAGGTTGGCGGTGTCGATGCCGAGCAGCCCGTCGATTCCGACGAAGCCGTCGGTGCCGGCGTTCGCGAACGTGATCGCGTAGCCGTAGAGCACCCACAGGACACCGATGAGACCGATCGCGCCGAAGCTCAGCATCATCATGCTGATCACGCTCTTGGCCTTGACGAGTCCTCCGTAGAAGAACGCCAGTCCTGGGGTCATGAGCAGGACGAGAGCCGCGGCGATGAGAATGAAGGCTGTGTTGCCCTGATCCATTTCATACCTCTCTGAAAAACGTCGAGCGCCGAGTTCGATCGCTCGGCACTTCGCCATCATGGAGGCCGGACGTTTCGGGGGCGGGTGCGGGGATGTTTCGCGACCGTTACACGACGCACGGTTGTGTAAACACTGTGTTTCGCGTGCCCCCGTTCGGGAATGCGGCGGGCCGGAGAGCGTTCGGATGCGGCCGGTAGAGTGGACGCCGGTGTGCCGGGAAGTCTGGTCGGCGGCCCATTCTGCGACCCCTGGAGCACCACCATGGCCTTTCTGCGCTCAGAACGCGTTGCCGCATTCCTGCTGCTCGGAGCAGCCGCCGTCGCGCTGCTCATCGCGAACGGGCCCGCGGGACCCGCAGCACGAGACTTCGCCGACGCGCATCTGGGTGTGCCCGGATCGCCGTTCGACCTGTCGATAGCGCACTGGGTGACCGACGGCCTCTTGGCCATCTTCTTCTTCCTCGCCGCGATCGAGCTCAAGCACGAACTGACCCACGGTGAGCTGAACACCCCGCAGAAGGCGCTCGTGCCTACCGTGGCCGCGATCGGCGGCGTCGTCGTGCCGGCCGGCATCTTCCTGCTGATGGTCCGCGATCCCGCCCTCCAGGACGGCTGGCCGATCCCCACGGCGACCGACATCGCGTTCGCCCTCGGCGTCCTGGCTCTCGTGGGCAAGTCGCTGCCCGGTCGGGTGCGCGCACTGCTGCTCGCGCTGGCGGTGATCGACGACCTGATCGCGATCCTCATCATCGCCGCCTTTTTCACGAGCGACCTGCAGCCCCTGCCGCTGATCCTTGCGGCACCCGTCGTCGTCGCCTTCGGCCTGCTCAGCAAGCGGCTGCGCGGCGGACGGGGCATGCTTCTCGCCGTGCTGCTTCCGCTCGGTGTGCTGGCATGGGTGCTCGTGTTCCTGTCTGGGGTCCACGCGACGATCGCCGGCGTTGCGCTGGGCCTCGTGATGGCGGGCAGCCGCGCCACCCCGACCAGGCACGCCTTGGAACCCTGGTCCAACGGCCTGATCCTGCCGGTGTTCGCGTTCTTCGCCGCGCTCGTGGTCTTCCCGGCCGTGTCGGTCGGGCAGCTGTCGCCGGTGTTCTGGGCGATCGTCGTCTCGCTCCCCGTCGGCAAGCTGCTCGGCATAACCGGAGGGATGGTGCTCGCCGGCCGGCTTGCCGCCCGGGCGTCGCGCCAGCCGGTCCCGTTCGGCGATGCGCTGGTCATCGCCGGGCTCGGGGGCATCGGCTTCACCGTGTCGCTGCTGATGAACGAGCTGGCCTACGCCGGCAACGATGAGGTCGCCGTGGAGGGCACGCTCGCCGTGATGCTCGGCTCGCTGATCGCCGCGGTGCTGGGCATCGCCCTGACTCTGGTGCAGGCGCGCCGCTACGCGCGCAGGGCGTTCACTCCGTCGCGCCCGACGTCAGCGAGATGAGCCGGGACATCGCGCGAAGGTACTTCTTGCGGTAACCGCCGGCCAGCATGTCCTCGGCGAACACCTCGTCGAGCGGAAGGCCGCTCGCGACGACCGGGATCTGAGCGTCGTAGAGGCGGTCGACGAACGCGACGAAGCGGAGGGCGTCCGCCTGATCGGTGAGCTGCTCCACGCGGCGCAGGCCGACCAGCGGCACGCCGGTCAGCATCTTGAGGTACCGGGACGGATGCACCTCGCCCAGGTGACGGAGAAGTGCCCCGAAGTCGTCGAGGGTCGCCCCAGGGCTGCCGGCGACCGCCGCCTCGACCTCCTGGTCGGACGACGTTCCGGCGTGCCCCTCGAAGTGCCGCCGGCGGTAGTCGAGCCCGTCGATCCGCACGGTGCGGAATCGCTCGGAGAGGGCATGGATCTCCCGCAGGAAGTCAGAGGCGGCGAACCGCCCCTCTCCGAGGGCGTTCGGCGGCGTGTTCGAGGTCGCGGCGATGCGGGACCCGGATTCCACCAGCTCGCCGAGCAGCCTCGTCATCATCATCGTGTCACCCGGATCGTCGAGCTCGAACTCGTCGATCGCGATGAGGCTCGCGCCGGTCAGCAGGTCCGCGGCGCCGCGGTAGCCGAGCGCGCCGACGAGCGCGGTGTACTCGATGAAGGTGCCGAAATACTTGCGGCCGTCGGCACGGTGCCAGAGCGCCGCCAGCAGGTGCGTCTTGCCGACGCCGAAGCCGCCGTCGAGGTACAGGCCCGGCTTGTCCGGCTTGGGCTTGCGGCGGAACAGCCCGCCGCGGGGCGGCTCGGCCGCCTCCCGCACCGCCGCGACGGCCTCTGCCTGCGATGGGTACTCGGGGTCAGGGCGGTACGACTCGAGGGTCGCGTCGGCGAACTGCCGCGGCGGCACGAGCTCAGCGGCGATCTCCTCCCCCGTGATCGACGGGGCGCGATCGACGAGACGGAGGGCGGTGGGCGCGTGCTCTTGCGTCACAAAAAGCCTCGGAAGAAGTCAGGGTCGTACGATGGGAAGGTTCGACTGGATCCGGCTTGGGCAGAGATGTTCGCCGCCGGAGAGTACGGACTCGAGCCTAAGCGGTTTCCCGCACCCCGCCCCGATCCGCCGCCTGGAGGTAGCGTGACCATCGAGCACGACGCATCACCGAAGTTCGCAGAGTACGCCCACCCCGAGCGTCTGGTCAGCGGGGAATGGCTGGAAGCGAACCTCGGGCGGCCGGGTCTCGTGGTGGTCGAGTCGGATGAGGACGTGCTGCTCTACGAGACCGGGCACATCCCCGGTGCGGTGAAGATCGACTGGCACACCGATCTCAACGACCCCGTGCAGCGGGACTTCATCGACGGTGCGAAGTTCGCCGAGCTCGCGTCCTCGAAGGGCATCTCCCCCGACAGCACCGTCGTGATCTACGGCGACAAGAGCAACTGGTGGGCGGCCTACGCCCTCTGGGTGTTCACCCTCTTCGGACACCAGGACGTGCGGCTGCTCGACGGCGGCCGCGACAAGTGGCTCGCCGACGGACGGCCCATCACCACCGACGCCGCGACGCCGGAGCCCGCCGAGTATCCGGTGGTCGAGCGTCGCGACGACGAGGTCCGTGCCTTCAAGGACGATGTGCTCGCCCACTTCGGCAACCCGCTCATCGACGTCCGGTCGCCGGAGGAGTTCAGTGGCGAGCGGACGACCGCGCCCGCCTACCCGGAGGAGAGCGCCCTTCGCGCCGGCCACATCCCCACGGCGAAGAACGTGCCGTGGGGCAGGGCCGCCGCCGAGGACGGAACGTTCAAGCCGGTCTCAGAGCTGAGCGCCATCTACGACGATGGGCTGGGCCTGAAGGCGGACGACGACATCATCGCCTACTGCCGGATCGGTGAGCGGTCGAGCCACACCTGGTTCGTGCTCAAGCACCTGCTCGGACACGACCGGGTGCGCAACTACGACGGATCGTGGACCGAGTGGGGCAGCACGGTGCGCGTGCCGATCGCGCTCGGCACCGAGCCGGGTGACGCTCCGTCCCGGTGAGCCGACCGATGACCGAACCGGTTCCAGAGACCCTCGCCGAGATCCGCGAGGAGTTCCTCGCGCTCGGGCAGCAGCAGCGGCTGCAGCTGCTGCTGGAGTTCTCCAATGAGCTGCCGGAGCTGCCCGAGCGGTACGCCGACGCGCCGGAGCTGCTGGAGCGCGTCGAGGAGTGTCAGGCACCGGTGTTCATCTTCGTGGAGGTGGACGGCGGAACGGTGCGGATGCACGCCACCGCACCGCCCGAGGCGCCGACGACCCGCGGGTTCGCGTCGATCCTGGCCCAGGGGCTGACCGGCCTCGGCGTCGAAGAGGCCCTCGCCGTACCCGACGACTACCCGCTCACCCTCGGCCTCACCCAGGCGATCAGCCCGCTGCGGATCCGCGGGATGAGCGCCCTGCTCGGCCGGGCGAAACGGCAGATCCGGCAGAAGGCCGCCGCGTGAGAGTGCTTCGCGTCTTCCCTGCAACGGGTCCGAACGGACCGGCCGAAGTCGTCGACCTGGACGACGACGGCTCCCGTGAGCGCCTGCTCGACTGGTACCGCCCCGGGTCAGCGGACTGGGTGCGCCTGAACCTCATCAGCACGGTCAGCGGCAGCGCCGCCGGGCCCGACCGCACCTCCGAGAGCATCACCACATCCGCTGACCGGCGCATCCTCGGGGTCATCCGCCAGCTGGCGGACGTGGTGCTCGTCGGCGCCGGAACGGTCAGGGTCGAGGGGTACCAGCTGCCCAAGCGCTCGGCCCTCGCCATCGTCACGGCGTCCGGGGACCTCGGCGGTCATCAGCTCCCGGCCGACACCCGTGCCGATCAGCTCTTCGTGGTCTGCCCCTCCTCGGCTGTCGGCCGTGCCCGCGAGTCGCTCGGCGACGCCGCTGCCACCTTCGTGGAGCTGCCGGCGGACGACGACGGACTCGATGCCCGCGAGATCGTCGATCGCCTCCGCGACCGCGGGCTCCGTTCCATCGTCTCGGAGGGCGGTCCGAAGCTCGCAGCGCAGCTCATCGCCGCGAACCTCCTCGATGAGATGTGCCTCTCCCAGGCGCCCTACCTCGGCGGGGCCGACATCCCGGCGTTCGAGCCGGGCGGCAACGTGCTCAGGAAGCTTCGTCTGACGCAGCTGCTCATCGATGACGAGTCGGTGACGTACTCCCGCTGGCAGGTAGTGAACGAGCGCTGACTTCGGGAGATCGAACGCTCAGCGAGCCGAGCCAGTCCCGGATCACGGCATTCCAGCGGTCGGGGTCGTGATTCCACAGCTTGGTGTGCCTCGCCTGTCGGAACTCCTCGAAGCGCACGAGATCCGGCCGCGCCGCGGCCAGCCGGCGGGAGGCGTCGACCGGCACGAACCCGTCGTCCGCGCTGTGCAGCAGCAGGATCGGGAGCGTCAGGATCGAGGCGCGGCGCACGAGGTCCAGCCGCGCAAGGTCGATCGGGCGGTGCTGGCCGGTGAGCCGTCGGGCGAAGGGACTCGCGATGAGTGCCAGCACCCCGTCTTGGACGACCCGAGGCAGCCGCATCGTCGCCGCCTGAAAGGCCAGCGCCGTCCGCCACTCGACCACCGGCGACTCGAGCACCACCCCGCGCACGGCGTGCGCCAGCTTCGAGCGGGTGATCGTCTGCAGCACGATCGCGCCGCCCATCGACCAGCCCATGAGCACGATGTCCCGCGCCCCGGAGTCCAGCGCGAACCGGATCGCGGCCTCCACGTCGAGCCACTCCGCGTCCCCGAGCGCGTATCGGCCGTCCTCGCTCGGCGGGGCGTCGCCGTCGTTGCGGTAGGAGATCAGCAGGCTGGTGTATCCGTGCTCGCGGAAGACCGGCACCGCCCGGAGGCCCTCGGAGCGCTGCACCGCCCGGCCGTGCACTTGGATCACCCAGCGCCCGGTGTCCTCGGCCGCCGGGATCTGCCATGCGGGGGCGTTTCCCACCGTGGTCGGGATCTCCACGTGGGAGTACGGGAAGCCCAACTCCCGCGGGCCGAGGTAGAACCAGCCCCCGAGCCGCCCCCGGCGCGCCCGGGACAGCTCCCCGAAGTCCACCCCGAGCACGCGGCGGGTCACGGTGTCGTCGGTGTGGGACAGCACCTCGCCGAGCCGAGCGTGACCGCGTCCGCCATCGAACCAGAGGCTGTACTCCCCCGCGAGCGTCGCGTCCGGAGTCCGCTGCAGCACCACCGCGCTGCCATCGAAGGCGAGCACCCGGGTGTCCTCCACCCGGCGTCGCGGTGGCGTGATCAGGGTGCGCGCGACCAGCACCGTTGTGAGGGCGAGCGTTCCCGCCGCGACCGCGGCGAGTCCCGCGACGCCGATCCCGACCACGGCCGCAGCCCCGAGCACACCCCCGGCACGGGGGCCCGCCGGATCAGTCGGGGCGCCTGCCATGCACGGTCCTTCCCGTCGGTGTGGGCCCGGATGCGACGGCGAGCCGCTCCCGGAGCATGGAAAATGAGCCTAATCTTCACTCGTGAGCGATACACGCGCCGAGTCCCCGGCTCCCGCGATCTTCGAGCAGGCCGTGGCGTCGATCCGCGCCGCGTTGACGAGGCCTGAGCTCGTGGTCACGGAGATCCCAGCGCCGGGCAAACTCGCGCCCCACGCCTTCGCCCTCGCCGCGGACCTCGCCTCCCCCCGCCACGCCGCGGACTCGGAGCTCGGCACCGGCCGCTTCGTGCTCCTGTACGACCCGTCGATGCCGGACGCCTGGGGCGGCGTCTTCCGCGTGGTCTGTTTCGCGCAGGCGCCCCTCGAGACGGACATCGGACTCGACCCGTTCGTGGCGGACGTCGCCTGGTCCTGGCTCGTCGACGCACTCGACGACCGCGGTGCCCGCTACATCGCCGCCTCCGGCACCGCCACCAAGATCATCTCCACCGGCTACGGGGAGCTCGCGGCGCAGGGCGACGGCGCACAGCTCGAGATCCGGGCGTCGTGGACGCCGCTGGAAGGCGACATCCGCGCACATGTGGAAGGGTGGGGTGAGCTGTTGTGCATGCTGGCCGGTCTTCCGCCGGTCGCAGAAGGAGTGAGTCTGTTGTCAGTCCGCCGGACGGGACGTGAGTAGTCCCGACGTCGCCGTCCCCGGCGCGCCCGCGGTGCCCCACGGCCCGGTGACCGTGCTGGACACCCGCGAGGCATACCTCGATGCGGTCCGCAGGATCGCCGAAGGCACCGGTCCCGTCGCCGTCGACGCCGAACGCGCCTCCGGATTCCGGTACTCGCAGCGGGCCTATCTCATACAGGTCTACCGCCGGGACGCGGGCACCTTCCTCTTCGATCCCCCGCCCATCGGATCGTTCGACGAGCTCGACGATGTGCTCCGGAATGAGGAATGGGTGCTTCACGCCGCGAGCCAGGATCTCGCGTGCCTGCGTGAGGTCGGGCTCGACCCCGCGCGGATCTTCGACACCGAGCTCGCCGCACGGCTGCTCGGGCTCGCGAAGGTCGGGCTCGGCAGCGTCGTGCAGGAGCTGCTCGGAATCCACCTCGCGAAGGAGCACTCTGCGGCGGATTGGTCCACCCGCCCGCTCCCTCAGGCGTGGCTCGTCTACGCGGCGCTCGACGTCGAGCTGCTCGTCGACCTGCGGGATGTCATGACGCAGCTGCTCACCGAGCAGGGCAAGACGGCGATCGCCGCGCAGGAGTTCGACGCGGTCCTGAACCGCGAGGTGAAGGCGGTGCGGGCGGAGCCGTGGCGCCGGCTCAGCGGGGTGCACGCGGTGCGCGGCGGCCGGAATCTCGCCGTGGCGCGCGCGCTCTGGGAGGCGCGCGACGAGTACGCGCGCGAGGTCGACACCTCGCCGGGCCGGCTCATCCCCGACTCCTCGCTCGTCGCCGTGGCGCGGAACCTCCCCGCGACGAAGAAGGACCTGGCCGGGATGCGGGAGTTCACCGGTCGCGCCAGCCGCAGCCAGATCGACCGCTGGTGGAACGCCATCGAGGCCGGCCTGGCGAGCGAGGACCTGCCGAACCTCCGCGGCACCGGCGAGTCCATCCCTCCGCCGCGCTCGTGGCCGGAGCGGAACCCCGAGGCGGACAAGCGGCTGAAGACCGCGCGGCCCGCGATCGCGGAGGTCGCCGAGGACCTCAACCTGCCGGTCGAGAATCTGCTCACCCCCGAGTTCCTGCGCCGCGTCGCCTGGCAGCCGCCGGAGCCGCTCACGGCGGACGGCATCGCCTCCTTCCTCGAGGACCTCGGCGCCCGAGCCTGGCAGATTGACGCAACCGCACAGGTGATCGCCGATGCGTTTGTAGAAGCGGCCCAAACGCCGGAAGCGGCTCACGAAGCCGGTTCGTAGGAAGGATCAACGGATTCTGAGGGCTCCGGACGCCTGCCTAGGATCGACTCGACCGAGCGACCTGGAGGCGATGTGGCCGAGCGTACTGATGTTGTGTTCGTCGATGGGGTCCGCACCCCATTCGGGCGGGCCGGCGAGAAGGGGATGTACTGGCAGACCCGTGCCGATGATCTGATCGTCAAGGCGATGATCGGGCTGCTGGAGCGGAACCCGCAGCTGCCGAAGGAGCGGGTCGACGACGTCGCGATCGCCGCAACCACGCAGCAGGGTGACCAGGGCCTGACCCTCGGACGCACGTCGGCGATCCTCGCCGGTCTGCCGAAGACCGTGCCGGGCTACGCCATCGACCGGATGTGCGCCGGCGCGATGACGAGCGTCACCACGGTCGCGGGCGCCATCGCGTTCGGCGCCTACGACGTCGCCATCGCCGGCGGTGTGGAGCACATGGGCCGCCACCCGATGGGATTCAACGCCGACCCGAATCCGCGCTTCCTCGCCGAGCGCCTCGTCAGCGAGGACGCGCTCAACATGGGCAGGACCGCGGAGCGGATCCACGACCGCTTCCCGCACCTGACGAAGGAGCGCTCCGACCGCTTCGCCATGCACAGCCAGCACAAGGCGGCCGCCGCCTACGAGGCGGGCAAGATCCAGCCAGACCTCGTCTCGGTCGCCGTGCGGAGCGAGCAGGGCTGGGGGCTCGCCACCAAGGATGAGGCGCTTCGCCCCGAGACGAGCATGGACGCCCTCGCAGCGCTGAAGACCCCGTTCCGGCCGCACGGCCGCGTCACCGCGGGCAACTCGTCCGGCCTGAACGACGGGGCCACCGCAGCGCTCATCGCGAGCGCCGATGCCGCCAGTGAGCTGGGGCTGCCGGCGAAGATGCGGCTCGTCTCCTTCGCCTTCGCCGGTGTCGAACCGGAGATCATGGGAATCGGCCCGGTGCCCTCGACCGAGAAGGCGCTGAAGAAGGCCGGCCTCACGATCGACGACATCGGCCTGTTCGATCTCAATGAGGCGTTCGCCGTGCAGGTGCTGGCCCTGCTCGACCACTTCGGGATCGACGACGAGGACCCCCGGGTGAATTCGTACGGCGGCGCCATCGCCTACGGCCATCCCCTCGCCTCCTCCGGCGTCCGGCTCATGCTGCAGCTCGCCCGCCAGTTCGAGGAGCACCCGGAGGTCCGATACGGGCTCACCGCCATGTGCATCGGGCTCGGGCAGGGTGGCTCCGTGATCTGGGAGAACCCGCACTACGACGGCAAGAAGGGGAAGTGATGACGCTGACGGCGACCTCGTTCGACGAGCTCAAGACACTGGCGATCGACGAGGTCGTCACCCACTCCTACGTCCGCGACGTCCCGCTCTCCGGCGGGCGTGTCCTCGCCCTGGTCACACTCGACAACGGCCGTGACCACACCCGGCCGAACACGCTCGGGCCGGCGTCGTTGCTGGAATTCGCCGAGACCCTCGACCGGCTCACCGAGCGCGGCACCCGCGGGGAGATCGCGGGTGTCGCAGTCACCGGCAAGCCGTTCATCCTCGCCGCCGGAGCCGACCTCTCGAGAGTCGACGAGATCCCGAGCCGCGAGGTGGGCAGGCAGATGGCGCAGCTCGGCCATTATGCGCTCGGGAAGCTCGGCTCGCTCGGCGTGCCGTCGTTCGTCTTCATCAACGGCCTTGCCCTCGGTGGCGGCGTCGAGATCGCCCTGAACGCGGACTACCGCACGCTCGACCGGTCGGTGCCGGCGCTCGCGCTGCCGGAGGTGTTCCTCGGCATGATCCCCGGCTGGGGCGGCGCGTGGCTCCTGCCGAATCTCATCGGCATCGAGAATGCGCTCAAGGTCATCGTGGAGAACCCGCTCAAGCAGAACCGGATGCTGAAGGGGCAGGAGGCGTTCGACCTCGGCATCGCCGACGCGATCTTCGATCCGGCGAACTTCCTCGAGGACTCCATCCGGTTCGCCGACGGTGTGATCGCCGGGACCACAAAAGTGAAGCGGCCGAATCAGCCGGGCAAGCTCGAGCGCGCAGTGAAGTGGGACGTCGCCCTCGGGATCGCCCGGAAGACCCTCGAGAGCAAGATCGGCACGGTCCCGAAGTCGCCGTACGTCGCACTGGACCTGCTCAAGGCGGCGAAGAACACCGACAAGCGCACCGGGTTCGCGGCGGAGGACGAGGCGCTCGCGGACCTCGTCGCCGGCGACCAGTTCCGTGCCAGCATCTACGCGTTCAACCTCGTGCAGAAGCGGGCCAAGAAGCCCGTCGGCGCACCGGACAAGAAGCTGGCGCGGCCGGTCACCAAGGTGGGCGTGCTGGGCGCGGGTCTGATGGCCACCCAGTTCGCGCTCCTCTTCGTCCGCCGCCTGCAGGTGCCCGTGGTGATCACGGACCTCGACCAGGCGCGCGTAGACAAGGGTGTCGCGGCCATCCACGGCGAGATCGACACACTGCTCGGCAAGGGCCGCATCAGTCAGGACGAGGCGAACCGGCTCCGCGCGCTCGTGACGGGCACCACGGACAAGGCGGACTTCGCCGACTGCGACTGGGTCATCGAGGCGGTGTTCGAGGAGCTCGGCGTGAAGCAGGATGTCTTCGCCGAGATCGAGGGGATCGTCTCCCCCGAGACGATCCTCGCGACGAACACCTCGTCGCTGTCGGTGGAGCAGATCGGCGCGAAGCTCCAGCATCCGGAGCGCGTCGTCGGGTTCCACTTCTTCAACCCGGTGGCGGTCATGCCGCTGATCGAGGTGGTGAGAACCCCGGCGACGAACGACGAGACGCTGAGCACCGCCATGGTCACGGCGGCGAACCTGAAGAAGAACGCCGTGATCACGAAGGACTCCCCCGGCTTCGTCGTCAACCGGATCCTCGCGAAGCTGCTCGGCGAGGCGATGCACGCGGTGGACACCGGCACCCCGTTCGAGGTCATGAACCGCGCGCTCACGCCGCTGGGGCAGCCGATGACGCCGTTCGAGCTGCTGGAGCTCGTCGGCCTGAAGGTCGGCGCCCACGTGCTCGACACCCACCACGCCGCGTTCCCCGACCGCTTCTTCCAGAGCGAGAACCTGCACCGGCTCGCCGAGCACGGCCGGATCTTCGACCGCGACGCGAAGGGCAAGATCAAGGGCTTCGACAAGAAGGCCGTCGAGATCGTCTCCGGTGGCACCAGCCCGATGACGGCCGAGCAGATCCTCCGCCGTGTCGAAGACGGCCTGGCCGACGAGATCCACCGGATGCTCGAGGAAGGCGTCGTCGGCGCCCCGGAGGACATCGACCTCTGCCTCATCCTCGGCGCGGGCTGGCCCTTCCACATGGGCGGTGCGACGCCGTACCTCGACCGGGTCGGCGCGTCCGAGCGCGTCTTCGGACGCACCTTCCACAACCCGCCGATCCGCGGAGTGGCGTAGCTCCACCGAATCCGGGCCGCTTCGGCGCATCGGGGCCGCCGCGGCGGCCCGTGTCCGCCGAAGCGGCCCGGTTTTCGCGGGGGCTAGTTGACGTCGCGCTCGGCCAGCTCGGCCGGGAGCGGCCGGGCCACCGGGACCTTGGTCCCGAGCACCTGGGAGACGAGGTCGCGTGCGATGTGCTGTGCGGTGAGGCCCACGCGCTCGAGGATCTGGTCGCGGCTGCCGTGGTCCAGGAACTGGGCCGGTAGGCCCAGCTCGTCCACCGCGGTGTCGATGCCCGCGGCCCGGAGGTCCTGCCGGATGCGGGTGCCGACACCGCCGACGCGGACGCCGTCCTCGATCGAGACCACGATCCGGGCGTCGCGCGCGAACTCCAGCACGCTGGTCGCCACGGGCACGACCCAGCGCGGGTCGATCACGGTGGCGCCGATGCCCTGGGCCTCGAGACGCTCGGCGACGTCGAGTCCAAGCGACGCCATCGCGCCGACCGCGACGATCAGCACGTCGCGGCGCGCGGACTCCCGCAGGACGTCGACGCCGTCATCGGTGCGGCGCACGGCCTCCAGCTCGGTGCCGACGTTGCCCTTCGAGAACCGCACCACGGTCGGGGCGTCCGACACCGCGACGGCCTCGCCGAGCTCCTCGCGCAGTCGCGAGGCGTCGCGGGGCGCCGCGATCCGGATGCCCGGCACGACCTGCAGGATCGCGAGATCCCACATGCCGTGATGGCTCGGCCCGTCGGGCCCCGTGACGCCGGCGCGGTCGAGCACGAACGTCGCGCCGGCCTTGTGGAGCGCCACGTCCATCAGCACCTGGTCGAACGCGCGGTTGAGGAACGTCGCGTACACCGCCACCACCGGATGCAGCCCGCCGAAGGCGAGTCCGGCGGCTGAGGTGACCGCGTGCTGCTCGGCGATCCCGACGTCGAGCACCCGGTTCGGGAACCGCTCGGCGAACTTGTGCAAACCGGTGGGGCGCAGCATGGCGGCCGTGATGCCGACGATCCGCTCGTTCCGCTCCGCAAGCTTCAGGATCTCGTCGGCGAACACGCTGGTCCATGACGGGGCGCTCGCCGCATCCATCGACTCACCGGTCTCCGGGTCGATCTGGCCGACGGCGTGGAACTGGTCGGCGGCGTCGGCGAGGGCCGGCTCGTAGCCGCGGCCCTTCTGGGTGATGACGTGCACGAGCACCGGGGCGCCGTAGTGCTTCGCCTGCTCGAAGGCCTCCTCGAGCGCCTCGATGTCGTGCCCGTGGATCGGTCCGAGGTACTTGATGTCGAGGTTCGAGTACAGGCCCTCGTTGTTCCAGACCCGGTTCAGGAAGCCGTGCATACCGCCCCGTACACCGCGGTAGATCGCCCGCCCGGGCTTGCCCATCCGGTCGAACATCGCCTTCGACGACAGGTACAGGTTGCGGTAGGAGCGGCGCGTGCGCACCGAGTTGAGGAAGCGGGCCATGCCACCGATCGTCGGCGCATACGAGCGGCCGTTGTCGTTGACGATGAGGACGAGGTTGCGGCTGTTGTCGTCGCTGATGTTGTTCAGCGCCTCCCAGGTCATCCCCCCGGTGAGTGCACCGTCGCCGACCACCGCGACCACGTGCCGGTCGCGCTGGCCCGTCATCTCGAAGGCACGGGAGATCCCGTCTGCCCAGCTGAGCGAGCTGGAGGCGTGCGAGCTCTCCACGATGTCGTGGGGCGACTCGGAACGCTGCGGATAGCCGGCGAGTCCGCCCTGCTGCCGGAGACGGCTGAAGTCCTGCCGGCCGGTGAGCAGCTTGTGCACATAGGACTGATGGCCGGTGTCGAAGACGAGAGCGTCCTTCGGGGAGTCGAAGACCCGGTGCATCGCGATGGTCAGCTCGACGACCCCCAGGTTCGGCCCCAGATGGCCGCCGGTCCTCGAGACCCGTGACACGAGGAACTCTCGGATCTCCTGCGCCAGCTGCCGGAGCTCCTCCGGGGACAGCCGGTCGAGGTCGCGGGGGCCGGTGATGTTCTCGAGCAGACCCATGAGCCTCAGCCTAGGACGCGGACCTGGGAGGAAGTTCCCCAGGCCCGCGCCCGGACTGTCCGTGTCGGCGGTGATCAGACCAGCGACCGGAGCACATACTGCAGGATGCCGCCGTTGCGGTAGTACTCCGCCTCACCGGGGGTGTCGATCCGCACCACCGCGTCGAACTCGACCGGCTGCTTGCCCTCGGACGAGTGCTCGGTCGGCCGTGCGGTGACGTGCACGGTGCGGGGCGTGGTGCCGGAGTTCAGTTCCTTGATGCCGGAGATGTCGAACACCTCGGTGCCGTCGAGACCGAGCGAGGCGATCGACTCTCCTGCAGGGAACTGCAGCGGCAGCACACCCATGCCGATGAGGTTCGAGCGGTGGATCCGCTCGAAGCTCTGGGTGATCACGGCCTTCACGCCGAGGAGGCTGGTGCCCTTCGCAGCCCAGTCGCGGCTCGAGCCGGAGCCGTACTCGGTGCCGGCCAGGATGACCAGCGGCGTGCCGTTCGCGGCGTAGTTCTGGGCGGCGTCGTAGATGGAGCTCTGCGGCGCGTCTGCCTGCGTGAAGTCGCGGGTGAAGCCGCCCTCCACCCCGTCCAGCAGCTGGTTCTTCAGCCGGATGTTGGCGAACGTGCCTCGGATCATCACCTCGTGATTGCCACGGCGCGACCCGTAGGAGTTGAAGTCCTTGCGGTCGACGCCGTGCTCCTGCAGGTACCGACCGGCCGGGCTGTCCGCCTTGATCGAGCCGGCGGGGCTGATGTGATCGGTGGTGACCGAGTCGCCGAGCTTCGCCAGCACGCGGGCGCCGGTGATGTCGCTGACCGGCGTCGTCTCCATGGTCATGCCGTCGAAGTACGGGGGCTTCCGCACGTACGTCGACGCGTCATCCCACTCGAACGTCGCGCCGGTCGGCGTCGGCAGCGACCGCCACCGCTCGTCGCCCTCGAAGACGCTTGCGTACTGGGTGTCGAACATCGATGTGGAGATCGCGCGGTCGATCGTCTCCTGCACCTCGGCGGCGTCGGGCCAGATGTCACGGAGGAACACGTCGCTGCCGGTGCTGTCCTGCCCGAGCGGCTCGTTCTCGAAGTCGAAGTGCATCGAGCCCGCGAGCGCGTAGGCCACCACGAGCGGGGGGCTCGCCAGGTAGTTCATCTTCACGTCCGGATTGATCCGGCCCTCGAAGTTCCGGTTCCCGGAGAGCACCGCCGTCACGGCCAGGTCGTTGTCCTGGACGGCCTGGGAGATCTCCTCGTCGAGGGGGCCGCTGTTGCCGATGCAGGTGGTGCAGCCGTAGCCGACGAGGTAGAAGCCGAGGTCCTCGAGCGGCTCCATGAGGCCGGCCTCGCGGTAGTAGTCGGTCACCACCTTGGATCCGGGGGCCAGCGTCGTCTTCACCCAGGGCTTCGACTTCAGGCCCTTCTCACTCGCCTTCTTCGCGAGGAGTCCCGCCGCGAGCATCACGGAGGGGTTGGACGTGTTGGTGCACGAGGTGATCGCCGCGATCGCGACGGCGCCGTGGTCGAGCGTGAACGTGCCGTCGTCGGTGGTGACGCGGGTGGGCTTCGAGCGGCTGGTCGGTGCGGGGCTCGTCGCGGCGGCCTGGAACTGGTGGTGGTGGCTGACCTCGCGAGGTGCGGGCGTGTCGGCGACGTTCGAGTCCTGCTCGGTGAGCCCGATCGGGTCGGAGGCCGGGAACGTGCCCTCCACCGCGGCGTCGACCAGGGTGTGGCCCTCGGACGCGAAGTCATTGAGGTCCTGCTCGAACTGCTCCTTCGCCTCGCTGAGCTCGATCCGGTCCTGCGGGCGGCGCGGACCGGCGATGGACGGGACGACCGTGCTGAGGTCGAGTTCGATGTATTCGCTGAAGACCGGCTCGACGGACGGGTCGTGCCAGAGGGTCTGGAGCTTGGAGTACTCCTCGACGAGCTTCACCTGCTCCTCGCTGCGCCCGGTGAAGCGCAGGTAGTCCAGGGTCACCTCGTCGATCGGGAAGATCGCTGCGGTCGAGCCGAACTCGGGGCTCATGTTGCCGATGGTGGCGCGGTTCGCGAGCGGCACCTCGGCGACGCCCGCGCCGTAGAACTCGACGAACTTGCCGACCACGCCGTGGTGACGCAGCATCTCCGTGATGGTGAGCACGACGTCGGTGGCGGTGACGCCGGCCGGGATGGAGCCGGAGAGCTTGAAGCCCACGACCTTGGGGATGAGCATCGACACGGGCTGGCCGAGCATGGCGGCCTCAGCCTCGATGCCGCCGACGCCCCAGCCGAGCACGCCGAGACCGTTCACCATGGTGGTGTGCGAGTCGGTGCCCACCAGCGTGTCCGGGTAGGCCTGCAGGCTGCCCCTGACCTCCCGGGTGTAGGTGACGCGGGCGAGGTACTCGATGTTCACCTGGTGCACGATGCCGGTGCCGGGCGGCACGACCTTGAAGTCCTGGAACGCCGTCTGTCCCCAGCGGAGGAACTGGTACCGCTCGCCGTTGCGCTGGTATTCGATCTCCACGTTCCGCTCGAAGGCGTCGGGCTGCCCGAACAGGTCGGCGATGACGGAGTGGTCGATGACGAGCTCCGCCGGGGCGAGCGGGTTGATCTTGGTCGGGTCGCCGCCGAGCTCGACGACCGCCTCCCGCATGGTGGCGAGGTCGACGATGCAGGGCACGCCGGTGAAGTCCTGCATGACGACGCGCGCCGGGGTGAACTGGATCTCCGTGTCCGGCTCAGCGCCGGGGTCCCAGGAGCCGAGGGCCTCGATCTGCGACCGGGTGACGTTGGCGCCGTCCTCCGTGCGGAGCAGGTTCTCGAGCAGCACCTTCAGGCTGAACGGCAGTTTCTCGGCGCCGGGGACCTTGTCCACCCGGTACACCTGATAGTCGGTCTCCCCGACGCGCAGGACGTCTTCTGACCCGAAGCTGTTGACTGTCGACATTGCCGTCTCCCTCGCTGAACGCAGGTCCATCGTCGCGTGGCCGGATGTGCCGCACCTTGGAACGGCAAGCGGGCACTCTCGAAGCCTAGGCCTGTATTCCCCGATACTATCTTGACGTCGAGATAAATGCGGCCGACAGGCCGCCTGCGCTCAGCCCCTTTTCAGGGGGCCGCGCAGCCGCGGCGGGCCCGCGCGGGTGCGTCCTTCAGCTCCGGGCGCTCCGCCCGTACGCGGCGCGGACGAGCAGCCAGGTGACCCAGAGGAAGACGGCGTAGAGCGGTACGCCCATCAGCAGCTTCGTGCCCGCGAGCCACTCGGTGGCGCCGGCGAAGTAGAGGGGCACCTGCACGGCGAGGCGCAGCGCGAACATCGCCGCCCACAGCACGGTGGCGACCGTCATCACGCGCCGTTTCGCCCGGTCCTCGCGCCAGGCTGCACCCTCCCCGGTGAGCACGCCGACGATCACGCCGATGAGCGGCCAGCGGACCGCCAGGCTGATCAGGATCACCGTCAGCGAGATGGCGTTGATGAAGAAGCCGGGCACGAAGTTGTCCTCCGCACGCCCCGTGAGGAGGGCCAGGGCTGCGGAGACCGCGATCCCCAGCACGCCGGCCACGGCCGTCATGACGGGCGACCTCGTGACCGCACGCACCACGACGAAGGCCACCGCGACCACCAGCGGGATGAGCACCGACGGCAGCAGGTCCCGGGTGATCGTGTAGACGACGAGGAAGGTGAGCCCGGGCAGGATCGACTCGATGAGTCCGCGGACACCGCCGACGGCCTTCAGCAGGGCGCGTGCACTCGGGGCCTCACCCGGCGGGACCTGCCCGATGCCTGCGCGGCGGGCCGCCGCTGAGAAGGCGCCCCGCAGATCCGTCGGATCGGGCTTCGCCGATGAAGCGTCCGGCGCCGGCTCCCTCGGAGTCTCGTGCGTCACGGTCAGGCGCGGCCGGGAGGCGTCTTGGAGGTGTCGGTGCCGGCGCTCGGCATGTGCAGCGGGATGAGGTCGCGTGGGGGCATCGGCGAGTTGCCGCGCACCACGACGATGCTCCGGAACAGCGCCTCGATCTTCGCGGCCGCATCCGGGTTCAGCACGCCCTCCCCCGCGATGACGCCGCGGAGGAACCAGCGCGGCCCGTCGACTCCGATGAAGCGTGCGAGGCGGGTGCCGGCGGGCTGCGTCCCCGCGGCGACCGGGATCTCGGCGAGCACCTCGGGCCCGAACGTTCCCTCGATGAGCTTGGTGTTGCCGCCCTGCTTGTGGATCTGCTCGATGATCTGCTCGCGGATCTCGTGCCACAGGCCGCTCGAGCGCGGCGCGGCGAACGGCTGCACCTGCAGGGTGGAGCCGGCGTAGTCCAGGCCGACGGCGACGACGCGCTTCGAGCCCTCCTCGACCTCCAGCCGGAGATGCAGGTCGGGGCGCGGGACGATCTTCACGCCGCCGAGATCCACGTAGGGCCGGACGGCGTTCGCCTCGCTCTCGTCGAAGGGGCCGGCGGTCGCACGGTCGCCCGGCGCAGACTTGGCGCTCCGGTCCGGCGCCTGGCCGGCCTGCGGGTCGCTCGCTGACGTGTCGCTCATTGCGTTGGTCCTGTGCCTTCTTGTGTTCCGTAGCCGGTCGATCCGAATCCGCCCTCGCCGCGAGCAGTCCCGGGCAGCCGTTCCACCGGTACGAACCGTGCCCGCGAGACCGGCAGAACGAGGAGCTGGGCGATGCGGTCGCCGACGGCAACCGTATACGACTGTTCGCTATCCGTGTTGAGCAGCGTCACCCGGATCTCGCCCCGGTAGCCGGCGTCGATGGTGCCCGGGCTGTTCACGATCGTGATGCCATGGCGCGCGGCGAGGCCGCTGCGCGGAACCACGAGTCCGACGTACCCGTCCGGCAGTGCGATCGCGACGCCGGTGCCCACCGTCGCCCGCTGGCCCGGCGCGAGCTCGAGACGTTCCACCGAGACCAGATCGGCGCCGGCGTCACCCGGATGCGCGTACTGCGGCGGGCGATCCCCGGCGAGCAGCACCTCCACCCGATCGATCACGCAAGAAGGCTAGTGCATGGTCGAATGGGAACATGACGGTTCTCCCGGAGCGCCCTGCACCTGTCTACCGGGAGCGAGTGTGGCCGGCCCCGTGGGTGCTGCTCTCACTGGCACTGGTGCTTCCGGCGAGCCTCTTGGTGTTCCTGCCGATCAACCCGCTCGTCGGAGTCGGGACCGGGGTGGTGCTCTACGGCGGGCTCGTGGTGCTGCTGGTGATCGGCTCGCCGACACTTGAGGTGACCGAACGCGGGTTCACCGCCGGTCGTGCGACCCTGCCGGCGCGGCACATCGGCCGGGCCGAGGGATTCTCGCGTGCGGACGCGACGCGCGAGCGGGGACCGAACCTCGACGCGAGGGCGTGGCTGCTGATCCGGGGCTGGGTGGATGGTGTCGTGCGGGTCGAGGTCGCGGACGACCGCGACCCCGTCCCCTACTGGCTCGTCTCGACCAGAAGGCCGGACGAGCTGGTGTCGGCGCTGGACCGCGTCAGGCCGCGCACTCCTGGCAGATAGCCCCGAGCTTCTCCTCGTGGTCGATCTGCGAGCGATGCTTCACCAGGAAGCAGCTGACACAGGTGAACTCGTCGGCCTGCGGCGGGAGCACCACCACGTCGAGGTCGAGGTCCGCCAGGTCCTGCCCGGCGAGCTCAAAGCTGCCGGGGTTGTCGGCATCGTCAACGTCGACCACACCCGACAGCTTGTCGGGCACACGCTCCTGCAACGCCTGGATCGACTCGGTGTCCTCGTCGGTCTTACGGGGTGCGTCGTAGTCGGTTGCCATTCCCATCCATCTCTGTGATTTGCGACCCTCGGAACGGATCGCTGCCATCTCGGGCGGCGACAGTTTGCACTAATCGAATGGCAATAGCAAACCGCTCGGGAAGTCACTGAGCGCCACCTGTTCCCCCGTCAACATCCGGCACGCCCGGCGTATTCCCCGCAATACCCCCGAACGCGTGTCATCCTGTGCCTGTCTATGAACGCTGGGAGTTTCAGCATGCACGAACTGAGAGTCGTCGGGGTTGAAGAGGGAGCGCTCCTCGTCGCTTCCGACAGCGGCGAGACCTTCCGCCTGCGGGTCGACGAAGTCTTCCATTCGCAGGTGCGGCGGGCGACGCACGACCACTCGATCGACCGCAGGCTCTCCCCGAAGGAGATCCAGGCGCATATCCGCGCCGGGATGTCGGCGGATGACGTTGCCGCGGTGACGGGTGCCCCGCTCGACTACATCCAGCGCTTCGAGGGGCCGGTGCTGGCGGAGCGCGCGTACGTCGTGGAGTCGGCACTCGGTGTCGCCGTCCACACGGCCGCCGCCGAGATCGACCCCCTCACGGCGCCCACCACCTTCGGATCAGTGATCCGGGAGCGCCTGGCCGACCTCAACGCGGTCGGTGAGCGCTGGGCGAGCTGGAAGGAGGAGGGCGGCGGCTGGATCGTGAAGCTCGCCTTCAGCATCGACCACGTGGACCACGACGCCCGCTGGTCGTTCGACCCGAAGAAGCACCTGCTCTCCCCGCTCAACACCGAGGCGACGTCGCTGTCGCAGCAGGAGGACGTCGGCCGCACGCTGATCCCGCGACTGCGCGCCGTGTCGCACACCGACGAGTCGTCGCGGTTCGACAGCGCCGCGTTCACCGTCAGCGAGGACGAGTCCCGCACCGTCACCCCCGCCGTTCCCACGCCGGCGCAGCAGCCGCCGGTGCACCACACCGAGCCTCTGCCGCATACCGCACCGGTGCCGACGCAGTCGCTGCTCGGCATGACGACGGATCCCGGCATCGTGAAGACCGGCCACACCGCCGACCTGCTGGAGGCGCTCCGCCGTCGCCGCGGTGAGCGTGAGGCTGCGACGTATGAGGAGTTCGAGGACGTGAAGTCCCCGCAGACCTCCGGAGGCGGCATCCGGCTCGTCGACGTGCCGCTCGACGACTTCCCCGCTCCGGAGCCGCAGGACACGCAGCCGCAGCCCCGCCTGCAGAAGACCGGCAAGCGCAGCGGCCGGGTGACGATGCCGAGCTGGGACGAGATCGTCTTCGGCGCACGGCCAGACGACCTGGCATAGTTCACCGGGCGAATCGTCCGAACCGCAGGAGCGGCACGGTGAGCTCCTCCTCGGAGAGCGACCCGTGCTGTCCGATCATCGCCTGGCTCTGCGCCGACGCGGTGCGCGGATCGTCGTAGACCACCCGCTTCCGCGCCGCCACGAAGATGTCGCCCATCCGGCTGCGTGCCGCGTCGGTGACGACCGGCCCGAACCAGCCGGACTCGATCACTTCATCCCGGCTCGCCACCCACGCGCGTGCGCCCTCCGCCTCCCGCCAGCGTTCCAGCATCGCCGCGGGGTCGACGCCTGCCTCCAGATGCAACTGCAGGCAGCGCGGCTCCCCCGCCACCAGCCGGACGCCGACCAGCAGCTCCGGGGCGGTGTCGATCTTCAGGTGAGCCTCCTGCGGCACGTCGAGAATGCCGTGATCGGCGGTGACCAGCATCCCCTCGTCCGGCCGCAGGCTCGCCGCGAGCTTCGCCACTGCCGCATCGAGCACCTCGAGCCGCTCGGTCCACTCCGGCGACTCCCACCCGGACTTGTGCGCGACCTTGTCGAGCTCCGCGACGTAGACGTACAGGATGCCGCGCTCCAGCCGGTCGAGGATCGCGCGGGCAGCATCGAACCGGTCGGGGACCGGCTTGTGCGGCACGTACTCCGCTCCACGGAGCACCGCCGCGGTGAAGCCGGAATCCGCGAACCGGGGCTCACCGATCGCGAAGGACGGCACGCCGATCGCGGCGGCGCGCTCGAACACGGTGGGCAGCGGCTGCCAGGTTGCGGGATCCATGCCGTCGTCCCACCCGCTCAGCTGGTTCACCACGCGTCCCTGGTCGCGGTCGAGCACGCTGTAGCCGACCAGCCCGTGCTCGCCGGGCAGCGCGCCGGTGGCGAGCGTGGTGAGAGCGGCCGCGGTGGTCGAGGGAAAGACGGCGGTGGCGGTGGCGCCCTTCGTCAGCGCGCCGGCCAGGGTCCGGGCGTGGCCGGAGCGGGCCCGGAGCGCCGCGGCGCCCAGCCCGTCGACGAGCACCACGACCGCCGCGCGCACCCGCGGCAGTCCCAGCGGCGATTCGTCCCCCGTGACCGCGGCGAGGCAACTCGGCAGCACATCGGCAAGGCTCGCTCGTGCTCGGGAGGCCGCCGGTAGCATGGGCTCGATCTTATGACTGTCCCCCAGAACCTCACCGCAGACCCTGCAGGCGAACGCATCGAAGACATCGATGTCTCGACCGAGATGCAGGGATCGTTCCTCGAGTACGCGTATTCGGTCATCTACTCCCGGGCCCTGCCCGACGCCCGGGACGGGCTCAAGCCGGTCCAGCGCCGCATCCTCTTCCAGATGACCGAGATGGGCCTGCGCCCCGATCGCGGGCACGTGAAGTCGGCCCGCGTCGTCGGCGAGGTCATGGGCAAGCTGCATCCGCACGGCGACAGCGCCATCTATGACGCGCTGGTGCGGATGGCGCAGGACTTCACGATGCGCGTCCCGCTGGTGGACGGGCACGGCAACTTCGGCTCTCCCGACGACGGCCCCGCTGCGGCCCGTTACACCGAGGCGCGGCTCACCGAGGCCGCCCTCGCGATGACGGAGGGACTCGACGAGGACGTCGTCGACTTCATCCCGAACTACGACAACCAGCTGACTCAGCCGGAGGTGCTGCCCGCAGCCTTCCCGAATCTGCTGGTGAACGGCGCCAGCGGCATCGCGGTCGGCATGGCCACCAACATGGCCCCGCACAACCTCATCGAGGTGGTCGCGGCGGCCCGCTACCTGATCGAGAACCCGGATGCCTCCCTCGACGACCTGATGGCGTTCGTGCCGGGTCCGGACCTGCCGACCGGCGGCACGATCGTCGGCCTCGCCGGCATCCGGGACGCGTACGCCACCGGCCGCGGCGCGTTCAAGACGCGCGCGAAGGTGACGGTCGAGCCGATCACCGCCCGGAAGACCGGGCTCGTCGTGACCGAGCTGCCGTACGGTGTCGGGCCAGAGCGTGTGATCGAGAAGATCAAGGACGGCGTCAACTCCAAGAAACTCAACGGCATCTCGGACGTGACGGACCTCACCGACCGCAAGCACGGCCTGCGGCTGGTCATCGGCATCAAGGCGGGGTTCAGCGCCCAGGCGGTGCTCGAGCAGCTGTACCGCTATACGCCGCTCGAGGACGGCTTCAGCATCAACAACGTCGCGCTCGTGAACGGCGGGCCGCAGACCCTCGGCCTGAAGGAGCTGCTGCAGGTCTACGTCGACCACCGGCTCGACGTGGTCACCCGCCGCAGCCGCTACCGGCTGAACCGGCGGAAGGAGCGGCTGCACCTCGTCGAGGGACTGCTGATCGCGATCCTCGACATCGACGAGGTCATCCAGGTCATCCGCACGAGTGATGACGCCGACCAGGCCCGCACACGCCTGCGGAGCGTGTTCGACCTCAGCCAGGTGCAGGCCGAGTACATCCTGGAGCTCCGGCTCCGGCGGCTCACTCGGTTCAGCCGGATCGAGCTGGAGGCGGAGCGCGATCAGCTGCAGCGCGAGATCGAGGAGCTCGAGGCGATCCTGGCGAGCCCCGCTCTCCTCCGCGAGCTCGTGTCCGGCGAGCTCGAGGAGGTCGCCGAGCGCTTCGGCACGCCGCGCCGCACCCTGCTCACCGAGGCGCCCGACTCCGCCGCACCGACCCGGTCGAAGACCGTGCAGCCGCTCGAGATCCAGGACACACCCTGCGTCGTCGTGCTCTCGACCACCGGCCGCGCGGTGCGCATCGACCTGCCGGAGGGCGGCGCGCTGGCGGATCGCCCCGCCCGGCGGAGCAAGCACGACGCCATCCAGTCCAGCCTGTCGACGACGAGCCGGTCCGAGATCGGCGCGGTCACGAGCCGCGGCCGGCTCGTCCGGTTCACCCCCGTCGACCTGCCGGTCCTGCCGCAGAACTCGGTGCAGCTGGCGGCCGGGGCGCGGATCGCCGAGTACCTCGGTCTCGAGGACAAGAAGGAGAAGGTGCTCGCGCTCGTGTCCCTCACCGCGGACGCGCCGATCGCCCTCGGCACGAGCGCCGGGACGGTGAAACGGGTGTCGCCCGGCAACTATCCCGCGAAGCCGGCCTTCGACCTGATCCCGCTGAAGAACGGCGAGGAGGTCGTCGGCGCCGCGCAGTCCGATGACGAGGCCGAGTTCGTGTTCCTCACCTCCGACGCTCAACTGTTGCGCTACCCGGCTTCCGCGGTCCGGCCGCAGGGTGTGCCGGCAGGGGGCATGGCGGGCATCAAGCTCGCGCCCGACGCGCGTGCCATCTTCTTCGGCGCGGTGGACCCTGCCACCGCGGTGGTGGCGACGATCTCCGCCTCAAGCCTGACGATTCCCATCGCGGATCCCGGTCGCGGCAAGCTCACGGCGTTGAGCGAGTTCCCGGGCAAGGGGCGCGCCACCGGCGGAGTGCGGGCGCACTCGTTCCTGAAGGGCGAGGACGAGCTGAGCCTCGCCTGGGTCGGCTCCTCCCCCGCCCTGGCGGTCGGGCCTGACGGCTCCGCCCGGAAGCTGCCCGAGGTTGGTGCTCGCCGCGACGCGGCCGGCATCCCGCTCGAGGCGAGCATCGGCTCGATCGGCACCGCCCGAATCTGATTCCCGCGAAAGCGGCCCGCTTCGGCGAATCCGGCCCGCCGCGGCGGGCCATTCGCGCCGCAGTGGGCCGGTTTCGTGGCGGCTACGTGTCGATGCGGTCGCGGTCGAGGCCCTGGCCGGCGATGATGAACTCGCGACGCGGCGCGACCTCGTTGCCCATCAGCAGCTCGAAGACGCCGGCGGCCTCCTCGGCGTCGGTGAGCCGCACGCGGCGGAGCGTGCGGTGCGCGCGTTCCATCGTGGTGGTGGAGAGCTGCTCCGCGTCCATCTCGCCGAGGCCCTTGTAGCGCTGGATCGGGTCCTGGTAGCGGCGGCCGGACTTCTTCAGCTGGGCGAGCACCCCTTGGAGCTCCGCCTCGCTGTAGGTGTAGATCGTGTCGTTCGGCTTCGTGCCGGGGTTCATCACCACGACGCGGTGCAGCGGCGGCACGGCCGCGAAGACGCGGCCCTCCTCGATCATCGGCCGCATGTACCGGAAGAACAGCGTGAGCAGCAGGGTGCGGATGTGGGCGCCGTCGACGTCGGCGTCGCTCATGATGATGACCTTGCCGTACCGCGCCTGCTCCAGGTCGAAGCTGCGCCCGGATCCAGCGCCGATCACCTGGATGATCGACGCGCACTCGGCGTTGCCGAGCATGTCGGACACCGACGCCTTCTGCACGTTGAGGATCTTGCCGCGGATCGGCAGCAACGCCTGGTACTCGCTGTCGCGGGCCAGCTTCGCCGTGCCGAGGGCCGAGTCGCCCTCGACGATGAAGAGCTCCGTGCTCGCCACGTCGTTCGACCGGCAGTCGACGAGCTTGGCGGGAAGCGTCGAGTTCTCGAGCGCGTTCTTGCGCCGCTGGGTCTCCTTGTGCGCCCGCGCAGAGATGCGGGACTTCATCTCAGCGACGATCTTGTCGAGCAGCAGCGCCGACTGCGCCTTGTCGTCGCGCTTCGGGCTCGAGAACCGCTCACCCAGGGCCTTCGTGACCACGTTGGCGACGATGTTCCGCACCGCGGGGGTGCCGAGGATCTCCTTCGTCTGCCCCTCGAACTGCGGCTCAGGGAGCCGGACGGTGAGCACCGCGGTGAGCCCCGCCAGCGCGTCCTCCTTCTCCAGCTTGTCGTTGCCCACCTTCAGCCGACGGGCGTTCTGCTCCACCTGTCCGCGCAGGAACTTGAGCAGCCCCGTCTCGAACCCGGCCTGGTGCGTTCCGCCCTTCGGCGTCGCGATGATGTTCACGAAGCTGCGGAACACCGTCTCGTAGCCCGTCCCCCAGCGCAGGGCGAGGTCGACGGTGCATTCGCGGGTCAGCTCGGTCGGCACCATGTGGCCGTTCTCCTGCAGCACCGGGACGACCTCGGTGAAGGTGCCGGAGCCCTGGATGCGCCACGTGTCGGTGAGCGGCGGATCGATGGCGAGGTGCTCGGCGAACTCGCTGATGCCGCCGTCGAATTTGAACGACTCGTGCGTCGGAGAGGCCGCGCGACGGTCCTCGATGGCGAGCTCGAGGCCCGGCACCAGGAAGGCGGTCTGCCGGGCGCGGCCGATCAGCTCGTCGGTCTGGAACTCGGCGCCGCGAGTGAAGATCTGCCGATCGGCCCAGTACCGGATGCGCGTGCCGGTGACGCCCTTCGCCACCTTCCCGACGATGCGGAGCTCACTCTTCGTCTCGAACGGCGTGAACGGCGCGTCGGGGCTCACCGGGCCTGCGTCCTTGAACACACCGGGCTCGCCGCGGTGGAACGACATGGCCCAGGTCTTGCCGTCGCGATCGACCTCGACGTCGAGACGCTCCGAGAGGGCGTTCACCACCGACGCGCCGACGCCATGCAGTCCGCCGGACGCGGCGTAGGAGCCGGAGCCGAACTTGCCGCCGGCGTGGAGCTTGGTGAAGACGACCTCGACGCCGGACAGCCCCGTCTTCGGCTCGACGTCCACGGGGATGCCACGGGCGCGGTCCCTGACCTCGACGCTGCCGTCGCCGTGGAGCACGACGTCGATCTTCGACCCGTGCCCGCCGAGCGCCTCATCCACCGAATTGTCGATGATCTCCCAGAGACAGTGCATGAGGCCGCGGGAGTCGGTGGAGCCGATGTACATCCCGGGCCGCTTGCGGACCGCTTCCAGCCCCTCCAGCACGGAGAGGTGACGTGCCGAATAATCGGAACTTGCCACGAAACTCTCCTCGAGGTCGCCGGTCGGGAATGGCCGCGAGAGGGCCGTCGTTAAGACTAGTGACCGCACAGACTCCACCCCGGCACCGACACTCGTCCGACACGAACCCGTACGCGGCGAGCGAAATACAGGCAATTGTCGATGTCGAACGGGGAGCGCGTGCTTTGATTGAGCAAGTCGATCCCCCGACGAGCGAGCTAAGGAGCAGAAGATGACTCAGATGATCACCGAGAACGCCGCCGTCGACTCTCTCGCCGGACACCAGCTCTCCGCCCTGGACCGCTGTGACAGCTGCGGCGCACAGGCCTACATCCGCGTGACGATGGCGAGCGGCGAGCTGTACTTCTGCGCCCACCACGGTGCGAAGTTCAAGGAGAAGCTGTCGGCCAGCGCGCTGAACTGGCACGACGAGACGAGCCGCCTGCACGACGAGCAGCGGGCGTAACCCTCAGACTTCGAACACGAAGGCCGCGACCGAACGGGTCGCGGCCTTCGTCGTCTCCGACCGGGATGGACTCAGGAGCGGATGCCGAGCGCGGTGAGCGTGCGAGCGCGGCTCGTGGCGGCCAGCTGGTCCGCGGCGCGGGCGGACGGGTTGCCGGGGTCGTAGGCAGCCCCCAGCATCCGCGACAGCAGGTCGTCGGCCAGGTCGGGGTTGCGGGCGAGCAGCGGCCCGTGCAGATGCGTGCCGAGCGCTCCGTCGGCGAGGCAGCCCTCGATCCCGCCGGAGTTCCCGACCCCGGAGGCGACGTCGCCGTAGGGAACCGCCCCGTCCGCCAGCTGCACTCCCCTGGCGTGGTTCTCGAAGCCCACGACGAGCGATCGCGCCCGGACGACGAGGTCGCCGGTCGCCCGTGCCGGCAGCGGCGCCACCGTCGCAGGGAAGATCCCGATTCCGGCAAGCACCTCCGCTCCGGTGCGGATCTCGTCGGTGAGCAGCTCGAACCCCGTGCCGACCGCGAGCAGCGGCACGCCGTCCGCCGCCCAGCCGCGGAGGGAGTCGGCCAGCGGCGCCAGCAGCGCCGCATGCCGGACCAGGGCGGGATCGGTGCCGGAGCCCACCACGACGGCGTCAGGGCGGAACCCGGGCAGCGGCTCGCCGTCCCGGGCGTCGACGACGGACGCCTCGACGCCGGACCATTCGGCGCGGCGGGCGAGGACCAGTGCGTTCTCCGCGTCCCCGTGCACGTTCAGCTCGTCGGGCAGGACCCGCAGGACCCGGATCACGATGCGAGCCCGAGGTGCGCGCGGGTGCGGCGCATGGAGTCGGCGGTGAAGACGATCGTCTTCCTCCCCGAAGCGGGATTCGGCAGCGCGAGGAAGTCGTCGAGGGCACGGCCGAGGTCCGGTTCGACCCGCTCCACCTCGACCCCCTGGTAGACCAGCTGGAGCGCCACGTCGGCCGCCTTCGAGCCCGAAGCGATCCGCACCCGCCCGAGCCGGGACGCGTCGACCGGCCAGAAGTAGCCTGGGTCGCGCACATCGGACCCCATGGCGACGAGGACCTGCTCGAGGTTCTCGGGGAGCGAGTCGACGTTGAGCTGGAAGCTCGCCGGGTTCTGCACCAGCACGAACTCGACCTCCTTGCCGCGCACCGTGACGATCTCCCCCCGGCCGAACACCGGCGGCAGCGCGCTGACGGTCGACGCGGCGAGTTCCGGGTCGAACGCGTCCCCGAGCAGGTCGGCGGCCGTGGCCAGCGCGGCGGCCGCGTCGACGGCGTAGTGGGTGCCCCGGGACGGGAGCCGCACGTCGATGGTGCGTCCCGCGGCATCGACCCGCGCGCGGGCGCCGTCGACGTCGGTGACGAGCACGCCGCCGGCGGCGCGGCGTGCGGAGGTCCGGCTGTACCCGAGCCCGCGCAGGAGGCGCGCCAGCACGTCGGCCGTCACGCCATAGCGGGCCACCCGGACGCCAGGGGCGAGGCCGGCCGCGAGCTCCTCGAGCAGCGCGTCGTCGGCGTTCACCACCACCGACTCGGTCGCGCGGCCCGCGATCGTCGCGAGGTACGCGGCAACCTTCTCGGGATCGGTGAACCGGTCGATCTGGTCGGTCATCACGTTGGTGAGCAGCACGGTGCGGGCGGTGAGCCGCGGGGCGATGCGGGCGCCGTGACCCTCATCCATCTCGAGCACGGCAAGGTCCGCGTCGACCCGCCCGTTCAGCTTCGTCCGCTCGAGCAGCGCCGAGGTGAGCCCCTGCGCGATGTTGGCGGTGGACGGGTTGGTGAACACCCGGCGACCGTGCGCCTCCAGCACCGCGACGAGCATCTTCGTGGTCGTCGACTTGCCGCTGGAGCCGCTGACGATCACCAGGCCGTCCGGGAACGAGGCCAGCACGTGCGGGAGCAGGCCCGGCGCGATCCGGTTGACGACGAGTCCGGGCACGGCGGAGCCGCCGCCGCGGCTTCTCAGCCGGGCGAGGGCGCGGACGAGCCTGCCGGCGAGAATCGCCGGTGCATAGCGCACCCGTGGCCTACTCGAGGTAGTCGCGCAGCGACTGCGAGCGGGACGGGTGGCGCAGCTTCGCCATCGTCTTCGACTCGATCTGCCGGATCCGCTCTCGGGTCACCCCGAAGGTGTCGCCGATCTGGTCGAGCGTCTTCGGCATGCCGTCGCCGAGCCCGAAGCGCATGCGGATCACGCCGGCCTCACGCTCCGAGAGGGAGTCGAGCAGGCTCTCGAGCTGCTTCTGCAGCATCGTGAAGCCCACCGCGTCGGCCGGCACCACGGCCTCGGTGTCCTCGATCAGGTCACCGAACTCGCTGTCGCCGTCCTCGCCGAGCGGCGTGTGCAGCGAGATCGGCTCGCGGCCGTACTTCTGCACCTCGACGACCTTCTCTGGCGTCATGTCGAGCTCGCGCGACAGCTCCTCAGGCGTGGGCTCGCGGCCCAGGTCCTGCAGCATCTGCCGCTGCACGCGGGCGAGCTTGTTGATGACCTCGACCATGTGCACCGGGATGCGGATGGTGCGTGCCTGGTCCGCCATGGCGCGGGTGATGGCCTGCCGGATCCACCAGGTGGCGTAGGTGGAGAACTTGAAGCCCTTGGTGTAGTCGAACTTCTCCACAGCGCGGATGAGACCGAGGTTGCCCTCCTGGATCAGGTCCAGGAACTGCATGCCGCGACCGGTGTAGCGCTTCGCGAGGGAGACGACGAGGCGGAGGTTGGCGCCGAGCAGGTGGCTCTTCGCCCGCTGCCCGTCCTTCGCGACCCACTGCAGCTCACGGCCGAGCTGCGATTTCCGCTCGACGTCGCTCATGTGCGACAGCTTCTCCTCGGCGAAGAGGCCCGCCTCGATGCGCATGGCGAGTTCCACCTCTTCGGCGGCGTTCAGCAGCGGCACCTTGCCGATCTGCTTCAGGTAGTCCTTGACCGGGTCGGCGGTGGCGCCGGTGATCGTCTGCGAGTAGACGGGGATGTCGTCGTCCTCGTCCACCAAGGAGAGCCGGAGCGCGCCGGTGGGGAGCTCCTCATCCTTGGCGGCGGGCTCCTCCTCGTCCGTCTCCTCGGCGTCGGCCTCCGGCGCGACGACCTCAGGTTCGTCGTCGGGGGTGTCCTTGTCGTCGGCCACGACTGCGTCTGGGTCCACGACGTCGACCGCGACGTCGTCGTCCTCGATCACCTCGGTCGGCTCAAGCACCTCGTCGTCGTCGACGGCGTCTTCGTCCTCATCGACGGGGGCGGATGCCTTCGAAGCCTTGGTGCGGGAGGGTGCCTTCGTGTCCTTCGCCTTGGCGTCGGCCTTGCCTGCCGCCTTGGTCGCCTTCTTGGGAGCGGCCGAAGCCGCGGGGGAAGCCTTCGATGAGGCTGTGCGAGTCGCCATCATTGCCCCTTTCGGGTTGTGCGGGCATGTTGCGGGCATGCTCTGCGGGCATTACTAAGACCCTTGTCAAGTCCCCTTCCTTCGCGAGCGAACCTCGCGAAGGGAAAAAAGGGACCAGCAGGGTCTTGACATCTAGTATGACACGGATTTAATGCGAAACCCTCCCCGGCCCGGTTTTCCGCGTGCCGGGAGGTGTCACCGTCTGCGCCAACTTCTCATCAGTGCAACCCACAGGGGGCCCACCGTTATTCCCTCCTCGCGCTGCAGGAGGCGGCGGGTGCGGCGTCGCGAGCGCACGACGAAGACCACCCCGACGCCGACGACCAGGAACTGCGCCAGGAACGCGATCCGGAACCGGTCGAAGCTGTAGAGCTCCGCCGGCTGCCCGGTGCCGCCGGCGGCCCGGTCGAGCAGGTCGAGCACCAGGCCGATGAGGAACATGATCACGAAGCTCGCGAGGAAACCGCCGACATTGACGATGCCGCTCGCCGACCCGAGGCTTCGAGCCGGGTTGAAGGTGCGCGCGAAGTCGAACCCGATCAGGGAGCCGGGTCCACCGGCCGCGACGACGAGGAGCAGCACGACGATCAGCCAGGTCGGCGGGATGCCGGGCCAGGTCAGCACGGCGGTCCAGGCGACGCCCATCGCGACGACGATGCCGAGGACGAGATTGCTGCGCCGGAACGGATACCGGGCGCTCAGCAGCCCGAGGATCGGCCCGACCACGATGCCGCCGATCACCACGAGCACGAGGAGGGCGGAGGCGCCGCTGCTGCCGTAGCCGAGACCGACGGCGAGGAATGGGAACCCCCAGAGCAGCATCAGGGTGGTCTGGGACGACTGGGTCACATAATGGGCCCAGAACCCCAGCTGCGTGCCGGGCCGGGCAAGGCTCTCGCGGAGCCGATGCATCGCGAGCCGCCAGCCCGGCGGATCGGCCCGGCCGGCGTCCGGCGCCCCGTTCGCCACGAAGACGAGCAGGCACACGAGACTGAGCACGCTCACCGCCGATGCCCCGAGAAACGCCGGCTCCCAGCCGGCCGAGTGCAGCACGGCGGAGAACGGGACGGCGGAGAGCAGCTGGCCGGTCTGGCCGAGCGTGCCGAGCCATTGCGAGACCTGTGGCAGCGCGCGCCCGCCGAACCACGCTGGCAGCAGGCGCATCACGGAGATGAAGGTCAGGGCGTCACCGGCGCCGACGAGCACCCTGCCGATCACCGCGATCCCGATGTCCGGTGCGAGCGCGAGGGTGGCCTGACCGAGCGCCATGAGCGCGGCGCCCGTGATCAGCACCGCCTTCGGCCCGACACGGTCGAGCAGGACGCCGATCGGCACCTGGAGGGCGGCATAGACCACGAGCTGCACCACGGTGAGGGCGGACAGGGTCGTGGCCGAGACGTCGAACCGCTCGGTCGCGTCGACGCCGGCGACCCCGAGCGTCGTCCGCTGGAGGACCGCGGAGATGTAGGAGAAGACTGCGAAGCCGAAGACCACCCACGACCGCGGAGAGGCGACCTCCCCGAACCGCCCGGTCAGGCTCCCGGCTCGTTCTCGTCGCCGCGCCGGCGTGTCGCCAGGAACTTCTCGAGCTCCGCGGCGATGTCGTCCGCCGTCGGCAGGAGGCCGTCCTCGTCGGTGAGCGGGGACCGCAGCGGGTTGTCCTCCATGTAGCTGTCGTGCCGCTCCTCGAGCGTGCCGACCAGGCGCTGCAGCTCGCTGTTGCCCTCGACCTGGTCGTCGATCCTCGCGACGAACTCGCGGCCCTCTTCGCGGAGGCGGTCGGTCGGGAAGATGAGGCTCGTCGCGGCACTGATGCTCTCAAGCGCGGTGACCGCGGCGGCCGGATAGGTGGTGTCGCTCAGGTAGTGCGGGATGAGCAGCACGAATCCGGCAGTCGGGTGTCCCATCTCCTGGAGTCGGTACTCCACGAGGTGCAGGGCGTTCGCGGGCACCTGGGTGTGCGGTCGCCAGATCGAGAACGTTTCGATCAGCTCGGTGCGGTTCCCGCTCACGGTGACCCCGATCGGCCGGGTGTGCGGCACGGGCATGGGGATCGCATGGACCCACGTCGTCGTCTTCACGCGGTAGCGGTCGATGAGCTGCAGCACCGCTGCAGTGAACCGCTCCCACTGGAAGTCCGGCTCGTAGCCGGTCAGCAGAAGGAACGGGTGCCCGATCTCGTCGTGCACCAGGTACAGGTTGAGCTCCGCAGGCCGGTAATCGGTGAGGTGATCCTGGTCGAAGTAGATCGTCGGCCGGCGCGCGCGATAGTCGAGCAGCGCGTCGCTGTCGAAGCTGGCGACGACCCGGTGGTCGAGGGTCTGGAGCAGGTATTCGCTGAACTGGCTGACGGCCGACCCGGCGTCGGCGAACCCGGTGAGCCCGGCGACCAGGTGCAGGCCACGCGGCACGTCCTCGACGCCCTCCGTGAGGTCGTACAGGCCGGCTGGGTCTCGCATGAGTCAATGGTAAGCCGAGCGCCTGTGTCAGTCCCCTACTGAGCCGCCGCCCGAGCGTTTCGCGCCCGTGCGGACTACTCAGCGGGTGCCCACGGATAGCATGGCCGGATGCCGACGCCGACCCTCTCGCTGACCTCCGCCGCTCCCCTGACCGCCGAGACCGACGTGCTCGTCCTCGGCGTGCGGAAGACCGGGAACGGACCCGCTCTCGCGACCGACGGCCTGGACCTGCCGGAGACCCCGGCACGGGAGCTCCAGGAGCTCCTGGCACCCCTCGGCATCACCGGCGGCACGGACGAGCTGCGCCGGATCGCGTTCTCCCCGGCCGCGGCGAAGAGTGTCGCGCTGGTCGGGCTCGGCGGCGCAGACATCGACCCGGACACGCTCCGCTACGCCGCGGGATCCGCCACCCGCCAGCTGCGCGGCATCTCGAACGTCGTGATCGCGTTGCCGGTGGCGGACGACGCCGCGACGGCTGCGGTGCTCGAGGGGGCCGCGCTCGGCGCCTACTCCTTCACCGACTACCGCTCGTCCTCCCTCGGCGAGGACAAGGAGGCGGCGGCATCCGTCGCCGTGTGGGCCCCCGCCGAGGCGCCGGCGGTGCTCGAGCGCGCCGGCATCGTCCGCGACGCGGTGTTCCTGGTGCGGGACCTGGTGAACACCCCGCCGTCGGACCTCTACCCCCAGTCGTTCGCGGAGCGCGCGATCGCCGCCGCCGAGGGGCTGCCGGTCGAGGTCACGGTGCTCGCGGAGGACGGGCTCGAGGCGGGTGGCTTCGGCGGCATCCTCGGGGTCGGCAAGGGCTCCAGCCGCGGCCCGCGACTCGTCACCCTCCGCTACGCGCCGAAGGGCGCCGCGAAGCACGTGGCGCTCGTCGGCAAGGGGATCACCTTCGACAGCGGCGGCCTGTCGCTGAAGCCCGCCGCCTCGATGGTCGGCATGAAGTACGACATGACGGGCGCGGCGACCGTGCTCGCCGTCACGCTGGCTGCCGCGCGGCTGGAACTGCCGGTCGCGCTCACGACCTACCTCTGCATCGCGGAGAACATGCCCTCCGGCACCGCGGCGCGACCGAACGACGTGATCACCATCCGCGGGGGCACCACGGTCGAGATCCTCAACACCGATGCCGAGGGGCGCCTGGTGATGGCGGACGGCATCGTCGCCGCCAGCGAGCAGCGGCCCGACGCCATCCTCGACGTCGCCACCCTGACCGGCGCCGCGACGGTCGCGCTCGGCACGCGCTACGTCGGCGCGATGGGCGACGAGCAGCTGGTGGGACGGGTGCTCGATGCGGCCAAGCGCGCCGGCGAGACACTCTGGCCGATGCCGCTTCCGGGCGAGCTGCGCAGCCTCCTGAACTCCGATGTCGCCGACATCGCGAACGCGAAGCCGGGCAACACGGCCGCAGGCATGCTGCTCGCGGGCGTCTTTCTCAGTGAGTTCGTGGGCAGGTCCGGCGACGAGCCGGATGCGCCGAAGATCCCGTGGGCGCATCTCGACATCGCAGGGGCCGCGAACAACTCCGCAGGCGGCTACGGATTCACCGGCAAGGGGCCGACCGGGGTGGCGGTGCGCGCGCTGCTGCGTCTGGCAGAGGACTTTTCGGCCGCGGTGTAAGGTCGATTCCGGCGGTTGCGACCGCCTTCCCGGGCCGCGGCGAGAGCCGTCCGGCCCTCTCCGCACGAGATCCAACGCATTAGGAGTTGCCGAGTGCCAGAGCAGGCCTTCGATCTAGTCGTCCTCGGCGGAGGAAGCGGCGGCTACGCCGCGGCGCTCCGCGCAAGCGAGCTCGGGATGAGCGTCGGGCTCGTCGAGAAGGGAAAGCTCGGCGGCACCTGCCTCCACGTCGGCTGCATCCCCACCAAGGCACTCCTGCACGCCGCCGAGGTGGCGGACAACGCCCGCGACGCCGCGAAGTTCGGCGTCTCCGCGACGCTCGAAGGCATCGACATCGCCGCCGTCACCGCGTACCGCGAGGGCGTGGTCGCCAGCAAGTGGAAGGGCCTCCAGGGCCTCCTCCGCACCCGCGGGGTGACGGTGATCGAGGGCGCAGGACGCCTCGTCGCGCCGAACACCCTCGAGGTGAACGGCGACCGGATCACCGGCAAGAACGTCATCCTCGCCACCGGCTCCTACTCGCGGACCCTGCCCGGTCTCGAGATCGGGGGACGGGTGATCGCGTCCGAGCAGGCGCTCGCGCTCGACTTCGTGCCGAAGAAGGTCGTCGTGCTCGGCGGCGGGGTCATCGGTGTCGAGTTCTCGAGCGTCTGGAAGTCGTGGGGCGTGGACGTGACGATCATCGAGGCGCTGCCGCACCTGGTGCCGAACGAGGACGAGTCGATCAGCAAGCAGTTCGAGCGTGCGTTCCGCAAGCGCGGCATCGACTTCAAGCTCGGGGTGCGCTTCGCCGGCGTCACGCAGCACGAGAACGGCGTCGTCGTGAGCCTCGAGAGCGGCGAGACCGTCGAGGCGGACCTGCTGCTCGTCGCCGTAGGCCGTGGCCCGGTCACCGACGGGCTCGGCTTCGACGAGGTGGGCGTGAAGATGGACCGCGGCTTCGTGCTCACCAATGAGCGCCTGGCCACCAGCGTTCCCGGCGTCTACGCCGTCGGCGACATCGTGCCGGGCCTGCAGCTTGCCCACCGCGGGTTCCAGCAGGGCATCTTCGTCGCGGAGGAGATCGCGGGCCTGAAGCCCGTTGTGATCGAGGACGTCAACATCCCGAAGGTCACCTACTCCGACCCCGAGGTCGCGTCGATCGGCCTGACGCAGGCGAAGGCGACCGAGAAGTACGGCGCCGAGAACATCACCGCCTACGACTACAACCTCGCCGGCAACGGCCGCAGCCACATCCTGGGCACCTCCGGGTCGATCAAGGTGATCCGGGTGAACGACGGCCCCGTCGTCGGCGTGCACATGATCGGCGGCCGGGTGGGCGAGCTGATCGGCGAGGCACAGCTCGCGGTGAACTGGGAGGCGTACCCGGAGGACATCGCCCCGCTGGTGCACGCGCACCCGACACAGCACGAGGCGCTCGGCGAGGCGTTCCTGGCCCTTGCGGGCAAGCCGCTGCACGCCGTCTGAGAAGACCCAAGACCCCACAGCTAAGCTGGAAATCCAGTTGCATAAGGAGCATCAAGGATGAGCGAATCCGTCAGCCTCCCGGCACTCGGCGAGAGTGTCACCGAGGGCACGGTCACCCGATGGCTGAAGCAGGTCGGCGACCGGGTCGAGGTGGACGAGCCCCTGCTCGAGGTCTCGACGGACAAGGTCGACACGGAGATCCCGTCCCCCGTCGCGGGCGTCGTCGAGGAGATCCTCGTCGCGGAGGACGAGACCGTCGAGGTCGGCACCGCGCTCGTGCGCATCGGTGACGGCTCCGGCGGCGGGGCTCCCGAGGTCGCTCCGGCCGCCGAGGCGCCCGCCCCGGAGGGTGCGCAGGCCGAGGCGGCGCCCGTGCAGGAGACCGCAGCGCCCGCGCAGGAGGCACCCGCCCAAGAGGCACCCGCGGAGGAGGCACCCGCCCAAGAGCAGGCTCCGTCGGCCGAGCAGGCCGCGCCGGTTCAGGCGGCCCCGGCCGAGACCGCCCCCGCGCAGGCGACCCCCACGGAGCAGTCCGCGCCGGCCGCGGCGCCCGCGCCCGCTCCCGCCGCGGAGCCCGCTCCGGCTCCCGAGCCGGAATCGACCGAGGTGCCATCGTCCGGCGCCCCGGCCCCAGGCCAGGAGGCACCGCAGGAGGCTCCCGCGCCCGCGGCGCAGGTCGATCAGCCGCCGGCGGCGCAGGAGCAGCAGCCCGAGACCCCCGCGGCCCAGCCGCAGGCGGCGCAGCAGGAGGCCGAGCAGCCCCAGGCAGCGCAGCAGCAGCAGCCGGCCGACGTCGACACCTCCAACGCCGGTTACGTCACGCCGCTCGTCCGCAAGCTCGCGAACGAGAAGGGCGTCGACCTGTCGTCGCTGAGCGGCACCGGCGTCGGCGGGCGCATCCGCAAGCAGGACGTGCTGGAGGCCGCCACCGCCGCTGCTCCCGCCGCTCCGGCGGCCGAGGCGGCGCCGGCGAAGGCGCCCACCAAGCTCGAGACCTCGCCGCTGCGCGGCACCACGGTGCCCATGTCGCGGCTGCGCAAGGTCGTCGCCGAGCGCGCCGTCGCCTCGATGCAGGGCACCGCGCAACTCACGACCGTGGTCGAGGCGGACGTCACCAAGATCGCCGCGTTCCGCGACGCGGTCAAGGGCGACTTCCAGCAGAAGACCGGGCAGAAGCTGTCGTTCCTGCCGTTCTTCGCCAAGGCCGCCGTGGAGGCGCTGCGCGCGTACCCGATCATCAACGCGACGGTCGACGGCACCGACATCGTCTACCCCGATCACGAGAACCTCAGCATCGCCGTCGACACGGAGCGCGGCCTGCTCACCCCCGTCGTCCGGAACGCCGGTGACCTCAGCATCGCCGAACTCGCCGGGCAGATCGCCGACCTCGCGGCGCGCACCCGTGACAACAAGCTGAAGCCGGACGAGCTGGCCGGCGGCACGTTCACGCTGACGAACACCGGATCGCGCGGCGCGCTGTTCGACACGCCGCTCGTCTTCCTGCCGCAGGTCGCCATCCTCGGCACCGGCATCGTCGCCAAGAAGCCGGTCGTGGTGAAGGCGGACGGCAGCGAGGCGATCGCGATCCGGTCGACGGTGTACCTGGCCCTCAGCTACGACCACCGGATCGTCGACGGCGCGGACGCCGCCCGCTTCCTGGTCGCGGTGAAGAACCGCCTCGAAGAGGGCGAGTTCAGCGCGGACCTCGGTATCTAGCCCTCAGCCCCGCTTCGCGGGACGCCCGGGAAACCCCGGATCCGCCAACCGGCCTCCGTCCGGATCACCAGGACGGAGGCCGGTTCCGCATCGGGCGGCGTGATGCGCACCAGCGCGGTGTCGCCCAGCCGCTCGACCGTCTCCGCATCACCCTCGACGACCACACCGTCCGCCCCAATGCCCCCGCTCTCCTGCGCCGCCAGGATCGCCGCCGCATCCGCCATCGCGGCGGACGAGTCGGGCTGGTCCACCGAGTCGAGGCAAAGCACTGACAGCTCGCGGTAGCACTCCGCACGGAGCGCCAGGAGTGCGGTCGCCGCGTCCGCCGGATCGTCGCCGAGGAGCACTCGCTCCACCGGGGAGGACGGCGCGGACGGGACGGGGCTCGGGACGGTGTCGCCGGCCGGATTCGGCCCGTTTGGTCCCTGCCGTTCCGACGGCACGAGCAGCAGCGCGGCGGTGAGCGCGGTCCCCGCCACTCCCCCGGCCACCCAGAACGGCCGACGGACCGAGCCCGCCGCGGACCGCAGCCGGGTGAGAGTGGAGCCGGCTCCGGGGCCGAGCATCCCGCGCAGCCACTCCGGCACCTGCAGCCCGTCGAGCACCAGCCCTCGCGGTTCCGCCGACGCAACACCGTCTTCGCCGCCGGTCACTCGTCCCGGCAGCCCGGCGGCGGATCGAGGCGGCGCATCGAGATCGACGGGCTCGGGCACGGCGAGGTCGAAGACGATCGTCTCCAGCCGCTCCGCGTACGCCGGACCCTCCAGCGCGCCGAGCTCTCGAAGCAGCGGACCCACCGTCGCAGTCGGCGCGGGCCCCGTGGCGTCGAGCACCGTGCGCACCAGCCGGCGCAGCGCCGCCTCGTCGCGCGCCAGGAGGTCGGTGCGCTCGGCGACCCGTGCCCGGCCGGTCGCCTCCTGGTCGAGCAGCCGGGCGTCGCCGAAGCCCACAAGCGTCGGGGCTCCCGCGTCGGTGAAGAGCACCGAAGCCGGATCGAGTCCTCCGTGGACGACGCCGTCGCGGTGCAGCCGCGCGATCGTCGTCGCGAGGGGCGCGAGGATCGTGACCGCCTCCCCGGCGCGGATCGTGCGCCGCCGGTCGAGCAGGGCGGCGAGCGATGGTCCGGGAACGCGGTCGAGCAGGAACGCCGGGCGGTCTCGCGGGTCGAGCGCCAGGTCCAGCAGCCGCACGACGTGCTCTCCCGCGGCGCGCATCAGCGCCTCGGCCTCGAGCTCGATCGACTCGGCTGGCACCGCCGCGGCGAAGACCTTCACGGCAACCTGCGGATGCCCGTCGGCATGGCCCAGGTACACGGTCGCGCGCGGTCCGGCACCGAGGGTGCGCACCAGCCGGTAGCCGCCGAGGGACGCCGGAGCGGACGGCGTCGAGGGAATCGTCACGCCGTCAGACTGCGGGCGCGGAGCGCTGGGACTCGGCCCGGAATGGAGTCGGTCGGATGCACCGATGGTGTCGCCGCTGGGGACGAGAAGCAGGGCCGGAATCGGGCCCCTCACGCCGTATTGTAGGAGGCATGGCACGCACCAAAGCCCCCGGGAAGGACTCCCCCCGCTCGAAGGAGCCAGGCCGCCTCAAACAGATGTGGCAGGTCTTCCAGATGACCCGGCGGAACGACAAGTCCGTCGTGTGGCTGCTGCTCGCGGCGTTCCTGATCCCCATCGCCCTCGGCATCCTGGCCGCCGTGCTGCTCACCGGCGGCAACCCCGTCGGGCTGGTCCTGTACATCCTCACCGGCTTCATGGCGGGGCTCCTGTTCGCCCTGATCGTGCTGGGCAGACGCGCGGAGCGTGCCGCCTACAGCCAGATCGCCGGGCAGCCGGGCGCCGTCGGCGCGGTGCTGAAGAATTCGCTGCGACGCGGCTGGCGTGCCAGCGAGATGCCCGTCACCGTGAGCCCCCGCACGCAGGACGCCGTGTACCGCGCCGTCGGCCGCCCGGGCGTCGTGCTCATCGGCGAGGGTCCCAAGTCGCGGACCAAGCGGATGCTCGAGGACGAGCAGCGGAATGTCCGGCGGATCGTGCCGAACGTGCCGGTGCACCTGGTCACGGTGGGGCCGGACGCCGACTCGGTGCCGCTGCACAAGGTGCCGTCGGCGCTGAAGAAGTACAAGCGCACGCTCACCAAAGCGGAGGTGTTGGCCGTGTCGAACCGGCTCGCCGCGATCAGCAAGTCGAGCTCGCTGCCGATCCCGAAGGGCATCGACCCGACGAAGATGCGGGCGCCCCGCCCGCGCTAGCGGCGGACCAATACCGTGCCGGCCAGGCGATCGTGCATGCCGCGCTGGTCACGGTCCCAGATGACGGCAGGGATCAGCAGGCAGAGCAGCAGTGTGCGGACGATCGGCCGCCACGGTCCCAGGTAGCCACCAGCCACGGGCACGACCCGCATGCCGAACGCCAGGTGACCGACGCTGCCGGATGCGGTGATCAGGAAGACGATCTGCGCCGCAGCGAAGATGGTCAGCGTCGCGAACGGGTCGTAGGCGAAGAACGCGACGGAGATCACCACCGCGAGCGCCCAGTCGAGGCAGAGCCCGGCGAACCGCCGCCCTGGGCGTGCGATCGAGCGCGGACCGGTCTCCGGGAGCCCGAGCCGCTTGCCCGGCCAGTCCCCCGCGGCTGAGCTGGTCGCAGAGGCGGGAGACGGCACCGCACAAGTCTATTGAGCACCCGATCGGCGCCGCGTAACACGTCCGAAACAAACGCGACACTGGGTCGAAACCCCTCGCCCATAGCCTCGACCGTGGCTGTGACTGCAGCCGCTCAAGAACCAAACTCAGGAGCCTCTTCACATGTTCAGTGACTCTTCCGAGGTGCTCAAGTTCATCAAGGACACGGATGTCAAGTTCCTCGACATCCGCTTCACGGACCTTCCCGGGGTCCAGCAGCACTTCAACATCCCAGCCTCGACCGTCGATGAGGACTTCTTCACGGTCGGGCAGCTGTTCGACGGCTCCTCCATCCGGGGATTCGCGTCGATCCACGAGTCGGACATGCAGCTCATCCCGGACGTCACCACGGCCTACATCGACCCGTTCCGCACCGAGCGCACGCTCATCATGGTCTTCGACATCTACAACCCCCGCAACGGCGAGATCTACTCGCGCGACCCGCGCCAGGTCGCCAAGAAGGCGGAGAAATACCTGGCTTCCACCGGCATCGCCGACACTGCGTTCTTCGCTCCTGAGGCGGAGTTCTACATCTTCGACGATGTGCGCTACGAGGTGAAGCAGAACACCAGCTTCTACTCCGTCGACTCGAGCGAGGCCGCCTGGAACACCGCCCGCGTCGAGGAGGGCGGCAACCTCGCCAACAAGACGCCGTTCAAGGGCGGTTACTTCCCGGTGAGCCCGGTCGACCAGCACGCGGACCTCCGCGACGACATCTGCCTCAGGCTCATCGACGCCGGGCTCATCCTCGAGCGCAGCCACCACGAGGTCGGCACCGCCGGCCAGGGCGAGATCAACTACCGCTTCGACACGATGGTGCACGCCGCGGACGACATCCTGAAGTTCAAGTACATCGTCAAGAACACGGCGCTCGAGTGGGGCAAGGTCGCGACGTTCATGCCGAAGCCGCTCATGGGCGACAACGGCTCGGGGATGCACACGCACCAGTCGCTGTGGAACGACGGCAAGCCGCTGTTCTACGACGAGCAGGGCTACGGCGGCCTGTCCGACATCGCCCGCTGGTACATCGGCGGCATCCTGAAGCATGCTCCCGCGGTGCTGGCCTTCACGAACCCGTCGATCAACTCGTACCACCGCCTGATCCCGGGCTTCGAGGCGCCGGTCAACCTGGTCTACTCGGCGGGCAACCGGTCAGCGTCGATCCGCATCCCGATCACCGGAACCAACCCGAAGGCCAAGCGCATCGAATTCCGCGCGCCGGATGCGTCGGGCAACCCCTACCTCGCCTTCGCGGCGCAGCTGATGGCGGGCCTCGACGGCATCAAGAACAAGATCGAGCCGCACGAGCCCGTCGACAAGGACCTCTACGAGCTGCCGCCCGAGGAGGCCCGGAACATCCCGCAGGTCCCCGCGTCGCTCGACGAGGCGCTGAACGCGCTCGAGGCGGACCACGAGTTCCTCACCGCCGGCAACGTGTTCACGCCCGACCTGATCGAGACGTGGATCGCGTACAAGCGCGAGAAGGAGATCCTGCCGATGGCGCAGCGTCCGCACCCGTTCGAGTACGAGCTGTACTTCTCGGTCTGAACCGGTCGTCCAGACGAGGGCCGCATCCCGCGCGGGTGCGGCCCTTCGTCGTTTCGGCCGGTCCCAGTCGGCGGAATTCCGAGCCGACCCGCCGGGCGCATGCGGTGCCCCGCGGCGAGTCGGGGCGGATATCCGCGGACCCGGACCGGTGAGCGGGAGGCGGGTCAGGAGGTCAGCGCCGCGGCCCACGGATGCTCGCCGTAGGCGATGACGATGGCGTGCCGCAGCCACTCGCGCTGCGCCTCGGACATCCGCGGCACCGTGTTCCTGAAGTCCTGCTCGTCCTTCGGCCGCGGCCGGGCCGCCTTGTAGTGGAGCTGGATCTCCGGCGCGAGAACGGGGATGCCTTCGGGGCCCTGCAGCCCGAGGCTGGAGATCGGACGGCTGATGCGCGGATGCCGGTGGGAGACCCAGACATCCCCGGCGGCTTCCTCCAGCATGAACTGCAGCCGCCACGGTCCATCGGAGCGCTCCCGGCACCAGATGTCGTGCACGGTCCCGGGAAGGACCTCACCCGCAGACCAGATCCGCAGCGTGCCCGGCGGATCGGCGGCCCGGATGTCCCAGCCCGGCAGGACGTCGTGCACGAGTGCCTGGTCCGACCGCAGGATCGACACGTCGATGTCGGCGTGGTGCCGGGTCGGCCGCTGCAGGAAGAGGTCGAGCGCGTGCCCGCCGGCGATCCACCAGGGCCGCGCGCCGGCATCCGTCATGAGCTCCTGCACCTGCAGCGGAGAGAGCGGCTTCCACGGTGCCGCTTCCGGCCGGCCTCTTCGGTTCACCGCGGTCAGCGGATGTAGCGCTTGGCGCCGTCGACGTGCGGTGAGAAGTCCCAGTGCTGGTCGTTCGCCTTCATCGCGGCGGCGACGATCTGGCGACGCGGGATGGTCGCGGCGCCCTCCCGCGCCAGCGCCTCGGGATCGAAGCGGGCGAAGAGCAGGTCCCGGAGCTCGTCGCGGACGACCTGATGGTCGGGCGAGCCGCTCAGGTCGCGCCACTCCCCCGGGTCGTCGTCGAGGTCGAACAGCTGCTGGTCGTGGCCGTGCACGTACACGTACTTGTATGGCCCGCGTCGCACCATGAAGCAGGGCGCCCAGACCTTCTCGAGGTGGTACTCGGAGAAGACCACCCGGTTGCCCTCGTGGTCGACGGAGTCGTCGCCCTCCAGCAGCGGCAGAAGGGTCTGGCCATCGACGTCGGCTCGCAGGGCCTCGTAGCGGGCGAGGTCCAACGTGGTGGGCAGCAGGTCGATCAGGGAGACCGGCGCACCCACCCGGGTTCCGGCGTGTTCCCCCCCGGGCAGCCGCAGCATCAGCGGGATGCGCGCCGACCATTCGTAGAAGGTGCGCTTCTGCACCATCCGCTTCTCGGCCAGCATGTCGCCGTGGTCGCTGGTGAACACGATCACCGTGTTCTCCAGCTCCCCGGATTCCCGCAGCACCTCGAGGAGCTCACCCAGCTTGTCGTCGACGTAGCTGAGAGCGGCGTAGTAGGCCCGGCGGAGGTTCCGCAGGCTGTCCGGGTCCTCGATCCGGTGCCGGTCGGTCTCATGCGCCTCGTTCGCCCAGCGGTCCATCTCGGAGTATGTGTCGCCGAGGTGCTCCGGATACTCGGGGACCGGGATGTCGACGCCCTCATAGCGGTCCCAGTACTCCTGCCGCACATGGAACGGATCGTGCGGGTGGTGGTAGCTCACCACCATGCAGAAGGGATCCGGCCGCGGCCCATCGGGCTTCGCTGCCTGCCGCATCCGCTCCCGCAGGTAGGCGACGGCTCCGAACTGCGTCTCCTCGTCGAAGGTGAGGAACTGGGTCCACGCTCGCACGCCCGGGTCGTCACCTGCGTAGTGCCGCGCGTGGCCGCCCGCGGGGAAGCGCCCGTGCTCGTCGACCACCGGGACCCAGTCGACGCCGGCCGGGAAGATGTCGGTGGTGAGGCGGTGCGCGAAACCGTGCAGCTGGTCCGGGCCGACGAAGTGCATCTTTCCGCTGAGCACGGTGTCGTACCCGTCGGCGCTCAGGTAGTGGCCGAGGGTCGGCACGTCGGGCGGCATGACGGACGCGTTGTCGAAGCAGCCGATCCCCGACGCGTCGCGGCCGGTGAAGAAGGATGCGCGGGCGGGTGAGCAGAGCGGCGCGGGCGTGTACGCCGCGTCGAACGTGACGCCCTCCGCAGCGAGCCGGGCCATCGCCGGCGTCTGCGCCACCGGATCGCCGTACGGCGACGTGAGGAACGGCACGACCTGGTCGGCGAGCACGAACAGGAAGTTCGGACGGGCACGATCGTCATCAGCACTGCCGTCGGTCATTCGCTCCTCATCAGCCTCTCGTGGACGGCCCGCGCAGCGGCGCGCCGTAGAACAGTCGCTCGAACACCTGCCGCGCGAGCCGGGTGGTGCGCAGGTAGTCCTCCTCCAGCCGGCTGGCGGAGCCCGGCGGGTAGTCGAGGAGGCGCGCGACACCTTCGAGCTGCCGGGAGTCACGCGGCAGCACGTCCGCCGTCTTCGCGGTCCACAGCGTCAGCGCCGACCGGGCCCGCGATGCGAGGATCCAGGCCTCCTTCAGACGCACGGCATCCTTCCGCGCGACGAGCCCCGCCGCCTCGGCGGCCGCGAGCGCCCCGAGCGTCGACGTGGTCCGCAGCGCAGGCACGCTCCCGGCGTGCTCGAGCTGCAGCAGCTGCACCAGCCACTCCACGTCGCTCAGCGACCCGCGGCCGAGCTTCAGGTGGCGCGACGGGTCCGCCCCCTGCGGCAGCCGCTCCGCTTCGACGCGGGCCTTGATCCGCTTGACCTCGCGCACATCCGCCTCGGTGATCTTCGCCGGGTAGCGCACCTCGTCCGCCATGGCCTCGAAGTCCCGCCGCAGCGCGGCGCTGCCGGCGACGCCGCGTGCCCGCAGCAGCGCCTGCGCCTCCCAAGTGAGCGACCAGCGGGCGTAGTACGCGCGGTAGGAGTCGAGGGAGCGCACGATCGCGCCGTTCTTGCCCTCCGGACGCAGACCCAGGTCGAGCTCCAGCGGCAGGCGCAGGTCCTCGGTGAGCCGGGCGAGCTCACGGACCACCCGCTCGGCGCCCTTGGCGGCCCCCTCGGGCGACGCTCCCGTGGGGCGGGTGACGTAGACGACGTCGGCGTCGGAGCCGAACCCCAGCTCGGCCCCGCCGTACCGTCCCATCGCGATGATCGCGAACTCGAACTCGTCGTCGTGAGGATGCGCCAGCTCGAGAACGCCCGTGAGGATCGCCGTCGTGACGTCGCTCAGCCCTTCGCCCAGCTCCTCGATCGAGACGAAGCCGAGGATGCCGGCGAGGGCGAGCCGCAGCACCTCCCGCCGGCGCGCGGTGCGCAGTGCGAGCGCAGCGGCATCCGTGTCGCCGGCGTGGCGGGCGACGGTGACCCGGGTCTCCTCCAGCAGCTGCTCGAGCGGGCGCGGGCGAAGCTCCTCCTCGTGCTCCAGCCACGCGGCCGCCTCCGGGATCCGCTCGAACAGCGACACGACGAAGCGGGAGGCGGACAGCACGTGGGTCAGCTGCCGGGCCGCGCCGGAGGAGTCGCGCAGCATCCGCAGGAACCAGTAGGCCTCCCCCAGGTCGTCGCTGAGCCGCCGGAACGCCAGCAGGCCGTGGTCCGGGTCGGCACCCTCCGCGAACCACTGCAGCAGCACCGGGAGCAGGGTGCGCTGAATGGTGGCGCGGCGCGAGACGCCGCTCGTGAGCGCCGCGATGTGCCGGAGCGCGCCGCCGGGGTCGGTGAAGCCGATCGCCGCCAGCCGCGCCTTCGCCTGCTCGCTGGTCAGCGCCAGCCCCTCCTCGGGCAGTGCGGCGACGGCGGAGAGCAGCGGCCGGTAGAACAGCCGCTCGTGAAGGGACCGGACCTCGTGCTTGGTGCGCTGCCACGCCGCCACCAGCGAGTCGGCGCTCGCCTGCACACCGGTCGCGCGGGCGAGGATGCGGAGCGAGTCCGGGTCCGTCGGCATCAGATGGGTGCGCTGCAGCCTCGCCAGCTGGAGCCGGTGCTCGAGCAGGCGGAGGAACCGGTAGTCGCGGGAGAACTCGGCCGACTCCGCCCGGCCGATGTACCCGCCGTCGGCGAGCGACTGCAGGGCCGGCAGGGTGCCGCGCTGCCGGATCGAGACGTCGTGCTGCCCGTGCACCAGCTGCAGCAGCTGGATGGTGAACTCGACGTCGCGCAAGCCTCCCGGTCCGAGCTTGAGCTGGGTGTCGACGTCCTGGGCCGGGATGTGCTCGGTGACCCGCTCGCGCATCCGCTGCACCGACTCGACGAAGTTCTCCCGCGACGCGCTCGACCAGATCTTCGGGGCGACCCCCGCGACGTAACGCTCGCCGAGCTCCAGGTCACCGGCGAGCGGGCGGGCCTTCAGCAGCGCCTGGAACTCCCAGCTCTTCGCCCAGCGGTCGTAATAGGCCAGGTGCGACTCCAGGGTGCGGACGAGCGCCCCATCCCGCCCCTCCGGCCGGAGGTTCGCGTCGACCTCCCAGAGCGCCGGCTCGAGCGCCAGATCCTGGATGCCGCGGGACGTCTGCATGGCGAGGCGGGTGCCGATGGTCAGGGCAACGTCGGTGCCGAGGGAGCCGGTCGCCTCGACGACGAAGATCACGTCCACGTCGCTGACGTAGTTGAGCTCCCGGGCCCCGGCCTTCCCCATGCCGATGATCGCGAGTCTGGTGGCGGCGATCTGCTCCGCCGGGAAGGTCAGGCTGCGCCTGGCGACGGCGAGGGACGCGTCGAGCGCCGCCCCGGCGAGATCGGCGAGGGTCGCGGCCACCGAGTCCACCGCCGCGAGCGGGTCGGGCTGCTCCAGATCCCAGGCGGCGATCCGTGCCAGGTGCCGCCGGTACCGCACCCGGAGTGCGCCCCACGCCGCCTCCCCCGCCACGTCGGTGACGGAGGCCAGCAGGTCCTCCCGAAGCTCCTCGGGGCCGGGCATCCGGTCGAGGCGCTCGGCGAGGGCGTCGAGGTGCTCCGGATGCCGGGCGAAGAACTCCGCCAGCCCGCTCGAGGCGCCGAGCACCCGGATCAACCGCGCGGCGGCGTCCGGGTCGGCGAGCAGCGGGCTCGCCGACGCCCCGAGCCGGGACAGCAGCGCGAGCGCCTGATCCGGGTCGGCGGCTCCGGCGAACGCCGGCAGGATCTCGGGGTCGAACTCGTCGAGCAGCTCACGCGAGCGCGTCAGGTCGGCGAACCCGAGGCGCGCGAGCTCCGTCCTGGTCGACTGCTGACGCGTCATGGCGGCGGATCGGATCGATGGACGCGGCGGCCTAGAGGATCTCCAGGTTGCTCTCGAGCTCGAACGGGGTCACCTGGGCGCGATACTCGCGCCACTCCCGCCGCTTGTTGAGCAGCACGTAGTTGAAGACGTGCTCACCGAGGGTCTCGGCGACGAGCTCGGAGTCCTCCATGTACGACAGGGCGTGGTCGAGGCTCGCCGGCAGCGCGCTGTAGCCGAGCGCACGCCGCTCGGCGTCGGTGAGGTTCCAGACGTCGTCGACCGCCTCCGCCGGAAGCTCGTAGCCCTCCTCGATGCCCTTGAGACCGGCCGCGAGCAGCAGGGAGAAGGCCAGGTAGGGGTTCGCGGCGGAGTCCATGGCGCGGTACTCGACGCGGGAGCTCTGACCTTTGCCGGGCTTGTACAGCGGCACCCGGACGAGCGCCGACCGGTTGTTGTGCCCCCAGGTGACGAAGCTCGGCGCCTCATCCCCGCCCCACAGCCGCTTGTACGAGTTCACGAATTGGTTCGTGATGGCGGAGATCTCCGGCGCGTGCTTCAGCAGGCCGGCCACGAACTGCCGGCCGATCTTCGACAGCTGGTACTCGCCGCCGGCGTCGTAGAACGCGTTGGTGTCGCCCTCGAAGAGCGAGAGGTGCGTGTGCATGCCGGAGCCCGGATGGCCGGAGAGCGGCTTCGGCATGAAGGTTGCGTAGACGCCCTGCTCGATCGCCACCTCCTTGACGACCGTGCGGAAGGTCATGATGTTGTCCGCCGTGGTGAGCGCGTCGGCGTAGCGGAGGTCGATCTCGTTCTGGCCGGGGCCGGCCTCGTGGTGGCTGAACTCCACGGAGATGCCGAGGTCCTCGAGCATCCGCACGCTCCGGCGGCGGAAGTCGTGCGCAGTGCCACCGGGCACGTTGTCGAAGTAGCCGGCGGAGTCGACCGGCACCGGGCCCTCCGGGCCGTACTTGCTCGACTTCAGCAGGTAGAACTCGATCTCCGGATGCGTGTAGAAGGTGAAGCCGGCGTCCGCCGCCTTCGCGAGTGCGCGCTTCAGCACGTTCCGCGGGTCGGCGACGGAGGGCTGCCCGTCCGGCGTGGTGATGTCGCAGAACATCCGCGCGGTCGGGTCGATCTCGCCCCGCCAGGGCAGCACCTGGAAGGTGGTCGGGTCCGGATGGGCGAGGACATCCGCCTCGGACTGACGGGTCAGGCCCTCGATCGCGGACCCGTCGAAGCCGAGGCCCTCCGCGAACGCTCCCTCCACCTCGGCCGGGGCGATGGCCACCGATTTGAGGGTGCCCACCACGTCGGTGAACCACAGCCGGACGAACTTGATGCCGCGCTCCTCGATCGTGCGGAGAACGAAGTCGCGCTGCTTGTCCATGGGCTCCTCTGGAGAATGCGAACGGATCGGCGAAAGCCGGTCATTAGGCTACCGAACTATGCCCCGACTTCGTTTGGCACTCGGTCAGACCAACCCGATCGTCGGGGATCTTGCGGGGAATGCGGCGCAGATCGTGGAGGCCGCCCGACGGGCGAGGCAGCGGGGCGCCGATCTGCTCGCCGTCGGCGAGTGCGCGCTCAGCGGCTACCCCATCGAGGACCTCGCATCCAGGCCCAGCTTCCTCGCCTCCTGCGCGGATGCGGTGCGCCGGCTGGCGACCGACCTCGAGGCTGCCGGCCTCGGCGACCTGCCGGTGGTGGTCGGCCACCCCGACGGGCCGTTCGAGCCGCGGACCCTCGGCACCAGCAACGCGCCGACCGCGATCGCCCAGAATGCCGCCAGCGTGCTGCAGCACGGCGCCGTTCGTGCCCGCTACGCCAAGCACCACCTGCCGAACTACTCCGTCTTCGACGAGTACCGCATCTTCATCCCCGGCGACGACCTGCTGGTGGTGCGGCTCGCCGGCGTCGACGTGGCGATCGTGATCTGCGAGGACCTGTGGCGGGACGGCGGCCCCGCCGCCCGGGTGCTGGAGGCGGGCGCGGAGCTGCTGCTCGTGATCAACGGCTCGCCGTTCGAGCGGGACAAGGACGAGGTGCGGCTGCCGCTCGTCGAGCGCCGCGCCCGGGAGAACCGCGTGCCGGTGGCGTACGTCAACCTCGTCGGCGGTCAGGACGACCTGGTGTTCGACGGCGACAGCGTGGTGGTCGACGGGACGGGCCGGCTGGTGGCCCGGGCGCCCCAGTTCCGTGAGCACCTGCTCGTGGTGGACCTGGAGCTCGACCCCGCCGGGAACGAGCACGACGACCGGATTCCGGATCGGGTGACGCGGGTGGAGCTCGACGCCCGCGAGGTGGCGGAGCGGCCCGAGCTCGCGCCGGACATCGCCGAGCTGCCGGACGACCGGGAGCAGCTCTGGAACGCACTCGTGCTCGGGCTTCGCGACTATGCCGGGAAGAACGGGTTCGCGAGCGTCATCCTCGGCCTCTCCGGCGGCATCGATTCCGCGGTGTGCGCGGCGATCGCCACGGATGCGCTCGGCGAGGCGCGCGTCTTCGGCGTCTCGATGCCGAGCCGGTACAGCTCCGAGCACTCGCGCACCGACGCAGACGAGCTGGCGGAGCGCCTCGGGTGCAACTACTCCGTCGAGCCGATCATGGACCTGGTGCACCCGGTCGAGGAGCAGCTGCGCCTGTCCGGGATCGCGGCCGAGAACGTCCAGGCGCGCATGCGGGCGATCCTCCTGATGGCGAAGTCCAACATGGACGGGCACCTTGTGCTGACCACGGGCAACAAGACGGAGCTTGCGGTCGGCTACTCGACGATCTACGGGGACTCCGCCGGCGGCTTCGCACCGATCAAGGACGTGCCGAAGCTGCTGGTGTGGGAGCTCGCCCGCTGGCGGAACGCGTTCGCGGCTGCGCGGGGTGAGAAGCCGCCCATCCCGGAGAACTCGATCTCGAAGCCACCGTCCGCGGAGCTCCGGCCGGACCAGACCGATCAGGACACACTGCCGCCGTACGAGGTGCTGGACGGCGTCCTCGACGCCTGCATCACACAGGCCCTCGGCCGCAGCGACATCGTGGCGCTCGGCTTCGACGAGGAGACGGTCAACTTCGTCACGAGGCTCGTCGACCGCGCGGAGTGGAAACGCCGCCAGGGGGCGATCGGACCGAAGATCAGCGGCATGGCCTTCGGTCGCGACCGGCGCCTCCCGATCACGTACCGCCCGAACCTCTGACCGCGCGCGGAATGCGGCCGGGATCGGCGTATCCGGGCCGCCGCGGCGGGCCATTTGCGCCGAAGTGGCCCGTGTTCGGGGTGGCAGAACGGCCGATCGGGCCGGACTACACTCGGGCTCATGGCGGAGCAGTCGAGGAAGCGGGTTCGGACCCGCCATTTCCAGCGGGCGAAAGAGAACGGCATCAAGTTCACCGGGCTCACCAGCTACGACCACCTGACCGCCGGGATCTTCGACGAGGCAGGCATCGATTTCCTGCTGGTCGGCGACTCCGCGGGGCAGAACGTGCTCGGCTACGACACGACGCTCCCGGTGACGGTCGACGAGCTCATCCCGCTCACCCGCGCCGTGTCGAACGCCGTCAGCCGCGCGTTCGTGGTGGCGGACCTGCCCTTCGGCTCCTACGAGACGAGCCCGGATGAGGCGCTCCACACCGCCTTCCGGTTCATGAAGGAGACGCACGCGCACGCCGTGAAGCTGGAAGGCGGGGTGCGCAGTGCGGAGCAGATCCGCCGCGTGGTCTCCGCCGGCATCCCGGTGATGGGGCATATCGGCTTCACACCGCAGAGCGAGCACGGGCTCGGCGGTCACATCATCCAGGGTCGCGGCGCGCAGCTGGAGCAGCTGCTCAAGGACGCCCACGCCGTGGAGGACGCCGGTGCCTTCGCTGTGGTGCTCGAGATGGTGCCCGCGAGCGCGGCGGCGCAGGTCACCAAGGAGCTGAAGATCCCGACGATCGGCGTCGGCGCAGGCCCGCACGTCGATGGCCAGCTGCTGGTGTGGACGGACTTCGCCGGATTCACCGGCGGCCGGATCCCCAAGTTCGTGAAGCAGTACGCGGACCTGCGCGCCACGCTCACCGGCGCGGCGACCGCGTACCGGCACGAGGTCGAGAGCGGCGTCTACCCCGGTCCGGAGCACTCCTACCCCGACGAGTAGGGCCGTCCGTGCAGGAATTCACCACGACGCTGCTGGAGCGGGACAACGGAGTCGTCTACGCCGTCGTCCCATTCGACCCACGTGAGGTCTGGGGCAAGCGGGTTCGGCACTACATCGCCGGCACGCTGAACGACCAGCCGTACGAGGGCTCCCTCGGCACACGCGGCGGCGTCTGGTTCTTCCCGATCAACAAGGCGGCTCGAGAGCGGATCGGCCTACGGGCCGGGGACGATGTGCGCGTGCGGATCGAGCCGCGCGACAAGCCCGGCGAATCCGGCGATTGACCCGGATCGCGCTACCGGGGCCGGGCGTCGAGCGTCGCCTCCGTGGTCTGCGGCTCGCTGCCGCGCAGGTATTCGATCGTCACCGCATCCCCCGGGTCGCGCCGCCGGAGGGAGCCGAGGAGATCCTCCGGCGACCGCAGCTCCTCATCGTCCAGCCGGACGAGCACATCGCCGGGTCGCAGCCCCGCCTCGTCGGCCGGGCCGCCGTCGACCACGGAGAGCACCACCACGCCGTCGTCCTGCGGGACCCCGAGCTGCTCCGCGATCTGCGGTGTGATCGCCCCGGGGCGCAGTCCCAGGAACGCGTGCTCGGCGGTCCCGTCCTCGAGCAACTGGTCGGCGACCTCGGTGGCGGTGGCTGCGGGAATCGCGAAGCCCAGCGCGACCGCCCCGGCCGACGGCGGGATGTAGGCCTCACTGATGCCGATGATCTGCCCGCGCAGGTTGACGACCGCGCCGCCGGAGTTGCCTGGGCTGATCGCCGCATCCGTCTGGATCAGGTCCACGAGGGACTGACCGGAGGATGCTGAGCCGGGGATCTCCCGGTGAAGCGCCGAGATGATCCCGGAGGTGACGGTGTTCGTGAACCCGAGCGGCGAACCGATCACGACGGCGGCTTCGCCGACCTCCGGAAGCTCGGTGGTGAACTCGGCAGGCGGCAGGCCCGTGCGGTCGGCCTGGACGACGGCGATGTCGACGATGGGGTCGGTCGCCACCACGGTGCCGGCGACCCGCTGACCGTCGGCGAAGGCGACGTCCACCTCGGTGGCACCACGGACGACGTGCTCATTGGTGATGATGGCGCCGCCGGCGGTGTAGACGACGCCGCTGCCGAGCCCGCCGCCGGTGAAGATCGTCACGACCGACGGCTCCACCGCGTCGACGAGATCCGGGATGCTCATCGCCTCGCCGGGTGCAGACGGCCCGGGTGCGGGCGTCGCGTCCCGACTCGATGTCGCGCCCGGTTGCGGCGCGAAGATCGACGTGCATCCGCTCACGGCACCGGTCAGCAGCACCGCCGTCAGCGTGGCGATTCGAAGCGGTCCGGGCATCGAGACTCTGCTGTGTTCAGGCATGGTGCGGGCTCCCGTCAACGCGTGCGGACGACGCTCTCGACCTCGGCGACGAAGTGGTCGATCGCCCGGGCCGGGATGTTGAGCGCCCAGTTCTCCGACAGCTCCCGGGTGAGCCAGGCGCGCGTGGACTCCGGTGACTGACGGACACGTGCGATGAGCTGGTCGCAGAGCCGGTCGTACTCGTCCGGGGCTTGCGCCCGTGAGGCGAGCCCGGCGAAGTCCCATTTCCAGAGAATGTCCAGCACCGCGTCGACATCCGGCTCCCTGTGCGGCGTGCGATCAGCCACTTCGACCCCCTGGACTCCTTTGCGCTCAGGATAGTTGCGTCACGGCATCCGGGAAACGGCTGTGACCGTCGGCCGGCTCCGGCTGGGTCTCGCGTCGGACGTGAATCCTTGGAGGATGGCTGCTTCCGGACACGTCGTGCTGCTGGGCGACTCGATCTTCGACAACGGCGTGTACGTTCCCGGAGGCCCGGATGTCGTGCAGCAGCTGCAGGTCGAGCTTCCATCCGGCTGGGATGCGACCCTGCTCGCGGTCGACGGTGACGTCACAACCGGCGTGCCGCGCCAGCTCCGGTCCGCGCCCGTGAACGCCACTCACCTGGTGGTGAGCGTGGGCGGCAACGACGCCCTCGGCTACGCCGACGTGCTGCAGCAGCCGGCGGGCAGCGTCGGGGAGGGTCTGCTGCTGCTGGCCGGCGCGCAGCAGCAGTTCGCCGCGGACTACGAGGCGATGCTGGATGCCGTGCTCACCGCGGGACTGCCGACCGCGGTCTGCACGATCTACGACACCCGCCCGTCGGAGCCGGGCCATCCGATGATCCGCACCGGCATCGCCCTGTTCAACGACTGCATCACCCGAGCCGCGTTCTCGAGGGGCGTGCCGCTCATCGACCTGCGGCTGATCTGCACGGAGCCGGGCGACTACGCCAACCCGATCGAGCCGTCGGTGCAGGGCGGACGGAAGATCGCGACAGCGATCGGCGGGTGGCTGACCGGCGGCGGATCGAGGCGGTCCGAGGTGGTCGCACGCTGATCCCGCCGCCCCCAGCGCGTCGCGGACCCGCGGAACGCCGGTGCGGCAACGCGGCGGAGATCCGCTGACGCCCTAGCCTGGGCCCGGCGCGTGGACGCCGTGTGGGGGAATCGTGGACTGGAGGCCATCGCGGTTGCGCCTTCGGCGCGCCGAGCGGGCGACCGCCGGAGCAGCGACGACGGCGGATGCCGCTGCGCCGGGCGAGCCGGGCGGGGCGCCGAGGCCTGGACGGCGCCGTCGGCGGGTCGTTCTGGGCGCCGGCGTGGCCGCCATCGTTCTGGTGCTGTTCATCGGCGTGTGGGTCGGCATCCGCGCGCTCGTCGCCAAGGACGCACTCGAGAGCGCGGAGGCGAACCTGTCGGCGTTCCGGAGCGCCCTCGGCACGTCGGAGCAGAGCACGGCCGGCATGTACGAGCGGCTGCGTGCCGACACATCCGCGGCGTCGGAGGCAGTCGGCGACCCGGTCTGGATGTTCGCGGAGCTCACCCCAGTGCTCGGCAGCGACCTCAGGTCCATCCGCCAGCTGGCACAGCTGCTGGACGAGCTCGTGGAGGACGGAGTCGGCCCGGTCGCGGTGGCCGTCGATGGGCTGACCTTCGATGTGCTCCGACCGGTCGGCGGACGGATCGCGATCGAACCGTTCACACGGCTCGTCTCGCCGCTGGCGAAGCTGGCGTCCGCGATGCACCAGGCAACCCTGAGTGCAGCCGACATCCGGCCCTCGGGGTTGGTGCCGCCGCTGGCCGACGCCGTGCAGCAGGTCAAGGACCTGCTGGCCGCCTACTCACCAGGCATCAGCGGCGCAGCGGAGGTGCTCCCGCATGTCGGCGCGATGCTCGGGGAAGACGAACCGCGGCATTACCTTCTGATGTTCCAGAACAACGCCGAGGAGCGCGCCAGCGGCGGCAACCCGGCGTCCATGGCACTGCTCGAGGTCGACCGCGGATCCGTGAAGCTCGTGCAGCAGGCGTCCTCGCGGGACTTCGACCGGCCGTACCGGTCGGAGCCGCTCACCTTCGCCGGCGACTGGCCGAAGCTCTTCGGTGCGCACACCAGCACCTACGTCACCAACATCACCTTCACGCCCGACTTCCCGACCACCGCGAAGCTGGCGCAGCGCATGTGGGAGCTGGAGTTCGGCCGCACCGTCGACGGCGTCGTCTCCTTCGATCCCGTCGCCCTGTCGCACCTCCTCCGTGCGACCGGTCCCCTCGCTCTGGCCACCGGTGAGACGCTGACCGCGGAGAACGCGGTGCGATTCCTTCTCAACGAGGTCTATTCGAAGTACCTCGATCCTCGTGTGCAGGATGTGGTGTTCGCATCCGCAGCCGCCGAGATTTTCGATGCGGTCGTATCAGGGGCCGCGGAGCCGAAGCCGCTTCTCGAGCAGCTGCAGCCGATGATCGCCGAGCAGCGGCTCAAGGTGTGGAGCTCGCATCCGAAGGAGCAGGCCGTGCTGCAGTCCTCGCCGGTCGGGAACATGCTGCCGCCGGACAATTCCTCGAGGACCGTCGTCGGCGTGTACAACAACGACGACGCCACCTCGAAGATGAGCTACTACATGGACTCGACGATCGCGGTGACCGCTGACCGCTGCCGGCCGGAGAGACCGACCATCCGCGTGAGTACCACGGTCACGAACACGCTCGACCCCGAGACGGCGAAGGACCTGCCCGCGTTCATCCTCGCCGGTCAGCCGCGCATCCCCTTCGGAGGCGACCGCCAGTGGGTGCTCCTTTACGGGCCGGTCGGGGCGGAGCTGTCCGGAGCCAACGTCGATGGACGGCCGGTCGTCTTCGGCGACGGACTCTATCCCCGGTTCAACTCCGTCCCCGATGCGACTGGACTCGATGACAAGCGTCCCGCCGTCTCGGGGGTGATGGACGGCAGGCCCGTGGCGATCGTCAGCATCAACCTCGGCCCGCTGGAGTCGCGGACCGTCGACGCCGTGTTCGCGGGTGGCGACGACCTGGCCGACGAGGTGTCCGTCAGCCACACACCGAAGGTGCGGGACGTCCCGGTGACCGTGTCGGAGCGGGATTGCGGCTGACGCTCGGAGCCTGACGGTCAGTCGCCGCGGGCCTCTTCCTCGGCCCAGCGGCGGGCCCGCTCGCGGGCGATCTCGGGAGCTCGCTCCGCCTCTCCCCGAGACGCGTAAGGTCCGTCACGATCCGGCCCGAGGGACTTCGGCCCCTCCTCCACCTCGCCGGTCTTGTTGTTGTACCACCACTCGGTCATCGCACACCTCCAGGCTGGTCGGCGACGCTCGTGCGTCGTGCTGCACTCTACCCACCTGCTCCGGAAACGGGTCGAGTGCCGATTCCCGTTCCGAGGGCCGGGTCATGCCCGCCATTCCAGCACCCGCCGGTGGTGCCATTCCAGGTGTTCCAGCAGGTGCGCTCGAAGCTCCGGCAGGGAGTCCGTCCCGTCGTCGTCCGGCTCGGCGGCCAGCGCGCGTCGGAGGTCGATCACCAGGTGCGCCGAGACCGCCGCCGAGTGCAGCGGGAGGCTCCGTTCATCGTGGCCCGAAAACGCGCGCACCGACCGGTAGCCGGCGAGGAACGCGTCGAGCAGCACCGGGCGGGGCACTGCGCCGAGCGTCACGCCGGTGAGGTCCCGCACCGCCAGCGCGACATCACCCGCGTGCCAGCCGACGTGCGCCTCGTCGGCATCGAAGAATGTCAGCCCCGCCGCACCGAATCGGAGGTTGTCGAGCTCGAAGTCGCCGTGGCAGGTCCCGCGCGAATGCACCCGTGGGTCGAGCCGCTCCACGGCCGCGACGATCGCGGCGCAGGCGCGCGCGAACTCCGGATCGCCCTGCGAGAGCTCGCGCGGATTCGGCTGGTCCCGAACGGCGAACAGCTGGGCGGGCGTACCGCCGTCGCGGTGCAGCACTGCAAGGGCGGCGCCCCACTCCGACGCGAGGGCTTCGGTCAGGCCGTCGACCGCCAGCTCATCGCCCTCCGCGGCAGGCACGAGCATCGCGACCATCCGGCCGATCGGGGTGGTGACCCGCTCCGCTCGCGCCCCGGTGACGCTCGGGACCGGCTCGACGACGCGGATGCCCCGCCTGGCCCATCCGGCCATCAGCTCGGCCGAGGCGGCGAGCCGCGACGCGGCCGGCGCCCCCTCCGGAGCGAACCGGAGGAACGTGTGCTGCCGCGACCCGTCAGACGTCCCCGGCACCACGAAGACGTGGGTGGCGCTGGAGCGGAGCCAACGTGCGGTGCCGGCCGGCAGCCCCCAGCACTCGGCGACGACGTCGGCGACGGGACTGCGCCACTGCTCGTCCACCGTGCCGCTGATGCGCTGGATCTCGGAAAGCGGAAGCATCCCCTCAACTATGCCGCGGATAGGGTTGGTCCTATGCCGAAGGACGCGGACGGACACCTCGTTCCCGGCAGGCTCTCGCCCTCGCGGCCCGTCCCGCCGTCGATCGCTCGCCCGGAGTATGTCGGTCGCTCCGGTCCCCGCCCGTTCGCGGGCAGCGACGTGTACGGCTCTGAGACGGTCGACCGGATCCGCGCGGCGGGCAGGATCGCGGCGCAGGCAATCGATGCCGTCGGCGCGGCGGTGCGGCCCGGTGTGACGACCGATGAGCTCGACCGGGTCGGGCACGAGTTCCTGATCGAGGCGGGGGCCTACCCGTCGACGCTCGGCTACCGCGGGTTCCCGAAATCGACCTGCACCTCGGTGAACGAGGTGATCTGCCACGGCATCCCCGACGACACCGTCCTGCAGGAGGGGGACATCGTGAACGTCGACATCACGGCGTTCAAGGACGGGGTGCACGGCGACCTGAACAAGACCTTCGTGGTCGGTGCGGCTGCGCCCGAGGTGACCGACCTCGTCGAGCGCACCCGGATCGCGATGGAGCGTGGAATCAAAGCGGTGGCGCCCGGCCGCCAGATCAACGTCATCGGGCGTGCGATCGAGTCGTACGCGAACCGGTTCGGCTACGGGGTGGTGCGCGACTACACCGGGCACGGGGTCGGCGAGGCGTTCCACACCGGCCTCGTCATTCCGCACTACGACACTGCCCCGGAGTACGCCGCCGAGCTGAAGCCCGGCATGGTGTTCACCATCGAGCCGATGCTGACGCTCGGCGGCGGCCACGACTGGGATCTCTGGCCCGACGACTGGACGGTCACCACCCGTGACAAGAGCTTCTCGGCACAGTTCGAGCACACGATCGTGGTGACCGAGCGCGGCGCGGACATCCTCACCCTCCCCTGATCTTCCGACACGAAGGAGCAGCGCCATGAGCACGGCCGTAGGAATCGACATCGGCGGCACCGGCATCAAGGCGGCGATCGTCGACGTCGTGACCGGTGAGCTGGTCAGCGAGCGGATGAAGGTGGCCACCCCGCCGGGCGGAGCGCCTGAGGCCATCGTCCGCGAGGTCGTCTCGCTGCTCGAGCAGCTGGGGCCGGAGCCCGGCGCGCCGGTCGGCGTCTGCTTCCCCGCGATCGTGCTGCGCGGGCGCACCATGTCGGCCGCCAACGTCTCCACGCAGTGGATCGGCCTGCAGGCGGAGGAGCTGTTCGAGAAGGCGCTCGGCCGCGAGATCCATTTCGTGAACGACGCGGATGCCGCCGGCTTCGCGGAGGCCAAGTACGGAGCCGCGAAGGGCAAGCCGGGGCTCATCATCCTCACCACCCTCGGAACCGGGATCGGCAGCGCGTTCATCTACAACGGCGTGCTGATCCCCAATTCGGAGCTCGGCCATCTAGAGGTCGACGGCCGCGACGCCGAGCGGCGCGCCTCGAACGCGGTGCGGGAACGGTCCCGGCTCAGCTGGAAGCGGTGGGCGGCGCGGCTGCAGCGCTTCTACTCCCACGTGGAGTTCCTCTTCTCCCCCGACCTCTTCATCGTCGGCGGCGGGGTCTCGAAGCATCACCACGAGTTCCTGCCGCTGCTCAAGCTGCGGACCCCGATCGTGCCGGCCGAGCTGCGGAACAACGCGGGGATCCTCGGCGCGGCCGCCCTTGCGGCCGGGTTCGGTCCCAGACCGAGCAGCTGAGCGGCCCCGGGGAGGCGACTTCTCCTGACGTTGTGAGTCCGCTGGGCATACCGGCGGTCGGGTGTGGATGACCGTCCAACCAGGCCGAGCTGGGCGCCGGGATCCTCAGCGGTTGATGTGATCTGCGTCGAACGACAGCGACGCACCCTCGGGGATCAGCGCAGTCTCGAGCACGTCGTCAGACAGCAGTTCGGCGGCCAGGTCCGCTGAGCAGCCGATCACGGTCGAATCGAAGTCGATCTCCGAGACCAGGAACCACGATCGATCGAGCGGCCACAGCAGGTTCGGTGTGTCGCCCCAGAACGAGGTGCCCCAGCCCCACCCACTCTCCCGTGCCCACGCCTCGTCCGCGAGCATTCCGAGGTCGGCGTCGAACACGAAGTAGGAGCGGCTCGGCAGGTCGAGCATGCGCCCTGCTTGCTCGGCGGGTTCGAACGGCAGCGACTCGTCGATCGGCGACGCGGTCGCGTCAGCCGGTTCGTCATGCGCACTGAGCTGCGCGGTGCCGGTCCCACTCGGGCGGAGCCAGCCGTACCCCTCCCAGACCGCCGCACGACCACACGGTTCCCCGCCACGGTGCAAGACGCTGACCGCACGGGAAAGCCACTCCACCGGCATACGACCCTGTGCCGGCTCGCCGTACTGCCACCCGCGGGTCTCCGCGCGGTACTGAGGCAGGCCGCGACCGATGGCGGTCCATTGCATCAGCGGGTGCACGGTGGTCCGGGTCGATCGCGCGACCGCGTGCCAAGTGAGCACCCTCTGCTCGAGCGTCACGTAGCCGGATCCGGTCCAGTCGAGCAGTTGCGCCTCGATGGGGTGGAACACCCGCACATACGCGTCATACCCGCGCGGCACGACGGAGTGCATCGTGCTCCACTCGCCCAGCCGCTCTTCGATCCAGGCGCGCTCCGGCCGCCCGTCCACCGGGGTGAACACCGCCATCGCGCTCCTCGGATCGGCTGCTCCTACAGGGGTGGGCAAACGGGCCGACGATACGCCGGGTTCTGTCCCTGCTCGCGCAGGTGACGGCCATCTATCTCGGGACTGCGTTGCCGCAGCCCTCCAGCGGTCTACCCGGGAACTCAGCGAGCAGCCTCGATGTTCCCTGTCTGACCTTGCTCCGGGCGAGGTTTACATAGCCGACCCGGTCACCCGGGCCGCTGGTGGTCTCTTACACCGCCGTTTCACCCTTACCCGGCACCGCGTCCGAGGACGCGGACCGGGCGGTCTGCTTTCTGTTGCACTGTCTCGCGGATCACTCCGGGTGGGTGTTACCCACCGCCCTGCTCTGTGGAGCCCGGACGTTCCTCGGCACCCTTCCGGGCGACGCGGCCGCCTGTCGGCCCGTTTGCGGGTCCCAGGCTACCGTCTCGGCACGCGGAGCCGCAGGCCGAGCCGATTCAGGCCTCGAAGCTCGCCCGCAGGTCCATCGCCTTGTTCGCGAGCTTGTCGGCGCGCGAGTTCTGCTCGCGCGGGATCCATTGGAAGCGCACCGGCGTGCCGGTGAGCAGCTCTCGCGCCTCGGCGGCGAGCTCCGCCATCGCGGGATGCTTGATCTTCCACCGGCCGCTCATCTGCTCCACCACGAGCTTGGAGTCCAGGCGGACGGTGAGCACTGCGTCCGGGTCGATTGCCATGGCCCGCTGGATGCCGGCGATCATGCCCTTGTACTCGGCCACGTTGTTGGATGCGACTCCGACATAGAGGCCGAGCTCTGCCAGCAGCTCGCCGGATTCCGCATCGATCACCACGGCGCCGCTGCCTGCCTGGCCCGGGTTTCCCCGGGATCCGCCGTCGGCCTCGACGATGAGCTCCCGCGCCATCAGAGTCCCGACTCCGCCGTGCGGACCAGGATCGCGTCGGAATCGGGGCAGAGGATCACTTCATCGGGTGCTGCGGAGCGGATGCGCGCCATGTCCGACTCCGTGAGCCGCACACCGCTGGCGCCCGACACTCCCCCGCGCAGGTGCGACGCGCCGACGCCGTACCGGGACCGCTGCCGCTCATAGAGCGCCATCAGCTCCGGCGGGATCTTGCCCGCCACCGTGGCGCGGTTCGCCCGCGCGTGGACTCGCTCGCTCTCGAGCCCCTTCAGCTGTTCGTCCCGCTCGGCCTCCAGCGCGACCACGCGCTCGCGCAGCTCGGCGAGTCGTCCCTCCGCCGCGCTGAGGGCATCCTGCTCCTGCTCGACTCGCTCCATCACCGTGAGCTCGATGTCCTCCAGGTCGCTGAGCCGCTTCCGCAGCGAGGCGAGCTCCTGCTCCAGGGCGTGGACGTCCTTCGTCGACGAGGAATGCTGCAGCCGGTCCGAATCGCGCGCTATCCGCGCTTCGACCACCGCGACGTCGGACTCCACCCGCTTCAGCTCCGCGCGGGCATCTTCCGCGCCACCGCGCTGCTGGGCGAGGGTCTTCCGCAGCTGCTCCTCCTCGCGGGCGAGCTCCGCGAGCTGCGCAAGCGCCGGCAGGCTCTTGCTCCGGTGATCGAGCTGCTGGAGTCGCGTGTCGAGCTGCTGCACCTCGAGCAGCAGCGCCTGGTCGTCCGGGCTTGCCTTGAGCGCCACGGTCACCTCTCTCGGTTCTTGCTGACGATTCGAAATCCACCTCGCCGCGTCACTGGACGACGGCGAAATCCCACGGGTCGGTGCGCACGTCACTGACCGTCACCTGTACCGACGGCAACGCCTCGCGGAGCTGCGCCGCCGCGGTCTCCAGCCAGAGCCACTCACTCGCCCAGTGCGACACATCGATGAGCCCCGGTCCGCCGGCGATCCTGGCGTTCTCACGCGCCTCCGACGCCGGGTGGTGGCGGAGGTCTGAGGTGATGTACACGTCCGACGACACGACGAGCGGGTTCTGCAGCAGGGAGTCGCCGGCGCCGCCGCAGACCGAGACGGTGCTCACCGGACGGTCGTAGTCCCCCGCGACGCGGATGCCGCCTGCGGTGGGCGGCAGCGCCTCCGCGAGCATGCGCGCGAGCCGGCCGAGCGTCGTGGGCTCCGCGAGCGTTCCGATCCTGCCGAGACCGCGGGCGGGGTCCGCGGCCGGCACCAGCGGACGCGCGTCGAGGAGCCCGATCCGGTCTGCCAGCACGGCCGATGTGCCGGTCTCCACGACATCCGCGTTCGTGTGCGCCGCGATCAGCGCGCAACCGCCGCGGATCAGCCGCGCCACGACCGCGCCCTTGTAGCGGTCCTCGGCGACGCTCGTCACCCCGCGCAGCAGCAGCGGGTGATGGACGAGCAGCACCTGTGCCCGCGCCTGGAGCGCGTCGTCGACCGTGTCAGGTACGGCATCCACCGCGAGACGGATCCGGCGCACCTCGGCCCTGGGATCCCCCGAGAGCAGTCCCGGCGCATCCCATGCCTCCGCACCCTCCGGTGGCCAGAGCCGCCGGACCGCAGCGTGGACTTCGTCGACGGTATGCGGCACGGGCCCAGTCTATTAGCGCCCGCCCTCCTGCCCCCGGACGGCGTTCACCCCGAGCAGGAGCGGTGTCAGCAGACCCAGTCCGAGCGCGACGAGGACGCCGGGGTCGGTCTGCCCGAGCGCGCCGTCGGGCTGCATTCCAAGCAGCGGCAGCAGGTATCCCTGCCAGTCGAGGAAGGACAGCGACGCGCTGGTGAGGCCGAACCCGATCGCGGTGGCGAGGATGAGCGCCCCGAGGTTCACCCAGCGGAAGTCCACGTACCTGCCGCCGCGCTGCAGCAGGGAGCGGGCGTCGAACTGCCGGTGCCGGATCATCATCTCGGCGCAGAAGATCCCCGTCCACGCCGCCACCGGCACGGCGATCGTCGTGGCGACGTCCAGAAGCAGGGTCCTCATGTCGTCGACGGTGTAGGTCAGCAGCAGCGCGAGCGCGAGGACCAGGATGGCCGTCCCGACGACGCCGACGTCGCGGGCGATCCGCACACCGCTCGACTGCAGCGCAAGCCCTCCGGAGTAGAGCGTGACGGTCAGCGCCGACAGCAGCGGCAGCGCGGTGGCGAGCAGCAGCGGCACAGGGAACCAGTCGGGGAGGAGGGATGCGAGCGTTGCGAACGGCGCCTCGACGAGGCCGTCGGCCACCGTCGGGCTGGACGCCGCCAGGAGACACCCCCACACGATGAGCAGGAAGGTGGGAAGGCCCGCTCCGAAGGAGCTCCACAGCATGCTGCGCGCACTCGAGCTCTGCACGCGTTGATACCGGGCGAGATCCGATGTGCTCTGCGCCCACAGCAGTCCGACGACGCTGAACACCAGCACCGCGCCGCCGACGACGCGGACCCACGGGCCGTCCTGCACCGTGAGCGCGCCGCCCAGGTCGACAGAACCCGCCGTGAGCGCCACGAACGCCGCGAGCACGACGGCCGAGACGATGCTCAGCACCAGCTGGACCCGCTCCAGCAGCCGGAATCCGAACACCGCGTTGGCCGCCGCCGCAAGCAGTCCGACGCCGAGCGTCAGCAGGAACGCGAGCGGACGGTCCGGTTCCGCCAGCACGTCGGAGAGGATACCGACCACCGTGGTGGCCAGCAGCCACAGGAAGACCGCACCCCAGAAGACTCGCGTGACGACCGCCAGCACTGCCGGGATCACGTTGCCGAGCAGCCCGAACGTCGCGCGGGACACGATCATCGTCGGCAGCCCGCTGCGCTTGCCCGCCAGAGTGCCGAGACCGAGCGGAAGGAACGACAGTCCGATTCCGACGAGCGCGGCCACGATGCCCTGGCGGAGGCTCATCCCGCTCGCCATGAGCACCGCGCCGATCGCCACGCTGAGTGCGGTTCCGTTGGCCCCGAACCACAGCCAGAACAGCCGCGCAGCACGACCGTTCCGCTGCTCGATCGGGGTCGGTTCGACACCGCCGCGCTCGAGGCTGAACAGCCGCGGGCGGTGCGCCACGCGCTCGTCGGCCGGAAGCTCGCGCCTGCCCACCGGACCCGTGACCACCGGCACCGCGCCGGACGGAGGGAACTGGCCTGGAGGCGGCAGCTTCGCGATTCCGCCGGTGTCGACGCTCTGCAGGCGCATGTCGCTCAAGCCGTGCACGTCGGCGAGGAGGAGATTCCCGCCCGGCGTCGACACGGGCCCCCCGCCGGTGTCGGTGCTCACCCGCGAGCCCGGCGGCTCCTCGGGTGCGTCGAGGGCCAGCCACCGGGCCCGGAGCACCCGGTCGAGGTCGCTCTCGGCGCGCGGCTCGGGTGGCAGCACGAGCGGTGGCGGCCACGCCGAGGGGGTCTTCTCCTCCTGGTCGATCACCACGAAGTCCTCCGCGAACCTGACATCCGGCTCGGCGACCGCCTCCCGGTCGTCCAGCAGCACCGCGTCGACCGTCGCATCCTCGGCGAGGGGCAGGTCGATGCCGGGTCCCGTGTCCGCGCGCTGTTCGGCAGCAGGTGCCGGATCCGGCGGCGACGCTGTCGTCGCGGCGCCGTTCTGCGGTGGGGGCGGGATGATCGGCACCACCCCGGTGAAAGCCGGACGCGCCTGCTCGACGGCGTGCAGCGCCTCGGGCGTGCCCAACTCCAGCATCGCGCGCTCCCACGACTCGAAGTCGCGCGCATCCGCCTCACGCAGCTGCAGCTCCTGCTGCAGCAGCGAGATCTGATCGATGGTGCCGGTGTCGGCCCGCCCGATCTGCTCGGCCAGCTCGGTGTCATCGAGCGAGCGCCGCGGTGGCGGCGAGAAGCCGATGGCTTCGGTGTCGCCCTCCTCGGTCTCGTCCGAGTCCAGCAGATCACCCTCGTGCAGCTGCGGCGAGAACGCCGGTGGGGCCGCCGACTGCCCGCCGAGGGCCGACTCAGGCGCGGGCTCATACTGCACACCCGCAGGCGGCGGCGAGTAGGTCGACCGTCGTCGCCCCGTCGGCACCCAGTCACTCCCCGGCGAGTCCACGTTCCCGGCGTCCTCAGCCATGATCGAAATGATATTGCGACAGGGCGCCTGCCGGGCGGCGACGGGCCGCAACGAGCACGGTGATCCCGATCAGGATCAAGGCGAGGCCCGCCCACGCGACCGGGCCGGGACGCTCCCCCACCACCGCGACGGCGAGCAGGGTGGCGACGACCGGCTCGAGCAGGGTCAGCGTGGTGGCGCTGCTGGAGCGGATCGCGCGCAGCCCGTACCCGAACAGCAGGTACGCCACGAACATGGGGCCGACCGCGAGATACGTCACCACGCCGATTGCGGTGCCGCTCGTCAGGATCGGAGCACCGGTCAGCAGCAGCACCGGCAGCAGCAGCACCGCACCCGTGCCGAACATCCCGCCCATCGCGGCACGGCCAGGGTGTCCGGCGGCGATGGCGCGGGTCGAGGCGTAGGTGTACCACGCGTATGCGGCGCCGGCGAGGAGGCCGAGCAGGATGCCGGCGAGGGGGTCGGAGGCACCCGCGCCTGAGCTCGTGTCTGGGCCCGCGCCCGGGCTCGTCCCCGGGCGCTCCACTCCGCCGAGGCCGAGCAGCAGCACACCCGCCAGCGCGATCCCGGTGCTGATCGCCCACCGCCGTGACAGGCCACGACGCTCGAACAGCCATTCCCAGAGCGCCGCGAAGAGCGGCCCGGTGCCGAGCGAGACGACGTTGCCGATCGCGACGCCCGCGGCATCCATGGAGCTGTAGAACGCCAGGGGGTAGACGAACACCCCGAGCGATCCGGCCGCCAGCCAGCGCCGAGCGGCAGGGTCTCGCAGCGCTCGCAGCGCGACCGGCCCGTTGACCGCGAACAGCAGCAGGCCGCCGATCCCCATCGTGGCGGCGCCGATGGCGAGGGGGCTCACCGTCTCCGGAGCGATCGAGGCTGCCGTGCCGGTGGTGCCCCACAGCACGCAGGCGGCGACGATCGCCCAGACGGCAGCTGGCATTCCGGCTCCTCCCGCCTGCTCGTCGCAAGATTATCGAACGCCGGCCGCGTCGGTCCGCCCACGGCGTACGATCCTGTTTCCATGTGGATCGGCTGGATCGAGTTCGACCTCCTGCTCGGCGACGTGCATTCGCTGAAGGAGAAGCGCTCCCTCGTGCGCCCGATCGTGGCGGAGCTGCGCCGCCGGTTCCAGCTGAGCGCCGCCGAGGTCGGCTCCCTCGAACTGCACCGCAGGGCGGGGATCGGGGTCGCCGTGGTCGCACCTGACGCGGCGCACGCCACCCGCATGCTCGACGAGGTGGAGCGACTCGTCGACGAACGGCCGGAGGTGCAGGTGCTCTCAGCCCGCCGCGCGCTGCGGACCTCGGACGACTGAACGCCGGGCGCGCACGAGCGGCGGTTGCGCGTTCCTGGAATTTCCCCGGATCGCGGGGTGCCTGCCGGGCGATGTCGGAGGCCCGGCTGATACTCGACACGAACCACCCGAGGAGGCACCCCGTGGCACACCCGCACCGCAACGATCCCTGTTCCCTGACCGACGACCGTTTCGGGACTCTGCACGTGACCGACGTCTCCGCCGATTTCGGGTCGGGAGCCGTCGAGGTCACCTGCCCCTGTGGCGCCTGGGTGATCGAAGACGGGAGCGGCACGGCCATCGTCCGCTCGGAGTCGCAGGTCGCCGCGCTCGCCTTCCGGGAGCTCGCCGGCGCCGCGTGACGCCCCTCGGGCGGCGCGTCTAGGATCGATGTTGCGCAGGGCCGGCTGCTTCCAGGAAGGGAGCATGCGTGCCCGAGTGGCACCCCGTTTCGCTGCTGCAGCAGACCGGCCCGAACGAGTGGACGATGCGCAGCACCCGCTCGATGGACACCAGCCTCGGCAGGGTGCACCGCATCGAGTTCGGGCTGTTCCGTGAGGTCTGGTTCCGCGCGACCGTGACCGGGGACGGCGGCCCGGAGGTGATCGGCTACGCCCGCACCGCGGAGGCCGCCGCCGAGGCGATCTGGCGGCAGCCTCGGCAGGATTCCCACACGAGGCCGCACACGGGCTATCCCGGACTCGGACGAGGCTGAGCTCGCGGAGCAGGCGCCCTCCGCGAGAGGATGAGCCCGTGGCAGCGGCAGCGGATCCCGTCGACGCTCTGACGGCTGCGGCCGATGAGCTGTACGGACTGGTGCCGGGCGAGTTCACCGCGGCCCGCAACGCCCGGTCCAAGGCGGCAAAGGCCGCCGGCGACAAGGCGTTGGGAGCGGACCTCGCCCGGCTGCCGAAGCCGTCCGCCGCCGCGTGGGGCGTCAATATGCTGGTGCGCCACCGGACGACGGAGATCGACCAGCTGCTCGAGCTCGGCCGCACGATGCGCGCTGCGCAGGATGAGCTCGACAGCGACACGCTCCGCTCGCTCGGCACCCAGCGGCGCGCGGTCATCGGCGCGGTCGCGAAGCAGGCCAGGGGCCTCGCTCGGGAGCTGGGCCAGAGCCTCGGGGAACCTGCGGTCGAGGAGATCGAGCAGACGCTGCAGGCGGCCATGGCTGACGCGCGAGCGGCCGAAGCGGTCCGCAGCGGCCGGCTGGTGCGCCCGCTGACCACGGTCGGATTCGAACCCGTCGACCTCTCCGACGCCGTCGCCATCCCCGGCGAGCGGGCAGGCGCGGAGGCTCCGCCGACGGGCACGCGGCCCCCGGCTCGCCTCGATGACGCGCGACGGAAGCGCCGCATCGCGGAGGCGCAGCGGGAGCTCGACGACGCCCGCCGGAGTGTCGAGAAGTCTGAGAGTGCGGTCACAGCCGCCGGTGAGCGTCTCGACGATGCCACAGCGGAGCGGGACCGGCTGGTGCGCGAGCGCGAGGAGCTCGAGGAGCGGCTGGAGCAGCTCGGGAGCGACATCGCCGGCGCCACGAAGCGCCTCCGAGAGCTGTCCCGAGCTCGGGATGAGGCCGAAGACGCCCGTGAGGCGGCGGAGCGTGACGCGGAACGGGCGGAGCGCCGGCTCACGGAAGCCGAGAAGAGCTGAGGGCTACTCCCCCAGCCCCGCCTGCCTGGCCCGCACTGCGGCCTGCGCACGATCGGCGACCTGCAGCTTCGCGAAGATGCTCGTCAGGTGGTTCTTGACGGTCTTCAGGCTGAGGAAGAGGGAGCCGGCGATCTCGGCGTTGGTGCGGCCGTCGGCGAGGAGGTCCAGGATCTCCCGCTCCCGCGGCGTCAGCTCCGGGAAGGGTGGCGTGCTGCTTCCAGACTGAGGCTGCCCGCCCGTCAGGAAGCGCCGGATCCTCCCGGCGACGGCCGCGCCGTAGACCGCCTCCCCTCGCGCGACCGCCCGGACCGCGGAGAGGAACTCGCCGCCGCCGCTGCCCTTCAGCACGTAACCGCGGGCACCCGCGCGGAGGGCGGCGAACACCGACGCGTCGTCGTCGCTCATGGTGAGCACAAGGACCCCGAGCTCTGGTCGCTCGTCGATCAGCTGCCGGGTCGCGTCGAGCCCCGACACGCCGGGCATGGCGAGGTCCATCACGACGACATCGGGGTCCAGGGCGAGCGCCAGCTCGATCGCCTCTGCCCCGTCGCTCGCCTCGCCGACGACCTCCGCCTCGCCGACGTCCTCGAGCAGGGCCCGCAGCCCGTGGCGCAGCAGCGGGTGGTCATCGACCAGCAGCACACGCAGCGGCGCCTCACCCATCGAATCCTCCGTCGACGTCACAGCGGGAGCTCCGCTTCGACCATCGTGCCGCCTCCAGGGCGCGGAACCCGGCGCAGCACGCCGCCGAGCTCCGCGGCCCGGTCCCGCATGCTGCCGCTGCCGACGCCCTCGACGACCTGATCGGGAAGCCCACGGCCGTCGTCAGCCACCTGCAGCACCAGCCGATTCGGCTCGGCCGTGGCGCGGATCGACACCTGCTCGGCGCCGGAGTGCTTGAGCGCGTTGGTGAGCGCCTCCTGCACGATCCGGTATGCCGCCACCTCCACCGCTGCCGACAGCGGCGGCAGCTCCTTCCCCGGCGTGGTCACCGTCACCTCGGGTCCCCCATCGCCGCGAAGCGCCAGATCCTCCAGCGCTCGGACGAGGCCCAGCTCGTCGAGCGCGGCGGGACGGAGGTCATGCACCATGCGCCGGACATCCGCGACAAGGGAGTCGGTGAGCGACCGCACGGCGGCGATCGCCGGGGTGAGCTCTGCGGGTGCCTTCGCGCGAAGCACGTCGAGCCGCAGCCCGATCGCGGCGAGTCCGGGACCGAGCCCGTCGTGCAGCTCCCGGCGGAGGTACTTCCGCTCTTCCTCCCGCGCCACCACGAGCCGGGCACGCGAGGCCTGCACCTCCCGGAACAGCCGGGATGCGGCGAGCGCCACGGCCACCTGCCTGCCCAGCTCCACGAGCACCGTCGTGTCGGCGCTGGACAGCCGCTCACCCCGTGAGCGCTGCGCCACGATCAGCTCGCCCTCCTGCTCTCCACCGGCCCGGAGCGGCAGCCGCAGGGCATCCTCGCCCGGCTCACCGACCGACGAGACCACCCTGCCGTCCCGGTCGAGGATGCGCACCGCCGGGAGCCGGAGGGTCGCGGAGAGCGTCTCCGCTGCCCCGTCGAGCAGACGCCCGGCGTCGGCGGATGCCTCGAGACGCGACCCTAGCCGCAGCAGTGCCGCGGACGGGTCGCCGCGGTCACCGAACAGCAGTCGCCCGGCGGTCCGCTGCAGCAGGTCACGTACCGGCGCGAAGGCGATGGCGACCGCCGCGGTGCCGAGCAGCGGCACCAGCACGCCGTCGTCCGTGCCGAGCAGCGTGGAGAACGTGCCGACGACGGCCAGGTACAGGCCGAGCAGAAGCACCGTGACCGCGCCGTAGACGACCGTGCGGCGCAGATACACCTCCACCTCGAACAGGCGCGAACGGAAGATCGAGACCGCCGTCGCGATCGGGACGAGCGGCAGGGTGACGGCCAGCAGGAAGATGCCGAGCGGCGAGTTCTGCTCCAGCAGCGAGTCGGTGATGAGGGCGGCCGCCAGCAGCGCTGCGGCGGCGAGCACCGGTGTCAGCTGCCGGCGCAGCACCTCGTCCCTCCGCCGCATCCGCACGGCGAGGGCGGTCACACCGGATGCGGCAAGCGCGACCATCAGCACCCCGAACGCGGGCGCGAGCACCGTGTCGGTCGGGACGAACCCGACCGGGTTCGGACGGTCCACCCCCCAGAGCCAGATCGAGTCGCGGAACATCAGCAGTACGAGAAGCCCCGCAGCGGCCGTGACCAGCGCGGCGAACACCGGGCGCCAGCGGTGCGACGGGAGGCGGCCGTCCGGCACGAACAACGGCAGGAACAGCAGCGGCGCGAACCCGGCGAAGAAGATCCAGTTGGTGACCCACGCGGCGACACCCGCCAGCGGCCACCCGTCGACGAGGCCGGATGCCGCGTAGCCCCCGGTCAGCGCCTGCAGCGCCAGCCCGCTGCCCCCGGCGAGGAAGAGCCAGCCCACGGGGTGCCGGCGCCGCCGTGTGACGATGAGGGCGCCGACGACGGGGTAGGTCGTGCCCACCACCACATCGACGAGGAGGTATCCGATGTCGGCGGGGTCCGCCCGCACCGTGAGGATCACCCCCGCCAGCACCGCGGCCAGTGAGGCTGCCGGGATCGCCCACGGCCAGCGGGAGACGGTGTTCTGCATCCCGCCATCCTGCCGGTCGCGCTTCCCGCTGCGGAATAGGACCCCGGTCCCGATGTCGTGGGACCCGATCCGCGTCGGGTCCCATGCCGGAAACCGGGAGCGGGTCAGGACCCTGGACTCATGCTTCCGGACCCGCCGCTGCGGTGACATCGGTGCATGACAACCACCACCTCATCCCCCGTCCATTCCACGCCCCCAACCCCCGGAGGCCGGCATCCGGCGACGCGCCGGCAGCTCGTCGCCTTCTGGGCGGTGCTTGCCGGACTGGTGCTGCCTTCGGTCGCGGTCGCGGTCGCGCACGGCGTGCATCTCGAGCACCTCGACAAGGCGCCGCTGCCCGCCCAGCTCGCCCTCTACGGCCAGGCGCTCGCGCCTGCGCTCGCCACCCTGGCCGCCTGGGCCGTCGGCAGGCGCGCTCCCGACTGGGGGTTCCGCCGTGTCGGCTGGGGCGCGATCGGCACCGCGTGGCTGCTTCCGGTGCTCGGGCTCGGCCTCGCCTACGGCACGGCCTGGCTCACCGGCCTCGCGGGGTTCCGGCCGGCGGCGCTCGCGGATTCGAGCGGCATGCCGTTCCTGGTGGTGCTGCTGCTCGGGCTCATCCCCGGCCTCGTCCCGTACCTTCTGCTGGCGCTAACGGAACAGCTCGGCTGGAGCTCCCTGCTCACCGCCCGGCTGGGCGAGAGCCGCGGTGCCGACTCCACGGCGGTGCTGGTCGGACTGTCCTGGGCCGCCTTCCACGTGCCGATGATGCTGTTCGTGAACGGAGCGGTCCCGGCCGGCCTCCCGGTCCCGTGGGCTGTCGCGATGTTCGTGCTGCAGTGTGTCGTGCTCGCCTTCCCGATGGTCTGGCTCCGGTTGCGCACGCGGAGCATCTGGCCCGTGCTCGTGATGCACGCGACCCTCAACGCGGTCCTCTACTGGATCGCGGAACCCGCGACCGATCCGGCCGGTACCGCGGGGTGGTTCGTCGGCGAGGGAGGCGTGCTCACGGCGGCGGGGCTGCTCGTCGCGGTGGTCGCAACCGCACGGCTCTGGCGCCGCTCCTGACGGGCGCCGGCGGCGGTCCCCCGCTCAGCCGGCGGCACCGCCTGCGAAACCAGGCGCGACGAGCCCGTCGCGCAGCGCCAGCGCGCTGATGACGGAGAGTGCGGCATTCCAGCCCGCGAACCTGCCGCAGGGAGTCGGCGCCGGGAGCAGCGCCAGCACTTCGAATCCCTCGCCGCTGCGCTCGATGTAGCCGAGCACGCGGCGGGGATCCGCCTTGTCGAGCACCCGGTCGCACACGCGCCACTCGTGGTCACTGAGGGCCACCACCTCGAGCCGCGGGTTCGCAGGTGGGTGCACGGTGCTGGTCATCATCGGCCTTCTCTCTGCTTTGAGAGTAGAACCACCGTACGTCAGCTGAGGGGGGATTGACACACCTTATGTCTGTCAGACAATGCACCCGCGCGGCCAGCCGGTTCAGACAACGTTCGGCTAGCGTTCGGCGTTCGGTAACGGATGCAGGTGGTCGCGCCAGTCCGGCGGGACGCGCCCAGCTGGGCCCGGCGACGGCTGACTTCGGGGACGACTGAGCGGCGGCGCGAGCTCACGCCCGAAGACGTACCGGCCCTCCCGGTAGTCCCAGAACCAGCTCTCTCCCGGCTCGTAGGAGCGGACGATCGGGTGTCCCGTCTGGGCGGCATGCGCGCGGGCGTGCTGGGACGGCGACGTCTCGCAGCAGCCGATGTGCCCGCAGGCGGCGCAGCGGCGAAGGTGCAGCCACCAGCCGCCCGCTGCCTCGCACTCGACGCAGCCGGTTCCGCTCGGCGGGACGGTCACATCGATCGCGGCGCCGGCATCAGGATCCGGCTTCCCGACATCCACGAAGACAGCGTACGTCGCTAGCCGTGGCGCTCCCAGGTGCGCACGTGATCCACCTGGAAGTCCAGCGGCTGAGTCCAGTCGCGGTGTGCCGGATCCGGCAGACCCCAGTACTTCGACGAGGGTCCGACGTGCAGGTTGAGGCGCATATGCAGCGGAGAGCCGAAGTAGGCCTCATTCCAGAGGTTCGGGTGGGTCAGCGGCGTCACGCGCGCCACCCGCACGTCATCGACGTAGATCGCCGCGTAGTCGGGCAGAAGTTCGAACGCATACGTGTGGAAGTCGTCCCAGACCGGCGTCGGCGCGCCGGAGTCGGCGTGGTGCCAGATGTACTTCTCGTTGTTCACGTTCAGCGTGTTGGTGTGCACAGTGGTCGTGGACGTGTCGATGCGCTGACCGCCCGGGGCGGCGTGCTCGTTGTAGCCCCACGCCTCCAGGATGTCGATCTCGCCGAGCTGCGAGTTCCGCAGCCAGAAGGCCGCCAGCGCACCATACGTCTTCGGTCCCGTCGGCACCTTCGCCCGGATCTCCCAGCGCCCCCAGCGCTGACCGCGGGAGACGTCGCCTGACTTCAGGGAGCGCTGATCCAGATAGCCGGTCGTGTGCCACAGCTCGGTCGGGCCTGCGCCGGCCGTCCGGATGGTCGGAGTGTCGAGCCAGTCTCCCCGGATGTGCGCGATGCCCGCGGCGTCGACGGAGACCTGGCCCCGGTCCGGCACCGCCGCGTCGAACAGGAGCCCGAGGTCGCTGCGGCCGCGCACGTTCCACTTGGCGGGGTCGATCGCGGGCCGGCCGGTGCCGGGGTCGACGTAGTCGAACTCGTCGCGCCACGTCGGCTCACCCCACGCTGCGGCGGAGGGCGGGAGCTGCTGCGGAGCATCCGGAGCCGGCACGGGAGCCGGGTCGGGCGCGGCGGGCGGTGCGGTCGGCTGCTCCACCACCGGGGGCTTCGGCGGGAGCGGAGCCGCGACGAGCCGCGCGTCGAAGGTGACGTTGTGCGTGGCCCGCCAGTTGGACTGCACCTGCGCAGCGATCACATTCCTGCCGGCGCGGAGGACGGACGCGGGGATGGTCGCCTTCCCGGGCGACGCCTTCGCCTTCGCCGTCTGCGGCGCCGTGACCGCATAGCTCTTGGTGGTGATGGGGCCGCCGGGGAGGTTGCGCCGAAGCACCTCGGTGCCGTTGACATAGACGATGACGCCGTCGTCGGCCCACGTGGTGAGCGTGACGCCGCCGGCCGGCACGCTCTTCAGGGTGAAGGTGCGCTGGAAGAAGGTCGCCAGCGGCTTCGTCTTGAACGAGTTGGGCAGCTTCGTGCCGAGGGCACCGGTGCCGGTGCCGAACCCGAGCGGCGCCTTCCCACGCTTCCAGGGGACGGTCGCGGTACGCCAGCTCTTCGGCGGCTCAGCCGAGCCCCGGTAGTAGGACCAGCCGGTGCTGCCGAAGGCGACGATGGTGGTGGGCGCGGCAGCGGCGGGAGCGGCGGGGACCGCGAACCCGGTGACGAGGACCCCGGTGAGCAGCGCGCCGGCCAGCATCCGGAAGGTGCGCGAGGGGCGCGGCAATGGCCTGTCCATGACGAGGACTGTCGGCACGAGGTCGGCCGCCGTCGAGAGTTCCGCCTCCCCCAGAACGTGGACCCCCTGTGTGCGGGGCGGGCCCTTCCCTTGCCCGTCGACGCCACGCCGACTAGACAGGGGAACGCGATTCCTCGCAGCCTGAGTGGAGCGACGATGCAAGAGCACCCCATCACGCGGCGGTCGGCGCCGACCTGGGCTGGGACGCCCGGTTCCACGCCGAGCTCGCGCCCGCTCGGCCCGGATCGGCCGGTGCTGCACGGGACGGTTGCGGCGGTGTGAGCACGACGGAGCAGGGCACGACGGCGTCGTCGCCGGAGGCCGACGAGCCCACGGCACCCGTGCGTCCGCGGGACACGGGGAGGCTCCGACTGCGCGGCGTGGCACCGCCGCTCCGGGTGATCGTGATCGTCGGGCTCGCGGTGTCGCTCGCTCTGGCCCTGGTCGTGATCGTCCCAGCCTGGCGGGCCGCCGTCTCGGCAGCCGGGCTGGGCTCGGTTGCGCCGCAGTGGGTGCGGATCGTCGCATTCTCTGCCTGTGGCGCGCTCTCAGCGCTGGCCCTCGCGGCAGCCCTCGTTCGCGCGACCCCAGGACCGCACCGGGTCCGGGGGTCGCGGCTGGTCCTCGCGGCGATCCCCGTCCTGGCCGTCGCGATGCCCGCGCTCTGGATGGCCGGCAACCGTAACGGCCTCCTCCTCGCCGCGATCTGCCTCGTGTCGGCCGGGGCCTCCGCCACCTCCGCCATCGCTGCGGTGCTGCCCCCTCGGCAGCAGACCCGGCAGGCCGCATGGGTGATGGCGGCCGGCGTCTGCGCGGGGCTGCCGTGGATACTGGCCGCCGCGCACGCGGTGGCCGTCGGGAGCACCGATCGGGACCTGCTGTGGCTGAGCCTCACCCTGATGGGCAGCGGACTCACGCTCGCACTTGCCCTGTACGGGCTGGTCCGGGCGGCGGAGTCCCGGTCCGATCGCGTGACGACGCTGCGCGGGCGGCGCGACGGCTCCCTCCGGGTCGCCTGGGTCGTGCTCGGCGTGGTTGCACTGCTCTATGCCGTCCGGTTCGTGTGGCTGTCCGGATTCTTCGCGGGGGACGCCATGATCTGGCGCTGGGCGGGGCCGGAGACGTGGCCGCACGCGCTCCTCGTGGCCGGCGTCCTGGTGGCGGTGGTCGTCCGCTCGGAGGCGGCGCCGGTCCGGCCGCGAGGCCGGATCAGCGTCTTCCTCGTTTTGATCACCGCCGTCTCCCTCGGGGTGAGCGTCGCATCCGTGTGGGGAGGACTCGTGGTGCTCGTCGACCTCGTCTTCCCCGGCGGCTTCGGCACCATCGACGGCGTTCTCGCGGTGCTCGGCACACCGGTGGTGCTCCCTGCCGTCGCCGGGGCGCTCGTCTTCGTCGTGCTGCCGGCCTGCCGCCATTCGATGGGGCGCATGGTCTCGCTCGTGGCGGTCGTCCACCTCCTGCCGCTCGCGATCTCGGAACCGTGGGACCCCTCCCTCTCGTCACCGCTTCTCGAGCGCTGGTTCGCTCCGGCGACGATGGTGCTGGCGGCGAGCGTCCTGATCGTGGCCGCGCTGCTCGTGATCAAGACGCTGAGGCCGGGATCCGCCATTCCGATACCGGCGCTGATCCGGCTGCTCGTGCTGCCCTTCGTCGCGGTGCACGCGCTGGTCCTGCTTCCGGCAGCGTTGGAGCTCGAGCTGGCGCCGGTCGTCGCGGCGGTCGGGGCGGTTCTCGCGCTCCTGGTCTTCCGCCGTCCGGTCGCCGCCGACCGGTGGGCGCAGAGCGGGAACGTGCTTGGCGCGACCACCGCGGCGGTGTTCACGCTGACGGTGTTCGCGTTCTCCCTGGCGGATCCCGAATTCGTGTCGCAGACCGATCCGGTCGCCATCCTCTGGCTCGTGGTCCCCCTCGCGGCCGCGCTCTGCCTTTCTCGCCGCGCGCCGTCGCGCGACGCGGAGGGAGGGGGCGGCGCTGGAACGGCGGTGATCGCGGAACCGGGTTCGGCGCGCCGTCCTGGAAGCGTGCCGAGTGGGCGTTGAACCTGACGCTGTCCGACGACCGGGAGCGGCGCATCGTCGGCTTCGAAACACTCCAGTTCCTCGCCGAGAGTGAGTGGGCCGGCGAGCATGAAGCGGATCTCGTCGCCGCTGCGCGAGCGTCGCCAGGGCACCCCCGTACGCTAGAAGCGTGACCTACCTGACCGATCAGCGCGATCGCCCCGTGAGCGCGTTCGTTGCCGTCGTCGTGGCGCTTCTCACCGCGGGCTACATGCTGCCTTGGGCGGTCGCCGCACTGCGCGGGAAGTCGAACCACTGGACGATCTTCTGGATCAACCTGCTGGGCGGCTGGACGGTGATCCTGTGGATCGTCGCCCTCGTCATGGCGTTCAGCGCGCACAAGAGCCGCTTGTAGCCGGTGGGTCGCCGCCGGCACTCCTCGCGACAAACTCCGGGCCGGGCATCCTCCGGTGGGCCCTGAGGGACTCGAACCCCCGACATCCACGGTGTAAGCGTGGCGCTCTAACCAACTGAGCTAAGAGCCCGGACCTTCATCGTACCGACGGCTCCGCGCGCTATCGTGCCGCTGGAGGCGACATGGCAGACATCCCGGATCCGCACGACTTGCGCCGCTTCGTCGAGGCGCAAGACCAGGGCGGCGTGTACGAGAACGCGGTTCAGGAGCTTCGTCGCGGTCGCAAGCAGAGTCACTGGATGTGGTTCGTGTTCCCGCAGCTGCGCGGCCTCGGATCCAGCTCGATGGCTGTGCGGTACGGAATCGCGTCGCTCGACGAGGCGCGCGCATATCTGGCGCATCCAGTGCTCGGGCCGCGGTTGCTCGAGTGCGCCGAGATCGTGGCGAGCTCGGATGGCGGGAGCGCCGACGCGATCTTCGGACCCGTCGACGCGGTGAAGCTCCGGTCGTCGATGACGCTGTTCGCGGAGGCGGGCACCGACGCGGAGACCTTCCAGCGGGTGCTCGACCGGTTCTTCGACGGTTCGGGCGACCGGTGACCCTGGAACGGCTGTGACGACCGCGCCTAGGGCACCATGGGGAGCACGAGCCCGAGCGCGCCGATGCCGGTGATCACGACACCGTTCACGACGACCAGCACCCGTGTCGACGCGGTGAGGTCGTCCCACCAGCGGCGGATCGCGCCGAGCTGGGGCGACGCCGGCTGAGGGGCCGTCACGAGCCGGTGGCGGGCGATGAGGTCCCGGGCCATCTCCTTCGCCCGGAGGGCCGCCTTGGCGTCACCCTCCACGGCGTTGATGATCGAGCCCTTCATCAGGATGTGCCACGAGAGTGCCAGCTCGTCCGGGTCGCGGAGCCCCGCCTCCGTCGCCAGCGTGCCGACGATACGGCGGATGTGCACGAGGTACTCGGCGCTCGCCCGGCCGAGCGGGTGCTCGCGGCCCATCTCGAGCAGCACGTTGATGAATGTGCACGCCTCGTAGTCGTCGCGCCGGAACCATTCGTCGAACACATCGAAGATCGCGAGCAGGCGCTCCTCCGGCGTCGTGCCGCGCGCGCGGGCTCCGGCCTCGACGACACCGAATGTCCACTCGCGCTCCCGGCGCTCGAGGCACTCGGCCGCGAGGTCATCGCGGGTGGGGAACTCGCGCTCGAAGTCGGCATGCGAGACACGTGCCACGCGCTCGATCTCGCCGACGCTCACATCCCGGATGCCGCGGTTGACGAACAGCGGGTACGCAGAGGAGACGATTCGTTCGCGTACGTCGGTCAAGGAACTTGCTCTCACTTCGGTAGCCCGGCGAACCGCGTGGGTCCCGTGGCGTTGCGTCCCCGGCTCGCACCGGGTTTGCCGTTGTCGGTTGGTCGGCTCCAGCGGCCGGTCAGCGGGTCCGAACCGCAGGGCTCCGGGAGCAGAAGGCACACGCTACGCCGGGTCAGCGAACACGGCAACCGCACCGGCGTGTCCCCCAGCCGGCACCCAGGCGGTTACCGAAGACCGTCCAGCGCGGCCCGGTAGCGGCTCAGCGGCCGGCCTTCGCCGGGCGGGAATACGAAGCTGTCGCGGACGATCCCGGAGCCGTCGATCAGGAAGGTTCCGCGGGCCGCGTACCCGCGGTCCTCGAGGAACACGCCGTACCGGCGCGCGACAGCGCCGTGCGGCCAGAAGTCCGCGAGCAAGCGGACCCCGAAGCGCTCCTGCTCGCCCCAGGCGCGAAGCGAGGCCTTCGAGTCGACGGATATCCCGACGAGCTCCACTCCGGCCACCGCGAAGAGGCCGAGGTTGTCTCGCAGCTCGCGGAGCTCGGTGGTGCAGGCCCCGGAGAAGGCGAGCGGGAAGAAGACGAGCGCCACGGCCCGGCCGCGATACCCGGAAAGCTGGATCGTCTCGCCGTACTGGCTGGACAAGTCGAAGTCGGGCGCCCGGGTGCCGATCGGCGGGTGCATGCTGAGCTCCTCCTGCATCCCCGCCGGTCCTGGCGGGGCGAAGCGCCATCCTATGCAGGCGCCCGTCCGGGTGCTCAAGGGACGTCCTGCGCCGATGACTAGACTCGGATGCGCGAAAGATCGGCGGTGCATCGCGACCCGACCACCCCGAGATTCCTCGAGATCGAACCAACCAGGAAGAGGTCGACGGTGACGGTGAACGATCAGGACCCCTACTCGGTGACCAAGGCCGACCCGGACCCTGAAGAGACTGCCGAGTGGCAGGAATCGCTCGATGCGCTGGTGGAGGCTCAGGGCAGGGGTCGCGCTCGCGAGATCATGCTGAGCCTGCTGAAGCGCTCGAAGGAGCTCCAGCTCGGCGTGCCGATGGTGCCCACGACGGACTACATCAACACCATCGCGCCGGAGAACGAGCCGCAGTTCCCGGGCAACGAGGAGATCGAGCGCCGCTACCGCGCCTGGATCCGCTGGAACGCCGCCATCACGGTGCACCGGGCGCAGCGCCCCGGCATCGCGGTGGGCGGTCACATCTCCACCTACGCCTCGTCCGCCGCACTCTATGAGGTGGGCCACAACTGGTTCTTCCGCGGCCAGGACTCCCCCACCGGCGGCGACCAGATCTTCTACCAGGGCCACGCCTCCCCCGGCATGTACGCCCGCGCGTTCCTCGAGGGGCGCATCGGCACCGACAAGCTCGACGGCTTCCGGCAGGAGCACTCGCACGACGGCGGAGGCCTCAGCTCCTACCCGCACCCGCGGCTCATGCCGGACTTCTGGCAGTTCCCGACGGTGTCGATGGGGCTCGGTCCCATCAATGCCATCTACCAGGCGCAGTCCAACAAGTACCTCACCAACCGGGGCATCAAGGATGTCTCCGAATCGCAGGTCTGGGCGTTCCTCGGCGACGGCGAGATGGATGAGGTCGAGAGCCGCGGCGCGCTGCAGCTGGCCGCGAACGACGGTCTCGACAACCTCAACTTCGTCATCAACTGCAACCTGCAGCGCCTCGACGGCCCCGTCCGCGGCAACGGGAAGATCATCCAGGAGCTGGAGAGCTTCTTCCGCGGCGCGGGCTGGAACGTCATCAAGGTCGTCTGGGGCCGGGAATGGGACGACCTGCTCGCCCGCGACACCGAGGGCGCCCTCGTGAACCTGATGAACGCCACCCCGGATGGCGACTACCAGACCTACAAGGCCGAATCCGGAGCCTTCGTGCGGGACAACTTCTTCGCCAGGGACCCGCGTGCGCTCGAGCTCGTGAAGGACTACTCCGACGAGCAGATCTGGAACCTCAAGCGCGGCGGCCACGACTACCGCAAGGTGTACGCGGCGTTCAAGGCGGCCACCGAGCACACGGGCCAGCCGACGGTGATCCTGGCGAAGACGGTCAAGGGCTACGGCTTGGGACCGTCCTTCGAGGGCCGCAACGCGACCCACCAGATGAAGAAGCTCACCCTCGACAACCTGAAGCAGTTCCGCGACGAGATGCGAATCCCCATCTCCGACGCGCAGCTCGAGGAGAACCCCTACCTGCCCCCCTACTACCACCCGGGCGAGGATGACGAGGCGATCCAGTACCTGCGGGAGCGCCGGCGGGAGCTCGGCGGCTTCGTGCCGGAGCGCCGCTCCAAGTACACGCAGATCGACCTGCCCGAGCCGACCACCTACGACATCGTGAAGAAGGGCTCCGGCAAGCAGGAGGTCGCCACCACCATGGCGTTCGCGCGCCTGCTGAAGGATCTGCTCCGCGCAAAGGGCTTCGGCCACCGCATCGTGCCGATCATCCCGGATGAGGCGCGCACCTTCGGCATGGACGCGTACTTCCCGAGTGCGAAGATCTACAACCCCCATGGGCAGCACTACACGAGCGTCGACCGCGAGCTGCTGCTGGCCTACAAGGAGAGCGTGCAGGGCCAGATCCTGCACGTCGGCATCAACGAGGCCGGCGCGACCGCCGCGTTCACCGCGGCAGGAACGTCCTACTCGACGCACGGCGAGCCGCTGCTGCCCGTGTACGTCTTCTACTCGATGTTCGGATTCCAGCGCACCGGTGACGCGTTCTGGGCGGCGGGCGACCAGATGACCCGCGGGTTCATCATCGGCGCCACCGCAGGGCGCACCACGCTCACCGGCGAGGGCCTCCAGCACGGGGACGGCCACTCCCCGATCCTGGCGCAGACGAACCCCGCGGTCGTGACCTACGACCCGGCCTACGGCTACGAGCTCGGCCACATCATGCGGGACGGCATCGAGCGCATGTACGGCGGCTCGCACCCCGACCCGAACGTCATGTACTACCTGACCGTCTACAACGAGCCGATGGTGCAGCCCGCGGAGCCGGAGCAGCTCGACGTCGACGGGCTGCTGCGGGGCATCTACAAGCTGAAGGATGCTCCGACCGGCGAGGGGGACAACCGCTCCCGCGTGCAGCTGCTCGCCTCCGGCGTCGCCGTGCCGTGGGCGCTCGAGGCGCAGGAGCTGCTGGCGAACGACTGGAACGTCCGGGCGGACGTCTGGAGCGTCACCAGCTGGAACGAGCTGCGGCGCGACGGCCTCGCCGTCGAGCAGCGGAACTTCCTGAACCCGAACGACGAGCGCGCGGTGCCGTACGTCACTCGCAAATTGTCGGAGACGGAGGGGCCGTTCCTCGGGGTCACGGACTTCATGCACGCCGTCCCGGACCAGATCCGTCCCTTCGTGCCCGGCGACTTCGCGACGCTCGGCGCGGACGGCTTCGGGTTCTCCGACACCCGCCCCGCCGCGCGCCGCTACTTCAAGATCGACGGGCCGTCGATCGCCGTGCGTGCGCTGGAGCAGCTGGTGCAGCGCGGGCAGATGGACCCGAGCGTGCCGGCCCAGGCGATCGAGCGCTACCGCCTGCACGACGTGACGGCGGGTACCACGGGCTCGGCGGGCGGCGAAAGCTGACCGCACGGGTGAGGAAGACGAAGGAGCAGACCCTCGCATGGCTCCGTGCCATCGCCGGTGAGCTCGCCACCGCGACGATCCGGCGACTCGACGAGACGCTGCCCTGGTACGGCGACATGCCGCCGGGCCGGCGCAGCGCCGTCGGGCTCGTCGCCCAAGCCGGCATCAGCTCGTTCATCTCCTGGTTCGACGACCCGAAATCGACGCCCTGGATCGCCGCAGACGTCTTCGGCGCCGCCCCGCGGGAGCTGCTCCGCTCGGTGACCCTGCAGCAGACGCTGCAGCTCATCCGGGTGACCGTCGAAGTCGTCGAAGAGCGGGTCAAGGACAGCGACGACGACCTGCGCGAGGCGATCCTGCTGTACTCGCGTGAGATCGCATTCGCCGCGGCGGACGTGTACGCGCGCGCCGCCGAGCAGCGCGGCCTCTGGGATGCCCGGCTAGAGGCCCTCGTGGTCGACTCGATCCTCTCCGGCGAGTACGACAACGAGCTGCCGAGCCGCATCGCGGCGCTCGGCTGGAACGGGCACGGCGAGGTCAGCGTCCTGGTCGGCACGTCGCCCCGGATGCTCGACGTCGACCAGATCCGCCGCACCGCCCGGCACCTGGACGCCGACGTGCTCATCGGCGTGCAGGGCAACCGCCTGGTGCTCGTCCTCGGCCGGTCGACACCGCCCGGCGAGGAGCGGGAGGAGCCGGTGCTGCCCTTCCTCGAGATCGCGACCCGCCTGGAGCCGAGCTTCGGCCCCGGCCACCTGGTGCTCGGGCATGAGGTTCCGAGCCTCGTGGATGCGGCGAAGAGCGCGAAGGCGGCCCTGGCCGGGTTCGCCGTGGCGCGCTCTTGGCGGAACGCCCCGCGGCCGGCCCTCGCCGACGACCTCCTCCCCGAGCGGGCGCTGGCCGGCGATCCGCTTGCCCGGTCCACCCTGGTGAGCCGCATCTACCGGCCGCTTCAGGCTCACTCGACGGAGCTGCTCTCGACCCTCTGGTGCTACCTCGACAACGGCCGCTCGCTCGAGGCGACCGCACGGGAGATGTTCGTGCACCCGAACACCGTCCGGTACCGCCTGAAGCGGATCAGCGAGGTGATCGGCTGGGACGCCACCGGCTCCCGGGAGGCGCTGATCCTGCAGACGGCGCTCATCCTCGGTTCTATCGCGGAGCCCGATACTCCGCGGATCCGCCGCTGACTGTGGCGATCCACAACGATGCGGGAGATATCTTTGGCGGGATGCACACAGCCCGCCACGTACGGACAGGGAGACTAGGAACGTGATTGTGATCGTCGCCCCGGGGCAGGGGTCGCAGACCCCCGGCTTCCTCGGGCCCTGGGTGGCCGAGCCACGCTTCCGCTCGCACCTCGAACGGCTGTCGGACGCCGCTCAGCTCGACCTCGTCGCGCATGGCACCGAGTCCGACGCGGACACCATCCGCGACACCAGCGTCGCCCAACCGCTCATCGTGGCCGCGGGACTGCTCACCCTCGGAGCCATCCTCGAGGGCGACCGGGAGCACGACGGGCATGTCGACGTCGCCGGAATAGCCGGGCATTCCGTCGGCGAGATCACCGCGGCCGTCGGCGCCAGGGTGCTCACCGAGCACGACGCGATGGTGCTGGTGCGGGAGCGGGGCAAGGCGATGGCTGCGGCCGCCTCGGCCGTCCGCACCGGCATGAGCGCGGTCCTCGGCGCAGACGAGGAGGAGCTGCTCCCGACCCTCGACGCGCTCGGCCTGTCCCCCGCCAACTTCAACGGCGGCGGGCAGATCGTCGTCGCCGGGGAGCTCGAGGCGCTCGACAGACTGAAGGCGGCGCCGCCCGCGGGGGCCCGGGTGATCCCGCTGCAGGTGGCCGGCGCATTCCACACCCGGTACATGGAACCCGCAGTCGAGCGGCTGCGCGAGGTCGCGTCGGGTCTCACCGTCGCGAACCCGAGGATCGAGCTTTGGACGAACCGGGACGGATCCGCGGTGGCCGACGGCGCGCAGTTCCTCGAGCTGCTCGTCGGCCAGGTGTCATCGCCGGTGCGCTGGGATCGCTGCATGGAGTCGTTCGCGAGCGAGGGTGTCACCGGCATCATCGAGCTGGCGCCCGCCGGCGCCCTGGTGGGGCTCGCGAAGCGTGCGCTCAAGGGCGTGCCGGCCGTTGCGGTGAAGACGCCCGACGACCTCCCCGCCGCCCTGAAGCTGATCGAGGACAACGCGTGACATCCACTCCAGCGGCCGAGACCGAGGTCGACCAGACCGCCATCGCCAAGGCTCCGGGCCTCACGCAGCCGGTCGGCAGCCAGCACAGCCGAATCCTGGCGGTCGGCGCCGCGCGCGGTGAGCTCGTCGTACCGAACGAGGACATCGTCGGGCCGATCGACTCCTCCGACGAGTGGATCCGGCAGCGCACCGGCGTGATCACCCGCACCCGCGCCGGCAAAGACGTCCAGGCGGTCGATCTTGCGGAGACGGCGTCGCGGGAGGCGCTGGAGCGGGCGGGGATCCGCCCGGAGCAGCTCGGCGCCGTGCTCGTGGCCACGGTGAGCAACACGGTGCAGACGCCGTCGATGGCGGCGCTCCTCACCGACCGCATCGGCGCGACGCCCGCCCCCGCGTACGACATCTCCGCCGCCTGCGCCGGCTACACCTACGGCATCGCGCAGGCGGACGCCTTCATCCGGGCCGGACTCGCCGACTACGTGCTGGTCGTCGGCGCTGAGAAGCTCAGCAACTTCGCGAAATCCACTGATCGCACCATCTCCTTCCTGCTCGGCGACGGGGCGGGCGCCGCCGTCGTCGGCCCGAGCGACACCCCGGGCATCTCGAAGACGGTGTGGGGTTCCGACGGCAGCAAGTGGGATGCCGTGGGCATGGACTCCACGCTCGAGGCCTACCGCGACGGCGCCGGCAGCGTCGAGTGGCCCACCCTCCGCCAGGAGGGGCAGACCGTCTTCCGCTGGGCCGTGTGGGAGATGGCGAAGGCGGCGAAGCTCGCACTCGAGCAGGCCGGCGTGACGGCCGACCAGCTCGCGGCGTTCATCCCGCACCAGGCGAACATGCGCATCATCGACGAGTTCGCGAAGCAGCTGGGCCTGCCTCCCGCCGTGGCGATCGCGCGGGACATCGCCACCACAGGCAACACCTCGGCCGCGTCGATCCCCCTCGCCACCCACCGCCTGCTGGAGGAGCAGCCCGAGCTCAGCGGTGGTCTCGCCCTGCAGATCGGCTTCGGAGCGGGGCTCGTCTTCGGGGCCCAGGTAGTCCGCCTCCCCTAAGCTGGAACGCGGTTCCCAACCCACCCCTTTGTTCACGACCCCACCCCCACCGAGGAGAAGAAGAAGAATGGCACTGTCCACCGAGGAAGTACTGGCAGGTCTCGCCGAACTCATCAACGATGAGACGGGCATCGCGACCGACACGGTCGAGATGGACAAGTCCTTCACCGACGACCTGGACATCGACTCCATCTCGATGATGACCATCGTGGTGAACGCCGAGGAGAAGTTCGACGTCAAGATCCCCGACGACGAGGTGAAGAACCTGAAGACCGTCGGCGACGCCGTTCACTTCATCGTCAACGCACAGGGCTAGTCCCGGCCCCGCGGCTCGGCCCGAGAAAGCCGAGCCGCGGAGCAGCAGCAGAGGGCAGGGAACCATGGAACGCAAGAAGATCGTCGTCACCGGAATCGGCGCAACGAGTCCGCTCGGCGGCACCGCACCGGACAGCTGGAAGGCCCTGCTCGCCGGGGAGTCCGGCATCTCCACGCTGGAGCACGACTGGGTCGCCCAGCATGAGCTTCCCGTCACCTTCGCCGGCCAGGCCCGCGTCCCGGCAGCCGACGTGCTCGAGCGCGTCGAGGTGAAGCGCCTCGACCCGTCCAGCCAGTTCGCGCTCATCGCCGCCCGCGAGGCGTGGGCGGACGCCGGATCGCCGGAGACCGACCCGGTTCGAATCCTCGTCGACTTCGCGACCGGAATCGGCGGGCTGTGGACCCTGCTCGACGCCTGGGACACCCTCCGCGAGAAGGGCCCACGCCGGGTCCTCCCCATGACGATCCCCATGATCATGCCGAACGCCGCGGCGGCCGCCGTCAGCATGGCGCTCTCCGCCCGCGGCGGCGCCCGCACCGTGGTCTCCGCCTGCGCCTCCAGCACCGAGTCGGTCGCGAACGCCTATGACCACCTCCAGGCGGGGCTGGCCGACGTCGTGATCGCCGGCGGGACGGAGGCCGTCACGCATGCGCTGCCGATCGCCGCGTTCGCGTCGATGCAGGCGCTCTCCCGCCGGAACGACGACCCGGCCCGCGCGTCCCGTCCGTACGACGTCGACCGCGACGGATTCGTGCTGAGCGAGGGTGCGGCGGCGCTGGTCCTCGAGACGGAGGAGCATGCCCTCGCCCGGGGCGCCCGGATCTATGCGGAGCTCGCCGGTGGCGCGGTCACCAGCGACTCGTACCACATCACCGCCCCGGACCCCGAGGGCTCCGCGGCCGCCCGCGCCATGCGCGCGGCCCTGGAGCAGGCGGGTGCGAAGCCGGAAGACGTCACGCACGTCAACGCCCACGCGACGAGCACACCGGTGGGCGACATCGCCGAGTACAAGGCGATGCTGCGGATCTTCGGCGACGCGCTGGACGGCATCGCGGTTTCGGCGACGAAGGCGGCAACCGGCCACCTGCTGGGCGGCACGGGCGCCTTGGAAGCGGTGTTCACGGTGCTGGCCCTCGCCGAGCGCACCGCGCCGCCGACGATCAACCTCGACAACCAGGACCCGGAGATCCCGCTCGACGTGGTGACGAGCCCCCGGCCCCTCGGCGACGGCCCGCTGCTGGCGATCAGCAACTCGTTCGGATTCGGCGGCCACAACGCCGTGGCGGCCTTCCGCTCCTACGAGTAGAAGCACACCCGCGAGTCGCGGTCTTCGGACGCGAAACGCCGCCGAGTCGCGTCCGAAGACCGCGACTCGAAGTTGGGGGTGGGCGTCAACCGACCTTGTGGAGCCAGACGACCGGGTTCTCGTCGCTCGCGTGACGGAAGACCTCGAGCTCGTCGTCCCAGGCCTGCCCGAGGGCGAGTCGCAGCTCGCGATGGAGCTCCAGCGCGTTCGAGCCGGCGATCTCCATCGCGTAGCGCACTCGGTCCTCGGGGATGACGAGGTTGCCGGCGGTGTCGGTCTGGGCGTAGAAGATGCCGAGATCCGGAGTGTGCAGCCAGCGGCCCCCGTCGGTGCCGAGGCCGGCATCCTCGGTCACTTCGAAGCGCAGATGCTCCCAGCCGCGCAGGGCGGACGCCAGGCGCGCTCCGGTTCCCCGCTCGCCCTCCCAATAGAACTCCGTGCGCTGTGCGCCCTTCAGCACGGGCTGAGGCGCCCACTGGAAGTTCACGGCACGGTTGAGGGCGCGTCCTGCCGCCCACTCCACGTGGGGGCACAACGCGCGGGGTGCGGAGTGCACATAGAGCACTCCGCGCGCAATCGTGTTGACCACTGCTGTTCTCCGTTCGGTTAGGTGCGACTTCCCCATCGACCTGGTGAACGGATACTGCGGTGCTCAGGAGCATTATTCCGGCAACGGCGGGAAATCACAAGGCTGTGATTCGCCTCCCGGATCCGGGTGCATACGCCGTATACATTCGGGACATGTCGCTTCGCGATTCCCTGCTCGTCGTGCTCACCCTCGGACCGGCCTACGGCTACCAGCTCCACGCGGAGGTGGTGGAGCGCACCCGGCGCAGCGCGGCGCTGAACCCGGGGCAGGTGTACTCGACACTGGACCGCCTGGCACGGGACGAGCTGCTGCGCCCGGCGGGCACGACCCACGACGGACTTCCGCTTTATGCGCTCACCGATGCGGGACACGGGGCGGCCGCGAACGCGCTCGCGACACCGCGCGGGCCGGACTTCGCGGCGATGGTCGATCACGTGCTGCTGGCGCAGTCGGTCCCGGGCGCGGACGTCGCCGGGCTGATCGCCGCGTACCGCACCGTCTGGCGGAAGCCCGCAGGTGCTGCGCCGACGGAGCCGCACCGGCTGGCGGCACGGCGGGCGCAGGACGAGCTCGCCAAGGCGGCGCACCGGTGGCTCGATGCGCTGCCCCGAGTGCAGCCATGGGCGCCGCGCGCCGACCGCCCGCGCCGCGGCCGCGGCCTTCGACAGGCTGAGGAGCCGCGCTGACCCCGCTGGGTCGCTGAGCGTTTCGCTCGTCCCTGAGCGTGTCGCTCGTCCCTGAGCGTGTCGCTCGTCCCGAGCCTGGCGAAGGGGAGCGGCCCTGCGGCAGCGGCTACTTGGCGTCCGCGTAGCTGTCCACCACGCTCACCGTCACCGGGAACTCGATCGGGAAGGCGCCGAAGAGCAGCCTGCCGGCCTCCGCGGCGGTCTGGCGCACGTGCTCGGCCACCTCGTCCGCCAGCCCGGCCGGGGAGTGCACCAGCACCTCATCGTGCAGGAAGAAGGCCAGGTGCGGCCGCTCGCGGAGCGTCCCGGACCCGAGCGTCCAGAGCCGGTTCCGCAGCGCCGCCATCCAGCACAGCGCCCACTCCGCTGCAGTGGACTGCACCACGAAGTTGCGGGTGAACCGTCCCCAGGCGCGGTTGTCGCTCCGCGCCCGGCGCTCGCGCTCGTCTGCCTCCGCCTGGTCGTCGACGTCGCCCAGCGCCGGCCAGGTCGTGCCCGGCCGCGGGGAGCTTCGCCCGAGCAGCGACGAGACGGACTCGCCACGCTCCCCCGCCCGCGCCGCCGCCTCGACCAGCCCGAGCGCGCGGGGATACGCCTTCCCGAGCCTCGGCACCATCCGGCCGCTCTCGCCGCGGGTTCCGCCGTACATCGCGCCGAGCATCCCGTACTTCGCCTGTTCGCGGGTCTGCACGGCGCCGGACTCCACCATGCCCGAGTAGAGGTCGGCCCCCTGGGCGGCGCGCGCCATGGCGAGGTCGCCGGAGAGCCCGGCAAGCACGCGCGGCTCGAGCTGCGCCGCGTCGGCGACGATCAGCTTCCAGCCGTCGTCGGCGCGCACCGCGTCACGCACCTGCGCGGGCAGCTGCAGCGCACCGCCGCCGTTCGACGCCCAGCGGCCGGTCACCACACCGCCGGGCACGTAGACCGGCGTGAACCGGCCGTCGCGCACCCAGGAGTCCAGCCACTGCCAGCCGTTGGCGCTGGCGAGCCGCGAGAGCTTCTTGTACTCCAGCAGCGCCGGAATGCCCGGGTGCTCCACCCGCTTCAGCTCCCATGACCGGGTCGACGAGACGGAGATCCCGGCGCGACGGAGGCCGCGGAGAAGCTCCGGAGGCGAGTCCGGGTTCAGGTCCGGCGAGCCGAAACGCTCGCGCAGCTCCCCGAGCAGCTCGGCGAGGCGTGCAGGGCGCATGCCCGGAGCAGGGCGCGGCCCCAGCATTCCGGTGAGGATGCGATCGTGCACGTCCGCCCGCCACGGCACGCCGGCGAAGGTCAGCTCGGCCGCGATCAGCGCCCCAGCGGACTCCGCGGCGAGCAGGAGCCCGAGCCTGCCCCCGTCCGCCTGCGCGACGGCCTCGCGCTGCAGCCGGAATTCGGCGACCGCGTCGAGCTGCGCGGTCTCGTCGCCGATGCGGAACAGGCCGCCGTCGTCCGGGCCCTGCGTCTCCAGCCGGTCCCACCCGTTCGGCTCGGCGGTCGCCAGACGCGAGCGCGCCGTCGCCAGTGCACGCCGCAGCACGGCATGGCACAGGCGCAGGTCGGTGCAGCGCTCGACCCGGACGCCGGCATCCAGCAGCCGGGGATACCAGCGGGCGGTGTCGTCCCACACCCAGCGTGGCCCGTCCGCGTGCGCGGCGACCCACTCCGGAAGCCGGCCGCGGGGGAATTCCTCGGTGAAGCGCGGCTCGTCGGACTCGTCGAGCCCGGTCGCCCGCACGCCGCCGTCCCCGGCGGCCTCGAGCACGATGTGCACGGGTGCGCTCAGTGCAGCAGCGAGCCGTCCTTCGCCAGCACGTTCTTCTCGCCCGCCTCGATGGGCACCGGGAAGCGGTTCTGCTTCGGAGGGAGCGGGCAGTTGAAGCTGTAGCTGAACGCGCAGGGCGGCAGGATCGCGCGGTTGAAGTCGAGGGTGATGCTGCCGTCCGGGTTCGGAGCCACGAACAGGAACCGGCCGACGCTGTAAGTCGAGTCGCCGTTGGTCGCGTCGGCGAAGACCAGCTGCAGCGCCCGGCCGGCCTTGAACGCGGCGAGCGAATACGACTGGCCGTCCTTCTCGAAGTCGATGAGGCCGGGGACGACCTTCTCGCGGGTCGCGCCGTTGTCCTTGAGATGCTCGAAGCCGACGGTCGTGCCCGCTGGGTTCTCGACGAAGCTGCCGGTGATCACCCAGTCCGGGTTGTAGTCGAAGGCGTCGATGCCCCCGAAATTCTGGATGGCCTCGGAGTTCGCATCCCAGACCCGCAGCGCGTAGCCGCCCTCCTCCCCCGCGATGACGAAGCCGCTGACGGTTTCGCTGAACACGATCGTGCTGGGCGACTCGGCGTCCTTGCCGCGCACCACGGCGGTCCCGTCGACCAACTGCCCATCCACGACGATGCCATCGTCGGCGGTCGCGGTCACCTGCAGGCCGGATTCGCCGTCGGGCAGCGGCGCCCACAGGCCGGGGACGCCCCAGACGGGCTGCTCGGAGTCGATCCACTGGGTGTTGACGAGCGCGAGGCTGCCACTCGGCTGCACCACCGCCTCCTCGCGTCGGGACCGGAAGAGCGCGAGCTGCGCCTCGGGCGTCGTGGGCTGGGCCTTGGCGGTGGCGGTGTCGGTCATGCGTTCCATCCTTGTCGACTCGCGAACCCCAACCGCACCGGACACGGGTTTATTTCGGTCCGTCGGCACGTCGCCCGAAGGTTTCCCGCCGCTATCGTGGCAAGGCCGGTCCAGGCCGTGCGCAGAAGGAGGACCGCGATGCCGATCGTCGACAACGCCATCTACGTCGCGGGCGTGCGCGGCGCGACGCAGCACAGTCTCGAGGAGACGTTCGAGGCGCTGCACGAACGCGGCGGCCTGGCGTGGATCGGGCTGTACCGGCCCACACCCGACGAGATCCGCGCCGTCGCAGAGGAGTTCGAGCTGCACCATCTCGCGGTGGAGGACGCGCTGCACGGCCATCAGCGGCCGAAGCTCGAGCGGTACGGCGACACCCTGTTCGTGGTGCTGCGTCCAGCCCGCTACCTCGACGCGCCGGAGGAGGTGGAGTTCGGCGAGGTGCACCTCTTCGTCGGCCGGAACTTCGCCGTGACGATCCGGCACGCCGAGTCGCCCGACCTCGGCCGGGTGCGCAAGCGCCTGGAGCAGCACCCGGCGCTGCTCGCCCTCGGCACGGAGTCGATCCTCTATGCGGTGATCGACCAGGTGGTGGACGAGTACGTGCCGGTGGTGAACGGCCTGCAGAACGACATCGACGAGATCGAGGATCAGCTCTTCGGCGGGGATCCGGCCGTCTCCCGGCGGATCTACGAGCTGCTGCGCGAGGTGATCGAGTTCCAGCGCGCCACGCGGCCGCTCGTCGACGTGGTCGCGGGGCTGGAGGCCGGCTTCCAGAAGTACGCGGTCGACGTCGAGCTCCAGCGGAACCTCCGCGACGTGGCCGACCACGTGCAGCGGGTGGTGGAGCGGGCAGACGCCTTCCGGATCCTGCTTCAGAACGCGCTGAGCCTGCACGCCACCGTGGTGGCGCAGGCTCAGAACGACGAGATGCGCCGCCTCTCCGAGTCGAGCCTGAAGCAGAACGACGAGGTGAAGAAGATCTCCGCGTGGGCAGCGATCCTGTTCGCACCGACGCTCGTCGGCACGGTGTACGGCATGAACTTCGAGGTCATGCCGGAACTCGACTGGCCGCTGGGCTACCCGTTCGCGCTCGGGCTGATGGTCGCGATGGGGGTCGGCCTCTTCGTCGCGTTCAAACGCCGCGGCTGGCTGTGAACTGCCTCTGAGAATACGCCCCGCTTTCAGCAAACGTTCGGCTGACGCGAGGAATCTCGGATGAGGGCTCCCAGCAACGGGGCTGCTCAGCGAAGGAGGAAGTCATGTCGACAGCAAGCGGCGACAGGAACGACGCGCGCGACGCGGCACCCACAGAGCGCATCGACGAGGGCCGCCATGCGGCTCCGGTCGACGGCGTGCACGACGCGGATCCGAACGTGCGGCGTGAGGTGGTGGCCCGCGAGAAGGAAGCCTACGGAGGCGTGAAGATCGGGGCAGCCTTCTTCGGCTGGCTCACGGCGGTCGGCATGGCCGTGCTGCTCACGGCATTCGTGGCCGGCACCGGTGCAGCCGTCGGCCTCGGAACCGGCGTCACCGAGCCGGACGACGTGGACCCGCAGGCGGCCGGCGCGATCGGCATCGCGGGGATCATCCTGGCCCTCCTCATCGTGGTGGTGGCGTACTACTGCGGAGGCTACGTCGCCGGCCGGATGGCGCGATTCAGCGGCGCGAAGCAGGGCCTCGCCGTGTGGCTCTGGGCGCTGATCATCGCCATCGTGGTGGCCGTGATCGGCGGGGTGCTCGGCGCTCAGTTCAACGTGCTCCAGCAGCTCAACGCCTTCCCGCGGATTCCGGTGAACGAGGGTGACCTGGGGGTCGCCGGCATCATCACCGCGGTGGTGATCGCGCTCGCGAGTCTCGGCGGAGCGATTCTCGGCGGAATCGTGGGGGTCCGCTACCACCGCAAGGTGGACAAGGCCGGCCTCGGCGCCTGAGCCGGCTGTTCACGACCCCGCCCTTGACGACCTGAGAGGAACCGCAGTGAGAAAGCCCATCACGCCCGCGATGCACGGGGCGATCGACTACGGCATGTCGGCCCTTCTGCTCGCCGCGCCATGGGCGCTCAAGCTGAGCCGGAAGTCGGCGATCACGTTCAACGGGTTCGCCGCGGCGCAGGCCGGCGTCACCGCGCTCAGCAATCAGCCGCTCGCGGCCAAGCAGCTCATCCCCTGGCATGTGCACCGCACCATCGACGCGGCGGCGGTGCCGGCGCAGCTCGCCGTGCCGCTCGCCACCGGCGTGGCGCGGGAGCCGAAGGCCCGCGCACTCTGGATCGGGACGCTCGTTGCGCTCGTCGCGGTGTTCGCGCTCACCGACTGGGACGCGCGGGACTAGACCGCCGACGCCGAGCGGTCACGCCGCGGATTCCGCAGGTCGCGGAATCCGCGGCGTTTCGTGCGCCCGGATGCGCCGCAGGATGCCCCAGACTCGCCTCGACGCTCACCCGACGAGCGGCCGGAGGGGCGAACGATGACGGCGATTCCGGGAACCAGGGTGATGCAGGTGGCTGGGCTCGCCCTGTTCGCCGCCGGTGCGATCCTCCTGGCGGTCGGCACGTCGTCGATCGGCCTGTTCGTCCTGTATGCCTTGCTCACCTTCGGCGGCGTGATCCTCGTCCTGGCCGGCAAGAAGCTTCAGCAGCGCTCGCTGCGGTAGGCCGCGCGCCTGGCGGAACCAGGGGCGGCTGCCCGGCGCACGCCCGGCGCACGGTCAGCGGGATCGTGGCAAGGTGAACGGGTGCGCCCGACTACCCCGCCTCAGTCCGACCTGCCCGCCGGGGAGCGGGAACGTCTCGAGGAGTGCTCGCGCGAGCCGATTCGGACGCCCGGCAGCATCCAGCCGCACGGGGTCCTGCTGACCGTCGACCCTGACGGCGCGGAGATCCTCCAGGCGAGCAGCAGCTCCGCAGAGGTGCTGGGCGTCGAGGCGGCAGCGTTGATCGGCCGTCCGCTGGCGGACCTCCTCGAGCCGGAGGCGCACCAGCGATTCGAGTCGCTGCGTGACGGCGACCGGGCCATCGCGAATCCGCTGACCGTGCAGATGCACGGCCGGCCGTTCGACGTGATCGTGCACCCCGTCGACGGAACCGTGGCGGTCGAGTTCGAGCCGGTGCTGCCGCTGGGCGCCGACCCGTCGACGGCAGCGATCTACGGCGCCATCCAGCGGCTCTCCGCCGCGGACAGCATCGACCGGCTTCGGGAGGAGACCGCGCGCGAGCTCCGCATGCTGACCGGCTTCGACCGGGTGATGGTGTACGCCTTCCACCCGGACGGCCACGGCGAGGTGGTCGCCGAGGAGCGCGCCGAGGAGATGGAGCCCTATCTCGGCCTGCACTTCCCGGCCAGCGACATCCCGGCGCAGGCACGGCAGCTGTACCTGGGCAAGCTCTCCCGGGTGATCGTGTCGACGGACTCCGGAACAGCGGAGCTCGTGCCGGAGGTGAACCCGCGGACCGGGCAGCCGCTCGACCTGGGCCTTGCCGAGCTCCGGAGCGTCTCCCGCCACCACCTGCAGTTCATGCGCAACATGGGCCAGGGAGCGACGTTCTCGCTCTCCCTGATCGTCGCCGGTGAACTCGTCGGCATGGTCACCTGCGCGCACCGCACTCCGAAGCGGATCGGCTACGCAGCGCGGCAGGGCTACGAGATCCTCGCCGGCCAGGTGTCGCTGCAGCTCGGCGCCATGGCCGAGATCGGCCGGCTCGGCCGCCGCGATGCCGCCAGGTCGGTTCGTGCACGGCTGCTCGAGCACGCCGGCCGGCGTGACGATCTGGCGCAGGCGCTCACGGACGGGCCCGCCACCGTGCTCGACGTGCTCCCGGCCGACGGCGCCACGGTGTGCGTCGATGGCCGGTGCGTGTCCGTGGGGGACGTGCCGGTCGCCGTGACCCGGTCGAACTTCGCCCGCCGGCTCCGCGCCCTCACTGCCGGCCGACCCATCGTCACGGCGCAGCTCGTCACCGATCTCCCGGAGGTCGCCGACCTGCTGCCGGGAGTCGCCGGACTCGTCGTCACACCCCTCAGCTCCGGCGGCGATTTCCTCGCCTGGTACCGCCCGGAGGTGGTCCGCACGGTCAACTGGCTCGGGGACCAGACGCCGGCGAACCGGCTCACGCCGTTCTCTCCCCGCAACTCTTTTTCGCAGTGGACACAGAGCGTCACGGGCCAGTCGCTGCCGTGGGACGGCCGGGAGCGCGACGCCGAGGAGCTGGCCAGAGACCTGGAGGGATCGCTCCTGCGCCGGGCGGAGACGAAGCTGGCCGAGCTCGCACTGCGCGACGCGCTCACCGGGCTGCCGAACCGCCGGTTGCTGATGGACCGGCTGGACCAGGCGATCAAGCGGCATCACCGCGGGCAGCCGCTCGCGCTGCTGTTCATCGACCTCGACGGCTTCAAGCAGGTGAACGACACGCTCGGCCATGACGCCGGCGACACCCTCCTCGTCACCACGGCGGAGCGGATCCTCGGCCAGACCCGAGCTCAGGACACGGTCGCCCGCATCGGCGGCGACGAGTTCGTGGTGCTCTGCGAGAACGCCGGTTCTGCGGAGGCCGAGCTGATCGCCGATCGCATCGCGGCGTCCATCGGGACGGAGATCCAGCTTGACGGCCGGACTGTCGACGTCGGCGCGTCGATCGGGATCGCGACACCCCGCGCCGGCGGGGGTGCGCACGACCTGCTCCGCGAGGCCGACGCTGCCATGTACGCGGCGAAGCAGCGCGCCAGGGACGGCAGCGGTCCCGCCTCTGCCCTGCTGCCGGAGCCGAGGATCGACCTCGAGCAGCCGATGCGGCTCGGCCTCGAGCGCGGCGAGTTCGTCGTGCACTATCAACCGATCCATCGGGTGGCGGATGCATCGCTCGCCGGGGTGGAGGCGCTGGTGCGCTGGGACCGGCCGGGGCACGGCAGGATCCCGCCGAACCGGTTCATCCCGGCGGCCGAGGCGAACGGGCTGATCGAGCCCCTCGGCCTTCGGGTGCTCGACGACGCCCTCCGTCAGGCGGCTGTGTGGATCGCCGAAGGCCGGGTCCGCGAGGACTTCACCGTCTCGGTGAACGTCTCCCCCGTCCAGCTGCAGAGCTCGCTCCTGCCCGACTCGGTCTCCGGCCTCCTCGCCAAGCATCGCCTGGAGCCGAGGCGGCTGCTGCTCGAGATGACGGAATCCAGCATGATCGCCGAGTCGACGGCGCTCGCCGAGACGGTGCGCCTGCTCCACGAGATCGGTGTGGGAATCTGCATCGACGACTTCGGCACCGGCTATTCCTCGCTGTCGTACCTGCGGTACCTGCCCGCCTCGCAGCTGAAGATCGTTCCGCAGTTCGTCGCGGGCATGCTGCAGTCCTCCCGCGACGAGGCGCTCGTGGCGGCGACGGTGAATCTGGCGCACCGGTTCGGCATGACGTGTGTGGCCGAGGGCGTCGAGGAGCAGGCGGTCCTGGAGCGCCTGCGGATCCTCGGGTGCGACTTCGCGCAGGGCTTCCTGATGGGGCGTCCCGCTGCAGGAGCGCAGTATACCGACCTCGGGACCACATTCCGACCAGGCGAACGGATGCCGTAGTCTGGGGACCGCTCACCGAAAACGGCAAACCCGGCGTGAGCCGGGGACGCAAAGCCACGGGACCCACGCGCGGGTCAGCCGGGCTACCGGACTCAGAGAAGATCACTCATCTCTCGACGTTTTCAGGAGTTCCCAATGGCCCGTCGCATCGACACCATCATTTCGCTCTTCGCCCTCGGCGCGACGGCCACCGCGGTCGTCCTCGGCGCCCACGCGGTGCTCACCCTCACCGCGTGATCCTCAGGGCAGACGCTCGGCCGTGTAGGTGATCTCCGCACCGCGGTCGGCGAGCAGGGTCGCGGTGACCGCGAGCCCCACCTCGCCGCCCGGGCCGACGCTGGCCGTCGCGGGACTGTCCGGATCGTCGCGCTTCGCCGCGCCGATCTCATCGAGCATCGTCTCGAGCTCCTCGGCGCTCCACCCGTACAGGTCGGCGACCTGGGTGAGCTGGGCATGGGCGGAGGTGAAGTTCCCGCCCACCGGGACGACCACATCGACCCGGATCAGCTCGCCTGCCTCGGTGGAGAGCGTCACCTGTCTCGCATCCTGCACCACGAGCGCGCCGTCGGGCCCGAACACCTGCACGCGCAACGGCCGTTCGCTGGCGATCGATCGCTCGCCGTCAGGCTCGAGTCCCAATTGCTCTGCGGGCAGCGCGGCGCCCGAGTCCATACGGATCACCACGAGACCCGTCCGGCTGAGGTAGTCCACCCCGGCGCCGGTGAAGATGCTCGAGCCGCCGGGCGCGGTCTGGTCCGCGCCGGCGACGGGATTCGGGTCCACCCACCACGAGTTGTTGATCGCGACGGTCACGAATCCCGCCACGGCCATCAGGGTGACGAGGAGAATGCTCGGCAGCCAGGACAGCAGGCGGCGTCGGCGGCTAGGCACCCGCTCCACGGCGACCTCCGGATCAGCTCGCGAACCACTCCCGTGCGGGATTGCCGACGCCGGGGACGGCCCGGTCACGGGTCGCCGGCGCCGCCCACTTCACACCGTTGGCCAGCACCTTCCGGATCTCGGCCTGGTGGTAGACGGGGTACTCCTGGTCGCCCGGGCTGAAGTAGAAGATCCGGCCACGACCACGGGTGAACGTGACGCCGGAGCGGAACACCTCGCCGCCGGTGAAGGAGCTGATGAAGACGAGATCGTCCGGGGCGGGGATGTCGAACAGTTCGCCATACATCTCCTGCTCCGGGATGACGATCGGATGCGGGATCCCCTCCGCGATCGGGTGGCCGGGGTTCACGTTCCACACGAGCTCCCGCTCCCCCTCGTTCCTCCAGAGCAGCGAGCACGTCGTGCCGAGAAGGCTCTTGAAGATCTTCGAGAAGTGACCGGAGTGCAGCACCAGGAGCCCCATCCCGCCGAGCACGTGTCGCTTCACCCGCTCCACGACCTCGTCGCTCACGTCGGCGTGGGCGACGTGACCCCACCACAGCAGCACGTCGGTTCCGGCGAGCACCTCCTCGCTCAGCCCGTGCTCCTCCTCTGCGAGGGTCGCCGTGCTCACGTCCGCCTGCGGGAAGTGCTCGCGCAGGCCGGCTGCGATCGCGCCGTGGATGCCGTCCGGATAGATGCGGGTGACGGTCTCGTCGCCGCGCGACTCGTGCACGTTCTCGTTCCAGACCAGCAGGCTCAGCGGGGTTGTCGGCATTGTGGATCCTTCCTGAAGCTTCGAGCCTACGCGCCGCGCTCTGCGGGTTCGCCGGTCACATCCAGCAGCGTCTTGATGGCGCTGTAGCTGGTCTCACCGGCGAAGACGGCCGGCAGCTCGTCCAGCGTCACGGTGGTGTCGACGAGCTCCGACGGGCGCAGGAACCCGTGGGCGCTCAGCCGCTGCGCACGGTCGATCCAGCGCAGCACGTCGTGCGGGTCGCGGTGATGCAGGCTCAGCACTTTGAGCGCGCGGTAGTTCCAGCTCTCCATGTCGATGGTGCGCTTGCCGCCGTTCGACTGGTGGTAGCCCATGACGCCGAGGGTGCCGGCGATCTTGGTGAGGTCGCTTGCGAGCTGCAGACCGCCTGCCGCCCCGGTGGCCTCGACCACGACCGACGACGCCTGCATCATGTCCGGCGTCACGTCGTCGGGGGCGAGCACCCGCTCCGCGCCCCATTTGACCGCCAGCTCCCGCGCGACCTCCCGTGGTTCGATCACCACGACGCGGTGACCGCCCGCCACGAGCAGGCGCAGCGCCATCAGCCCCATGAAGCCTGCGCCGACGATCACGACCTCCGGCTCGTGCGCCAGGTCGAGCATCTCGATGCCGCCGATGACACAGGCCAGCGGCTCCGCCAGCGCGGCGTCCTCGAACGAGCAGTCCGGGTGCAGGGGAACCGTCCGCCAAGCCGGCACGATCAGCTCGGTCGCGTACCCGTCCTCGACGTATGCGACCACGCGTGCGCCCGCCGGCACGGCCGGATCCGTGCTCTCCGTCACCGTCCCGGACACCTCATGGCCGATGCGCGCCGGGAAGGGCCCGCGCCCCTGCTTCACCCTGGCGGTGTCGGAGTGGCAGACGCCGGCGAAGGCGACCTGCACGCGAACGTGCCCATCGGGGAGCGCGGGCGCCGCCGACTGCGCCACCCTGACGGTCTGCGGGGCCACTTCGGCGAGGTATCTCATGCTGTGTCGTTCCTTCTGGTTCAGGGGTCTGCCGGTGCGACCGGCGTGGGTCATCGGCCGGGGCGGTCCGGCGGACCAGCCCCGGCGAGTGGACTCGACGGCTAGCGGTCGACGGCGAAGGCCGCGTCGAAGGCTGCGGTCGGTGCGTCGAAGGCGAACTTCCGCACGAATCCGAGCGCCTCGGGCGCGCCGACGAGGCGGTCCATTCCCGCGTCCTCCCACTCGACCGACAGCGGGCCGTCGTAGCCGATGGCGTTCAGCATCCGGAACGCGTCCTCCCATGGCACGTCGCCGTGACCGGTGCTGATGAAGTCCCAGCCCCGCCGCGGGTCGGCCCAGGCCAGGTGCGAGGACAGCCGGCCGTTCCTGCCGTTGAGACGCTTCTTCGTGTCCTTGCAGTGCACGTGGAAGATGTGGTCCTGGAAGTCCCAGAGGAACCCGACCGGGTCGAGGTCCTGCCAGACCATGTGGCTCGGGTCCCAGTTGATGCCGAACGACGCGCGGTGCCCGATCGCCTCGAGGGTGCGCTTGGTGGTCCAGTAGTCGTAGGCGATCTCGCTTGGGTGCGGTTCCAGCGCGAAGCGCACGCCGACCTCCTCGAAGACGTCGAGGATCGGGTTCCACCGGTCCGCGAAGTCCTGATATCCGGCGTCGACCAGCTCGGCGGAGACCGGCGGGAACATGGCGACGTACTTCCAGATCGACGACCCCGTGAATCCGGTCACCGTCTTGGCCCCGAGCCGCGCGGCCGCGCGGGCCGTGTTCTTCATCTCCTCGGCCGCGCGCTGACGCACGCCCTCAGGGTCGCCGTCACCCCACACGCTGTCCGGCAGGATGTCGCGGTGGCGCTGGTCGATCGGGTCATCGCAGACCGCCTGGCCCTTGAGGTGATTCGAGATGGCGAACACCTTGAGGTTGTTCTTCTCGAGGATCGCGAGCCGGTCGGCGACGTAGTCGTCGTCGGTGGCGGCCCGGTTCGGGTCGAGGTGGTCGCCCCAGCTGGCGATCTCCAGGCCGTCGTAGCCCCACTCGCCTGCGAGGCGGGCCACCTCCTCGAACGGCAGGTCGGCCCACTGGCCGGTGAACAGTGTGATGGGTCGTGCCATGTTCCTTATCCCTTACCTTTCTGCTACTTCGTCGAAACCCAGGTGCTGCCGGACTCGGAGCTGCGCTCCACCGCACCGAGCACCCGCTGCACCTGCGCACCTTCGGCGAACGACGGCTCCGGCTGGGTGCCCGAGTCGACGCCGTTCATGAAGTCGACGACCTGATGAGTGAACGAGTGCTCCCAGCCGAGTCCGTGCCCGGTGGGCCACCACTTCGCCACGAAGGGGTGCTCCGGCTCGGTGACCAGGATGCGGCGGAAGCCCTGCTCCCCCGCGGCGTCGGTGCCGTCGTAGAACTCGAGCTCGTTCATGCGCTCCAGGTCGAAGGCGATCGACCCCTTGGACCCGTTGAACTCGAGGCGCAGCGCGTTCTTGCGGCCCAACGCGTAGCGAGTGGCCTCGAACGTGCCCAGTGCTCCGCCGCTCAGCCGCCCGAGGAAGAGCGCGACGTCGTCGACGGTCACCTCGCCGCGCTCGTCCGACGCCGTGCCGCCGAGACCCACCTGCTCGCCGAGCAGCGGGCGCTGCTTGACCAGGGTCTCGAGCACACCGCTCACGGACTCCACCGTCTGTCCGGTGATGAACTGCACGGCGTCGACCGCGTGGGCGCCGATGTCGCCGAGCGAACCGGAGCCCGCCTTCGACTTGTCGAGGCGCCAGGTCATCGGGCCTTCTGCGTCGGACAGCCAGTCCTGGAGGTACGCCGCGCGCACCTGCCGGAGATCGCCGATCCGGCCCTCGCGCACCAGCTGCCGGGCGAAGATCAGCGCCGGGACCCGGCGGTAGCTGAAGCCGACCATCGCGTACACGCCGTTCCGGGCGGCCTCCTCGGCCGCGGTCGCCATGCGCTCCGCCTCCTCGACGGTGTTCGCCAGCGGCTTCTCGCAGATCACGTGCTTCCCCGCCTGCAGCGCGGCGATGGCGATGTCCGCGTGGGTGTCTCCGGGGGTGCAGACGTCGATGAGGTGGATGTCGTCGCGCTCGATCAGCTTGGTCCAGTCCGTCTCGGACTCCTCCCAGCCGAACTGCTGCCGGGCGGCCTCGACCTTGGCCGCGTCGCGGCCGACGATCGTCTTCATCCGCGGGGTGATCGGCAGCTCGAAGAACCGCGGGGCGGTGCGCCAGCCCTGTGAGTGGGCCGCGCCCATGAACCCGTAGCCGACCATGGCGACGTTCAGCTCCCGATTGGGCATCTCATACTCCTTCGTTCAGATGCGGCCTGGCGTCGGCCGCCGGGTGGTGGTGTTCCAGGCGGACCGCTCAGCGGGCGGCCCAGAGCAGGCCGCGTTCGATGACCGTCCGCACGTTCGGGTCCTCGACGATCTCGACCCGGTGGCCGGGCGTCGACACGAAGATACGCCCCTTGCCCCACTGGCGCGTCCAGATGGCGGGCGAGGTGACCGGACGCTTCCACGGGTCCCAGGGACGAACCGCCTGCGTGGTGGTGGCCAGCACGTCGAGGTAGTCGTCGTGCAGCACCCAGTACTGCTCGGTGACCAGCTCGAAGTCGTCGAGCCCGGAGGTGATCGGGTGCTTCCGGCCCGCCTCGGTGATGTTGATCGTGTGCGGCATGTAGTTGTCCGCCTGCTCGCCCGTCCGCTCCTCCGGCGCCTTGCCCGGATGCGAGGCGAATTGCCCTCCGATGAAGTGCAGGTAGTCCGAGCTGTTGCGATACGAGTCCGCGATGCCGCCGTGCCAGCCGGCGAGGCCGGCGCCGGCCTCGACCGCACCCACCAGCCCCTTCAGCTGATCCGGCTCGATGGCGTTCATCGTGTTCGTCTGGACGATGAGGTCGACGCTCGGCAGATAGTCGGCGTCGGCGTAGACGGCCGGCGTCTCCCCCGGGGGCACGTCCTCCACCCGGACCTCGAACCCGTTGGACTCGAGGAACGGAAGAAACGCCTCTGTCGTCTCGACCGGCTGGTGTCCCTCCCAGCCTCCCCGGACGACGAGGGCGCGGCGGCTGGAGGGACTATCGGGAGAGCTCATGCTGGCCTTTCGAGGGTTCTCTGCGAGGTGGAATCGGCCCAATGGCCGAGGCTATTGCCGCCGATCGGCCCGGGCAACCCGGACGGCGGAGTTCGGAGGGTGCGCTACAGTCGCTGGGCAGCGCAGATGGTATCGCTACCGGCACCGCGAGGAGACGACGATGGCCTTGACCGCCGAGACCTGGCCGATCGTGGCGGCGACCCTGCCGCTGCCGGGCGCCGACGCGAGGGGCGTCCGCGCCCAGGACGCGCCGGCGGAGACGTGGGCGGCATCGCTGCTCGAGGTCGCGGACGCCGGATTCGACGGGATCGATTTGACGGACACCTGGCTTCAGCCGGGGGACCTCGGACCGTCCCGCCTGAGGGAGCTCGCCGTCGCGGCCGGCGATGCCGGTGTGCGTATTTCGGCGATCTCCGCGGTCCGTCACAGCGTCATCGACCGTGAGCGCGGCGAGGCGAATCTCGCGTACAGCCACCGTACCCTCGAGGCCGCCGCGGAGCTCGGCTGCTCGCTCGTCTCCGTCGGGCTGCACCAGCCGCTCACCGAGGCGCAGCAGCGGCAGCTGTGGTTCTGGACCGTCGAGGGTCACCGCGATCTTCCCGAGGACGCCGAGTCGTGGGACCTGGCGGCGACGAGGCTCCGCGAGCTCGGCAGGCATGCGGCGGAGCTCGGCCTGCTGCTGTCGCTGGAGATGTACGAGGACACCTATCTCGGCACCGCCGACTCGTCGGTGCGGCTGGTCGAGCAGATCGGCCTGCCGAACGTCGGACTGAATCCGGACATCGGCAATCTGGTGCGCCTGCACCGTCCTGTCGAGCCGTGGCGCGAGCTCGTCGAGAAGACGCTCCCCTATGCCAACTTCTGGCATGTGAAGAACTACTTCCGGGACGAGGACGTCGCCACCGGTTTCTACACCGCCGTGCCGGCCCCGCTCGAGCTCGGCGTCATCGACTACCGCGCCGCGGTCCGATTCGCGGTGTCCGTCGGCTTCCAGGGCCTTCTCTCGACGGAGCACTACGGCGGCGATGGGCTCAGCGTCTGCGCGACGAACCGCGACTACCTGCGGCGCCACGCACTGCCGAAGCGCGACGGCTACGCGCTCGGCCGGAGTCGCGTCGACCAGCTGCAGCATCATGCGATGTGAAGGCCGCCGTTGACGTCGTAGGTGGCTCCCGTCACGTACCCGCCCTCCCGGCTGAGGAGGAAGTTGATCACCGCGGCGACGTCGTCGACCGTTCCGATCCGTCCGACCAGGAGGTCGCTCACCAGCTCCGCTTTGCGCGCCTCGCTCAGCGTGCCGCCCATGATGTCGGTGTCGATCGAGCCCGGCGCCACCGAGTTGGCCGTGATGCCGTGCGGACCCAGCTCGCGGGCGAGCGTCCGCGCGATGCCGAGCAGGGCCGCCTTCGCGCCGGAGTACGCCGCGCGTCCGTAGACGCCACCGCCGCGCTCCGCCGAGACGGAGGAGACGTTGACGATCCGGCCCAGGTGGTGACTCGCCATGACGGCGGCAGCGGCCTGCGTCATGTGGAAGGTGCCGTGCACATTCACCTCGAACACCCGCCGCCACTCCTCCGGCGTCACCTCGAGGAACGGCACCGGCGAGCTGACGCCGGCGTTGTTGACCAGGCCGACGAGCTGCGGGAGCTCGCGGTCGACCCGCTCGACCGCGGCGAACGCCGCATCACGGTCGGTGATGTCGACGCCGAGCCCGAGGGTCGGCACGCCGTGCTGCTCGGCGACCTCGCGGGCGACGGCCTCGGATGCGTCCTGGCCGAGGTCGACCACGGCCACCGCCCACCCGTCGCGGGCGAGGCGGTGGGCGGTGGCCCGGCCGATGCCGCGCGGAGACGCCGCACCGGTGACGATGGCGGTCGGCTGGGCCGGGAACTCCGCGGCCGGCGATGGCTCCGCCATGGCTACGCCTGACCCATCCACTCGAGCACGCGGCGGCGGCTGAGCTCGACCTCCGGGTAGGGGTTGTAGTGCTCCGGCTCGTGCTCGATGCTGATGGTGCCGGTGTAGCCGATCTCCTCCAGCGCCGTGAGGCACTCGCGCACCGGCACGATGCCGTCGCCGAGGGCGCAGGTATCGTGCGCGCCGGCCGCGCGGATGTCCTTCAGGTGCACGTAGAGGACGCGCGACCCGAGCTCGCGGATGGCTTGCGCGGCGTCGAAGCCCTGCGTGCCGAACCAGCCGGTGTCGACCGCAGCACCGATCCGCCCACCGGAGTCGGCGCCGATCTGGTCGAGCAGCTCCTGGGCGCTCTTCTGCGGGTGGTTCTCGAACGCCAGCACGGTGTCGGTCTCCTCGAGCACGTCGAGCAGGGCCGCACGGTCGGTGGAGAGCACCTTGGTCTGGCCGCCGAGGATCCGGGTGCCGAGCGCTTTCGCCACCCGGGCGGCGGAGCGGACCTCGTCCGGGGTGTCGCCGTAGTAGCTGCCGTAGCTCGCGACGGTCACGCCGTGCTTCGCGAGGACGCGCTGCGCCGCCTCGATGTGCTCGTCGGTCGCCCATGCGTAGTTCAGCTGCGGGTGCCACACGTCGACGGTGTCGAAGCCGAGTTCGACCGCGGACGCGACGAAGGCGTCGAAGCGCTCCTCGAACGTCTCGATCGGGCGGTAGTGCTCATTGGCGGCGGTGTCGCCCTGATTCCAGCCCTCGGTCATGTTCCAGTCGAGCTGCTGGGCCACGAGATTCGCGCCCATGAAGGAGAGTTTGAAGGTCATACGTGTCTGTTTCCGATCTCTGTCGTATTGCGCGAGGGCTACTCGGCGGTCTGGCCGGTGTGCGGGAGGAGGTAGATCTTGCCGCAGGCACCGGTGTCCTGGATGTCCATGGCGTCAGAAACGTCCTCGAGCGGCATGGAATGGGTGATGAGGGTGTCGATTCGGTCGCCGGCCTTGCGGATCGATTCCCACATCTTCGCCGCCATGGTGAGGTGGTTCCAGTGCCAGATGCCGTGGATGGTGAGGCCGAGCGGCACCAGGTTCGGCAGTTCGATGTCGTTCCAGGTGATGAAGCACACCTGGCCCCGGCGGCGGGTCGCGAGCGCCGCTGCGCGGGGCGCACCCGGCGCTCCGCTCGTCTCGATGGTGGCGTCGGCCCCCATCCCCCCGGTGAGCGCCCGGATCTCCTCGACGACGTCCTCCGTCATCGGGTTGAAGACGCGCTCCGCGCCGAGCTTGTAGGCGAGCTCGGTGCGGTACGGGTGGGTCTCGATGCCGAACACCCGCGCTCCGCGGACGGCGCCCTGGATCACTGCGCCCTGGCCGACGGGTCCGAGACCCGACACGATCAGGGTGTCGAGGGCATCGACGTTCATCCGCTGCAGCGAGGCGAAGGTCGGCCCGAAGCCGCAGGTCGCCATGGCGGCGTGCTCCAGGGAGATGTCGTCCGGGATCTTCGCCAGCAGCCAGTCCGGCTTCAGCAGGTACTGCGCATAGGTGGCGGTGCCATACTCCTGGCCCGTCTCGGCCAGGACGTCGCGCTGATCCATGCAGTGCATGTGATCTCCGGAGGTGCAGTACACGCACTTCCCGCACCCGTGGTGCGGCATGACCACCACCCGGTCGCCTTCCGAGACCAGGCGCGAGCTGCCCGCGTCGACCACGATGCCGGTTGCCTCATGCCCGACGACGTCGGACACCTGACCGGCCTTGCGGTTCTTGAACTCGGTGCACATTGGGGCGATCAGAACCTCCACGACGACCAGGTCGCCGCTGGCGACGGGTCGAGGCTGATCGAGGACTTCGATCCTCCCGGGAGCTGTGATTGCGGCTGCTCTCAACGCTTTGCTCTTTCTTCTTCGAATGGGCATTCTCGGGGCGAAGCGCCAGGCGGCGCCGCCCTTCCCGGGATCCGGCCAGCCATGATTGCAGACTTCCCGGAGTGGATGCTCCAATAGTACATACCCGTTTCCAATTCCGGCCAAGATCGGGTAGGTTTTCGCCACGGCCTCGGCACGTTCCGGCGCGTTTCCAATGAAGGAGTACGAATGAGCACCAAGACCCTGGGGGTGGGAATTCTCGGCGCTGGGCCGGTGACCCAAGCCATCCACCTCCCGACGCTCGCCCGCCTGGAGGACGTATTCTCCGTTGCCCGGGTGATGGACGTCGACGCCGACGTCGCCAGCTCCGTCGCCGGCCGCGTCGGCGCGGCGTGGACGACGAGCGTCGAGGAGCTCCTCGCAGACGAGGAGGTGCAGATCGTCGCCATCTGCAGCCCGCACCACTTCCACGCCGAGCAGGTCATCGCCGCCTGCCGCGCCGGCAAGAAGGCCATCCTCTGCGAGAAGCCGTTCGCCATGAGCCAGGAGGAGGCTGAGCAGATCGCGGCCGTCTCACAGGAGACCGGGGTGCCGATCATCGTCGGCGCCATGCACACGTTCGACCCGGCCTGGATCGCCGCCAGGGAGAACTGGGGCGACCTGCTCGAGAAGGTGCACACCGTCCGCTACTCGATCATCCTGCCGCCGAACCCCCGCTTCGAGGACTTCGCCACCGAGGTCGTCAATCGTCCGGCTCGCGGGTCGGCTGACCGCCGCGATCCGGACACCGCGCATGGCATGGTCTTCGGCAGCATCATGGGGCTCGCCATCCATGACCTGCCCCTGGTGCGGACGTTCTGCCCGGATTTCCGGGACGTCGAGCTGCTCTCCTCGATCGTGCCCGACCCGTCCGGCTACTTCGTGAACCTCCGGATCGGCGACCGCAACGTGGAGGTCGTCGCCACCTCGAACCAGAGCTGGATCCCCGAGTGGTACGTCGAGGCCATCGCCGACGACGTGTCGGTGCGGATCGACTTCATGCCGTCGTACGTGCAAGCCGGCTCGGGCACGGCGACGATCCGCCGCAACGGCGAGACCCGGGTGTTCGGGCCGACGCCGAGAAACGGCTACGAGGGCGAGTGGCGCTTCCTCGCCGACCTCGCCGCCGGAAGGGTGGAGCCGCTCGATGTGACGGAACTGATCCACGACCTCACGTTCGCCCTGGAGATCGCCGACAAGGCCGCCGAGGCAGCGCGCCAGACCGCCATCAAGGAGAAGGAAGCAGAGGTCATCGCATGACCACCCAGCTCAGTGTCACGGCGTCCGACGCCGCGAATCGTTCGGGCCGCGTCGCCCAGGTGATCGCCGCGCTGCCCGTCTCCCTGCACCCCGCCGCGGATTCCGGTGAGCGCGACACCGCCGACCTCGTCGCGATCGACGGGGCCGCCGGCTGGCCGACTGAGGCAGCGCAGGCGATCGACGGCGGCGCCCGGGGTGTGCTCGTCGTGCGCCCCGTCCCCGCCGACGTGCAGTCACTCCTCGAGATCTCCAGCGCCCGGAACGTCCCGGTCGTGATCGACGCGATGTGGACGTACAACCCGGCCGTGCAGAACAGCGCAAGCGCGTTCGCCGCGGTCTTCGATGACCGCATGCTCCTGGAGGCGCGAACCTACGCGGCCACCGGCTCGGACTGGGACCGAGTGCTGCTCGATCAGCTGTCGCTGATCCGGGCGGCCGTCGCACCGGTGCGGCGCTTCCGGTTCGTCCGCACGAGCGAGCACGGGTACGCCGCGCTCGCGGAGTTCGGGAACGGCGCCCGCGCCAGCCTCACTGCCGTGCGGACCGACTCCGTGCCGGAGTCGGCGAGCCTGCGCTGCGTGAAGGCGCAGCACGTGGTCGAGCTGGGTGTGCCGGCACCCGAGACCGCGATCCCGGGCCGTGTGCACGTTTCCGGCCCCGACGGGTCGAACCTGCTGGAGACCAAGTGGGAGACCGCTCACAGAGCCGCCTGGCGGCACCTCCACGGCCTCGCAACCTCCGGACTGACATCGTCGGACCTGGCTGATTTCAGCGACGACGTCGCCCTCCTCGCCGGCTGAGCGGACCCCGCGGAAGAACCCGGCCGGGATTTGTTCCCGGTCGGGTTCTTCTTGGTTGCGGCCTGGCGCAGCCGGCTGGATGCGGACCGCGAGTTCGCTGATGACCGGCGTCGTCCGGCTTCGGCGACGCTAGCTTGGAAGCATGATCAACGACGATTCCCGCGACTCCGGCGACGACGCGATCGCCGAACCGTTCGACCAGACCAACGGCCTGGTGGTCGGGCTCGAAGGCGACTCCGACGGCACCGCCGACAGCGACCTGAAGAGCGCGAGCGACCGCGGCGACGACGACGGCCGGAACCCCGGCGACGGCAGCGCCGCGCTCGCCGTCGGGCCGCGTTCATAACGCCGCGTCCACCCGGCCGGCTCCCGCGCTCCCTGGCACGGTCGCAGCGCGACGAAGCGCCCACCGGCCGCGACTTCGCGTGGCTCGGTGGCGCCCTGCGTTCGCCCCTCGGATCAGCCCTTGACGGCGCCGTCCATGAGGCCCCGCATGAACTGCTTGCGGAAGGCCAGGTAGAGGATCAGCGGCAGCGCGGTGGCGAAGGTGAGCACGCCCATCTGCGTCGCGATCTCGTTGACCGTGCGACCGGTGAACTGCAGCACACCGATCGGCAGCGTGTAGTTCTCCTGGTCCTGCAGGTACACCAGCGGGTAGATGAAGTCGTTCCAGACCCACACCGCGCTGAAGATGAGCACCGTCGCCATCGGCGCCTGCCCGAGCGGCAGGTAGATCTGACGGAAGATGCGCCACTGGGATGCGCCGTCCATGATCGCCGCCTCACGCAGCTCCTTCGGTATGGAGTCGAAGAAGTTGCGCATGATCAGGATCCCGAACGACACCCACCCGCCGTAGGTGCACACCAGCGCCAGGTAGGTGTTGTCGATGTCGAGGAGCGACACCCAGCGGTACCCCGCGACGACGAGAGCCTGTGCCGGGATGGTGAGGCCGATGATGAGGAGGCCGAACAGGAAGCTCTTGCCGCGGAAGTTGTACGCGGAGAACCCGTACCCGCCGAGCGCCGACAGCACGCCGATGAGCGCGACACTGAGGATGTTCACGACCACGCTGCTGCGGAGCCAGTTGAACACGTCGCCGCGCTCGAACAGGGCGATGTAGTTCTGGATGCCGTAGGTGCCGCCGAACCCGAACGGGTCGACGAGCGCCGACGTGTTGTCCCGCAGCGACGTGATGATCATCCAGCTCACCGGCAGGATGATCGTGAGGGTCAGGAACCCGAGGAACAGGTAGAGCACCGTCCTGCGGAGCACGACGCCGATCAGGTTCCTGCGGTCCACGGCGTGGACCTTCGGTTGCACGGCTTCTGCGGTCATCGCCGCTCAGCCTCCTTCTGGTGCTTGTGAATGGATCGCGCGTAGAACACGGCGAGAATGAGTGTGGCGACGATCAACACCGACATGATGGCGCTTCCGTAGCCGACCTGGTTGGCGGTGAACGCCTGGAAGAACGCCCATGTCGCGACCACCTCGGTGGCATGGTTCGGCCCGCCCGATGTGGCGACGTAGACCGTGCCGAACACCTTCAGGCTGTCGATGGCGACCAGCAGCGCAACCAGCCGGAAGGTGGGTGCGAGCAGCGGGATCGTCACGTACCAGGTCTCCTGCCACGGCTTCGCGCCGTCGACCCTCGCAGCCTCGAACACGTCCTGCGGAAGGGAGGACATCGCGGCGAGGAAGACGAAGAGCGACAGCCCGAAGCCGAGCCAGAGCTCGAGGCCGATCAGGATGGGCAGCGCCCGGCTCGGGTCCCCGAGCCACGCACCGACGAACTGACCAAGTCCGACCGACTGCAGCAGCGGGTTGATGATGCCGTTGCTGGGGTGGAACAGGAACTTGAGGATGACGCCGACGACGATCATCGAGAGGATCGACGGGATGATGAAGGTGGCACGGAAGAAGCCGGCAAGAGGGAATTCACGCCGGAGCATCAGCGCAAGCGCGAACGCGAGCCCGATCTTGAGGACCATCGAGGTGGCAAGGAACACCCCGTTGTTCCACAGCGAGGTCATGAAGACCGGGTCGATGGCCAAACGCATGTAGTTGGCCCATCCGGCGAGCGGGATGTTGTTGTAGCCGACGCCGTTCCAGCTGGTGAAGCTGAGCAGGAAGGTGAGCAGCAGCGGCACCAGGAGGAAGCCTGCGTAGAAGAAGTAGGCGGGAAGGATGAAGGCGGTCGCGCCGAGCCGTGACCCACCGGCCTGGAGCTTCTTCGCCTTCTTCACCTCCCGGGCGGTCGGAACGTGCCCGGACAGTGGCGACGTATCCTCTCGCGTTTCGGTGGACGTAACAGTGGTGGACATGCCTCACGCTCTCTGCTCTGAGGGTGACGAATCGGAAATGGAAGGCGGCGCGGATAGCGGCCGAGGGTGGGCGCGAGCCGGACTGCGACTCGCGCCCACCGTGAACGTGCGGTGTTACTGGCCGGCCCGGTGGGCCGACGCTGGTACTACTGGCCGACCGCCGCAGCGGCCGCGGTCTGAAGGTTCTTGACGAACTCCTCCGGCTGCATCGTGTTGGCGGCGAGCGATGCGGATCCGTTGTACATCTGGTCCTCGCCGACTGCCGGCGGAACGAGGTTCTCGAAGTACGCGATCACGTTGTTGCCGGCCTCGCCGACGGCGGCCGCGACGGTCTCGTACGCGGCCTTGACGGGCTGCTCCATCTCCTCGTCGGATCCGTTCAGCATGTTGATGAGGCCGCCGCGGGCGAACGCCTTGCCGGCGCCGTTCTCGGGGTTGCTCATCCAGGTCAGGAACTCGAGACCGGCCTCGGTGTTTCCGCTGTTGGCGGGAACCGCGAAGACGTTGGTGAATCCGCCGAGGATCTGGTTGGAGGGGTTCTCCGGGTCGACCTGCGGGAACGGCATGGCCTCCGGCTCGAAGTCCCCGGGAGGGGTGTCCGTGAGCGTCGAGTTGAACCAGGAGCCGGTGTTCATGAAGGCGGCGTCGCCGGACAGGTACAGCTGCATCATGGAGTTGTAGTCGGATCCCGCGACGCCTTCAGGGAAGACGCCGGCCTCGCCGAGCTCGTAGAGGTCGGTCGCCGACTGCAGGAAGCACTCGTCATCCCAAGCGGCGCCATCCTGCGCGGCGGCGGCGAGGATGGTGTCGATGCCACAGCGCTGGATCGTCAGCAGGAACCACCAGTGAGCAGCGGGCCAGCCGTCGCCCGCGTAGAGCGACACCGGGGCGACGCCGGTGCCCTCCAGCTTCGCGGCGTTCTCCTTCAGCTGGTCGATGGTCTCCGGCATCACGAGGTCGTGCTCCTCGACGAGCGCGGGGTTCACGTACAGCTGCTGGCTGGTGTCCACATTCCACGGGATGCACCACATCTTGCCGTCCCACTCGCAGGCGTCCTTCGCGGCCTGACTCTCCCCGGCGGCGAAGTGCTGCTTGTTCTCTTCCCACCAGTCGGTGATGTCGAGCAGGGCGCCCGACTCGGCGTAGTCCTCGGTCTGCTTGTACCCCTCGTACTGCAGAACCGTGGGCGGGTTGTCGCCGGACAGCCCGGTGCGGATGACGGTGTTGGCCTCGTCGTTCGCGATGGTGCGGTTCTCGAACTTCATGTCCGGGTGCGCCTCGTTGAACTCCTTGATGGTCCAGCTCATGCCGTCGATGTCGCCATCGGTCGACTCCGTGAACTGGTGCCACACCGAGAGCTTGTTGCTGCTGTTGCCACCCTGGTTGAGGGCGCCGCACCCACTGAGCAGGAGGGCGGCTCCCGAGGCCGTTGCTGTGAGCGAAAGCAGCCGCTTCCGCCGGGGTGAGAGTGTCATAACCACGTTGTGAACCCATTCTTCGTTGATTGGAGGAAGCAGTGCTGCTAGCGCTGCCACGGGTCAGTGTAGGTTTCGCGAACGAACGAATCAAACCCATTGACAACGAGGGTTGAAATGTAATCGAATGTTTACCTGAAAAGTGACCCGTCGTTCACTTGTTTGCCGTGGTGCCCTTTGTTCAGGCGGAACTGGGTGAACTGCTGCGAAACGGCGACACGGCGTCGAGCAAACGGCTAGGACATGCTTGCGGCGAGTCCGACGCGTGCCAGGAGCCGGTATGCGCGCCGGCTCCATCGGCGTCGGGCGAGGCGTCCGGATCGCCGGAAGGAGCAGGAGATGCAGCACCGGCCGGACCACCGCCTCGGGCGCCTGACGTCACCGGCGAGCCGCCGCCCGGCCCACCGATGGGCGGCCGGCGTCCACGCTCTCGAGGGGTCCACAGGACGGCGGCATCTGCTGGTTCTCCCGTCCACTCCGCCGGCGGCCGGAAACAGCGTCGAGGCGACCGCGCAGAGTGTGCCGGCGGAGCGAGACCTGCCGCTGATCGTGATGCTCCACGGCTCCGGATCCGACCCGGTTCGCACGCTGCGGATCGTCGAGGACCAGGCGGACGAGGCCGGAGCCGCCGTGCTGCTGCCGAAGTCATCGGGGTACACGTGGGACGCCGTGCTCGGGGGCTTCGGGCCCGACGTGGCAGAGCTCGACCGGCTCCTCCGCAGCGTCTTCGAACTCGTTCCGGTGGATCGTCGGCGGATGGCCGTCGGGGGCTTCTCCGACGGGGCCTCGTACGCGCTCTCGATCGGCCGCGTGAACGGCGACCTCTTCGGCTCGGTCCTCGCGTTCTCCCCCGGGTTCGTGGTGCCCGGGCCACCGAACGGCGCACCGCGGTTCTTCGTGTCGCACGGCATCGCCGACCCGGTGCTGCCGATCGAGCGCTGCAGCCGGCTCATCGTGCCGGCGCTCCGCCAGGAGGGCCATACGGTCGACTACCGGGAGTTCGACGGCGGGCACGTCGTGCCGCCGGAGCTCGCCAAGGCGGCGATCGGGTGGGTCGCCCGGTTCCCAGGGACCGGCTGAGTCGTGCCTCCGCGGCGGGTTCAACCGGAGGTTGACACCCGGGTTCCCGGGGAGGATCGTTTGCAATACCAGGTGGAACCGAGATCCACCAGGGGGCAAGAATGCGTACTTCCGAGACGGCGTTCCGACACGTCGCCGGGTGGCTGCCCGGGACGGCACTCGCGCTCGCCCTGATCCTGACCGGCTGCGGGAATCCCGGAAGCCCGTTCGGCGAGGACGACGCCCAGACCGACGGATCCCAGACCGACGGATCCCAGACCGGCGGCGGATCCGACGGCGAGAACGGTCCGGACGACGACTCCGGCGGAACCGACGACTCCGGCGGCTCCGACGGCCCGGACGACGACGGGTCCGGCGGGAACGGGCAGGTCGAGTACGAGTGGGGCCTTCCGGCGAGCGATACCAGCGTGGGTGAGCAGCACCAGGGCGCGGAGGGGTCCGCCTACATCGCCCTGTCCAGCAGCTGTGCGGAAGGCGCAGAGTTCGTCTCCCCCGACTACGCACCGACGTACAACTTCGAGAGCCCCCGGAACGTGCTGCTGTTCGCCGCTGGCGTCCGGCTCTGCGAAGGCGACATCGATTCCGCCAGAGAGTTATCCGGACACGCGGAGGCGCTCGGGACGGCGGGCCTCACGCCAGACGACTGGGCGTTCTGCGTGCTTCACAAAGTGGTGCAAAGCGTTCTCGAGCAGCGCCCGCCGGAGGACTTCCAGTGCGGCGAGGGCACCGCTCCACCGTTCCGCGAGGGTGAGAGCGAGACAGGCGAGACCTTCATCGACGATCCCCTCACCCTGCACGTGGACGAGAGTGTCCCGCCGGAGCCGGTGCCCGGGCCCGACGGTGAGACCGACCCGGATCCGGACGGCAGTCCGGAGGGCGACCAGGGCACCGAAGGCGAGGAGGGCACCGAAGGCGAGCAAGACACCGAGGGCGAGCAGGGCACCGAGGGCGAGGACGGAGAGAACGATGGCGCCGACACCGACGGCGGCGGCGGCGGCGACATCGTTCCCGACACCGAGACACAATCGGTGTCCTGACCACCCATGTTCTGGCGGCGAAAGGCTCCCGACGCACGGCGACGGCCCGTCGAGCCGCCGGAGCCGCCTGCCAAGGACACCGTCGCCCACGCCCCGGGCACCGAGCTCCCCGGGAGCGCGCGAACGCCGGAGTCCGGCGAGAAGGATCGCGGCGACCTGCTCCGGAGCATCGTGGTCGCGGTCGGGAACGTCGGTGTCCTGACCGCCCTGCTGGTCTACTTCGGCTGGGTGCGCAGTGAGGTGCAGGCGCGAGAGCTGGGCATCGATGAAAGCCTCCTCGGCATGACGACGCAGGAGTACGTGCTGCGGAGTGTCCGGGCGGTGCTGGTGCTCCTGATCGTCATGGCGGTGTTCGGGGTGCTCTGGGTGGCGCTCGATCGCTGGCTCTCAGTGCGGCTCCGACGGCGCGGGGTGAAGGACCCGGTCTATCGCTGGTTCACCCGGCTGCTCCCCCTCAGCGTCGTTCTGCTCCCGGTGCTCGGATGGCTGGCGCGCTGGTGGTGGCCGACCGCCGCCTACATCGGCTTCCCGCTGCTCGCGGCGGCCGGCCTCCTGCTCATGCTCTACGCGTTCCATCTGCGTGGTGCGCTCCCCGGCGCCATTCCGCTGGCGGCCGGAACGGAGTCCATCCTCCGGGTCTCCACGGCCGCGCTCATCGCCGTGGCGCTGTTCACCGCAGCCACGAACTACGCGATGGTGGAAGGGACGCAGCTCGCGCGTGGCCTTGAGTCCAGGGTGCGGACGCTGCCCGGGGTCGTGATCCACAGCGTGGAGCCGCTGAACCTCGACGCCCCCGGGGTCGAGACGGCGGAGGCCGAAGGCGAGACGGGCTACCGGTTCCGGTACAGCGGCCTGCGCCTGCTGGAGCGGTCCGGAGGCCGGTACTTCCTGATCACCGAAGATTGGACGCGTCGATTCGGCGTGGTCCTCGTCCTGAACGACGACGAGTCGGGCGTCCGCTACGACTTCATCCGCGACCGGCGCTCGGTATCGCCCGCCGCCGGTCGTTCTCTCATGCGCGGAGCGACACATGACTGAGCTGCCCCCGGCCGGCCCATCGCGGGATCCGGATCCTGCCGGCACGGCGCCGGATCGCGAGTCCGTGAGCCCGCTGCCCGACTCCGACGCGACGAGGGGTGATCGGTTCACCCCAGAAGTGCTGGACAGCACGACGATCGCCATCCCCCTGCTCCAGGTGATCAAGCACGAAGCGGAGGCCGCGCGCACCCAGGAGGACTACACCCCGCCGATCCTCGACGTGATGATCGACCTGAACCTGGAGTATCCGGATGGGCGTGAGGAGGCCCGTGAGCAGGTCGTCCGGCTGATCGAGGAGGCGATCGCGAAGGACGGCGTCGACAAGGAAGCGCAAGGCATCGACCGGGTCAGTCCGGTCGGCAACCAGTACGTGGTGGCGCAGCTCGAGCCGCACGTGATCAGCACCCTGGCGCGGTTCGATCGGGAGCATCACCGGGAGGGGCCGAGGCGCGTCAAGCGGGGCGCGATCTTCCGGATCTGGCCGGACTTCGAGGTGCGGAAGCTCACCGACAAGTCGGTCAGCACGGTCAAGGCGGACGCCGCACGGGTCTCCTTCTCCGCGTTCGGGGAGGGCATCGTCTGGGCGGTCGTCGATTCCGGGATCGATGCGACGCACCCGCACTTCGCGACCTATGAGAATCTGAAGCTCAAGCAGCCCCTTCGTCACCACGACTTCACGGGGCGGGCGGACACAGGGGAAACCGGCGACGAGGGAACGGCGCTGACCGACGATTTCGGGCACGGCACCCACGTCGCCGGCATCATCGCGGGCGCCACCTACACCGAGGGCTCGGCACCGGCCGCGGGGAGCGGGGGCGCGTCCACGGGCTCGTCGATCCCGACCGTGGAGCACATCCACGCGATGGCGAAGCGCCGGGACGAAGATGGCGAGACCACGTACGTCCCGCTGGAGCTCACCTCCATCACGGGGATGGCTCCGAAGTGCAAGCTGGTCAGTCTGAAGGTGCTCGACGAGAAGGGGGTCGGGCGGGTCAGCCGCATCGTCGCGGCGCTGCAGGAGGTGCAGCGCGTGAACGCGTACGGCCGCAACATCCAGATCCACGGAGTGAACCTCAGTGTCGGATACGAGTTCCAGCCGGAATGGTTCGCCTGCGGGCAGAGTCCGCTGTGCGTGGAGGTCGATCTGCTCGTCCGGTCGGGGGTGATCGTCGTGGTCGCGGCGGGCAACACTGGCTATGGCTACAACCGGGACCAGTCGAAGGGTGCGGTCGCCGCCGGACTGGATCTCACCATCAACGACCCGGGGAACGCCGACCGGGCGATCACGGTCGGTTCGACGCACCGGGAGATGCCCCATGTCTACGGCGTCTCCTACTTCTCGTCGAAGGGACCGACGGGCGACGGGCGCATGAAGCCCGACCTCGTCGCGCCGGGCGAGAAGATCATGTCCTGCGCCGCCGGCGCGCCGAAGGCGGCGGCGATGACCTCCGCCCACGTCGAGGAGTGCGAGTACGTCGAGGACAGCGGCACGAGCATGGCGGCGCCGCACGTCTCCGGCGTCATCGCCGCGTTCCTCTCTGTCCGGCACGAGTTCGTGGGCAAGACCGACGAGGTGAAGCACATCTTCCTGTCCACGGCGACCGACCTGAAACGGGACCGGAACTTCCAGGGCTATGGGCTCGTGGACCTGATGCGTGCGATCCAATCCGTCTGAGAGGAGAAGAGCGATGGCCGAGAAGTCGGGGTTCCCGTATTTCGAAGTGCAGTTCACGAAGACCGGCGACGTCCACGACCGCGAGGAGGCCGAGGCGCTGCAGCGGCATCTGGCGACGTCCGACGGCGAGGACCTCCTGGTCCTGGCCCACGGCTGGAACAACGACATGCGCGACGCGCGCGGGCTCTACGACGGCCTGCTCCGCGAGCTCAGGGCCGCGGTGAGCGCCAGACGGATCGCGGGCGCACCACGGCGCATCACCGTGCTCGGGGTGCTCTGGCCGTCGAAGAAGTTCGCCGACATGGAGATCACCGCGAGCGGCGCCGCGGGCCTCGGGAGCGCCGTGACGGACGATGCGATCCTGCGGCAGATCGACCAGCTGCAGGAGGTCTTCGACGAGCCGGAACAGGTCGCGGCCCTGGAGTCGGCGAAGGCGCTGCTTCCCAAGCTGGAGGACAGCCCTCGGGCGCAGCGCGAGTTCGCCGACCTGGTCCGCTCCGCCGTCTCCCACGAGCCGCTTCCCGACGACGCGAGGGAGGCTGCGGACGAGGACGCGTCGGACACGTTCTTCGCCCTGCCCGGCTCCGACTTGATGGAGCGGCTCGCCAAGCCGATCGACCTCGAGGCTGAGTTCCCGGCGGACGAGTCCGGGGACGAGCCGTTCGACGACCTGGGCGGAGCCGCCAGGGTCGGCGTGGACGACGCGGGGGGCGCCGCGGGCCTCGGCGAGTTCCTCAGCGGGATGAAGGCGGCCGCGGGCAACCTGCTCAACTACGCCACCTTCTTCTCGATGAAGCAGCGCGCCGGGACGGTCGGCCAGCGCGGCGTCAACACGCTCCTCCGCGAGATCGCAGGGCAGCATCCCGACCTCCGCGTCCACCTGCTCGGCCACAGCTTCGGGGCGAGGCTGGTCACGGCGGCCACGGCGGGCCCGGACGAACGAGCGGGCTTCTCCCCCAGCTCGCTGGTCCTGCTGCAGGCGGCGTTCTCGCACAACGGATTCGCGGAGAACTTCGACGGCAAGGGCGGCAACGGCGACTTCCGCCGCATCGTCGCGCGCCGGCTGATCTCCGGTCCGATCGTGGTCAGCCACACCCGGAACGACAAGGCCGTCGGACTCGCCTACCCGCTGGCATCCAAGATCTCCGGCAGCGACTCCGCCGGGCTGGGCGACGCGCGGGACCGTTTCGGCGGGCTCGGGAGCAACGGGGCGCAGTTCACCCCGGAGGCCGTGAAGGGCAGACTCGCCCCCGTGTCGGAGAGCTACGACTTCCAGCGTGGCCGCGTCTACAACCTCCGCGCCGATTCGGTCATCTCCAGCCACAGCGACATCGTGAAGCCCGAGGTCGCCCACGTGGTGCTCGCCGCCATGGCCGCCTCATGATCCACCGGGCGTGCCGGCTCAGCGCTCCCGGCGCATGGGCACGTGCGGGATGTCGTCCTCCACGAATGCCGGGCCGCTGACGGTGAAGCCGAATCGTCCGTACCAGCCGGCGAGGTGTTCCTGCGCATCGAGCACGGTCGGGCCCTCGCCGCGCAGCTCCAGTGCTCGCCGCATGAGCGCCGCGCCGATGCCGGCACCACGACCCCGCGGGGCGGTGGCCACCCTGCCGATGCGGGCGACACCATCCTGGTCGTGAAGCAGCCGCGCGGTGCCCAGCACACCGTCGTCGTCGCTCGCCCACAGCAGCAGCGCGCCGGGCTCGATGTCGCGGCCGTCGATCTCCGGATACGCCGCGCGCTGCTCGACCACGAAGACCTCGACGCGCAGTCGGAGGATCTCGTAGAGCAGCACGGACGGGATGTCGGCGACGGGAGCGACGCGGATGTGGAGATTCGGGGCAGGCACCGGATCAGCCTCGCACACCGGTCCGGCGTTGCCGCTCAGTCCCGGGAGGCGAGCATCTCCCGGGGCGACCGTCCCGGCGGCTGCTCCGGGGCCGGACCGACATCGCCGAGGGGCGGGGTGGGAAGGGTGACGCTCTCGCCCGGGTCGAGCGTCACCGGCTCGCCGAAGTGCCGCAGCGCGCACCGGGTGCCGCCGACGAGGGAATAGGCGCTCGAATCCGGCCGCACCTCGACGCGCAGCGTGCCGCTCCCGATGCGGAGCCCGAACGCGATGCGGGCGAGAGACGGAGGCAGCCGAGGCTCGAACCGGAGGCCGTCGGACCCGTGCCGCATGCCACCGAACCCCGCGGTCAGCGCGACCCACATGCCCGCGAGGGAAGCGATGTGCAGACCGTCGTCGGTGTTGCGGTGGATGTCATCGAGGTCGAGCAGGGCCGCCTCGGCGAGATAGTCGGCGGCGAGCTCGAGGTGTCCCACCTCGGCGGCGATCACGGCCTGGGACGCCGCGGAGAGCGACGAGTCGCGCACCGTGAGGGCCTCGTAGTAGGCGAAGTTCCTGGCCTTCTGCTCCGGCGTGAAGGCGTCGTGCCGGAAGTGCATCGCCAGCACCAGGTCCGCCTGCTTGACCACCTGCTTGCGATAGAGATCGAAGTAGGGGTAGTGGTCCTGGAGCGGATACCGCCCTGGCGGGGTCGAATCGAAGTCCCACCGTTCATGGTCGGTGAAGCCCGCGGACTGAGGATGGACGCCGCGGCGCTCGTCGTAGAGCACCGTCATCGCGGCTGAGGCGCCCGTCCACCGGGCGACCTCGGCGTCGTCGACCTTCAGCGCCAGAGCGTTCTCCGGGTACCGGCGGATGAGATCGGCAGCGGCGCTGAGGTTCTGCTGCGCCATCAGGTTGGTGAAGACGTTGTCGTCGACCATGGCCGTGTACTCGTCCGGACCGGTGACCCCGTCGATGTGGAAGCGGCCGGAGTCGTCCCACCGGCCGATGGACATCCACAGTCGCGCCGTCTCGACAACCAGCTCCACCCCCACCTCCCGCTCGAACTCTGCATCACCGGTGGCCTGGACGTGCCGCAGCACGGCTGCGGCGATGTCGGCGTTGATGTGGAACGCGATCGTGCCGGCCGGCCAGTATCCGGACGCCTCCTGGCCGTCGATGGTGCGCCAGGGGAATGCGGCGCCGTCGAAATGGAGCTGCCTGGCCCGGTCTCGGGCGTGCCCGAGTGTGGCGTGCCGCCATCGCAGGGCGTTCGCCGCGACCTCGGGCGCCGTGTAGGTGAGCACGGGCAGGACGAACCCCTCCGAGTCCCAGAAGGTGTGCCCGTCGTACCCCGGCCCGGTCAGCCCCTTCCCGGGCACGGGACGCAGATCCGCCCGCGCAGCCGACTGGAACACGTGGAACAGGCCGAACCGCACCGCCTGCTGGAGTCGTGGGTCGCCGTCGATCTCCACGGCGGCGCACGCCCAGTAGTCGTCGAGCCGTTCCCGCTGGAGCGTGGCGAGCCCTTCCCAGCCCGCACGGAGCCCCTCCCGCAGCCCGGCCTCAGCGCGATCACGAAGCGCAGACGGCGACAGCTCCGCCGACCATTCGTGCGCCACGATCTTCACGACGAGCAGCCGCTCGCCCGGCTCAAGCCCCACGGCGATCGTGGTGCGCCCCAGATCGGGCGACGCCTCGGACTCCGTCACCGCGGTGCGCGGCGCCGTGATCAGATGCTCCATCGCCACCGCGACGCCGATGTCACTTCGCCGGGTGCGGTGGAGAAGGGTCACACGACCGTCGACCGCGTGCTGGGCGACCGGCCGCAACGGGGCGGACAGCGCCTCCTGCACGCGGGGATCGGGATAGTCGGTGGGTGGCTGCTCCCCCGCGATCAGCTCCGACTGCAGGGTGACCAGCGCGGGTCCGTCGACCGGCTCGACCTGGTAGCGGAGCGCGGCGACGGAACGGTGGGTGAGCGAGACGAGCCGCTCGGAGGTGACCCGCACCGTGCGGCCGGCGGGCGACGTCCATTCGAGCTCCCGCCGGAGCGTGCCGCTGCGGAAGTCCAGACGCCGCTCGTGGGAGCCGAGACGCCCCGTCCGCAGGTCCAGCGGCTCGTCATCGACCAGCAGGCGGAGGATCTTGCCGTCGGGAACGTCGATCGCGCTCTGGCCTGAGCTCGGGTACCCATAGCCGCCCTCCGCGTATGGCATCGGATGGCGCTCGAACACACCGTTGAGGTAGCTGCCGGGGACCCCGCGGGGCTCGCCCTCGTCGAGGTTCCCCCGCCACCCGACATTCCCGTTCGAGAGCGCGAACACCGACTCGACGTGCCCCAGGTGGTCGAGGTCGACGTCATGCAGCCCGACGCTCCACGGGTCGAGATCGAAGCGGAGTCCGTCCGTCATGCGGTGGCCTTCGCCGGAACGAGCGACCGGAGGTTCGGACGGCCGCCGAGGCGGAGGGACACCTGCATCCTCCAGGCATAGCAGACGGTGCGGGATGGAAGCCTGGGACCGGGCGGACCCCCGAGCCGCAGGGGTCAGGACCGGCGCCGCCAGGTGAACACGCCGACCCCGAACAGAATCGTCCCTCCGGCGATGAGCGGGATCGCCGGGTGCACGGTGGCGAGCACGAGCCCGAGACCCACGACGATCGCGGCGATGCCGCAGCCGAGGGCGATGCGCGCCGCGCGACCCGGCTTCAGGTCGTGATCCACAGGCCGCCGCCCAGCTCCGACCAATCGTCGGTGGGGGCGCCGTCCTCGAACCAGGCGACGGTCGTTCCGCGGTTCGTCATGCGGATCGACGGGCCGCATCCCGCACTCCAGTCGGTCTCGGAGGCGTAGTGGACGATGCACCTGCTCGACTCGCTTCCCTCCACGACGTAGTAGTCGACGCCGTCGAGCTCGGTGACGTAGTCGACCCGCGCTCCCTCGGGAAGTGACGGCAGGTCCACTGCGGGCGGCAGCGGATCGCCGGCGAGCCCCTGCGGGAATGGGCTGCACCCCGTCATCACGAGTGCCAGCGACCCGAGCACGACGCCCCGGACGATCACCTTCATCCAGTTTCTCCCTACCGGCCTCGGGGTTTTGTCCGATCGACAGCATGCGCCGAGTTCCGACCATACCGGCCGGTTGGTTTTGTTTCAACGGCGTGTCGGTGCCCCGCTTCAGGGTGGGCGGCATCGCGTCCGAATAGGCTTCCCCCGAATCCCGGGCGCACGCCCGCTCCGTCGCTCCCGTGAGGAGACACGATGTCACCCCAAGCGCGAGCCATGGCGACCCGGGATGCGATCGTCCGAGGTGCTGCGGTCGTCTTCGAGCGTCTCGGCTACGGGAACGCGTCGCTCGCCGACGTGGTCAGGGAAGCCGACGTCACGAAGGGCGCCCTGTACTTTCACTTCGGCAGCAAGGAAGAGCTCGCTTACGCGGTGATCGCCGAGCAGAATCGCATCTCTCAGCTCTCCGGGAAGGCGATCGTCGCGCTCGGCAGGCCGGCGCTCGAGACCATGATCCTGCTGTGTGCAGATCTTGGCAGGCAGCTGATGCACGACCCGGTGGTTCAGGCGGGGATCCGGCTCACCACCGAGGCGGCGTCGTTCCCGCCGACCGTGCTCGAGCCCTACCGCGACTGGCTGCTGGTCTTCGAGGATCTGATCCACCGCGCCATCGACGAAGGCGATATCCGGGTGGACATCGCGCCCGACGCGCTGGCGAGGTTCGTCATCCCGGCCTTCACCGGGGTGCAGCTGGTGGCCGCGGTCTTCACCGCCAGGCAGGACCTGCTCACCCGCATCCGGGAGATGTGGGAGATCCTGCTGCCCTCGGTCGCGAACGAGAGCCGGTGGGGCCAGTTGCGCGCCCTCCCGACGCTCATCGATGCACCGGAGGCGCGCTGATCGCGATCACGATATCGCCGCCGGTCCGCACCTGATCGATCGGGGACCGGTGGCCTCCGTCAGTGCCAGCTGACGAGCGCGAACACCCCGGTGAGACCGGCGGTGACCGCGGCACCGGCGGTGGCGAACGCTACGCGCATCAACCACGGCTCGTGCGCCGAGCGGACGAGCCTGGGTGCTCCAACCCGGGCGGCATGCTGCGAGCTCATCGAGTTCTCCTCACTTCTCCGTGCAGGAGAGCTTGCACCATGCGGGTGAACACGAGGAGAAGGTATGTGAACGGATCGGTGTGGCGGCTTGCGTGGCGAGTCGGGCGCCCCCGGGGACTCTCTGAGTAGGGCGGACGGGACTTGAACCCGTGACCGACGGATTATGAGTCCGCTGCTCTAACCGGCTGAGCTACCGCCCCGGGCGCGGTGCCGGAGCACGCGCGACCGCGGCCGTTCGGCCGCGTCCCAACGATACCGCCTACCTTCCGCCCCCGGACGTGATGGCGAAGGCGTCCTCGAAGGAGCCGATCACCGGGCGGAACGAGACCGACAGTCCGGTCTCGTCCGCGTCCACCTCGACGAAGCCCCACGCCGGATCCCGGTTGGCGCCGGACGCAACCGCGAAGTACCCGGCGTCCGGGTCGGAGGGGTTCACATCGTGCAACGGCGCGCCGCCCGTGCCGACGGTCACGAACACCGTCCCCTTGCCCGCCAGCATCTCCGCGTCGTCATCGGCGAGGCACCCGGGCTCGAACGCGTCGGCCGGGAGGTGCGGGCATCGCTCCCCCGTCTGCAGCTGGTGAGTGCGCTGATAGATGTGCTCGTGGGCGCTCAGCACGAGGTCGACGCCGGAGTCCACGAGGAGGTTCGTGATCGCCGCACCAGGCTCGCAGGGGTGGTCTCCGATCGAGTGGCAGGGCTTGTGCATCCCCGCGACCACCCAGGGGATGCCGACGTCCCGGGCGCCGGTGATCGCCGCCTGGGTCCACTCGAAGCGCTCGGTGTCCGCACCGTAGTCCCACACTCCGTCGGCGAAGGCGATCGCCGGCGAGATCAGCACGAACCGCACCAGCGGATCGTTCTCCGGCACGTCGACGAAGTACTGCCCGCCATACTCGCCCTGGAGCCCCGGCAGCCGGTTCGGCAGGCAGTCGGCGAACTCGTCGATCAACCCGTTGCGCCCGTCACCCTCATGATTGCCGGCGAGCAGCTCGAAGGGGAGGTCCTCACCGACGTGCTGCGTCACAAAGTCGCACCAGAGGTGCTCCTCCCCCGCTTCGCCATAGGAGAGGTCTCCGACGGCGAGATGCAGATCCGGCTGCGACTGGCCGATACACCCGAGAACCGCCTCCGCCTCGGGGCTGAACGAGTAGTCGCCGGCCGCAGTGAACCGAAGTGCCGCCGAGGGAGGGGCGGGTGAGCACGTCGCACGAGGTCCCGTCGTCCCGGAGCGGTTGCCGGCATCCGGTTCCGGGGCGGTGCACCCGGCCAGCAGCGCTGAAGTCATGACGACGACCGCGGCGCTGCCGATCTGAGCGAAGAACATCCGCCCCTCGACCGGCTTCCTAGGAGCGGCCGGCCCGGATCCGGCGGGAGAGGTCCGTCGCCTGTCCGCGAATCGCCTTCAGCCGCGCGGCGGCGCTCCGCCGTGGCACCTCGGTCACCGGGTCGGTGACGATCTCGCCGCGGTAGAGGGCCTCGAAGGTGGCGAGGGTGCGCTCGATGTCGTGCGCCTCGACGATCCGCAGGCTCTCGTTCTTCATGGCCAGGTACTCGTCTTCGGGGAGGGTGAGCACCTCGGTGAGCCGGGCGGCGAGCTCCGCCGCGTTCCCCGGCGAGAACAGGAAGCCGTTCTCACCGTGATGCACGAGGTGCGGCAACGCCATCGCGTCGGCGGCGACGACCGGCAACCCGGAGGCCATCGCCTCCATCGTGGCGATGCTCTGCAGCTCCGCGATCGAGGCGATCGCGAAGACGCTGGCACGGGTGAGGGCGGCGCGCAGGTCCTCGTCGCTGACGCGACCCGCGAAGTGCACGTTGCTGCGGATGCCGAGCTCGACGGTCAGGTTCTCGAGCGTCCGGCGATGCTCGCCGTCGCCGACGATCTCGACCTTCACGTCGAGCTTCGGGTCCATCAGCGCGACCGCGCGCAGCAGCACGTCGAGCTTCTTCTCCTCCTCGACGCGACCGACGAAGACCACACGGTTCTCGGTGCGCGGAGCGAAGTTGGGCGTGTAGTTGTGCATGTCGATGCCGCACGAGATGGCGTGCACCTGGTTCAGCGAGGTGTGCGCCTCGAGGAACGCGGCGGCGCGGCGGGTAGGCGTGGTGACCGCCTCGGCACGGCGGAACGACCGGTCGGCGGCGGCCCACAGCATCTTGATCGCGGTCGGGACGAACCACTTCGGGATGAGCGTGAACTGCACCGCGTTGTCCGGCATGAAGTGGTTGGTGCCGATGAGCCGGATGCCGTGCTCGATCGCGGCCTTCGACAGTCCCCGGCCCACGACGATGTGCGACTGGAAGTGCACCACATCCGGCTTGATCTGCTCGACCAGCTTGCGGCCGTTCGCCTCGATCCGCCACGGCAGGGCGAACCGCAGCCACGGATGCGGGTACCAGCGCCAGCTCTTCAGCCGGTGCAGCATCATCGGCTGGCCCTCGTGGACCTCCATCCAGGAGCCGTGCTTGCGGCTGGCTGCGGGCGCGACGACATGCACGTCGTGCCCTCGAGCGACGAGGCCGGCGGCGAGGCGCTCGGCGAACTTGGCGGCGCCGTTGACGTCGGGGGCGAAGGTGTCACAGCCGATCAAGACCCGCAACGGGGCCTTCGCCGGTGTGTCCGAGGAATCAGCCACAGCTGTCTTCTTCCTTGTTTCGGGAGCATGCCGCTTTGTCACGGCCGGCTGCCGGGTCGTTTTCCACCGTACCCTAGCGGTGAGTCTGCGGATGGTGTTTCGCCAGCTGGAACACGCCGACGACCGCGATGATCCCGCTGAGCACGAACGCAATCACAGCCCACAGCGGCGCCTGGGACGCCTCGCCGAGTACCAGGATCCCGACAGCCACCGCGACGAGCGGGTCCACCACCGTCAGTCCCGCGATCACGAGGTCGGGCGAGCCCACCGAGTACGCCGTCTGCACGAAGTACGCGCCCAGCACCGTGGCGGCGAGCAGCGCGGCGATGCAGACCATCGTGAGCGCCTCGAAGTTGCCGGTCTGGATGCGGTTGAGCACCACCTTCGCGAGCGTCGCGACGAATCCGTAGAGCACACCGGCGGCCAGGATGTAGAAGATCGCGCCGAACCGCTTGCGGAGCAGCGCGAACGCCACGGCGAGCAGCACCACGATCACGGCGAGCGTCACGAGGATGATCACCAGCTGCCGCTCGGTGATCGGACGCTCCGTCGCGGTGAACGCCGCGATGGTGACGAAGAGCCCCACTCCCCCGACGCACATCACGATGGCGCGGATGGACTTGTGATCGAGCTTCACCTGATACTTGCGTGAGTTCAGGATCGCGGTGATCACGAGGGCGATGGCGCCGAGCGGCTGCACGACGATCAGGGGGGCGAGACCGAGGCTGATCAGCTGCAGCAGGATGGCGAGCCCGAGCATCACGGTCCCCACCACCCAGGCTGGTCGCCCGAGCAGACGCATCAGCTGCCGGATGCTCAACCCGGCTTTGTTCCCACTGCCGTGGGTGCGCTCGACGCTCGACACGCCGCTGTGCTGGAACTGTGCACCGAGCGACAGGAAAACCGCACCGAGGAGCGCGATCGGGATCCCCGCGGCCTGATACGGCGTCAGGCTGATGCGCTCGGCGAGGTCGGTCAACTCGGGCGGCACGCGACGAATCTACCGGGTCACCGGCCGATATCCTTGGCGAATGGCCGCGCTCCCCATACGAATCACCGGCGATCCGGTGCTCCATGAGCCCGCCGCGGCGGTGACCGATTTCGGCGCCGACCTGCGGGGCCTCGTCGCGGACATGATGGAGACGATGCACGCCGCACCAGGGGTGGGTCTCGCCGCCCCGCAAGTCGGCGTGCCGCTGCGGGTGTTCGTGTATGCGTGGACCGGCTCGGATGGCGTGGAACACAGCGGCGTCGCGGTGAACCCCGAGCTGTGGCTCAGCCCGCCCCGGATCGGTGAAGCGGACGAGGAGAGCGAGTCGGAGGGATGTCTGTCGATCCCCGGTGAGCGGTTCCCGCTGCGCCGCGCCGACAAGGCGCTGCTGCGCGCGCTCGACGCCGATGGCAGGCCGTTCGAGACCGAGGCTGAGGGCTGGCTCGCGCGCATCTTCCAGCACGAGTACGACCACCTCGACGGCATCCTGTACGCGGACCGGCTCGCGCATCCGCACAGCAAAGCGGTGGGGAAAGCCATCCGCAAGCGCAGCTGGGGTGTGCCGGGGCAGAGCTGGCTGCCGGGGCGCGACCACCTGGACGACTGACGCTTCGACAGGCTCAGCGACCGAGCGGTCAGGCTGCGCCGAAGGCCAGCCGAAGCAGTGCCGCGGTCGCCGCGGCGGCGACGATCACCAGGATGAACGGCACACGCAAGGCGAACAGCACCCCGGCGACGCCGAGCGCCGGCACCCTCGCATCCACCGCGATCCCGGCGCCGCTGCCGAGCGTCTGCACCGCGACCAGTGCGGCCAGGAGGGCGACGGTCAGCAGGTTGACCACCCGCGACGGGCCCGGCCGCTCGACGAACTCGCGGGGCACCAGGTATCCGGAGAGCTTCAACGCCAGCACCACCACCGACGCCAGGAGCACCACGTTCCACACCGTCATGCCGGCCGCCGCTCGAACCAGTTGAAGACGCCGACGACCACCGCGACGGCCGCCGCGATGAGCACCGGCACGCCGGGCGGCAGCGCGGGGGTCAGCGCCGCCGCCAAGACGGCCGCCGCGACCGCGACGACGATCGGCTGCAGCCGGGTGAGGCGCGGCCAGAGCAGTCCGAGGAACGCGGCGGCCGCCGCCGCGTCGAGTCCGAATGCGCGAACGTCGCCCAGCAGATCGCCGAGCAGTGCGCCCGCGAGGGTGGTGAGGTTCCAGCCGATGTAGATGATCAGTCCTGTCCACCAGAAGCCGGCGCGCTGTGCCTCGGGAGTCGGCTGGGCGGTCGCAACGGCGGTCGTCTCGTCGATGGTGAACTGGCCGGCGAGCAGGCGCCGCCACCATGGCCCACGGATGATCGGGCTCAGCCGGATGGCGTAGAGGCCGTTCCGCACACCGAGCAGCGCCGCGCTGGTGACGGCCGCCACCCCGGCGGAGGTGCCTCCTGAGGCGATCAGGCCGATCACCGCGAACTGCGACCCTCCCGAGAACATGAACAGGCTGAGCACGCACGTCTGCCAGACATCGAGTCCGGCAGCGACCGACAGTGCGCCGAAGGAGACGCCGTACGCCGCGACGGCCAGCCCCACCGCGAAGCTGGAACGGATCGCGGCGCGCTCCTCGCTACTCCTGGCCACGGCTTCGCGGCGTCGGGGCGGACTCGGCGGAGGATGCCGCGAGCCGGATCGCCTCGAGCAGCACCTCGGGGCGCACGTCCTTGTACAGCAGTGCGGCGGCGTTCGCCGCCGCGGCGGCGGCCATGTGGTCCTCGATGTCGACGGAGGCGAGCAGGATCACGCGAGGACGCGGACCCAGGTCGAGGATGCGCTTGTCCTCGAGCACCCGCTCGGCCGTGCGGATGCCGTTCATCCGGGGCATCTGCACGTCCAGCAGGGCGACGTCGATCCGCTTCCGGTGCGCCAGGCGCATGAACGAGATTCCATCCGACGCGTCGCCGACCACCTCGATGTCCGGCTGCGATTCCAGAACCATTCGGTATCCGGCGCGCTGGAGCGGGCTGTCGTCCGCGATCGCGACCCTGATCACGCGCGCTCCAGGTTCACGCCGTGCACGCCGTTGTGGTACTTCAGGGCCGGGAACACCGCTCCGACGGAGAAGCCGACACCAGGCAGGGCGTTCGCCTGGAAGACGCCGCCGAACAGCTCGGCGCGCTGCCGCATCTCGGTCATCCCGCGTCCCGACACCACGTCGGTGAGCGCGTGCAGGTCGTCGTCGATCGAGTAGCCGCGCTGCTGCGACGCCTCGTTCGGGTCGAGCCCCGACCGTCGCACCCGCGTCCGCTCGCCGTCGTCGTCAACCCGCACCTGCAGCCCGTCGGTGGTCCAGGTGAGGCTCACCTTCGCCTCGGTGCCCTCGCCGCCGTGACGGAGCGAGTTCGCGAGCGCCTCCTGCAGGATCCGGTAGATCGCGAGCTCCGCCCCGGGAACCAGGTCGAATCGGTCGCCGGTCTCCTCGAACACGACGACGAGCCCCGCGTCGCGCATCACCGTGAAGAGCTCACGGAGGGACTTGAGCCGCGGCTGCGTGCGCGCGCTTGCCTCCCCCTCCCGCACCACGCGCATCACGCGGCGGAGATCCGCGATCGTCACCCGGGCGGTGTCCGCGAGCACGGTGGCGCCCCGCACCGCGACCTCGGGATCCGACTGTGCGGCGAACCGGATCCCGTCCGCCTGTCCGATCATCACCGACATCGAGTGCACCGCCACCTCGTGCAGCTCCCGGATGATGCGGAGCCGGCCGGTCTGCTCCGCCAGCGACAGCTGCAGGTCGATGCGCTCCCGCTCGAGCGCGACCCGCTTGGCCGCCTCGCGGCGCCGGCCGCGAAGGGCGAGGAGCCAGAGCACCAGCAGCACGAGCGCCAGCAGCACGAGAGCACCGGCGGCGATCGCGATCGCCGGGTCGCCGAGTCGCTCAGACAGCTGCTCGATCACTCGCCCCATCCCCTCCAGACGTCCGAGAAGAGACTATCCGCGTTGCACACGGCGCTCCCGTCACCCCGAAGGGCACAACACAGAAGGCCCCCGCCGAAGCGGAGGCCTTCACTGCTCCCCGAGATGGACTCGAACCATCAACCTGCCGGTTAACAGCCGGCTGCTCTGCCAATTGAGCTATCGAGGATCGCTGGGATCAGCGGAGCTACTCTACCAGCCGCGCCCGGAGCGCCAAATCGCGCGCGCGTCCCGCGAGTCGCTGCTGCGGATGCTCGATGCGGTACTCGACCGCGAGCCGCTGGACGTACGGGTGCCGCGGGTCGGCGAGCACCCCGTCGATCGTTCCGAGCGCCACCGTCATCCCCTGGTGCATCACCATCACCCGGTCCGTGATGCGGCGCAGCTCCCCCACCTCGTGCGCGATGATCAACGCGCTGAACTCACGGGTCGAGCGCAGCTCTCCGATCACGTCGAGGATCGCGCCGCGCACCAGCAGGTCCACGCCCATGGTGGGGTCGTCGGCGATCAGGAGCGCGGGCTCCAGGATGAGCGCACGAGCGAGCGCGACACGCTGCCGCTGGCCGCGGCTCAGCTCGTGCGGGTACTTGGTGAGGATCCCGAGCGGCAGGTGGACCGCGTCGATCAGCGTGGCGACGAGTTCGCCGGCGTCGCGAGAGCTGAAGTGCTTGTCCCGAGCGAAGATCGGCGCTGACACGTTCTCACCCACCGTGAGGTGCGGGTCGAGCAGCGCGCCGGCGTCCTGCGGCAGGTACCCGACCCGGAGGGCCAGCCGGTCACGCGCCTTCGATCGCATGCCGCGCACCTCGAGGCCGAGCACTTGCAGACTGCCGCCGGAGATCCGCGGTGAGCCGTGGATGGGAAGTCCGCTGAGCCCCGCGATGGTGCGGGCCAGGGTGCTCTTGCCGGAGCCGGCCTCACCGACCACCCCGAGGATCTCGCCCGGCCGCAGGCGGAAGCTCACACCGTTGAGGGCGAGGCCGCGCGCGCCTCGGCGCTCACCGGGATAGTGGGCGCAGAGGTCGTCGGCGAGGATGGCCAACTCCTGGTCCGTCATCCAGTCACCCCACACTCCGCCGCAAACGCCGTTTCCAGGCTAGCCGAGTCCGAGCGCCGCGGCCCTGAGCGCACGCGGCTCCGCCAGACACGCGATCTGTTCCGGTGCGGACCTGCTCACTCCGCCCGGAGCGCACGCCGGTCGGCCTCGAGGGTGACGAGATCGAGCTGCAGCGTGCGGTAGCGGTCCGGCTCCGCCCTGGCGTCGGTGCGCTGGAGGGCACCCAGCAGGTCTGCCTTCCGGCGCAGCATGTCACGGTCGATGAGCCCCGTGACGATGTCACGGCAGTAGGGAGCGATCTGCTCCGGCCGCTGCGGGATCGGAGCGACCGTGAGCTCCTCCACCATCCGGGTGAACTGCTTCGGGGTCTCCTCCAGCACCCGGGCAACCCAGTCCGGCGCCTCGAAGTGCGGCATGCAGGCGGCGATCGCATCGCGGACGACCGCGAGCGCGCGGTTGCGGAATCCGACGTGCGCGGCACGCTGCGCGAGGTCGTGGCCGACGGCGGCCGGGTGCTGGAGCAGCGCCATGAGGGCATCCCGCTCCTGCCGGGTCACCGGGTCCGCCGGAAGATCGAAGATCGACGGCGGCCGCTCCTGGCTGGGCGCGGCGGGTGGTGCGAACTCGTCGGGCTCTGGCGGTGGGGCGTCATAGTAATCCGGAGGCGGAGCGTCATGGCCGCCCTGGACCCGCCGCCGTTCATCGGGTTGCCGGCTCCGCTCGGAGTCCCAGGATCGCTGCCCTTGACGGTTGCCCTGCGCGTCGCGGTTCCAGGACCCGCGCCCGCTCCCCTCGCGGTTCCACTGTCCGGAGCCGCCCGTCCGTCCTGAGCCGGAGGGCTGCCCGGGCCGTCCGGAGGTGCCACCGCCCCGGGTGAACTCGCCTTGCCGCGCGGGCGGCGGCTGGAACGGCGCCGGGGCACCTTTCGGTCGTGCGGCGTTCACCGCACGGCCGACCTCGCCGAGGTCCATGCCGAGCCAGCCCGCGAGGTTCCGCACGTAGCCGCTGCTCAGCGACTGATCGCGAATGCCGGCGACGATGGGCGCGCTGGCGCGCAGCGCTCCGACCCGGCCCTCGACGGTGTCGAGGTCGTGGGCCGCGAGCACCCGCCGCACCATGAACTCGAACATCGGCCGGCGCTGGGCGATGAGCAGCCGCACCGCATCGTCGCCGCGGGCGAGCCGCAGGTCGCACGGGTCGAGCCCCTCCGGCGCCACCGCGACGAAGGTCTGCGCGGCGAACCGCTGCTCCTCGGCGAAGGCGCGGCTCGCGGCCTTCTGACCGGCCTCGTCCGGGTCGAAGGTGAAGATCACCTCGCCGAGGCCCCGCGCATCCGCGTTCTCGACGTCGCCGAGCACCCGCCGCACCACCTTGATGTGGTCGACCCCGAAGGACGTGCCGCAGGTGGCGATCGCGGTGGTCACGCCGGCGAGGTGGCAGGCCATCACGTCGGTGTAGCCCTCGACCACCACCACCTGCTTGCCGCGGGCGATATCGCGCTTCGCGAGGTCGAGCCCGTAGAGCACCTGGCTCTTGTGGTAGACCGCCGTCTCGGGCGTGTTCAGGTACTTGGGGCCGGAGTCGTCGTCGAGCAGCCTGCGGGCTCCGAAGCCGAGCGTCTGCCCGGTGGTGTCGCGGATCGGCCACACCAGCCGGCCGCGGAAGCGGTCGTAGGCGCCGCGGTCGCCCATGCCCAGCAGCCCCGCCGCGACCAGCTCCTGCTCCGTGAAGCCCTTGGACTTCAGGTGCTTGCCGAGCGCGTCGTACGACTTCGGCGCGAAACCGACGCCGAATCGCTGCGCCGCAGCCTGGTCGAAGCCCCGATCGCCGAGGAACTTCCGCCCCGGCTCGGCCTCCGGCGCGAGGAGCTGCTGTTGGAAGTACTCCTCCGCGGCGCGGTTCGCGGCGAGGATGCGGGCACGACTGCCCGAGTCCCGGTTCGCCGTCCCGCCGTCCTCGTAGCGGAGCTCGAAGCCGATCCGGCCTGCGAGTCGCTCGACCGCCTCCGTGAAGCTGACCGAGTCCATCTTCTCCAGGAAGCTGAACACGTCACCGCCCTCGCCGCAGCCGAAGCAGTGGTACCGGCCAGCCTGCGGGCGCACGTGGAAGCTGGGGCTGCGTTCGTCGTGGAAGGGGCACAGGCCCTTCATGGAGTCGACGCCGGCGCGCTTCAGGGTCACGTACTCGCCCACGACGTCGGCGATGTTGGTGCGCGCCCGGACCTCATCGATGTCGCTTCTGCGAATGAGGCCTGGCACGCCTCCGATTGTACGGAGCCGGGGCCGCTACGACCGGACGCGACTGTGCCAGCTCATCGCCGACTGATCTGTGAGCGATGCGACCTGGTCGACGATGACCCGCTTGCGTGCCGCGTCGCTGTCGGCCGCGTGCCAGTCGGCCGCGAAGCCGGGGTCGAGGTGCTTCGGGGCGTTGTTCTGCAGCGCCGACGCGAGGTCGGTGAGGATGGTGCGCTGCCGGCGGTAGATCGGCTGGCGGGCGTTCGTGCTCATCACGAACGCGGCGACGATGCCCTTCAGCACGGCGATCTCGGCCTGGATCTCGCGAGGCACGACCACGCTGCCGGCGAACCGGGCCAAGGAAACGCCGGGGTACGCCGCACGGGTCGCGCGCGTCGCCGCGATCACGAACCGGCCGATCAGCTGGCTGGTGAGGTTCTTCAGCCGTCCCTGCGCCGGCCTGCTGCCATTCCACTCGGTCAGCCAGGCGTCGAGCGCCTTCAGCCGGGCGAACGCCGCCAGCAGCTCATCGTGGTCGATCTCACCGCCGATCCAGACGAACATCGCGTCGACCAGGTCGTCCGGATGGGAGGCGGCGCTCAGCCGCCGCACGTCGACGAACCCGTTGACGATCGCATCCTCGAAGTCGTGCACGGAGTAGGCGATGTCGTCGCTGAGGTCCATCACCTCCGCCTCGATGCAGCGGCGACGCTCCGGGGCGCCCTGCCGCATCCAGTCGAACACCGGCTTGTCGTCGTCGTAGTAGCCGAACTTGCTGCGCCCGCTGGGATCCGGCACGCCGCGGCTCGATGGCCAGGGGTACTTGCAGCTGGCGTCGAGGCTCGCCCGGGTGAGGTTCAGCCCGTACGGACGGCCGTCGGCACCGAACACCTTCGGCTCGATCCGGGTCAGCAGGCGCAGCGTCTGCGCATTGCCCTCGAACCCGCCGATGTCGGCGGCCCACTCGTTGAGCGCCTTCTCCCCGTTGTGACCGAACGGCGGATGCCCGAGGTCGTGGGCGAGGCAGGCGGTGTCGACGACGTCCGGGTCGAGGCCGAGGCTGGACGCGAGCTCCCGGCCGACCTGCGCCACCTCGAGCGAATGGGTCAGCCGGTTGCGCGCGAAGTCGAGGCCGCTTGTCGGGCTCAGCACCTGCGTCTTCGCCGCGAGACGCCGCAGGGCGCTCGAGTGCAGCAGCCGGGCGCGGTCCCGGGCGAAGTCGCTGCGGCGGCTGGAGTGGTCCTCGGGGTGCCAGCGTTCGACGTCGACGTCGGTGTAGCCGGGTGGCACGGAGTTTCCGAACTCAGGCGCGGTCGGGGGTGCTCCGAGCGTCGAGTCGGCGGTCGGATCCGCGATCCCCTCGGCCTCGGCGGTCTCCGGCGCCCCGTCAGCCGCCACTGGTGTTCAGCTCCGCCTCGGTGAGCTCAGCGCGATGGACGTCCCCGAGCTCACGGCTGGAGAGCCAGCGGTCGGGCAGTGCCGGGTTCTTGGGGGTGCCGGCCCGGCCGCGCTGCCCCTCGGCCGCCTCGCCCGGATACGGCTGCGACCAGTCGAGCTCGGCCAGCAGGTCGTCGAGCCGGCCGAGGCTCTCCACCGTCGCGAGCCGGGCCCGGAGCTCGCCGCCGACGGCGTAGCCCTTGAAGTACCAGGCGACGTGCTTGCGGATGTCGCGGCACGCGCGACTCTCGTCGCCGAGGAAGAACTCGACCAGCAGCTCCGCGTGCCGCTTGAACGCCGTGGCCACCTCGCCGAGACTCGGCTCCACCTTGGAGTCAGCGCCACGGAAGGCCGCCGCGAGGTCACCGAACAGCCACGGCCGGCCGAGGCACCCGCGCCCGACGACGACTCCGTCGCACCCGGTCTGCTCCACCATCCGGATGGCGTCGTCGGCGCTCCAGATGTCGCCGTTGCCGAGCACCGGGGTGCCGGTGATCGCGCTCTTGAGCCGCTCGATCGCGGACCAGTCGGCGGTGCCGGAGTAGAACTCGGCCGCGGTGCGGGCGTGCAGCGCGATGCTGGCGACGCCCGCGCCCTCCGCCGCACGTCCGGCCTCCAGGTAGGTGAGGTGGTCAGCGTCGATGCCCTTACGCATCTTCACGGTGAGGGGGATGTCGCCGGCTGCCTTCACCGCACGCTCGACGATGTCGCGGAACAGGCCCAGCTTCCAGGGCAGCGCCGCTCCCCCGCCCTTGCGGGTCACCTTGGGCACCGGGCAGCCGAAATTGAGGTCGATGTGGTCGGCGCGATCCTCGGCGACGAGCATCGTGACCGCCTCGGCGACGGTTCCCGGGTCGACGCCGTAGAGCTGGATGCTTCGCGGCGTCTCGGACTCGTGGTGCCGGATCAGTCGCATGCTCTCGGGTGTGCGCTCGACGAGCGCCCGGCTGGTGATCATCTCGCTGACGTAGAGGCCGGCACCGTACTCGCGGCACAGCCGCCGGAACGCGGTGTTGGTGATGCCCGCCATCGGTGCCAGCACCACCGGCACATCGAGCGCCAGCGGCCCGATCCGCAGTGCGGGGGCGGGGCCGGCGAGCCGCTGGCCAGTTCCCTGGTCAGTGGTCCGCTGCGCTGGGGCGGCGATTAGTGTGGACATCCCTTCGATTCTCCCAGAAAGGCGCCAGATGTCCGGACGTGAGCGGGTTTCTGCGGATGCGGCGGCCCGCGGGGTCGCGATCGAGTTCGTGTCGCGGCCGGCAGCGAAGTCGCTCGAGGAGGCGGCTGCCCTGATCGGCGTGGAGCCGCGCGAGATCGTGAAGACGCTCGTCGTCAAGCGCTCGGACGGCACGTTCCTGTTCGCGCTCATCCCGGGTGACAAGCAGATCTCCTGGCCGAAGCTGCGGGCGCTCGTCGGGGTGAACAAGCTGCAACTGCCGGATCCGGCCGTCGCGCTGGAGGCCACAGGGTACGAGCGGGGCACGATCACCCCGCTCGGCAGCACGACGGAGTGGCCGGTGTACGCGGACGAGTCCATCGCCGGGCGGATCGCGATGGGGGCGGGCGAGCACGGCTACAGCCTGCTGGTCGACTCCGGAGACCTCATCCGCGCCTTCGGCGCGACGGTCGCCGACATCTCCCAGTAGTCGGCCTCGCTACTGTTCCCATTTCGGCTCGATGTGTCCGCCGCGGCAGGAACATCGAGCCGGAACGGGAACAATCAGGGATCAGATGTCGTCGGAGTCGACGCGGCGGTTCACGGCCGCCTGCGTGTGGTGCTCCGGGACGGCGCAGAAGTCCCCGTCGCACGACGGCGCGACCGGCGTGTCGACGATCTTCAGCAGCGGAACAGTCTGTGCCGGCACCCGTGCTGCATCCGTCATGACGCGTCCTTCTCGATTCGGGCCTGTTGGAGCACGTTAGCGAAGGTCTCCGCCTCCTGCGCCCCGGACACTCCGTACTTGCCGTCGAACACGAAGAACGGAACGCCCTGGATCCCGTACTCGCGCGCCAGGTCCTGATCGGCCTGCACGGCGCGCAGGTAGCTGTTCTGCCGGAGCGCCGCGAGCGCCTCGTCGCGGTCGAGCCCCACGTCGGCGGCGAGGTCCGCGAGGTCCTCATCCCTGCCCACGTGCCTGCCCTCGACGAAGTAGGCCCTCAGCAGCCGCTCCTTCAGCTCGAGCTGCAGCCCCCTCGCCTTCGCGAACTGCAGCAGCTCGTGCGCCTTCACCGTGTTGGTGTGCTGGAGCGCTTCGTAGTCGTAGTGCAGCCCCACCTGCTCCGCGATGCCGGTGACCCGGTCGATCATCTGCCGGGCCACATGCTCGGGGATCCGCTTGTGCCCGGCGAGGAACTCCACCTCGGAGCCCTCGAAGTCGACGGGCGTGTCCGGTGACAGCTCGAACGAGTGGTACTCGACCTCCACGTCGCCCTCGAACAGCTCCGCGCCGCGCTCGAACTTGCGTTTGCCGATGTAGCACCATGGACAGGCGATGTCGGACCAGATGTCGACCTTGATGGGTTCGCTCACTCTGGGGTTCAACTCCCGAGTTCCGGGATTGTTCCCGTTCCGGCTCGATGTTGCCGCCGCGGCGGGCACATCGAGCCGGAATGGGAGCAGTCAGGCGCTCACGCGCCGGCGAGCTGCTCCGCGAGGAACCCCTGGAGCTTCTCGAGCGGGATGCGCTCCTGGCTCATCGAGTCGCGCTCCCGCACGGTGACGGCCTGGTCCTCGAGCGAGTCGAAGTCGACGGTCACGCAGAACGGGGTGCCGATCTCGTCCTGCCTGCGGTAGCGGCGGCCGATGGCGCCGGCGTCGTCGAAGTCGACGTTCCAGCTGCCGCGGAGGCGGGCCGCCAGATCCTTGGCGATCGGGGACAGCTGCTCGTTCCGCGACAGCGGCAGCACCGCGACCTTGACCGGCGCAAGGCGCCGGTCGAGCCGCAGCACGGTCCGCTTGTCCACTCCGCCCTTGGTGTTCGGCGCCTCGTCCTCCGAGTACGCGTCCACCAGGAACGCCATCAGGGAGCGGGTGAGTCCGGCGGCTGGCTCGATCACGTACGGGGTCCAGCGCTCGTTCTTCGTCTGATCGAAGTACGACAGGTCGTTCCCGGATGCCGCGCTGTGCGTCGACAGGTCGAAGTCGGTGCGGTTCGCGATGCCTTCGAGCTCGCCCCATTCACCGCCGGTGAAGCCGAAGCGGTACTCGATGTCGACCGTCCGCTTGGAGTAGTGGCTGAGCTTCTCCTTGGGGTGCTCGAAGAGGCGAAGGTTCTCCGGCTGGATCCCCAGGCCGGTGTACCAGCCGAGCCGCTGGTCGATCCAGTACTGGTGCCATTCCTCGTCGGTGCCGGGCTCGACGAAGTACTCCATCTCCATCTGCTCGAACTCGCGGGTGCGGAAGATGAAGTTGCCGGGGGTGATCTCGTTGCGGAAGCTCTTGCCGATCTGGCCGATGCCGAACGGCGGCTTCAGCCGCGAGGCGGACAGCACGTTGGCGAAGTTCACGAAGATGCCCTGCGCGGTCTCCGGCCGGAGGTAGTGCAGGCCGGCTTCATCGTCGACCGGGCCGAGGAAGGTCTTCAGCAGACCGCTGAAGGCGCGCGGCTCCGTCCACTGACCCCGCGTCCCGCAGTTCGAGCATGCGATGTCGGCGAGGCCGTTCTCCGGGGCCCGTCCCTTCTTGTGCTCGTGCTCCTCCAGCAGGTGATCTGCGCGGAAGCGCTTGTGGCAGTTCAGGCACTCCACGAGCGGGTCGGTGAACACCTCGACATGTCCCGAGGCCTCCCAGACCCGCTTCGGCAGGATGACCGACGAGTCGAGACCGACGACGTCGTCGCGGCTCTGCACCATGAAGCGCCACCACTGGCGCTTGATGTTCTCCTTCAGCTCAACGCCGAGGGGGCCGTAGTCCCACGCGGACCGCGAGCCCCCGTAGATCTCCCCCGCCTGGAAGACGAAGCCGCGACGCTTGGCGAGTGAGATGACGGAATCGAGCGATGAGGCGCTTGCCACGGATGATCTCCAGTTGTCTTTCCCGAGCTGGGTGCCCGGTCGAGCGGACGATCCACAAGCTTACCGAGCGCCTGGGAGACCCCCGAACGCGCGGGCATCCCCTCTACGATGATGGCGTGCTCTCCGCGGACGATGAGCTGCCCTCCCGCCCGCACCGCATCCTGGTCGCCGGGGTCTCCGGCGCGGGCAAGAGCACGCTCTGCCGACGGATCACCGCCGCGACCGGCATCCCGTACACGGAGTTGGACGGGCTCTATCACGGCCCCGGGTGGACGCCGCAGCCGGACTTCGCGCAGACCGTGGAGCGGATCACCGCCCGGCCGGACTGGGTGGCGGAGTGGCAGTACCGTTCGGTCAGGCCGATGCTCCTCGAGCGTGCCGATCTGCTGGTGTGGCTGGATCTGCCGTTCCGGACCACCCTGCGGCAGGTGGTCCGGCGGACGTTGCGGCGGAGGATGCGGCGCGAGGTGCTCTGGAACACCAACACGGAACCGCCACTGCGGACCTTCTTCACCGACCGTGACCACATCGTCCGCTGGGCGATCCGCACCCGGCACAAGTACCGGACGCTGATCGCCGACCTCGAGCGGCAGCCCGACGCGCCGGTCCTGGTCCGGCTGCGCTCTCGGCGGGAGGTTCGCCGCTGGCTGGCGGGACCGCTCACCCGCGCCGTGCGGTGACCTCCGGAACGGGTCCCGGAGTCAGCGCAGCGCCCGGACCACCAGCTCGACGTCGTCGAGGTCGTTCCAGATGTGGAAGGCGGCGCGCAGGCGTCCGGCGCGTCCGGACGCCCGGATGCCGGCGGCGATCAGCTTCTGCAGGTCGGCGCCCTCCGGGTCCGGCCAGGTCACGATCGCCTGCCCCTCGCGCTCGATGCCGAGCTCGTCGCACAGGGCGTCGCCGAGCCCGGAGGTGTAGGCCCACACCTCATCCATGTCGAGGTCTGCGAACATCCGGATGGCGGGATCGGCGCCGACCCACGCCGGCCAGGCGGGCGAGACGTCGAATCGGCGGGCGTCGGACGCGAGCTTCATGGTGGGCCCGTAGCAGGAGTGCCAGACGTCCTCGCCGGCGTACCAGCCCGCCTGGATGGGGCGCAGCTGCACGGCCGCGCGTTCCGACAGGCAGAGGAACGCCACACCGCGTGGGGAGCAGAGCCACTTGTACGCGTGGCACACGGTGACGTCGAACATCCCCGCATCGACGGGGTGCACGCCGGCGGACTGGGTGACGTCGCAGAAAGTGAGCGCACCGTGCCGTGCGGCGGCCGCGGTGATGGCGTCGACGTCGGCCACTTCGCCGGTCGCCGACTGCACGTGCGAGAAGACCGCCATCCAGGTGTGGTCGTCGATCGCATCCGCCAGCTCGGAGATCGGCACCGAGCGGACCGAGATGTCGTCGCGCTGGAGGAACGGGTAGACGATCGAGCTGAAGTCGCCGTGCGCGATGAGCACGTTCGCGCCCGACGGCACCGCGGCCGCCACGACGCTGGTCTGCACGGACGTCTGCGAGCCGATGGCGACACGGTCGGGGGCGACCCCCACGAGCCGCGCGAACGATCCGCGCGTCCGCTCGATCACGGGGTCGTAGTGCTGCGGATCCCGGCGTGCGGCCGCCCAGAGGTCGAGGTCCTTCCGCAACGCGGCGACGGTCTCCCGTGTGGGGATTCCGATGGAGGCCACGGCGAGGAAGCCGCGGCCGGCGTCGAAGCTTGCCCGGGCCCTCGTGAGGCCTTCGGACACCGGCGCCGAGATCTGTGGATCGGTCCGAGTCATGCCGCCATGATGCCGCGGATCGGCGTCCGGCGACAGTGCCGATCCGGCACCCTCGGTCCTGAGGCTGTCGACGGGCCGCCGGTTCTCAGGCGAGCGCCGTGATGGACCCCATCACCGATCGAAGCGCCGCCGCGGTCGTGCGCAGGTCGTCGTCGGAGACATCGTCGCCGAAGGTGAATCGGACGGCGGTCGTCGCCACGTCCGGCTCGAGGCCGATCGCGAGGAGGACCGGGCTCGGCTCGGTCCGGCCCGCGGCGCAGGCGGATCCGCTCGAGCAGAGGATGCCCTGCCGCTCGAGCTCGAGCAGCACGATCTCGCCGCCCGTGCCGGGGAAGCAGAACGAGGCATGCCCGGGCAGCCGGTCGGCGGGCGACCCGGTGAGCACAGCACCGGGCACCGTCCGCAGCACCTCGTCGACGAACCCGTCCCGCCGCCGGGAGAGTTCGGGTCCGGCGGCGCGGCGGCCACGCACCGCAGCGGCGAGGGCGACGGCGAACGCGACATTCTCTGTGCCGGAGCGCCTGCCCCGCTCCTGCCCGCCGCCGTGAATCACCGGTTCGAGCGACAGTCGGCCGCGGACGAACAGCGCGCCGACGCCCTTCGGCGCGCCCAGCTTGTGGCCGGAGAGCGACAGCGCATCGACGCCGAGCTCCCGCACGTCCAGTCCGAGGCTGCCGGCCGCCTGCACCGCGTCGGTGTGGAACGGGATGCCGTGCTCGTGCGCGGCGGCCGCCAGCTCGGCGACCGGCTGCACCGTGCCGATCTCGTTGCTGGCGAGCATCACGGTGGCGAGCGTCGTGTCGGGGCGGAGCGCGGCGCGGAACCGGCCGGGGTCCACCCGTCCGTCCCGGTCCACCGCGACGACGGTCACCTCGAATCCGTGCACGCGGGCGAGGAACTCGCACGTCTCGGCCACCGCCGGATGCTCGATCGCCGAGGTGACGACGTGCCGTCCGCGCGGGGCGGCGAGCGCGATCCCCTGGATGCCGAGATTGTCGGCCTCGGTGCCGCTCGCGGTGAACACGATCTCCGACGGACGGGCGCCGAGCCAGGCGGCGACGTCCGAGCGGGCACCGCGGAGTGCGCGGTCCGCAAGCGCGCCGAGCTCGTGCGCGCTCGACGGGTTGCCGAACTCGCCGGACAGATACGGCCACATCGCCTGCAGCACGTCGGCCCGAACCGGCGTGGTGGCGGCGGCGTCGAGGTAGATCATGCCGTCGCCACCGCCAGGTCGAGCCCCAGATCGAGTGCACGCACACTGTGGGTGAGCGCACCGATCGAGATGACGTCGACGCCTGTCTCCGCGATCGCGCGGACGGTGTCGAGTGACACGGTGCCGCTGGCCTCGACGATGGCCCGGCCGGCGATGAGCTCCACGCCCCGCCGCAGCTGGTCGACCGTGAAGTTGTCGAGCATGATCGTGTCCACTCCGGCGGCGAGCACCGGCGCGATCTGATCGAGCCGGTCGACTTCCACCTCGAGATGTGTGATGTGCGACAGCCGCGAGCGTGCGTCGCGCAGCGCCTCGGTGAGGTCACGGCCGCCGGCGATGAGCACGGCGAGGTGGTTGTCCTTGGCCATCACCGCGTCGGACAGCGAGAAGCGGTGATTGTGCCCGCCGCCGCACCGGACCGCATGCCGCTCCAGCGCGCGGAGGCCGGGGGTCGTCTTGCGGGTGTCGACGATGCGGGCTCCGGTTCCGGCGACCGCGTCCACGAACGCCCAGGTCTGCGTCGCGATGCCGGACATCCGCTGCACCAGGTTGAGCGCCACCCGCTCCGCACCGAGCACGGCGCGGGCGTTGCCGGTCACCTCCGCGAGCGTGGCGCCGGCGGGGAACCGCTCCCCATCGCCCAGGTGCTGCGTGACCGTGACCTGGCCGCCGGTCGCCGTCATGGCCGCGGTGAACACGTCGATCCCGCTGAGGACGCCCGGCTCCCTGGCGACCAGCGCCGCGGTCGCCGTCGCCCCCTCCGGAATGAGCGCGTCACTCGTGATGTCGCCCCATGGCGCATCCTCGGCGAGGGCAAGCTCGACGACACGATCGATCTGGCTTCGGGTCAGCATGCGGGCACCGCCGTTCGCGCCGCGCCGGTGAGGACCCGGCCGAAGCCTTCGGCATTCCCAGCGTCGACCCGGAAGTGGGCGCCGCGCGAGGTTCTCCGGGCGAGCGCCGCCGCGGTGACGAGCCGCGCGAGCTGGAGCAGATTCGCGGTCTCCCGATCCGCCACGCTCGCTCCCCCGGCGCGCCATCCGGTGAGCAGCTCCTGCGCCCGCTCGAGGCCCTCCCGGTCCCGGTACAGGCCGACTCCGTTCCACATCACCTTCTGGATCTGCTCCCGAGCGACTCGCTCTCCTCCGTCGGCCGCCGCTTCCGGCAGCCGGCCCGCGGGCCGCGCCCGCCAGCCGACCGCGGTGTCGAGGTCGTCCGCCGCCCGGGCGGAGAACACCAGAGCCTCGAGCAGCGAGTTGGATGCGAGCCGGTTGGCGCCGTGCACGCGGGTGCAGGCCACCTCACCGACGGCGTACAGGCCGCGGATGCCGGTCCGGCCGCGCACATCGGTCGCGACGCCGCCCATGACGTAGTGTGCGGCGGGCGTGACGGGGACGGGCTCGGCGGTCCAGTCGATGCCGTGCGCGAGCAGCATGCGGGTGATGCTGGGGAACCGGCGGACGAGCCGGTCCGCGCCGATGGGCCGGGCGTCGAGGTAGACGGGTGCGCCGTCCTGGCGCGCCATGACTGCGGCGATCGCCCGTGCGACCACATCCCGGGGCGCCAGCTCGGCATCCGGATGCGCGTCCGGCATGAAGCGGCGCCCGTCGGCGTCGAGCAGCCGGGCTCCGTCGCCGCGGACCGCCTCGGAGATCAGCGGGGACCCTGGGGCGGCGAGGGCGGTCGGATGGAACTGGATGAACTCCAGGTCGCGGAGCCGGGCACCGGCGCGGGCGGCGGCCGCCATCCCGTCGCCGGTCGCGCAGGGGGGATTGGTGGTGTGCCGGTACAGCTGGCCCGCACCGCCGGTCGCAAGCAGAACCGCGTCCGCTGACAGGACTTCGGCTCCGTTCGGACCGAGCAGCCGCACGCCGCGGACGCCCCCGCCGTCGGCCACCAGGTCGTCGAGGAAGGCATGCTCGAGGATCCGCACGGGCGCCGCCCGCAGCGCAGTGATCAGGGTGGTGTGGATCGCCAGACCGGTGGCATCCCCGCCGGCGTGGATCACCCGACGCACCGAGTGCGCCGCCTCGTGACCCCGGGCGAGCTCGCCGTCTTCCCGGTCGAAGGGCACGCCGAGCTCCACCAGCTCCCCCACCAGGGACGGCCCCTCGGCGCAGAGCGCTGCCACCGCGGCCGGGTCGCCGAGCCCGGCGCCGGCGCGGAGGGTGTCCCGGATGTGCGCCTCCACGCTGTCGTCGGGGGACATCGCCGCCGCGATGCCGCCCTGCGCGTAGCGCGTGGAACCGTCGAGCAGCGGGCCCTTCGTCACGAGGGTCACCCGATGCCGGCGGCCGGCCCGCAGCGCGGCGGTGAGCCCGGCGATTCCGGAGCCGACGATCACGAGGTCGCTCATGACGAACCCTTCGGCTTCATGGCGAGCATCCGCTCGAGCGCGACTCGCGCGTTCTCAGCCACGTCGTCCGGCACGGTGATGCGGTTGAGCAGCTCGCCGCGCACCAGTCCCTCGAGCACCCACGCGAGGTAGCCGGGGTGGATGCGGTACATGGTCGAGCAGGGACAGATCACCGGGTCGAGGCAGAAGATGGTGTGCTGCGGGAACTCGGCGGCCAGCCGGTTGACCATGTTGACCTCCGTGCCGATGGCGAACGTGGTCGGCTCCGTGGCCGCCGCGATGGCCTTCCGGATGTAGTCGGTCGAGCCGGCCTCGTCGGCCGCGTCGACCACCGCCATCGGGCATTCCGGATGCACGATCACCCGCGCGCCCGGGTGATCGGCACGGGCCCGGTCGATCTGGTCGACCGTGAACCGCCGGTGCACCGAGCAGAACCCGTGCCAGAGCAGCACCTGCGCGTCGAGCAGGGTCTGCTCGTCGTTGCCGCCGAGCGGGCGGCGCGGGTTCCACATCGGCATCCGCTCCAGCGGCACGCCCATCGCCTTCGCGGTGTTGCGGCCGAGGTGCTGGTCGGGGAAGAACAGCACCCGCTGGCCGCGTTCGAACGCCCACTCCAGCACCGACTCGGCATTCGAGGAGGTGCAGACGATGCCGCCGTGCTCGCCGCAGAACGCCTTCAACGCGGCGGAGGAGTTCATGTAGGTGACCGGGACAACCGGCACACGGCCGTCCGCGTCCGGCTCTGTTCCGTACAGGTCGGCCAGGTCCTCCCAGCACTCGGTGACCGAGTCGATGTCCGCCATGTCGGCCATCGAGCAGCCGGCCGCGAGATTGGGCAGGATGACGGCCTGGTCCGGGCGGGTGAGGATGTCCGCCGTCTCCGCCATGAAGTGCACGCCGCAGAAGATGATCGCTTCGGCGCCCGGGCGCGTCTTCGCGGCGTTGGCGAGCTGGAACGAGTCGCCGACGAAGTCCGCGTGCTGCACGACCTCGTCCCGCTGGTAGAAGTGACCGAGGATCACCACGCGCTCCCCGAGGGCGGCGCGCGCGGCGACGATGCGCTCGTGCAGCTCGTCGGAGGACGCCTGCCGGTATTCCTCGGGAAGCCCGCCCTGCCGCGGCGCCCCGACCGGGATCACGTCGCCCATGGATGCGCCTGGGCCGTAGCCGGGCACGGGGTCGAGCGTCCACGGCGGTGCCGCGAGCTCCGGGGCGCACGTTGCGCCGTCCGCCGATGTGCGGATTCGTTCGATTGTGGTGGCGACCGAGGCCATTTCGGAGCTCCTAGATCTGGGTGTGCGAGAGCGGGCCGTTGTCGCTGAGCTCGACGGCGGTGTTGTAGCGGTACAGGCGCGGCGGGCGGTGGCGGCCACCCGTGACCCGCTCCTCGGTGCGGACGATGGCGTCGGAGGTCTCCACCTGCCGCCGGAAGTTCGCAGGGTCGAGGGGTTTCTGCAGCACCGCCTCGTGCACGTGGCGGAGCTCTGTGAGGGTGAAGGTCTCGCCGAGGAAGGCGTGCGCGATCCGTGAGTACTCCATCTTCGTTCGGAGCCGCCACAGGGCGTATTCGACGATCAGATTGTGGTCGAAGGCGAGCTGCGGGAGGGCGTCGGCCGGGAACCAGCGGACGTTCTCGGTCTCCTCCGCCCGCTCCGCCTGCTCGGGGCGCACCAGCGCCCAGTAGACGACGGACACGACGCGTCCGGTGGGTGAGCGGTCGGCGTCGCCGAAGGCGTAGAGCTGCTCGAGGTAGGTCGGCTCGAGGCCGGTGGTGTCGCGCAGATGGCGGCTCGCCGTCGCGACGAGGCTCTCGTCCTTCGCGGCCCACCCGCCGGGCAGCGCCCATTTGCCCTGGAACGGGTCTCGGGTGCGGCGCACGAGCGGCAGCCACAGCCGGCTCGAGTCGCGTTCGGGCTCCGGCCGCAGCGCGAAGATGACCGTCGACACGGCGAGGTCGATGCCGGACGAGCGTCGTTGCGATGCCGCCATGTTCGCCTCCCCGACTAAAGGTCACTGTGACCAGAACACACTCTAGCAGTTTTGGTCACGATGACCCAAACCGTATGGCTCGAATGCGGTGCTTCGGCACGAGTGCGTGCGTACACACGGGCGCATTCGCGCCGAACGGCAGCACTCGACGGATCCGCCTCGTCCGGGAGGATGTGGCCAGGCCGGGTGTCAGGCCTTCGGGGTGTCGACCGCGCCGCCGAAGCGCCGATTCCGCGAGGCGTAGAGCTCGACGGCGTGCCACAGGTTCGCGCGGCGGAAGTCCGGCCAGAGCGTGTCGAGGAAGACCATCTCGGCGTACGCGCTCTGCCACAGCTGGAAGTTGCTCGTGCGCTGCTCCCCTGAGCTGCGCACGAACAGGTCCACGTCCGGCAGATCCGGTGCGTACAGGTGCCGCTGGATCACCTTCTCGCTGACGCCCGACGGCTTCAGCCGCCCGGCGGCGACCTCCTCCGCGATGGCGCGGACGGCGTCGGTCAGCTCGTTCCGCCCGCCGTAGTTGACGCACATGGTGAGGGTGAGCACGTCGTTGTGCGCGGTGAGGCGCTCGGCGAACTGGAGCTCCTTGATCACCGACGACCACAGTCGGGGCCTCCGGCCGGACCAGCGGATGCGCACGCCCCACTCGTTGAGCTGGTCGCGGCGCCGGTGCAGCACGTCCCGGTTGAAGCCCATCAGGAACCGCACCTCCTCCGGAGAGCGCGCCCAGTTCTCCGTCGAGAACGCGTACACGGTCAGGTGCTTGACGCCGATCTGGATCGCGCCCGCGACGACGTCGAGCAGCGACGCCTCCCCGGCGCGGTGGCCCTCGATCCGCGGCAGCCCCCTCGCGTTCGCCCAGCGACCGTTCCCGTCCATGACGATCGCGACGTGCTCCGGCACCGCGCCGCGGGGCAGCTCGGGCGGCAATTCGCCGGTCCAGTCGAGCGACACGAAGGCGACGGCGTCCCGGTGCGTCTTCCTGACCGGACTCATCCGGCTGCCGCCGGGGTGCTGCGGTCGACGTGCTGCAGAGAGCGCAGTCCGCGCTCGAGATGGAACTGGGTGTATGCGGCGACGACGCCGCTCGCCTGGCTGCGGGTGCGCTCCCCAGCCGCCTCGGCGTGCGGCCAGTCGCCGGTGAGCAGGGCGGCCAGCAGATCCAGGGTCTGCTGATCCAGGCGCGGCGCACCCGGCGGCGCGACCGCGTCGGCGACGACCCCGCCGAGCTGAGCGACGAACGCGGAGTGCGGGCCCGGCACGCCGGTGACGGCGCAGTCCACGAAGCTCGGGGCCCATCCGGCGATCGACAGGGCGCGCAGGAGGTAGGAGTCGAGCGTCAGCCCGGCCCCGTGCTCCCGGCGGGCGAGCGAGCGCAGGGCACCGACGAGCAGCAGGTACTGCTGGAGGCTGCCGTCGTTCTCCGTCAGCTTGTCCGCCGTCTCCACCATCGCGTTCGCGGCGGTGAAGCTCCCGTAGTCGCCGGCGATCTCGGCGCCGTACGAGCCGAGCGACTCCGCCTGCTGGATGATGTCGAGGCTGCGGCCCTCGTAGAGCTGCACGTCGGCGACCATGAAGGGCTCGAGCCGGGCGCCGAACTTCGACGAGGTGCGCCGCACGCCCTTCGCGACCGCGCGGATCTTGCCGTGCTGCCGGCTCAGCATCGTGACGATGCGGTCCGCCTCACCCAGCTTGTGGGTGCGCAGCACGACGACCTCATCCCGGTAGAGCGGCACGCTTACGATTATCGCCCTCTGCCAGGATGATTCCGGACCGGCCTGCCGGTCGACGGTGCCTGCGACGGCGGAAGGGATGGGACTGCCATGAGCGTGGTGCTGGTCACCGGAGGAACCGGAACGCTGGGACGAGCCGTTGTGCCGGCGCTCCGGGCGCGCGGCCACGACGTGCGGGTGCTCAGCCGGCGTGCCGGGAGCGAGGCCGGCCGGATCGTCGGCGATCTCTCCAGCGGAGCGGGGCTCGATCGCGCGCTCGACGATGTGGACCTCGTCGTGCATGCGGCGACCGCGAACGGGCGTGAGGACGTCCGCCAGGCGCGGAACCTGCTCGCCGCGATGCGACCGCATCAGCATCTGCTGGCCGTCTCGATCGTCGGGATCGACCGCATCCCCCTGCCCTACTATCGGGCGAAGCTGGAGGTCGAGGAGCTCATCCGGTCCTCCGCGAACCCGTGGACTCTCCAGCGCTCCACCCAGTTCCACGACCTGGTGGCACGGATCTTCGCCCTTCAGCGCCGGCTGCCGGTGCTGCTGGCCCCCGACTTCGCCGTGCAGCCGATCGACGTGCGCGACGTCGCGGCGCAGCTCGCCGCCCTCGCGTCCGATCCGCCCGGCGGCCGCGCGCCCGATCTGGGCGGCCCAGCGGTCCGCCAGTTCAGGGAGCTCGCCGACGTGTGGCGGTCCGCCCGGGGAAGCGGCCGGCGAATCGTCCCGCTGCGCCTTCCGGGGAAGATCTTCGCCGGATATCGCTCAGGGGCGCACACGGTGCCGGACCGCGCAGTGGGCAGGATCACGTTCGAGGAGTTCCTGGGGACCGGTTCGGGAAACGGCGGCGGCTGATGCCTCCGGGGACCTTCGTCATCCCGCTGTGGGCCGACCTCCTGGCGGTCGGCATCGGCGCGGTGCAGGGAGCGCTGTTCGCCGCGCAGTTCCGCGACCGCCGACTGGACCTGCTCGGCGTCGCCATCGTGGGGATCGCCACGGGGTTCGGCGGCGGTCTCCTGCGCGACCTCATGCTCAACACCGACATCGCCGCGCTTCGCAGCAACTGGTATCTGGTCGTCGCCACCGCGGCGGCGCTCCTCGGGATGCTGCTGGAGCGGCTGTTCTCGCGGGTGAACGCCGTGATCACCGTGCTCGACGCGCTGACGATCGGCCTGTTCTGTGCGATCGGCACGACGAAGGCCCTCGCCTTCGGGCTCCCGGAGGTGCCAGCGGTGTTCGTCGGCGTGCTCGCGGCCGTTGGCGGCTCGATCCTTCGCGACCTGCTGCTCAACCTGCCGATCGCGCTGATGCACGTGGGGTCGCTGTACGCGCTCGCCGCCGTCGGCGGGGCCGCCACCCTGGTGGTGCTCGACCGTTTCGGCGTCGAGGTGCTGACCGCGGCCATCGTGTGCGTCGCGGTGACCTTCGGCATCCGGGTGCTTGCGGTGCTCTTCGATTGGAGCCTGCCGGAGCAGCGCGCCCTCAGCCGCCTCCGCTACACCCGCGGATGAGAACGCCGCCTACACCGCGGCGAGCTGCGGCTCCGCCGCCTCCGCACGCACGGCGCGGTTCACCGCCGACACGATGGCCTTCAGCGATGCGGTGGAGATGTCGGCATCGATCCCGACCCCCCACAGCCGCTTGCCGTTGACCTCGAGGTCGATGTACGACGCCGCCTGCGCGTCGCCGCCGGCACTGAGCGCGTGTTCGACGTAGTCGAACAGTCGCACCTCGATGCCCTGCTCCGCCATGACGCGCAGGAAGGCGTCGATCGGACCGTTCCCCTTCGCGCTGGCCGGCTCCACCTCGTCGTTGACCCGCAGCTGCACCTGCAGCTGCGTCTCGCCCGTCATGTCGCTGGCGGTGCGGGTCGAGAGCAGCTCGAACCGGCCCCACTTCTCGTCGGGGTCGCGTGCGGGCAGGTACTCGTCCTGGAAGATCCGCCAGATCTCATCGCTCGTCACCTCGCCGCCCTCGGCGTCGGTCTTCGCCTGCACGACCTGGCTGAACTCGATCTGCAGCCGGCGCGGCAGGTCGAGCGCGTGGTCGGTCTTGAGCAGGTACGCGACGCCGCCCTTGCCGGACTGCGAGTTGACCCGCACGACCGCCTCGTAGCCGCGGCCGACATCCTTCGGGTCGATCGGCAGGTACGGCACCGCCCAGACGAGGTCGTTCACGTGCTTGCCCTGACGCTCGGCGTCCGCGGCCATCGCCTCGAAGCCCTTCTTGATGGCGTCCTGGTGCGAGCCGCTGAACGCGGTGTAGACCAGGTCGCCTGCCCAGGGGCTCCGCTCGTGCACCTTCAGCTGGTTGCAGTACTCCGCGGTGCGGCGGATCTGGTCCAGGTCGCTGAAGTCGATCTGCGGGTCGATGCCCTGCGTGAAGAGGTTCAGGCCCAGCGCAACCAGGTCGACGTTGCCGGTGCGCTCCCCGTTTCCGAACAGGCACCCCTCGATCCGGTCGGCGCCGGCCAGGTAGCCGAGCTCCGCGGCCGCGACGGCGGTGCCGCGGTCGTTGTGCGGGTGCAGGGACAGGAGGACGTTCTCGCGGGAGTTGAGGTTGCGCGACATCCATTCGATCGAGTCGGCGTAGACGTTCGGCGTCGCCATCTCGACCGTCGCGGGCAGGTTGATGATGACCTTCCGCTCCGGCGTCGGCTCCAGCACCTCGAGCACCTGGTTGCAGATGTCCAGGGCGAACTCGAGCTCCGTGCCGGTGTAGCTCTCCGGCGAGTACTCGTAGTAGATGTCGGTGCCGGGCACGCTCGACTCGTACGCCTTGCAGAGGCGCGCGCCGTGCAGCGCGATGTCGATGATCCCCTGCTTGCCGGTGCGGAACACCACGTCCCGCTGCAGCACGCTGGTGGAGTTGTAGAGATGCACGATCGCCTGCTTGGCGCCGCGCAGCGACTCGTAGGTGCGTTCGATCAGGTGGTCCCGCGACTGGGTCAGCACCTGGATGGTGACGTCGTCGGGAATCAGGTTCTCTTCGATCAGCGAGCGGACGAAGTCGAAGTCCGTCTGGCTGGCCGATGGGAAGCCGACCTCGATCTGCTTGTAGCCCATCTTCACCAGCAAGTCGAACATGATGCGCTTGCGCTCCGGGCTCATCGGGTCGATGAGCGCCTGGTTGCCGTCGCGGAGATCGACGGCGCACCAGATCGGCGCCGTCGCGATGGTCTTCGTCGGCCACGTGCGATCGGGCAGGTCGACGTGGAAGGTCTCCGAATACGGGCGGTACTTGTGGGTCGGCATGGCCGACGCGGCTTGTGTGTTCTTCACTTCTTCAGCTCCTGGTCCTCGTGGGTGTCGGCCGACGGCGAACTCCGCGACGAGGGGGCCTGGGCTAGGACTCGTCGCGGCGGCTAAGAAGAAGGAGGCCGAACTGCACGAACCGAGGGTACCACCGTTCCTCACCGGGAATCCTCGGCGAAGTGGGCCATTGGTCCTACGGATGCACGGCGGAGACGTGCCACTTCGGCGGATCCGGGCTCGCCCGCCGGCCCGTCTCCGCCGAAGCGGCCCGTCGCAGGCTCAGTCCACCGCGAGCGCCGCGACCGGGGTCACCCTGGTCGCGCGGCGGCTCGGGGCGAGCGAGGCGCCCCAGGTGAGGAGCGCGGCGGCGACCGCGATCACGCCGAGCAGCACCCACGGCACACCGGGGACGACGAGCCCGGGACTGCCGTCGATCGCGCCGAGCAGCGACTGCGCACCCGCCCAGCCATAGAACGCGCCGAGGATCAGGCCGACCAGCACCGCGGCAAGCGTCAGCTGCGCGCTCTCTGCCAGGATCATCCCGCGGATCTGCCGCGCCGTGAACCCGAGCGCCCGAAGCAACCCGAGCTCGCGGGTGCGCTGCAGCACACTGAGCGAGAGGTTGTTCGCCATGCCGACGGCGGCGATCAGCGCGCTGAACCCGATCAGCACGGAGAACACCGCGACGGTGGCGTTCATCATCTCGTCGATGCCCAGGTAGACCTCGGGCTGCGCCTGCTGCGCCAGCGCGATGATCCGGGAGTAGCTCGCCACGGCGACTCCGAACATCGTGATCAGGGTGACGCCGATGACCAGGCCGATCGTGGTGCGGGCGCTTCGCTCCGGATACCGCATGGCGTTCTCGCCGGCCAGCCGGCCGGTGGCGCTGCCGCCGAAGGCCCGGGCGACGAAGCGGAGGGCGGGCGGCATGATCATCGGCGCGGCGGCGATGAGACCGCTGAACGAGACGATCCCTCCGGCGAACGCCACGAGCACCCCGAACGGGCTGACGAGACCGAGCGCGATCCCGAGCACGAGCAGCACCCCGCCGGTGACGGACAGCGAGACTGCGGTCGCCGTGCGGGCCCGCCCGGTGAGCTCCTCCGGCGCCCGCTCCTGTGACCCGCCGATCGCCTGCATCGGCGTGACGACGAGCACACGCCGTGAGCCGACCCACGACGCGGCCCACGTGGTCAGCACGACCGCCACCACGGGCAGCGCGAGCACCGGCGACAGGTACGAGTAAGCGAGCTCCGGAAGCCAGCCGGACCCGATCGCGATCCAGGTCATCGCGATCGTCGCCAGCGTGCCGACGATCGCCCCGAGCACCGCTCCGACCACGCCGACGCCGAGCCCCTCACGGGCGACGGCGCGCCGCTGTGTCTTGGCGCTCGATCCGATCAGGCGCAGCAGCGCGATGGTGCGGGTGCGCCCCGCGATGATCGTGGCGAAGGTGTTCGCGGTCACGATCGCGCCGACATAGACCGCGATCCCGATGAAGATGACCGCAACGATGCCGAGCATCAGCCCGACGGTCCGGCTCGACCCGGTGACGTCGTCCGCGGCGATCGCGGTGCCGAGCACCCCGGTGAGCTGCAGCAGGCTCACTCCGAACGCCGCGGAGAGCGCCGCGACCAGCACGCTCGGGGCGTGCTCCCTCTTCTGGAGCGGAATCACGCCGCACGCTCCATCCCGAGCATGAACGCCGAGATCTCCTCTGCGCTCGAGCGCGTCTTCTCCTCGACGACGCGGCCGTCCGCGAGGAACAGGATCCGGTCGGCGTAGCTCGCGGCGATCGGGTCGTGGGTGACCATGGCGATGCTCTGTCCGTACTGGGTGCTCGCGGCGGCGAGCAGCGAGAGCACTTCACGCCCGGTGCGCGAATCGAGGTTGCCGGTGGGCTCGTCGGCGAAGACGAGATCCGGCCGGGTGGCGAGTGCACGTGCGATGGCGACCCGCTGCTGCTGTCCTCCCGAGAGCTCGTGCGGCCGGTGCCGCAGCCGGTCGGCAAGCCCCAGGGTCGCCACCAGAGCGTCGATCCAGTCCTGCTCCTGCGTCGTCGGACGCCGCCCGTCCAGCTCGAACGGCAGCATCAGGTTGCCGAGGATGTCGAGGGTCGGCACGAGGTTGAAGGACTGGAAGACGAAGCCGACCCGCCGGCGGCGGAGCACCGTGAGCTCCGCGTCGCCGAGGGAGGTGATCTCGGTGCCGCCGAGGAAGGCACGACCCGAGGTCGCCGAGTCGAGGCCCGCCATGATGTGCATGAGTGTCGACTTGCCGGAGCCGCTCGGACCCATGACGGCCGTGAACTCGCCCGCTCGGATGCCGATGCTGACGTCCGCGAGGGCGGTCACCCGGTTGCCGTGGGCTCCGTAGGTCTTGGTGAGGTGCTCGACGCGGGCAACGAGGCCGCCGTCGTGAGGTGGGTTCTTCATGCCTCCGACGCTACGGACCGGGTGCCGTCGCGCGGATCGGCCGCGGGAGTGAACTCCTGTACATCCGGAGGATGATCCGTCACACCAGGCGGTGCTCGAACGCGAAGACGACCAGCTGCACCCGGTCGCGCAGCGCCAGCTTCCCCAGGATGCGGCTGATGTGCGTCTTCACCGTCGCCTCGCTGAGATACTCCCTGGCGGCGATCTCGGCGTTGCTGAGCCCGCGCGCGGCGAGCAGGAAGATCTCACGCTCCCGGGCGGTGAGCTCCCCGAACGACGGCGGCGGTGCCGTCGGCTGCGCGCGGGAGTCGAAGTGCTGGAACAGCTCGCGAGTCGCGGAGGCGGCGATGACCGAGCTCCCGGCGTGCACCGTGCGGATCGCGGCGAGCAGGAACTCCGGGTCGGCGTCCTTCAGCACGAAGCCGCTCGCGCCGTTCCGGATCGCCCGCGCCGCGGCCTCGTCGAGGTCGAAGGTGGTGAGCACCACGATTCGCGGGCCGGGCTCCCCTCGCGCCGCCGCAGCCTCAAGCACGCGCCGGGTTCCCTCGATGCCGTCGAGCACCGGCATCCGGATGTCCATCAGCATCACGTCCGGCATCGTCTCGGCGGCCAGCGTGACGGCCTCCTCGCCGTTCGACGCCTCACCGACGCACTCGAGGTCCGGCTGGGAGTCCACCAGCATCCGGATGCCGGCGCGGAACAGCGCCTGGTCGTCCACGAGCGCCACCCGGATCACGGTCATCGTGGTTCCGCCGCTGTCGCTGCGGCGACGCCCGCTGCCGTCGGTGAAGCGGGGGCGGGAACCGCAGCCTCGACCACGAAGCTCTCGCCGACCGCTCCTGCCTCCAGCCTTCCTCCGGCGAGGAGCGCCCGCTCCCGCATACCGGTGAGCCCGTGACCGGACACGACCTCGGCCGGTGCCCCCGTCCTTCGCCGGTTCCGCACGGTGATGCGGAGCTCCTCGGCGGCCCACGCGAAGCCGAGGTGCACCGTTCCCGCCGGGTCGCCGTGCCGCAAGGCGTTCGTGAGCGCCTCCTGCACGATGCGGTACACCGCGAGCTGCGACGCGGTCGACAGCGGCACCGGAGCACCGGATTCCGTGCGGACGATCTCGAGGCCCGATGTCTCGAGCGAGTCGTAGAGCCGGTCGAGGTCGGAGAGCGCCGGCTGCGGCAGCTCTCCCTCGCTGTGCCGGAGCCTCCCGAGCAGCACGCGCACGTCGGCGAGGGCCTCACGAGCGGTGGTCGCGATGGTCGTGAGCGCCGCCTCCGCCGTCGCCGGGTCAGCCCGCTGGGCGTAGCGGGCGCCGTCGGCCTGGGCGATGACCACCGCCAGCGAGTGCGCGACGACGTCGTGCATGTCCCGGGCGATGCGGTTGCGCTCCTGCTCGACGACCACGATGCGCTCGGCCTCCGCCTGGGCGCGGCGGCTGTCGCGGGCGCGCATCCAGGTGCGGGCGAGCAGGCCCAGCGTCCACGCGAGCAGGAAGAAGGTCGTGCACGCGATCCAGGCCTGCAGCGTCGGGAGCAGCCCCTCGGCGGCGGACCCGCCGACGCCCGCCTGGAACCACGGGAATCCGCTCACCCGCGGCAGCAGGAACACGTACACCGCGGCGACCAGAGCACCGGTCGGGGCCGACGCGAATCCGATCCAGCGGATGGCCTTCGACCCGTACGCGGCGGTCGTGTAGAGAACGCCTGCGATCGCCAGATTGGCCGGGTTCGGCGAGAGTCCGGCCGCCATCTGCGCCAGCGCCACCACCCAGGCGACTCCGAGGGCCAGCCCGGGCGAGAGCCGCCGGAGCGCTAGGGCGACGCCCATGCCGACGATCACGAGCAGATGAGCGCCGCCGCTGCTGGCGTACCCCGCCCACAGAACGAGCACCATCCCGGCCGGCACGACGAGGTCGAACGTCAGCTGCTGCGGAGTCAGGCGACGGAACACGGTTCAACGCTACGGCGCGGGACGCCGACCCGCCGCCGATCTTCCTCTCTCGGAGGCGAAATCATCCTCGAGATGTACGCCGGCCGAGGCGTGCACGGCTCAGAACCCGAGGCGGCCCAGCTGCTTCGGGTCGCGCTGCCAGTCCTTGGCCACCTTGACCCGGATCGAGAGGTAGACGTGGGAGCCGACGAGCGGCTCGATCGCGGCTCGCGCACGGGCGCCGACCTCCTGCAGGCGGGCCCCCTTGTGGCCGATGATGATGCCCTTCTGGCTGTCTCGCTCGACGAACAGGTTCGCGTAGATCTCGAGCAGCTGCTTGTCGTCCCGCTCGACCATGTCGTCGATGGTGACCGCCAGCGAGTGCGGCAGCTCGTCGCTGACACCTTCGAGCGCGGCCTCCCGGATCAGCTCCGAGACGCGGGCCTCGAGGGTCTCGTCCGTCACGGCGTCGTGCGGGTAGAGCTCCGGCGACTCCGGCAGCAGGGCGATGAGCTCGTCGGTGAGCACGTCGAGCTGCGATCGGGTGAGTGCCGAGATCGGGATGATGGCGTCCCACTCACGGAGCCGGCTGACCGCGAGCAGTTGCTCGGCCACCTGCGTCTTGCCGGCGGTGTCGACCTTCGTGACGATGGCGACTTTCTTCGCCCGCGGGAACTGCTCGAGCTGGTCGTTGATGAACCGGTCCCCCGGCCCGAGCTTCTCGTTCGCCGGCACGCACAGCCCGATGACGTCGACGTCGGCGAGCGTCGACTGGACCACCTCGTTGAGCCGCTCCCCGAGCAGGGTCCGCGGCCGGTGCATCCCGGGGGTGTCGACCAGCACGAGCTGTCCGCCGGGTGCGTGCACCATCCCGCGGATGGCCCGCCGCGTCGTCTGCGGCTTGGAGGAGGTGATCGCCACCTTCTCGCCCACCAGGGCGTTCGTCAGCGTGGACTTGCCGACGTTCGGCCGACCGACGAAGGAGACGAACCCGGCGCGGAAGGGCGTCCGCGCGCTCATCGGCGGCTCCGTTCCTGGCCGCGCTCCCCCTCGACGGGGAGCTTCTCATCCGGGTCCACGGCATCGGCCGGGAGCGAGGGTGCCGTGACCGCGGCGTTCGGCGCGATACGCTGCGGGCCGCGCACCCACTCGTTGAACTGCGGACCGGCATCAGGATCAGGAACCTGCTCCGGCTCCGGCTCCGGCTCCGGCTCCGCTCGGGCCGGCTGTCGTTCCGGTCGTGAACGCGGCGTTCGCTTCGGCTCGTGCGGCCGCTTCGCCTGCGGCTCCGGCTGCCGCTTCTGCCGCGGCTGCTGCGGCTCCACCTCCGGTCCGCGCTCGAGCTCAGGCTCGTGCTCGGGCTCGGCCTCGGGTGCCGGCATCTCGACCGGCGCGCCGCGCTCGACCAGCACGGTGCGCAACCGCTTCCTTCGCCCCTCGGTCCGCTCGGCCGTGAGCGCGAGCCCCGCCACCTCGACGCGTGATCCGGAGACCGGCAGTCGGCCCAGGTGCTTGGTGAGCAGGCCGCCGACGGAGTCGACGTCGTCGTCCTCCAGCTCGAGGTCGAACAGGTCGCCCAGCTCGTCGATGGGCAGCCGGGCGTTGACCCGGTATGAGCCGTCTTCGAGCTCCTGGATGTCGGCGAAGGCACGGTCGTACTCGTCGGAGATCTCACCGACGAGCTCCTCGATCAGGTCCTCCATCGTCACGAGGCCGGCGATGCCGCCGTACTCGTCGACGACCATGGCGAGGTGGTTCGACTCCAGCTGCATCTGCCGCAGCATGTCGTCCGCCTTCTTCGACTCGGGCACGAACAGCGCGGGGCGGGCGAGCTGCACCACCGAGGTCTTCGCGAAGCCCGGCGGCTGCTCGTAGTTCAGCCGTGCGACGTCGCGGAGGTAGAGGATTCCGAGCACCTCATCGGCGTCCTTGCCGATCACCGGGACGCGGGAGACGCCGCGGCTGAGGAACAGGCTCATCGCCTGGTCCAGGGTCGCCTCGTCGTCGATCGTCACCATGTCGGTGCGGGGGATCATCACCTCGCGCACCACCGTGTCGCTGAACTCGAAGATCGAGTGGATCAGCTCGCGATCCTCTTCCTCGAGCACGTCCTGCTCGGTCGCCTCGTCCACCATGCTGAGGAGCTGCTCCTCGCTGGAGAAGCTCTGGGTGCGCGGCCGCCCGGGCGTGACACGGTCGCCGATCGCGACCAGGGCATCCGCGATCGGCCCGCTGAGGACGCGCGTGGCGCGCACCGGCACGGCGGAGAGCTTCATGACGACCCGGGCGTGGGTGCGACCGACGCTGCGGGGGCTGGATCCCACGAGCACGAAGGATGCGGCGATCATGATCAGCGCGCTGAAGAGCAGCGTCAACCACCACTCGCCGAACGTGTACGCGAAGCTGAGCGTCACGAGCACCGCGGCGGTGGTCTCCGAGACGATGCGCATGAAGTTCAGGGCGTTGACGTGCGCGCCGACATCGCCGGCGATTCCGAGCAGGGACTTGCGCGCACGGCTCGTGGACGCGAGCTCCTGCAGATCGCTGCGGCTGAGCACCCCGAGCGCCGCATCGGCGGCCGCGAGCAGCCCGCCGAAGGCGATCAAGACTCCGGCGACGGCGAGGAAGGCGAAGATCATCACCTTCGCCGGCGCTCGGCGAGCGAGAAGCCGATGAGCAAGTCGCGCTGCAGCCCGAACATCTCGCGCTCCTCCTCGGGCTCAGCGTGATCGAACCCGAGCAGGTGCAGCAGTCCGTGGCAGGTGAGCAGCAGGAGCTCCTCCTGCGTGCTGTGCCCGGCCGCCTCCGCCTGTGCGATCGCGACCTGCGGGCAGAGGACGATGTCGCCGAGGAGGCCGGCAGGCGTGATCGCGTCATCCGTGCCGGGGCGCAGCTCGTCCATCGGGAAGCTCAGCACGTCCGTGGGGCCGGGCTCGTCCATCCACTGCACGTGCAGCTGCTCCATGGCCGCCTCGTCGACCAGCACGATCGCCAGCTCCGCGTCCCGGTGCACCCGCAGCTCGTCGAGCGCGTACGCGGCGAGCCGCTGCAGCGCCGCCTCGTCGACCGGGACGTTCGACTCGTTGTTGACCTCGATGGCCACGTCAGCGTCCCCAGCGTCGGTCGCGACGCGGCGGCTGGTGGTCCTGCGGGGCGTGACCGCGGCGTTCGGCGCGGTTCGCGCCCTCCGGCACCGGGTGCTCCCGCTCGAACCGGCGCGCCTGCTGCTGCGCGTCGTACCGGGTGTAGGCGTCGACGATCTGCCCGACCAGAGTGTGCCGCACGACGTCGTCGCTGGTCAGCCGGGCGAAGTGGATGTCGTCCATCCCCTCGAGGATCTTCGTCACCAGCTGGAGCCCGCTCGCCCCAGCGGGAAGGTCGATCTGCGTGATGTCGCCCGTGACGACCATCCGCGAGCCGAAGCCGAGGCGGGTGAGGAACATCTTCATCTGCTCCGGCGTGGTGTTCTGCGCCTCGTCGAGCACGATGAACGAGTCGTTCAGGGTGCGGCCGCGCATGTAGGCGAGCGGCGCGACCTCGACCGTGCCGGCCGCGAGGAGCTTCGGCACCATCTCGGGGTCCATCATCTCGTTGAGCGCGTCGTAGAGCGGCCGCAGGTACGGGTCGATCTTGTCCGTGAGCGTGCCGGGGAGGAACCCGAGTCGCTCGCCGGCCTCGATCGCCGGGCGACTGAGGATGATCCGGCTGACCTCCTTGCGCTGCAGCGCCTGCACGGCCTTCGCCATCGCGAGGTAGGTCTTGCCCGTTCCGGCGGGGCCGATGCCGAAGACGATGGTGTTCTGGTCGATCGCGTCGACGTAGTTCTTCTGCCCGAGGGTCTTCGGGCGGATGCTCTTCCCGCGGCTGGTGAGGATCGCCTGGCTGAGCACGTCGGCAGGGCTGCCGGCGCCGGAGTCCAGGATCCTCGCCGAGCTCGTCACGTCGACGGGTCCGAGTTCAGCCCCGTTGCGCACCATCACGATCAACTCCTCCACCAGCCGCTTCGCGGCCTCCACCGACCCGGGTTCACCCTCGAGCCGGATCTCATTGCCGCGCACGAGCAGGCGGACATCCGGGAACTGACGCTCGATCGTCGTCAGCAATCGGTCCTGCGGGCCGAGCAGCCGCACCATGGCGACGCCGTCCACCTGCAATTCCGCTCGTGAAGTCGCGGTTCCGTCGTTCATGGGACTGTCGCTGTCAGCCAAGTGAGCCTTCCGCCAATTTGCCGCCGAGCACGTGGGCGTGGACGTGGAAGACCGTCTGCCCCGCGTCCTCGCCGGTGTTGAAGATGAGCCGGAACTGACCGCCGCAGTGCTCGGCCGCCAGAGCGTTCGCGACCTCCACGATCTCCGCGAGGAGGCCCGAATCGGCGGCCGCGAGCTCCACCACGTTGGCGTACGCCTCGGTGCGCGGCACCACCAGCAGGTGCACCGGCGCCTGTGGGGCGATGTCGCGGAACGCGACGATCCGGTCGTTCTCGAAGACGATGTCCGCCGGGATCTCGCGCGCGATGATGCGGGAGAAGATGGTCGGGGACGTCGGCGCCATAGGCCTATGGTACGGGCCGACGCTCACCAGCGTCCCGAGTTCGCGCTGAGCACAGCGAGGGCGGAGGGTCCGGCGGTGGAGGTGCGGAGCACCTCCCGTCCGAGCCGCACCGGCCGGGCGCCGGCGGACCGGAAGCGCTCCAGCTCCCCCGGCGCGATGCCCCCCTCCGGACCGACGACGAGATACACCCGGCCGGCGGCACGGGAGAGCGTGACCGCGGCCAGCCGCTCCTCAGCGCTTGGCTCCAGCACGAGCACCGTGTCCGCGGCGGCGAGCCCGGCGACCTCCGCCGTGGTGGCGAGTGGGGCCACCTCGGGAAGGAACGCCCGGATCGACTGCTTCGACGCCTCCCGCACGATGGAGCGCCAGCGCTCCTCCCCCTTCGACCGCTTCGGACCCTCCCAGCGCACCACGCTCCGCTCCGCCGCCCACGGGATGACACCGGAGACGCCGAGCTCCGTGGCGGCCTGCACCGCCAGCTCGTCACGGTCTCCCTTGGCGAGCGCCTGCACCAGCCAGAGCTCCGGATGCGGCGCTTCTTCCGTCCGGACCTCCTCGATCCGCACCAGGAGCTCCTGCGGGCTCACCGACACGACCGGACCGGTGACGATGAGCCCCGCGCCGTTGCCGACCGAGACGCGCTCACCGGCCCGCACCCGGTTCACGGTCGCGTGCTTCGCCTCTGGTCCGGTGATCACCGCCGAAGCGCCGACGACGGCATCGCCGGGGGTGAGCCCTGGCGAGAGGAACAGTGCGCTCATCCGGGGATCAGAAGTTCAGGAAGCGGTCGCGGAGCTTGGTGAAGAGACCCTGCTGAAAGGTGGAGAGGCGAGGCGGGGACGACTTGCGCGCCTTCGCCAGCTGCTTCACGAGGTCCTGCTCCTTGTGGCTGAGCTTGGTCGGGGTGACGACCTGGATGCCGATCTTGAGGTCGCCGCGGCCGCCGCCGCGGAGATGCGTGACGCCGCGTTCGCGAATCGTGAGGATGTCGGCGCTCTGCGTGCCGGGCTTGAGTTCGATGTCGACGTCGCCGTCGAGGGCGTGGACGACGGTCCGGGCGCCGAGGATCGCATCCGTCATCTGCACCTCGAGGGTGGCGAGCAGGTCGTCGCCGTTGCGGCTGAAGGTGTCGTGATGCCGCACCTTGACCTCGAGGTAAAGGTCTCCGGACGGGCCGCCGGCGGGGCCGACCTCCCCCTGTCCCGGCATCTGCAGCCGGACGCCGGTGTCCACGCCGGCCGGGATGTCGACGGGGATGTTCCGTGTCGCGCGCACCCGGCCCTGGCCGGCGCATGTCGGGCAGGGGTTCGGGATGACGGTGCCGTACCCGCGGCAGGTGCCGCAGGGGCTGGAGGTCATCACGTTGCCGAGCAGGGACCGCACCGTGCGGGAGATCTGACCGGTGCCGTGGCAGATGTCGCAGGTCACCGCGCTGGTGCCGGGCGCAGCACACGAGCCGCCGCAGGTGTCGCAGAGCACGGCGGTGTTCACTTCGATGTCCCGCCGGGTGCCGAAGATCACCTCGTCGAGCTCCACCTCGACGCGCACCAGGGCGTCCTGGCCGCGCTCGCGCCGGGATCGCGGTCCTGCGTTCCCCGCCCCGGCACCGAAGAACGTCTCGAAGATGTCGCCGAAGCCGCTGAAGCCGGCGCCCGAGAAGGTCGCCTGCGGGCCGAGGTCGTACTGCTGCCGGGAGTTCGGGTCGCTGAGCACGTCGTACGCGTGCGTGACGAGCTTGAACCGCTCCGCCGCGTCGGCGCCGGGGTTGACGTCCGGGTGCAGCTCGCGGGCGAGGCGCCGGTACGCCTTCTTGATCTCGTCGGGGGATGCGTTCCGGTCGACGCCGAGGACCTCGTAGTGGTCAGCCAAAAGGAATGTCTACTTTCACTTGCGCGGTGGGCCCGCGGCGGCGGGTGCTGTCTAGTCTTGTCCGAGCAGCTTGGAGAGATACCGCGCGACCGCACGCACGGCCGCCATGTTCGCCGGGTAATCCATCCGGGTGGGCCCGAGCACTCCGAGCTTCGCCACCCCGGAGGGTGAGGCGGAGTAGCCGCTCGCGAGCACGGACGCCTCGGACAGCCCGAACTCGGCGTTCTCACGTCCGATGCTCACGGACAGGCCGCTCTCGTCCAGATCCATCTCGCCGAACAGGCGCAGCAGCGTCACCTGCTCCTCGATGGCCTCGAGCACCGGATAGATGCTGCCGGTGAAGTCCTTCTCGGTGCGCACCAGATTCGCGGTGCCCGCCATCACGAGCTTGTCGGGGCGGCTGGCGCTGACCTGGTCGTGGAGGCTCTCCGCGATGCGTCGCACGAGCGCCTCGCGGCCGGGCGCGAACTGACCGGGCAGCCGGTCCAGCACCGACGCGGCCTCCACGAGCGGAGTGGCGCCGAGGCTGGCGTTCAGCTTCGCGCGGATCTCGCCGAGCAGCTCGTCGTCGACCGGTCCCCCGCTGTCGATGACCCGCTGATCGACGTTGCCGTTGTCCGTGATGAGCACCGTCAGCAGGCGCGAGTCGCTGAGACGGACCAGCTCCACGTGCCGCACCAGCGACCGGGTGCTGGTCGGATACTGCAGCAGCGCCACCTGATTCGTGAGGGTGGAGAGCAGCCGCACCGTGCGGCCGAGCACCTCGTCGAGGTCGTCGGCCTTGCCGAGGAACGTCTCGATCGCCTGCCGCTGGGCGGCGGTGAGCGGCCGGCGGTCGGCGAGCTGGTCCACGAAGACCCGGTACCCCTTGTCGGTCGGCACCCGGCCCGACGAGGTATGGGGCGTGGCGATCAGCTCCTCTTCCTCGAGGACCGCCATGTCGTTCCGGATGGTGGCGGCGGACACCCCGAAGCCGTGCCGCTCGACGATCGACTTCGAGCCCACGGGCTCGCGGGACGCGATGTAGTCCTGCACGATCACCCGGAGCACCTCCAGGCTTCGCTCCGACGCCATCCTGCCCATCCTCTCGTCGGCATTCGGCCTTCCGTTGGCACTCTCTCGAATGCAGTGCCAATTCTACGGGACAGCCCGGGAAACACGGGACGTGAAACCCATTGCAGGCGGGACACGCCGGGCGCTACTTTGTGGGAACAATCCGAAAGGCGAACACAGAAATGACCTCTTCCGCTGCCCCTACTGCAGCCCCCCTGTCCGAGTCGGAAGACCGGCAGTGGGCCTCCTTCGCCCACCTGGGCGGCATCCTGGGCTTCCTCCCGTCCCTGATCATCTGGCTGGTGTTCAAGGACCGTGGCGCGTTCACCAACCGTGAGGCGAAGGAGGCGCTCAACTTCCAGATCACCGCTGCCATCGCCTACATCGCGCTGCTGATCCTGACGACCATCCTCAGCGTGGTGACCTTCGGCATCTTCGGGCTGATCGCACCGCTGCTCTACCTGGCGCTGTGGGCCGGTGTGATCGTGTTCTCGATCCTCGGCTTCCTCAAGGCGAAGGACGGCGTCCCGTACCGCTACCCGGTCGCACTCCGGCTGATCAAATAGCAGATCCGCCTGATGGTTCTCGGGGAGTCGCGTTCCGGCGCGGCTCCCCTTCCGCTTTAATCGGCGGCATGACCGACGCACCTCCTCCTCCGCCGCAGACGCCCTATTCGACCGTTCAGCCGCTGAGCCCCAGCGACGAGAAGCTCTGGTCGACGCTGACGCACATCGGCGGCATCTTCTTCAGCGTGCTCGCACCGCTCATCACCTACCTGGTGTTCAAGGACCGCGGCGCGTTCGTCCGCCACCACACCGCGCAGGCCCTGAACTTCCAGATCACCCTGCTGATCGCCTACGTGGTGAGCTCCATCCTGTTCTTCGTGATCATCGGCTTCTTCCTGATCGTCGTGGTGGCGATCATCGGGATCGTGTTCCCGATCCTCGCGGCCGTCGCGGCGAACAAGGGCGAGTGGTACCGCTACCCGGTCGCCATCCCGATGGTCAAGTGACCCGATCGTCCGACTCACAGCTGGAGCTGTGACCTCGGGGCGGGACGGCGACTCCCGCCCGGACGGCGCAGCTCCGGCTAGGTCGCGTGTAGAGGGCGCTCAGTCGACGAGGCGGCGGACCACCGCGTCGGCGAGGAGGCGGCCGCGGAGGGTCAGCACGACGCGGCCGCGGAGAGCGTCGGCAGGCTCGGCCAGACCGTCGGCGATGAGGCCGGCGACCTCGGGACGCTTTTCACCCGCCAGCTCGTCCAGCGGCAGCCCGTCTTGCAGCCGGACCAGCAGCAGCACCCGCTCCAGACGCCGGGTGGCCTCGTCGAGCGTCTCCCGGCCGGCCGCAGGCGAGTGTCCGTGCCGGATCCGGTCGGCGTACGCCGCGGGATGCTTCACGTTCCACCAGCGCACCCCGCCGACATGGCTGTGCGCTCCCGGCCCGATCCCCCACCAGTCCCCGCCGGTCCAGTAGGCGAGGTTGTGGCGCGATCGGTGCACCCGCGAGGCGCCGTCGCCGTCTCGGCGTGCCCAGTTGCTCACCTCGTACCAGTCGTAGCCGGCCTCGCCGAGCAGCCGATCGGCCAGCTCGTACATGTCCGCCTGTAGCTCGTCGTCCGGCTCCGCGACCTCACCGCGACGGATCTGCCGGGCGAGCCTCGTGCCGGGCTCGACGATCAGCGCGTAGGCCGACACATGGTCCGGGCGCTGCGCGAGCACCGCACGCAGCGACGTCTCCCAGTCGTCCAGTGTCTCACCAGGGGTTCCGTAGATGAGGTCGAGGCTGACCTCGAGCCCCGCCTGCCGCGCCCATGCCACCACGAGCGGGATGCGCAGCGGATCGTGGGTTCGCTCCAGCGTGGCGAGCACCGACGGCACGGCCGACTGCATGCCGAAGGAGACCCGGGTGAAGCCGTTCGCCGCAAGCTCTGCGAGGTACTCGGCGTCCACGGAGTCCGGATTCGCCTCGGTCGTCACCTCCGCGCCGTCGACGATGCCCCATGTGCCGTGCACCGCATCCAGCATCGCCGCGAGCTGGGCCGCCGGCAGCAGAGTCGGCGTGCCCCCGCCGAAGAAGACGGTCGACACCGGCCGGGCCGGAAGGCGCGCGAGCGTCCGCCCCGCCAGTGCGATCTCCTCGATGGCCTGCGACGCGTAGTCGGCGCGCTTCGCGCCGCGGAGCTCGTCGGCGGTGTACGTGTTGAAGTCGCAGTAGCCGCACCGCACCCGGCAGAACGGCACGTGCAGGTACACCCCGAAGCTCCGGGTTTCCGCTCCTTCCGCCGCGGAGGCGGGGAGCAGGCCGTCCAGCGGGGCGGGATCAGCCAGCGGCAGCGCGCTCGGCATCGGGGATCGCAGGCGTCTGGTCGGCGGCCTTCGGGATGGGCCCGCTCAGCGCCCGCAGGTAGCGCGCCGTGATCCGCGCCTGCACGATCCGCAGCAGAGGCGACGCCAGCCACCAGCCGAATCCCGCGGGGCGGAAGAACGCCCTGACTGTGAGCCAGACGGAGCCGTCCTCCTCCTGCTCGACGAGGAACGCCTCCTCGCCGCGCGAAGGGTGTCCGGGGAGCGTGCCGCAGGCGAACCCCTTGCAGGCCGGATCGTCGACGACGTAGATGACCCGAACCGGGCACTCGAAGGTGATCGGGCCGGCCGGCAGACGCAGCGTCGCGCTGTCCCCGGGCTTCAGCAGCGCGGTCCCGTCCGGGCCGATGGCGAGGGCGTCTCGGTCGCCGCCCGCGGGCACGACGGGGATGCCTTTCGTGTTGAACCCGACCGCGACGTAGGTGCCGTCAGTGACCTCCGCGGGCGAGGCCTCCAGTTCCACGTCGAAGCCGCTGCGCTTGTGGATGCCCCAGCCCAGCGCCGTGGCGGTCGCGTGGGCGAACCGGGCGTCGCCGTGGCCGATCCGTGCGCGGCGCACGAGCGGACGGTATCCGCGCGGCGGGTACTCGACCAGGTCCTCCGCCTGCGTGCCGCCGACCGACGCGTAGGTGACCCGGCGCTCCCAGAGCGGCAAGCCCGCGGTCATTTCGCCTTCTCCGTGTCGCCCGACAGCGCGGCGATGAACGCCTCTTGGGGAACTTCCACGCGACCGACCATCTTCATGCGCTTCTTCCCCTCCTTCTGCTTCTCGAGCAGCTTCCGCTTCCGCGTGATGTCACCGCCGTAGCACTTGGCTAGCACGTCTTTGCGCATTGCGCGGATCGACTCGCGGGCGATGATGCGAGCGCCGATGGCGGCCTGGATCGGAACTTCGAACTGCTGACGTGGGATGAGCTCCCGCAGACGGCCGGTCATGAGCACTCCGTAGGCGTACGCCTTGTCCTTGTGCACGATGGCGCTGAACGCGTCGACCTGCTCGCCCTGGAGCAGGATGTCGACCTTCACGAGGTCGGCCTCCTGCTCGCCCGCGGGCTCGTAGTCGAGGCTCGCGTAGCCCTGGGTGCGGCTCTTCAGCTGGTCGAAGAAGTCGAAGACGATCTCGCCGAGCGGGATGGTGTAGTGCAGCTCGACCCGGTCCTCGCCGAGGTACTCCATCTTCTGCATCGAACCGCGACGGCCCTGGCAGAGATCCATGACCGTGCCGACGTAGTCCTTCGGCGTGAGGATCGACGCGCGGACCACCGGCTCGTGCACGCTGGCGATCTTGCCGGCAGGGAACTCGCTCGGGTTCGTCACCGTGACGGTCTTCTTGTCCTCGGTGGTGACCTGATAGACGACGCTCGGGGCCGTGGTGATCAGGTCGATGTCGAACTCGCGACGCAGCCGCTCCGTCACGATCTCCAGGTGCAGCAGGCCGAGGAAGCCGCAGCGGAACCCGAAGCCAAGCGCGACCGAGGTCTCCGGCTCGTAGACCAGCGCCGCATCCGACAGCTTGAGCTTGTCGAGCGCCTCGCGGAGATCCGGGTAGTCGCCGCCGTCGATCGGGTACAGACCGGAGAACACCATCGGCTTCGGCTCGGTGTAGCCGGGCAGCGCATCCGCCGCCGGCTTCGCGGCGTTCGTCACCGTGTCGCCGACCTTCGACTGGCGCACGTCCTTCACACCGGTGATCAGGTAGCCGACCTCACCGACGCCGAGCCCCTTGGTGGGGGCGGGCTCCGGCGCGCTGACGCCGATCTCGAGCAGCTCGTGGGTGGCCCGGGTCGACATCATCTGGATCCGCTCGCGCGGGCTCAGCTTGCCGTCGATCATCCGCACGTATGTGACGACGCCGCGGTAGCTGTCGTACACGGAGTCGAAGATCATCGCGCGGGCGGGCGCCGCCGGGTCGCCCGTCGGGGCGGGGATGGTGCGCACCACGGTGTCGAGCAGCTCCTCGACCCCCATGCCGGTCTTTCCGCTGACACGGAGCACGTCATCCGGGTCGCCGCCGATCAGGCTCGCGAGCTCACGCGCGTACTTGTCCGGCTCCGCTGCGGGCAGGTCGATCTTGTTCAGCACCGGGATGATGGCGAGATCGTTCTCCAGCGCCAGGTACAGGTTCGCGAGCGTCTGCGCCTCGATGCCCTGCGCCGCGTCGACGAGCAGGATGGCGCCTTCGCACGCGGCGAGGCTGCGGGACACCTCGTAGGTGAAGTCGACGTGCCCCGGGGTGTCGATCATGTTCAGGGCGTAGGTCTCCGCCGCCCCCTGGGCTGAGCCGAGCGACCACGGCATCCGGACCGCCTGGCTCTTGATCGTGATGCCGCGCTCGCGCTCGATGTCCATGCGGTCGAGGTACTGAGCCCGCATGTCGCGGTCGGAGACGACCCCGGTGATCTGGAGCATGCGGTCGGCGAGGGTCGACTTGCCGTGGTCGATGTGCGCGATGATGCAGAAGTTCCGGATTCGCGCGGGATCGGTCGCGGCAGGCTCGAGGGCGTGCACAGCTCGTGGGGACATTCCCACAATTCTCCCATAACGCTTGTTCTCCGCTGTGCGCTGTGCTCTCGTGGCGAACACACCGTTACCATCACGTCATGTCGCCGTCCGTCGTCCTCGTGCACGGGATCCGGACGTCGTCGTCGATGTGGCGCAGGCAGGTGCGCTTCCTCGAGGCGCGCGGACACCGGGTGCTCGCTCCCGACCTGCCCGGCCACGGCGCCCGGATGGACGAGCGGTTCACCCTGGAGGGGGCGATCGACACCATCTCGGATGCGGTGGATTCGCTCGGGGACGACGTGCTGCTCGTCGGGTTCTCGCTCGGTGCGTATCTCAGCGTCCACTACGCGGGCACCGGCGACCGGCCGATCCGTGGCCTGATCGCGGCGAGCTGCAGCACGCAGGCGTATCCGGTGATCCTGTGGGGGTACCGGATGGTCGCGGCGGGCATCCACCGCTTCCCCGACCGTGGCCAGTGGCTCAACGACTGGGCTGTGCGCACCTTCATCCGGTATCCGGGGAGTCCGGATGACGTGCTGCGCGGCGGCACGGCGCTCGAGGTGATGGACGACGTGCTGCGCGAGCTGCGCAAGCTCGACACGCGCGCCTCGCTCGCCAGGATCGAGCAGCCGGTGTGGCTCGTCAACGGCTCGCTCGACCACTTCCGCATCCAGGAGCGGGCGTTCGCGCGGCAGCTCAAGCGCGGCACCGTGGTCCGTCTGCAGGGGGCCAACCACATGGTGAGCCTCACCCGCCCGACCCAGTTCAACCGCCTCCTCGCCGACGCCATCGACCAGCTCTCGCCCGAGTCGCGGACTTCGCACACGACACGCCGCCGACTCGCGTCCGAAGTCCGCGACTCGAGCAAGTTGGAGACCTGGTAAAGTTTCCTGTTGGCTTGCGTGTGGATCGCCGCACGAACTCGCCGCAGGCGCCCTCTTCCGCCGGGCGGCATACCCTTCCCTGATCGATCAGAAAGACGAAACTTCGTGGCAAACATCAAGTCGCAGCTCAAGCGCATCAAGACCAACGAGAAGGCGCACGAGCGCAACAAGGCCGTCAAGAGCGAGCTCAAGACCGCCATCCGCTCCACCAAGGCCGCCATCGCCGCCGGTGACCAGGAGAAGGCGGCCAAGGCGCTCGCCGTCGCCGCCAAGAAGCTCGACAAGGCAGCCAGCAAGGGCGTCATCCACAAGAACCAGGCCGCGAACCGCAAGTCGGCCATCGCGAAGCAGGTCGGCGCGCTCTGACCTGAGCCGAAGCACTACCCGCCTCAGCGAACACGGGCCAGCAGAAGGGTCAGGCGCGGCCGCGGGCGCTGACCGCGACGACGAGGCGCTCGAGCGCGTAGACCGGATCGCGGCCGCCGCCCTTCACCTGTGCGTCGGCCTCCGCCACGGACTCGATCGAGCGGCCGAGACCCTCCTCGGTCCAGCCCTGCAGGTCGCGACGCGCCCGGTCGACCTGCCACGGCGCGAGGCCGTACTTCGACGCGACCGCGTTCGATGCGCCGCGCGCGCCTGACACCTTCGCCATCGTGCGCAGCTTCGAGGCGAATGCCGCCACCATCGGCACCGGGTCCGCCCCGGACGCGAGGGCGTGCCGGAGGAGCACGAGCGCCTCCCCGCGCCGGCCGGCGATCGCCGCGTCGGCCACCTGGAACGAGTTCGTCTCCACCCGGCCGCCGTAGTATTTCGCCACGGTCTGCTCGGTGATCTGCTCCCCGGTGTCCGCGAGCAGCTGCTGGCACGCCGCGGCGAGCTCGGCGAGGTCGTCGGAGAACGCGGAGACCACCGCTCGCAGGGCCCCGGGGGTGATCCGCCGCTTCGCCGCGCTGAACTCCGCGGCGGCGAAGTCGTATTTCTCCGCGTCCTTCTTCAGCTCGGCGCACACGATCTCGATTCCGCCGCCGGTTCCGGCCCGGATCGCGTCGAGAAGCTTCTTGCCGCGCACTCCCCCGCCGTGACGGAGCACCAGGTAGGTGTCGTCTGCGGGCGACTCGAGGTACGACAGCGCGTCGGCGAGGAACGCGTCCGTGCACTTCTCGACCGCCGACACGCGCAGCAGGCGCGGCTCGCCGAACAGCGATGGGCTGGCGAGGGTCAGCAGCTCGCCCGGCGCGTAGCCGTCGGCCTCGAGGTCGTGCACCTCGAGGCTCGGGTCCTCGGCCTTCAGCAGGTCGCGCAGCGACCGGATGCTCCGCTCGGCGAGGAACGTCTCCGGACCCGTGACGAGCACCACAGGCGCCGGACGGATGCCGTCCCAGCCGAGCTGCGGGATCACCGGACGCGAGGCTCTGCTCGCCGTCCCCTTGCTCGCCGCTGCCGCTCTGGCCACGCGCACCTCCGGTTCGGGGCCTCGCCCCGTCGTCAAGCTTAAGCAGTTCCCCTGTCACGCGACGCTCATCGGCCGCCCCGCTCGGTCCACACCTCCAGCACGCCGTCCCGGTTCTCGGCGACGAGGACCAGGCCGTGCCGGTCACTGCGGAACACCTCCGTGCCCACGCCACCGAGGATGCCGAGCACCCGCGCCGTGGGATGCCCGTATCGGTTCTCCCCAACGCCGACCAACCCGAGCTCGGCGGACAGCCGCCGGTAGAGTGCGGCGCTCTGATCGGCGGAGCCGTGATGGCTGACCTTCACAAGCTCGACCTCGGGCACCGGTCCGGCCCGTGCCATGGCGTCCTGCGCAGCCTCGCCGAGGTCGCCCAGCAGCACCGCGCTCACGCAGCCGTCGGCGCAGTCGCCGAGCGGGATCAGCTCGAGGACGACGCTCGACTCGTTCCCCGGCTCGAACGGCGAGCGGACCGGCGGCCAGAGCACCCGCCACCGGGTGCGGCCGAACACGCCGGTCCGCCCCAGCGACACCTGGACCACCTCCGCCCCGGCCTCCCGGAAGCCGGCGACGAGCCGCTCGTCCTCCGCGGCTGCCGTCGGGCCGATGAGCAGCCGGCCCACCCGCCCGGACAGCGCGCCGGCGCCACCCACGTGGTCGAGGTCGAAGTGCGTCAGAACCAGCAGATCGACCGAGCCCACCCCGAGGGTCCGCAGGCAATCGGCCATGCTCTTCGCATCCCGGCCGGTGTCCACGACGGCGACCTTCCCTGCGCTGCGCACCACCAGCGCGTCGCCCTGCCCGACATCGCAGAGTGCGTACAGCCAGTTCGCGGGCCGGCCCGCAGCGGCGACCAGCGGTCCGCCGAGAGCCGCGCCGGCGGCGCCGGCGACGAGGAGCGCACTGAGGGCCGCGGCGACGCGCCGGGCTCTGCCGGGCCGCGCGAGCACCGCGAAGAGCGTCAGCGCGGTCGCCGTCGAAAGCACGAGCAGGCCCGGCCAGCCGGGCAGCCAGTCCACCCTCGCGCCGGGGGTGTCGGCCGTCACCCGCGCCACCCCGGCGATCCATGAGGCGGGGATCCAGGCGAGCTGCGTGAGGGCCGCGCCGACCGGCTGGACCAGTGGCAGGAGGATGCAGCCGGCGAGCCCGACGATCGTGGCGACCGGAGCGGCGATGCCGGCGAGCAGGTTCGCGGGCACCCCGTAGAGCGGCAGGGACGGATCGAGCAGCACCACGACTGGCGTGCAGACGAGTTGGGCGCTGAGCGGGACGGAAAGCAGCGCGGCGAGCGGCTGCGGCATCCACCGGCCGAGCACGGCGGCGAGCGGGCCTGCCAGCAGAAGCAGCGCGCCCGTGGCGAGCACGGACAGCAGGAATCCGAAGTCCCGCGACAGCCACGGGTCGGCGACCAGGAGCGCCAGCGCCGCGGCGGCGAGCACCGGCACGCCGCGGAACGGCCGGCCGCCGGCGAGGGAAGTGAGCACGATGCCGCCCATGACGGCCGCACGGACGACGCTCGGCTCAGGGGTCACGAGCACCACGAATGCACCGAGCGCCGCGAGCGCGGCCGCGACTCGGGCCGACCGGGGCAGCCGCAGCATCCCGCCGGCCATCAGCACCAGACCGACGACCACGGCGCAGTTGGCTCCGGATACCGCGGTGAGGTGGGTGAGCGACGCCGAGCGCATCGCATCCTCGAGACCCGAGTCCACCGCTGACGTGTCGCCGATCGCGAGCCCCGGCAGCAGCGCGCCGCCGTCTCCGCCCAGCCGTGTCGCCGCCGTGCGGAAGTCCTCCCGCAGATCCGCCGCCAGCTCCAGGCCCGCGGGCGGTCCGGTGCGCACCCGGATGTCGGCTCGGGCGAACAGCACGAACGCCGCGCCCTCACCCGGGTCGGCCCTGGCCACATCCGCCACAACGGCGAGCTCCGCCCCGGGCGCGGCGGCCGGGAGCGCGCCGACCAGCCGGACGGGCACGCCAGTGGTCCACGCCCGGTCGTCGACCGCGAGCTCGATCATGGTGCCCGCGGCACTGCGCGCGGAGCCGGGCTGCTCATCGAGCCGCACCATCGCCTCGACGACGGCGCCCTCCTCCACCAGCGCGACGAGGTCAGCCGGCGAACGACGCGCCTCATGCGCGGCGACGGCGACCGCGAGCAGCCCGACGGCGCCGAGGCACACGGTCAGGGCGGCAGCCCGTCTGAACGCCGCCAGTCCGGCGCAGAGCCAGGCGGGCACGGCCACCCACGCCGCCGAAGCGGGCGCACCGACGAGCAGCACCGCGGTCAGCCACGCCACCGCGGCGGGGACGGCGAGGCGGAGGTCGAGCCGCCCGAACGGACGCGCGACGGTGGCGACCGAGTGCGTCACGTCGTGACGAGGTCGGCGAGCGCGCTGAGCGTCTTGGCGCCGATGCCGGTCACATTGAGCAGATCGTCGACGCTCGAGAAGGGGCCGTGCTGCGTCCGCCACTCCACGATGCGTCCGGCGAGCTCTGGGCCGAGGCCCGGCAGGGTCTCGAGCTCCGCGGCGTCGGCGGTGTTGAGGTTGACGAGGCCGCCGCCGGCATCCGGCGGCACAGGCGGCTCCTCACCCACCACCGGCACATAGACCTGCTCACCGTCGGCGACCGCGCGGGCGAGGTTCAGCGCCGCCTGGTCAGCATCCGGCGCGAACCCGCCCGCCGCCGCGACGGCGTCCACGATCCGCTCGCCCTCGCTCAACTCGTAGAGCCCGGGTGCCGCCACGGCACCGAGCACGTGCACCAGGATCGGCGCATCGTTCGCACCCTCCGTCGTCGGCGCGGACCCGACGCTCTCCCCCTGCGCGACACCGGGGTCCCCGACGGCGCGGGGACCGCCGGGCGCGTTGAGGGTGAACGACAGCACGGCCGCCGCACCGGCGACCAGCAGCAGCACGATGGCGCCGCCGACCGTGGTGCGGAGGCGGGACGCCGCCCTGGCACCGTCAGTCCGAGCAGCCGACCGCGTCCCCATGCCAGGACGCTAGACGCGCGGCCCCGGCGGCCGGGGCGGGGGAAGGCACCTGTGGGCGGCTCAGCCCCGGGTCGCGATGTTGACGAGCCGCGGGGCCCGCACGATCACGTTGACGACCTCGCGGTCCCCGATCGCCCGCACCACACCGGCGGAGTCCCGCGCCAGCTTCTCGAGCTGCTCTGCGCTCACCTTCGGCGAGACCTCCACACGGTCGCGCACCTTGCCGTCGACCTGCAGGATCGCGGTCACCGACTCCTCGACCAGCAGGTGCGGGTCGGGCTTGCGCCACTGCACGTGCGCCACCGTGGGCGAGTAGCCGAGCTTCTCCCACATCTCCTCGGCCGTGTATGGCGCGAACAGGCTGAGCGCGATGGCGATGACCTCGGTCGCCTCACGCACCGCGGCGTCGCCGCCGCCCCGCCCGGAGTCGATCGTCTTGCGGGTGGCGTTGACGAGCTCCATGATCCGGGCGACCACGACGTTGAACTTGAACGACTCGATGAGTCCGGGGGCGTCGGCGAGGAACCGGTGCGTGTGGCGGCGGAGCGCGAGATCGCCGGTCTTCCACTCGACCGACGGGTCGCTCGTCACGTCGCCGGCGAGCCGCCAGGCGCGCGCCAGGAACTTCGCGGATCCTCCGGGCGACACGTCGGCCCAGTCGATATCGTCTTCCGGTGGCCCGGCGAACGCCATGGTGAGCCGGATGGCGTCGACGCCGTGCTCGTCGAGCTGGTCGCTCAGCCGCACCAGGTTGCCGCGGCTCTTGCTCATCGCCGAGCCGTTCATGAGAACCATGCCCTGGTTCAGCAGCGCACTGAACGGCTCGGTGAACGAGACGTAGCCGAGGTCGAACAGCACCTTGGTGATGAATCTGGCGTAGAGCAGGTGCAGGATCGCGTGCGTGACACCGCCGACGTACTGGTCGACCGGCGCCCACTTGTCCGCCTCCTTGACGTCGAAGGCCTGACCGTCATCGTTCGGCGACAGGAAGCGCAGGAAGTACCACGAGCTGTCGACGAAGGTGTCCATCGTGTCGGGGTCGCGTCGCACCGGGGAGCCGTCGATCGGGCTGGTGGTGTTCACCCACTCCTCGGCGGCGCCGAGCGGTGAGGCGCCCTTCGGCTGCAGGTCCAGCCCCTCCGTCGACGGCAGGGTTACCGGCAGCTGGTCCTCTGGCACCGGGATCAGCTCGCCTTCGGCACCATGCAGGATCGGGATGGGTGTGCCCCAGTAGCGCTGCCGGGAGATCAGCCAGTCGCGCAGCCGGTACGTCTTCGCGGCACGACCGGCTCCTCTGGACTGGAGCAGCTCGATCATCCGCTTGATCGCGTTCGACTTGCTGAGTCCGTCGAGCGGGCCGGAGTTGATCATCCGGCCGTCGCCGGCCAGCGCCTCCCCGGTCTCAGCCGGGTCGGTGCTCGGCAGGTCGGGCAGGATCGGCACGCCCTGCTCGTCCAGCTCGAGCACCGGGATCGCACCCGTGACCGGCGCGTTCGTGTCCACCACCACGCGGACGGGCAGCTCATACTTCCGCGCGAAGTCGAGGTCTCGCTGGTCGTGGGCGGGCACCGCCATGATCGCGCCGGAGCCGTAGTCGGCGAGCACGTAGTCCGCGGCCCAGATCGGCAGGCGCTCACCGTTGACGGGGTTGATCGCGAAGCGGCCGAGCGGGATGCCGGTCTTCTCACGGCCGGCGTCCTGCCGCTCGATCTCGGTCTCCTTCTGCACCTCCGTCAGGTACGCGCGGAAGGACTGCTGCACCTCCGGCGTGCTGCCGGCGACCAGCTCGGCCGCCAGCTCGGAGTCGGGCGCGACCACCATGAAGGTTGCGCCGTACAGGGTGTCCGGGCGCGTGGTGAAGACGGTGATCTTCTCATTCCGCCCCTCGACCTCGAAGTCGACCTCTGCGCCGACGGACCGCCCGATCCAGTTCCGCTGCATGCTCAGCACCTTGGCGGGCCAGTGGCCCTCCAGCTGCTTCAGATCGTCGAGCAGCCGGTCGGCGTATGCGGTGATCTTGAAGTACCACTGGGTCAGCTGCTTCTTGACCACGACGTTGTCGCAGCGCTCACAGCGGCCGTCGACGACCTGCTCGTTCGCGAGCACTGTCTGGTCGAACGGGCACCAGTTCACCCAGCTGGCCTTGCGATACGCGAGACCCTTCTCGTAGAGCTTCAGGAACAGCCACTGGTTCCACTTGTAGAACTCCGGGTCGCTCGTGTGCAGCACGCGGTCCCAGTCGAAGGATGCGGCGTAGCGGCGCATCGACTGCCGCTGCTGCGCGATGTTCTCGTAGGTCCACTTGCGCGGGTCGAGGCCGCGCTTGATCGCGGCGTTCTCCGCCGGCAGGCCGAACGAGTCCCAGCCGATGGGGTGCAGCACCCGGAAGCCCTGCTGCCGCCAGTACCTGGCGATGACGTCGCCGAGCGCGTATGCCTCGGCGTGGCCCATGTGCAGGTCGCCCGATGGGTACGGGAACATGTCGAGCACGTACTTGCGCGGACGCTTGTCGTCCGGATTCGAGGTGCTGAAGGGTTTCAGCTCGTCCCAGATCGGGAGCCACTTCTCCTGGATGCGCGAGACGTCGTACTCGGTCTCCTGCTCGGTGTGCTGTGCCACGGATCTCCTGGGGGTTGCTGCAGATTTCCGGTCGCGGCGCGGGGGCTGGGGCCGGACCCGATGTCCCAGACTAGTCGCCCGCCGCTTCCCGCTTCCGCCGCCGGAGGAAGCCCCGGAGAACGGCACCTGAACGACTGCCGACGGCAACTGGCAGGAGCCTGAAATTATTCCCCGGCGGGGGTGAGCGTTCGTAGCGTGAAGGCAACCCGGAACCCGCGTCGGCGCAGGCGCTCCCGAATCGAGGACCCATGATCGGACGCATCACACTGATCGGAGGCGCGGTCCTGGCTCTTGCCGGCGCGGCGCTGCTCGCCAGGCGCGCCGGCGACGACGAGCCGGCTCCGGAGGACGACCGCTGGCTCACCGTCACGGTCGCGGCGAGCCGGGAGGAGGTCGCCCCGAACGGCGCCCCGCCGCATCCGCTCGCGGAGCTCGGCGACCGGGTGGAGTGGCGCCTGGAGCCGGCCCCCGGAGACCGCGGCATCGAGCTGTCGGCGCGACCGCGTGCCGGTTTCGCCGGCGAACTGCGCGAGCTCGCGCACGGCCGGGACCCGCGGGAGACGGTGCGGATCGCGGTGCGCGAGTCGAAGCAGCTGATCGAAGCCGGCGAGGTGCTGCGGATCGATCCGCGACCCTCCGGCGCTCGCCCGCAGACTCCGGCCGGCGCGATCGTCGACACGGTGGTCCGGCGCTCACACGGGGAAGGTGTGCTGTGAACCCGCAACGGAACGGGAGGGAGAAGCGATGAAGGCGCTCTGCTGGACGGGGATCAACTCGCTGTCGGTGGAGACGGTCGACGATCCCGCCATTCTCAACGACCAGGACATGATCGTCCGGGTCTCCTCCACCGTGACGTGCGGATCTGATCTGCACCTGCTCGCCGGCTACGTGCCGGCGATGCGGGCGGGCGACATCCTCGGGCACGAGTTCCTCGGAGAGGTGGTCGAGATCGGAGCGGCCGTCACCAGGCACCAGGTCGGCGACCGGGTGGTCGTGTCGTCCTTCATCGCCTGCGGGCAGTGCTGGTACTGCCGCAACTCGCTGTTCTCGCTCTGCGACAACACCAATCCGCAGCCCGGCATTGCAGAGACCCTGTGGGGGGCCGCGACCGGCGGCTGCTTCGGCTACAGCCAGATCACCGGCGGGTTCGCCGGGTCCCACGCCCAGTTCGTGCGCGTGCCGTTCGCCGATGTCGGCGCCTTCCCGGTGCCGGAGTCGCTGACGGACGAGGAGGCCGTGTTCGCCTCGGACGCCGCGTCGACCGGCTGGATGGGCGCGGACCTCGGCGGGGTCGGTCCTGGCAGCACCGTGGCCGTCTGGGGCGCCGGCGGTGTCGGACAGATGGCCGCACGCGCCAGCATGCTGCTGGGCGCCGAGAAGGTGATCGTGATCGACCGGATCCCGGAGCGGCTGCAGCAGGTGCGTGACTGGATCGGGGCGGAGACCTTGGACTACTCGTCGACGGAGGTGCTTGCGGAGCTTCGCGAGTGGAGCGGCGGCCGCGGCCCCGACGTCTGCATCGAGGCGGTCGGCATGGAGGCGCACAGCACCCGCCCGGATTTCGCGTACGACCAGCTGAAGCTGCAGCTGCGCCTGCAGTCCGACCGGCCGACCGCGATCCGGGAGGCGATCCTCGCGGCGCGGAAAGGCGGCAGCGTCTTCGTGCTCGGCGTCTACGGCGGGTTCGTCGACAAATTCCCGCTCGGCGCCCTGATGAACAAGGGGCTCACGGTCCGGGGCGCGCAGATGCACGGGCAGCGCTACATCCCGATGCTGCTCGACCGGATGGTGGCCGGCGACCTCAAGACGGGGCACCTCGCGACGCACATCCTGCCGCTGTCGCAGGGACCGAAGGCGTACGACCTGTTCAAGAAGAAGGAGGACGGCTGCGTCCGGGTGGTGCTGAGACCCTGACCGCCCCGTCAGGTCGCGCCGAGGGCCGACAGCGGGGCGGCCGCCTTCAGCTTGACCTCGGCGAGCTCCTGCTCCGGGACCGACAGCGCCGTGATGCCGCCGCCGGCACCGACCGTCGCGACGCCGCCACTCATCACCACGGAGCGGATCACCATGGCCAGATCCGCGGTGCCGTCGAAACCGAGGTAGCCGAACACCCCCGAGTACACACCGCGGGGAGCCCGTTCGAGCTCCGCGAGGATCGACATGGCGCTCCGCTTCGGGGCGCCGGTCATCGACCCGGCGGGGAAGCAGGCGGCGACCGCATCCAGCGCGGTCTTCCCGCCGGCCAGCCGGCCGCGAACGGTGCTGACCAGCTGATGGACCTGCGGGTACGACTCCACCTCGAGCAGCCGCGAGACCTCCACCGATCCGAGCTCGCAGACCCGTGCCAGATCGTTCCGCATCAGGTCGACGATCATCAGGTTCTCGGCCTGCTCCTTGTCGCTCTCCGCGAGCTCCGACTTCAGTAGCGCATCGTCACCAGCGGTTCTCCCGCGGGGTCGCGTGCCCTTGATCGGGCTGGTGGAGACGACGCCATACCCGTCCACACCGAGGAACTGCTCCGGGGAGGCGCTCAGCAGGGCGGTGCGGCCGATCCGCAGCAGCCCGCCGTGGTGCGTCGGGCTGCCGGCACGCAGCCGCAGGTAGACGTCGAGCGGGTGCTCCCGGGTGCTCACCTCCGCCGCCGTGGTGAGGCAGAGCTGATACGCGTCGCCTCGGGCGATCGCCGCCTTGCAGGCCTCGACCTTCGCCAGGTAGTCCCCGTCGGTGTCGCGCCACCTCGCCGCCAGGGGCCACGCAGCCGGCGGGGCGGGCGGCGCAGCGGCATCCCGGGCCGCCGACAGGCGTTCCGTCAGCGAGGAGCGCCAGCGGTCCAGGTCCCCCGCCCAGCTGTCGCCGACCGCGAGGAGCGACACCTCCCGCGACGTCGCGTCGAATTCGAGAAGCCGGTCGACGACCAGCCATTCCCCGGCTGACGTGCCGGGAGCCTCGATCCGTCGGCCCGGTGCGGGGGCGGTCCACTCCCCCAGCTCGTACGCGAACCACCCGACCAGGCCGAGCGGGGCTCCGCGCCCGGATGGCGCAATTGCCCGTCCGCCGATCGCCGCGCGGGCCGCGTCGAGCAGCCCGGCGCCCCCATCGGCCTCCGGCCGAAGGGGCACCCCCGCGCCCATCCAGCTGCGACCGGACTCATCCGAGCTGTCCAGCCAGAAGCTGTCCTCGCGGTCGCGGAACAGCAGCGAGTATGCCCCGGCCGGGTCGATCCAGCCCGGCAGCCGGTGCCGCAGGGTGCCCGAACGCATAGCCTGAGCCTATGAGTTCGGAGAGCATCTTCCGCTGGCGCGACGGCGCCTTGGAAGAGCTGGACTACTGTGACATGGCCGACACCAGGGTGCTCGCCGCCGACTCCTGGTTCGTCGGTGCGGGGCGGGTGCGCGGCCTCGATCTTCACCGGGACCGGTTCCTGTCAGCCATCCCGGCTTCTCTGCGGGCGCAGCTCGCCGCCGAGGCGTTCTGGGACGCGTCGGTCGCCGGGCTGCCGCGCACCGGCGAGTGGTTCCCCCGGGTCGAGCTCCAGCTGCGGCTGCATACGCCGCTCCTCGTCTTCCGGCTCCGCACGGCCCCGCGAAGGACCCGATCCGTCCGTCTGGCGACCTACTCGGGACCGGATCCCCGCACCAAGCCGACGGTGAAGGGACCGGACCTGGAGCGTCTCGCCGCCGTGCGAACCTCGGTGCAGCCGTTGGGGGCGGACGAGGCGGTGCTGCTCTCGCCGGAGCGCTACGTGATCGAGGGCGCCTACAGCGCGCTGGCGTGGTGGCGCGGCGACCAGCTGGTGTTCCCCGACCCGGCGCTCGAACGGGTGGCCAGCGTCACGGCTCGCTCACTGCACGTGCTGGCGACCGCGCTGGGCGTGCGCGTCACGACGGAGTTCCTCCATCCGGAGGAGCTGGCAGGTCGTGAGGTGTGGGCGCTGAGTTCGCTCCACGGGGCGCGGATCGCGACCGAGTGGATCGATGGTCCCGCCCTCGCGGAGGAGGCGGGACGACTGGAGGCCTGGCGCCGGCGGCTGGACGCGATCGCCCGGCCGCTTCCGCCACAGCCGCCGCGGTGAGGATCAGGGTTTCCCCCGGTGCGGCAGCACTGGGGACGCCCTAGGCTCAAGCCGTGGTGAACGACATCCTCAGCTGGATCCTCGACACCATCGAGAGCGTCGACCCGGTGCTCCGCATCGTGCTCGCAGGACTTGCGATCATGCTCGAGACGTCGGTGCTGATCGGCCTCGTCGTGCCGGGTGACACGGTGGTGATCGTGGCGAGTCTGGCGACCCCCGACCCGCTGCAGAACCCGGCGCAATACCTCGGTCTCATCGCCGCGGTCGTGGTCGGCGCCCTCGCCGGGGAGAGCATCGGCTTCGCCCTCGGCCGCTACTTCGGCCCGAAGATCCGCGCTTCCCGAGTCGGCCGCCGCATCGGCGAGCGGAACTGGCGCCGAGCCGAGTATTTCCTCGATCGCCGCGGCGGGATCGCGGTGTTCATCTCCCGCTTCCTGCCGGTGCTCCACTCCCTGGTGCCGCTCACCGTCGGCATGAGCACCATGAGCTATCGCAAGTTCATCGCCTGGACGCTGCCCGCGTGCCTGCTCTGGGCGACCGCCTACGTCACCGTCGGTGCGACCGCCGGCGGCGTGACCCGGCGCCTGATCTCCGAGCAGCTCCACTGGGCCGGCTATGTATTCGTCGGCATCATCGCTGCATTCCTGGCGCTCGTGTGGGGCGTGAAGACCGTGCTCGCGAAGGTCTCCGAGCGCGACATGCTGGTGCCGGGCGACGGGGACGCCAACACCCGCGACTGACGGCGACGCGGTCCGGCGCGAGCAGGGGTGGCGCAGGCGGAGGGGTGCCCTCCGCCTGCGCCCGCGGAACGGGCCTCAGATCAGCCCGTTCTCCGTCAGCCAGGCCGTCGCGATATCGGCGGACGACTGCTGCTCCACGGTGCTCTGCACATTCAGCTCAACGAGCATCTCGGGGGTCATCGTGGCGCTCACCTCGTTGATCACGTCGGCGACCTGGTCCGCCACGTCCGCGTTCACCAGCGGCACGACGTTCGAGGCGAGGAACAGGCCCTCTGGATCCTCGAGCGTGACGAGGTCGTTCTCACCGATCCGCGGGTCCGCGCTGTACACGTTGGCGATGTTGATCTCACCCGCGAGCAGCGCCTCGACGGTGGTGTCACCGGTCGCCGAGAACTCGACGTCGACGCCGTAGACCTCCTGCAGACCGCTCGGGCCGTAGGGACGCTCCTCGAGCTCCGGTGCGCCGCCGAGGACGAGCCCGTCGACACCGGCGAGGTCGCCGAGGGTGGTCAGCGAGTGCTCCTCTGCGAACTCGGACGTGACGTTGTACGAGTCCTGGTCCGTGGCCGCCGACTGCTCGAGCACCGCGAGACCGTCGGGCAGCGCCTCCTCGAGCTCCGTGTAGACCTGGTCGGACTGGGTGGCCTCCGTGTCGGGCACGTAGTACTGCAGCAGGTTTCCCGTGTACTCGGGGAAGAGGTCCACCTCACCGTTCTCCAGCGCCGGCAGGTACGCCTCTCGCTGGCCGATGTTGAACTGGCGCTCCACCTCGATCCCGGCGTTCTCCAGTGCCTGAGCGTAGATCTCGGCGAGGATCTCGTTCGAGTAGTACGCCTGAGATCCGATGACGATGGCCTCCTCCGAGGAGCCGCCACCGGTCTCGGATGGCTCAGCGGGGGTCAGCGGATCCCCCTGGGCGCACCCTGAAAGGGCCAATGCCGCCCCGACCACGACTGCGCCAACGGCGAGCCGGCCTTTGTTCCTGACTGTGTTCATGACGAAATGCTTTCTTCTCGTGGTGCGGGGGTTCCCGCAGCCGGTCGGCGCCGGGTCGGCGCTCCCCGGACATCTGTGGCACGACCGGCCAGCGCGCCGCGCGGCACGGCGATGCGCTCGGCGACGGCGAGGAGACCTTCGAGCAGGAGGGCGAGCGCGATCACCAGCAGGGAGGCACCGAGGATCTGCTCGTACCGCCGCAGCTCCAGACCCTGCAGCAGCGGGTAGCCCAGTCCGCCGAGGTTGACGTAGCCGGCGAGCGTCACGGTTGCGACGACCTGGAGCACCGAGCTGCGCAGGCCTCCGATCAGCAACGGCAGCCCGAGGGGGATCTCCACCTTGGTCAGCACCTGCCACTGCGTCATCCCCATCGCGCGTGCCGCGTCGACGGTGGTCCGGTCGATCGCCTGGATCCCCGCGTACGCGCCCGCCAGCAGCGACGGGATGGCAAGCAGCACGAAAGCGATAACCGCGGCGGTGGCGCGTTCCATTCCCGTGACGCCGATCAGAAGCACCAGCAGCAGGATCAGGCCGAGGGAGGGCAGCGCACGCGCGGCGCCCGAGAATCCGACGGCGACCTCGCGTCCTCGGCCGGTGTGACCGATCAGGTAGCCGAGCGGAACCGCGATCACCGCCGCGAGAGCGACGGAGATGCCTGTGTAGAGCAGGTGCTCGCCGATCCGGACCGGGAGCGCGTTGCTCCCCACCAGGCGCTCCGGCGAGAACAGCCAGGCGAGCGCGTCGAGGAACAGGTTCACGGGGCGACCTCGATCCGCTGGGGTGCGCGTCTGGCGTCTGATCCTCTCGCCCACGGCATGAGCGCCCGGCCGAGGAGCACCAGCACCGCATCGAACAGCAGTGCCACGAGCATCGTGAGCAGCACCCCGGTGAAGATCTCCTCGAGGATGCGGCGCTCGAAGCCGTTGATGAAGAGGTACCCAAGGCTCTGCACGCCGATGAGCACGCCCACCGTCACGAGGCTCACCGTGCTGACGGCCGCCACCCGAAGCCCGGCGAGGATCACCGGACCGGCAAGCGGCAGCTCCACCGCCCAGAACCGCCGCCACGACGAGTAGCCCAGCGCCGTCGCGGACTGCCGCACGTCGCGATCGACCGCGTTGAGCGCGTCGCACACGGATCGCGACAGGAGGGCCAGGGCGTAGATGGAGAGGGCGATCGTGACATTGAGCTCGCTCAGGAAGCCGATGCCGAACAGCGCGGGAAGCAGCGGGAACAGCGCCAGCGAGGGTATCGCGTACAGGATCCCGGCCGTCGACAGCACCGCACCGCGGATCCTGCCGAAGCGGAAGGCCACCCAGCCGACGGGCAGGGCGACGGCCAGCCCGATGACGATGGGCGGCACGCTGAGCCGGATGTGCTGCACGGTGAGGGCCGCCAGCAGGTCCAGGTTGTCGAGCACCCAGTCCACTAGCCGGCCGTCGGTTCCGCCAGCACGCCGGCGGGTCGGCCGTCCGCGTCGATCAGGATCGGGCCGCCCGGCGTCTGCTGAAGCGTGAGCCGTCGCTTGCCGCGGTTGGTGCCGACGAAATCGGCCACGAAGTCGTTCGCGGGACTCGCCAGGATCTCCGCGGGCGTTCCGCGCTGCGCGATCCGGGCCGCGGCCTCGAGGATCACCACCTGATCGCCGAGGAGGAACGCCTCGTCGATGTCGTGCGTGACGAAGACGACCGTCTTGCCGAGCTCCCGCTGCAGCCGCAGCAGCTCGCGCTGCAGGTCGGCGCGGACGATCGGGTCGACCGCACCGAACGGCTCATCCATCAGCAGGATGTTCGGGTCGACGGCGAGCCCTCGAGCGACGCCGACCCGCTGCTGCTGGCCGCCGGACAGCTGGCTCGGATACCGGTCCGCGAGCGACCGGTCGAGGCCGACGGTGTCCATGAGCTCGAGCGCCCGGGCGCGGGCCTGACGCTTGGTCGTTCCCGACAGCAGCGGAACGGTCGCGATGTTGTCGAGGACCTTCCGGTGCGGGAGCAGCCCCGAATTCTGCAGCACGTACCCGATCCGACGGCGCAGCTGCACTGCGTCGACCCGTGAGACGTCCTCGCCGTCGATCTCGACCGCGCCGGTCGTGGGGTCCACCATCCGGTTGATCATCCGCAGCAGGGTGGTCTTGCCGCTGCCGGAGGAGCCGACCAGCACGGTGGTCTTGTGTGCGGGCAGGATCAGGCTGAACCGCTCGACGGCCGTGGTGCCGTCGGGGAACTGCTTGCTGACGTCGCGGAATTCGATCACTCGACCAGACGCATTCTCTTGTGCGGCGGCACGACGATCGCGCCAGGACTGGGATCAGCCAAACACTATTCGGTGCCGCCGACAATGCGGATGGGTGCCGCGCGCAGTCGGGATCCTGCCGGATCTGCCGTCAGCCGGCCCGTTCCGGCTAGGCCGCGAGCACCCGGTCGTCGACCAGCGACAGGAAGGCGCGGCGTGCCGGCACCAGGAAGCGCTCGTCGCCCGCCGGGTCCGCGACGAACGCCCGGGTGATGAGCGCGTCGAGCACCTCGAGGGCGATGTCGAGCCGTGCGGTGAGGCTCTCAGCGTCGAGGTCGTCGTACGCGACCGTCATGGCGTCCGCGATGGAGCGCGCGAGGCGCGCCTTTGCGGGCTCCGGGCGTCCGGCGTCCCGCAGATCCAGCACATCGCCGAGGCGGATGGACCGGAACCCCGGCTCGGTGCGGAACATGTCGAGAACGACATCGGCGACCGTGCCGAGTGCGTCCAGCGCACTGCCGACGGCCTCAGGGATGGCGGCGTCGATCCGCTCTTCCAGCCGCTGCAGATTCCGTTCGGCGAGCGCCTGCAGGAGGGTGACGCGGTCGGGGAAGTACCGGTAGACGGTGCCGATCGATGCACCGGCTCGCTCGGCGACCAGCGCTGTGGTGAGCCGCTCCATGCCTACGTCGTCGAGCGTCGACGCCGCGGCGTCGAGCAGGGCGGCGAGCCGTGCAGCGCTGCGCGCCTGGACCGGCGCATTGCGCAGCAGACGCTTCTCGTCGCCCGCAGCGGGCGGCAGAACCTCCTCGGACACGGACCACCCCTCATCTGCTCGTGCCTGAACTTTTCGATCCTACGCCCCCGGTGAGGGGGCGCTTCGCTGGGGGCATACTCACGGTCCGGTGTTGCCGACGTGAAAGACTGGACGAATGGCACGCCAGCGCAGCGCAGCGGCTCGATCGTACGACGAGACGGCGCAGAAGCCCGCGATCGTGCATTGGGCCGCCCGCATGGAGGACCGATTCCACGATCTCCGCGAGCGCCGCGCCCGCCGCCGTGGGACCGGACCCGTCGTCATCCCGTACACCGGGTACGGCGGCGACGGGTGGGTGCGCATCCTCGGGCGTGTGCTGCTCTCCCGGGCGCACACCCACAATGCGCCACAGTACAAGGGCATCCGCGGCTGGCGCAGCTTCCTCAGCATCCCCGTCAAGCGCGCCAAGGTCACGGTGACGGCGGGCGGCAAGGAACACGTGGTCGTGGCCGACCGGGGCGGCGTGCTCGATGCCGATGTGACGGCGGACTTCCCCCCGGGCTGGCACGAGGTCACGCTCAGCATGAAGGGCGCCGAGACGGTGACCGCGCCGGTGTTCGTCAGCGGGGCGGACGAGCCGATCGGGATCATCTCCGACATCGACGACACGGTCATGGTCACCGCCCTCCCCCGCCCGTTCCTTGCGGCGTGGAACACGTTCGTGCTCAACGAGCACGCGCGGAACGCGGTGCCCGGAATGGCGGTGCTCTACGAGCGGCTCACTCAGCACTACCCCGGCGCCCCGGTGGTCTATCTCTCCACGGGTGCCTGGAACGTCGCACCGACCCTCACCCGCTTCCTGTCGCGGAACCTCTACCCCTCAGGCGCGCTGCTGCTCACCGACTGGGGTCCCACCCACGACCGCCTGTTCCGCAGCGGGCGGGAGCACAAACGCGCCAGCCTGCGCCGCCTCGCCACGGAGTTCCCCAACGTGAAGTGGCTGCTCATCGGCGACGACGGACAACACGACGAGGAGCTCTACGGCGACTTCGCCCTCGAGCATCCCACCCAAGTCGCCGCGGTCGCGATCCGGCAGCTCTCCACCAGCGAGGCGGTGTTCGCCGGTGGCCGCACGAAGGCGAGCGACCGGGCGAAGCAGACGAGCGTGCCGTGGGTCTACGCGCCGGACGGCAAGGGGCTGGCGGAGCAGCTCACCGCGGCTGGGCTGCTGCCCGGCGGTGAGCCTGCGATCGAGCTCGAGCCGGAGCCGGAGGAGAGCGCCCCGCCTCGCCCCGAGCCGGCGCCCTGAGGTCCCGTTCCGGTCGGGTGGCTATCCCTCCGTGCTCGCCCAGCCGTGCGGGCCGGTGGAGCCGGCCGGGTAGGTGTCCAGCGGCACATGCCCGGTCCGCCATTCCTCGAGCACCTCATCGACGATGCGCCAGCACTCCTCCGCCATGTCGCCGCGCACGGAGAGCAGCGGGTCGCCCTCCAGGATCCCGTGCAGCACCTCGCCGTAGGCGCTGAGCTCGCCCTTGCCGAAGGTGGCGTCGAGCGTCACCAGGTCGAGGTCGAACGGATTCCCCTCGCCGTTGATGACGAGATCCAGCTTGAGCATGTCCGGGTCGAGCCCGATCACGAGCCGAGCACGCCCTGGAGCCCCGGTGAGCCCGGTCAGCGCGTGGGGCACATCCCTGAAGGTCAGCACGATCTCTTTGCGCACCGACTCCATCGCCTTGCCGGAGCGCAGCACGAAGGGAACACCGGCCCACCGCCAGTTGTCGACCGCGACCGTCACCTCGGCGAGCGTCTCCGTCTTCCGCTCCGGGTCCACGCCCGGCTCGTCGGCGTACGCCGGGAACTCGCGATCCCCGACGATGCCCGCCTCATACCTGGCCCGCCGGCTGCCGCCGCGCATCGCTCGCGTCGCGCGAAGCGCTTGCGCCATCGATCCGCGCAGGTCCTCGGCGTCGAGCGTCGACGGCGGCTCCATCGCCACAAGCGCGAGGACCAGCAGCAGGTGGCTCTGGATCATGTCGACCATCGCCCCGGCGCGGTCGTAATACCCGGCCCGCCCCTCGAGACCGAGCGACTCGTCGTAGGTGATCTCCACCCGCTCGAGGCTCGATGCGTTCCAGACCGCCTCGAAGAGCCGGTTCGCGAACCGGAGGCCGAGGATGTTGAGCACCGTCGACTTGCCGAGGAAATGGTCCACGCGCTGGACCCTGCTCTCCGGCACCAGCCGCTGCAGCAGCCGGTTGAGGGTGCGGGCGCTCTTCAGCTCCGTGCCGAAGGGCTTCTCCAGGGCGAGGATGGTGTCGGGCGGCAGCTCGACGTGCTCGAGAGCGGCGCAGCTCAGCACCGTCACGTGCGGCGGGAGCGCGAAGTAGATCGCCGGTGGTCCGGCGCACTCGCCGAGCACCCGCTGGAGCGATCCGGAGTCCGTGACGTCCGCCTGCAGATACCGCGCCGCCTCGAGCACGACACGCGTCTCCTCGGGGTCCGCCCCGCCGACGTCGAAGGATCGCTTCACCTGCGCCTGCCAGTCCGCGTCGCTGCGCTCCTCCCGGTCGACCCCGATCAGCTCGAGGGAGGTGCCGCGTTCGCTGGAGAGCAGCTGGCCGATGCCCGGCAGCAGCAACCTGGAAGTCAGGTCACCGCCTGCTCCGAAGATCAAGAGGGTGCGCTTGGTGGTATCCATGAGCCAAGTGAACTCCGCCAAGATGGGACCATGCCGATGGCCATCGAAGACTACGCGCTCATCGGGGACTGCCACACCGCCGCACTGGTCGGAAAGAACGGCAGCATCGACTGGCTCTGCCTTCCCCGCTTCGACTCGCCCTCCGTCTTCGGAGCACTCCTCGGGGACGAGCGCCACGGCTCGTGGCTGCTGGCCCCGACCGACCCTGAGGCGACGGCGGTGCGGAAGTACCGTCCGGACACCTTCGTGCTCGACACCCGCTGGACCACCTCGACGGGCGAAGTGCAGGTGCTGGAGATGATGCCGCTCGGCGACCGGAGGGCGGATGTCGTGCGCCGTGTGCGGGGCATCCGGGGCACCGTGGACATGCACCAGGTGCTGCGGATCCGGTTCTGCTACGCGACCGCGATGCCGTGGGTGCAGCAGGTGGACATGGACGGCGAGAAGGTGCTGGTGGCGACCGCCGGTCCCGACGCGATCAAGGTTCGCGGTCCACGGTTCCGGCCGAGCGACCACTCGCACGCCGCGTACTTCCGGGTGTCCGAGGGCGAGACCGTCGACACGGTGCTCACCTGGTTCCCGTCGCACCGGCCGCCGCCCGAGCCGCTCGACGTCGACTCCCGGTTCGAGAGCACCAAGCGCTGGTGGCGCGACTGGGCGAACACCTGCGACATCCACGAGGAGTACCGGCAGGAGGTCAGCCGGTCGCTGCTGCTGCTGCGCGCCCTCACGCACGAGGACACCGGCGGCATCGTCGCCGCGGCGACGACGAGCCTGCCGGAGGAGATCGGCGGCAGCCGCAACTGGGACTACCGGTACGTGTGGCTGCGCGACGCGGCCCTGACACTCCAGGCCCTGATGCTGCACGGCTACGAGCGTGAGGCGCAGGGATGGCGCAACTGGCTGCTGCGGGCGATCGCCGGCGACCCGGCCGACATCCAGATCATGTACGGGATCGCCGGCGAGCGCCTGCTGATCGAGCGGGAGCTGGACAGCCTGCCCGGCTACCAGGGCTCCGCCCCGGTTCGTGTCGGCAACGCGGCGTTCCGCCAGTATCAGGGCGACATCTTCGGCGAGGTGATGATGGCGCTCCACGAGGCCCGGGAGCTCGGCATCGCCGAGGACCAGTTCTCCTGGGCGCTGCAGCGGGAGCTGCTGCGCTTCATCGAGGAGAACTGGGAACGGCCCGACAACGGCATCTGGGAGATCCGCGGACCGGAGCGGTCGTTCACGCACTCGCGCGTGATGCTGTGGGCGGCGCTGGCCTGCGGCATCCGGGGCGTGCTCGACCACGGGCTGAAGGGGCCGGTCGACCGCTGGATCGCGTTGAAGCAGCAGCTGGAGGACGAGATCGAGGCCCGTGGCTTCGACCGGGAGCGGAACACCTACACGCAGTACTACGGCGGGACCGCGGTGGACGCCTCCCTGCTGCAGCTGGCGCAGGTGGGCTACGTCGCCTACGACGACCCCCGGATGCTCGGCACGGTGGCCGCGATCGAGGAGGACCTCCTCCGCGACGGCCTGCTGCTGCGCTACCGCACCGAGACTGGCGTCGACGGGCTGCCGGGGAACGAGCATCCGTTCCTCGCCTGCTCGTTCTGGCTGGTGGAGCAGTATGCGAGGTCCGGCCGGATGCCTGAGGCGAGGAAGCTGATGGACCGGCTGGTGGGGATGGCGAACGACGTCGGGATGCTCTCCGAGGAGTACGACGTCGGGGAGGAACGGCACGTGGGCAACACCCCGCAGGCGTTCTCGCACCTCGCCCTGGTCCGCGCCGCCGACGCCATCTCCGGACGGCCGAACCCGCTCGACGCCGCCGCTCCGCTCGATGCCGCCGCTCCGCCGGACTGACCGCCCCGTGGCCGGGGCCGGCCATACGGGGTGCGTGATCCTCGGCGGACGCCTCCGACCCTGCGGGTGTCGAAGCGGCGCCGGTCACTCCGCCAGCGAGTGCCGAAGCGCCAGCACCCGCCGGGCGGCCTGATCGAGGCGCTCCTCAGGGATCCTGCCGGACTCCACGGCCTCGGCGAGGGCCTCCACGGCGGCGTCCACGTCGAGCGCGCCGACGTGCAGCAGCAGGTCGTTGCCCGCCTCCAGCGCCCGGACGGTGTTCTCCACCGGGTCGGCGAACTCGGCCTCGCCGGAATGCTCGAGCATCCCGAGGTCATCCGTCACCGCGACGCCCTCGAACCCGAGGTCGTCACGGAGGATCTCGTGCCACCGGGTCGACATCGTCGCCGGTGCCGGGTCGATCGCGTCGAACCGGAGGTGCCCGAACATGACCAGCTCCGCTCCCGCGTCGATGCCCGCCTCGAACGGCAGCGCGTGGGTGGCACGCCACTCCTTCTCGCCCATTCCGGTGCCCGGGATGGAGGAATGTGAGTCGCCCGGCGCGACACCGTGGCCCGGGAAGTGCTTGAGGGTCGAGAGCACCCTGCCCCGCTCGCCCCGCACCGCGGCGGCGACCCTGGGCGCCGCCTCCACCGGTGTGTTCCCGAGGGTGCGCGAGCGGATGAATGACCCGTGCTGGCCGGTGGCGTCCGCGACGATGCCGAAGTTGACGTTCACGCCGAGGCCGGCGAGGAGCTCGGCCCGGTCCTCGAATGCAGAGCGGGTCTCGTTCGCGGGCCGCGAGCGGAGCCGGCCGGCGGCCGGACCGTCGTCGGAGTGCACGCGACGAACGATGCCGCCCTCCTGGTCGATGGCGATCAGCGGCGGCAGCTCCGGGTCGGTCACGAGCGCGTCGGTGATCCTCGCGAGCCTGCTGTCCGGGACCGGCACGTTGTCGCCCATCAGGATCAGGCCGCCGAGCCCGTTCCCCTCCACGAGACCCCTCAGTGCGTCGACATCCGTTCCCCCGGTGTGCAGCATGAGCACGCTCGCCGCTTTCTCGGCCACCGTCATGGCTGAGAGGCGGCGGAGCACGAACGCCCGTGCGGGGTTCTCGTTCATCTGCACCGCCCGCGGCCTCGCCGGTTCCGAAATCAGCGGCGCGGTCGCCCGTGGGGGCACCGCGGCGCATCCGGTCACCACACAGGCGACCGCGAGCGCGGCGATCAGCGCCGACCTGAACCGAGCGAGCATCGGGCGAGCGCAGCCGTTCAGATCCAGCCGAGGCTCGCGAAATCCTCCGCGGTGAGGCCGAAGCGGGTGGAGTTGTTCGCCACGTGGGCTCGCAGCTGGTCGGTGTCGACATCGTCGCGCACGATCAGCGTGACGCCATCCGGGAAGACCATCGACTTCTCGGTGCGGATCGTGACCACGTGCCCGGCCTCGCTGACGCCTCCGACACTCCACCGGCCTTTCACGAAACGGCGAAGGCCCGTGCCGCGGCGGACGAACCCGTTCCCCGTCCACCGGCTGCGGCCGTAGACGGCCTTCTCCTCGCCGTCCTCCGTCTCGAAGCGGATGACGCTGGCAAGCACGAGTGGATCCTTCTTGACCACCTCGTACTCGACGCTGGGGTTCAGGTGTGCCGTCAGCAGCCAGACGGGGAAGTTGGTGGCGAGGATCACCCAGCGACCGGGCAGCAGCTCCGCGAGGGCTCGGTCGTCTAGCGTCTCCATCCCGACAACCGTATACCGGGATCGCGCGGCACGACCCGGCGCACCGGCGCGTCGCTACGATGACCGACATGCGATGGCAGCCACGGTCTCTCGCGCTCGCGACGCACCCCGGGCCGACCGTCGCGGTGACGCTGATCGTCGTGGTGCTCGCCGCCGGAGTCGGGCTCGACCCGTGGCGGATCGCGCTGCTCGGTGCGGTGCTGCTGCTGAACCAGCTCTCGGTCGGGCTCTCGAACGACTGGCTCGACGCGGAGCGCGACCGCGCGGTCGGCCGCACCGACAAGCCGGTGGCGCTCGGTCTCGTGCCGGCAAGCGCCGTCCGGCTGGCGGCGTTCGCGACGGCCGGGATGGCGGTGATCCTCAGCATCCTGCTCGGGCCGGCAGCGGCACTCGCCCACGCCGTGTTCCTGGCGGCTGGATGGTCGTACAACCTGGGCCTCAAACGTACGCCGCTGTCGGTGCTGCCCTATGGCATCGGGTTCGGCACCCTGCCGGCTGTGGTGACGCTCAGCGCCGAGGACCCGCGTGGCGCCGCCTGGTGGGCGATCGGAGCCGGGGCGGCACTCGGGGTGGCTGCGCACTTCGCCAACGTGCTGCCCGACCTCGAGGACGACGCCCGCACCGGCATCCGCGGGCTCCCGCACCGGCTCGGCCGAGCTCCGACCGAGGCGATCACCTGGATCGCGCTCGTCGCCGCGGCAGCACTCGTTGCGCTCGGCAACGCCGCGAGATCCCCGGTCGCGATCGCCGGACTCGTCGCCGTCGTGGTCATCGCCGTCGTCGGCGTGGCGGTCGGCCGCTCCGCCGCCGCGCGCGGCGGTCCGGCCACCCGGCTGTCGTTCCGGCTGATCCTGGCCGCCGCGGTGCTCGTCGTGCTGCTGCTCGCGCTCGATGGCGACGCGATTCTCGCCTGAACGCCGCGCTCGCAGCCCGGTCACATCCGCTTCGCGACCTCGTCGATCACCCGCGGGTAGGCGAGCACGCGGAAATGGCCGACGAACGGCAGCGGCACGTTCTCCGCGCCCTGCAGCGGGCTCCCGCCCGGGATGTACTGGTCCGCCTCGCTGTACAGCGAGGTGATCCGGCGATTGGCCTCCAGCTCCTTCCCGAGCATGGTCAGCGTCGCGGCGCTCGGGTGGAACTCGCGGAGGGTGCGTCCGAGCGCGAACCGGGCGTACGGAGAGCCGGCGAACGGCGTGTTGATCGTGATCATCCGGTCGATGCGCTTCTCGCGGTCGTCGACGACCATCATGTGCTTGCCGATGAGCCCGCCCTTGCTGTGCGCGACCAGGCGCACGTCGGTGAGGTCGTTCTCGCGCAGGTACCGCTGCGCTGCCTTCGCACCATCGGGCACCGAGCGGATGTTGAAGCCGAGGGTGTGCACGACGTGCACCGGATGCCCGTCTGCGTTCAGTCGCTCGGCGATGTGCCGCATGAACTGCCAGCTCTCGTACACGCCCGGGAGGAGCATCACCGGCGCCTTGGTGCCGGTGATGAAGCGCCGGGTGTCGCTCCTGCCGAAGATGTGGCGCACCTGCGCGTCGGTCGCGTAGAGGTAGTCGGAAACCCACGAGAGCGGATTGCGCATGGTCGGCATCAGTGCGAGTGCTGCACCAGCAGCCGGCTGACCCGAGCCTCGTCGGTGAACATGACGACGTGGGGTCCGGCGACCTCTGCGAACTCCCCGTCGACGGCGGATTCGGCCAGCGCCTCGCACCATTCCCTCGGTGCGATGGGGTCGTTCCGGCCGCGCATGACCAGAACCCGCGCGGTCAGCTGCGGCATCCGCTTCTCGATGTGGTCCTCGAACAGGTTCGGCAGCTGCTTGATGTAATAGGGAAGTCCGCACCGGAACAGGTAGTCGATGCCGACGATGCCCTTCACCCGCCACGGGTCGAGGACCATCTCGATCGTCAGCCGCCAGATGTGCCGCGCGACCGAGCGGGCCTTCGCCTCGGTGGTCGGCCCGATCAGCACCACGCGATCCGTGATGCCCGGGTCTTGCTCGACGAGGGCTGCGACGATCTGGCAGCCCATCGAGTGGCCCACCAGCACGGGCCGCGTGATGCCGTGCCGCCGCAGGAACTGGGCGACGACCCGCGCGTGGTCTTCGATGCTCGGGTTCCGCGGTGGTTTCGGCGCGGTGCCGAATCCGGGCAGGTCGATCATCCACACATCGCCGTGCTGGGACAGCAGCCGGGCGACGGGCTCGAAGTACCGCTGCGACACCCCGATGCCGTGCACGAGGACGAACGGGCGGGCGGCGGCCGCACCGCGTGGTCCGGCGAGCCGCGTCACGTCGATCGTGAGGTCGTCAAAGGTTTCGCGTCGGGACACCGCGTCAGTCTAGGGAGGGCTTCCGGGGAGGGTGCCGAGTCTCCGACTCCGCTGAACGACCGGTATCGTCGCACCCATGCCGGAAGAGAACTGGGCGGGGAACCTGACGTACCGGGCTCGCGCGGTGCATCACCCCGGCAGTATCGAGGAAGTCCAGTCGTTGGTCGCGGGAAGCGACAGCATACGGGGGCTTGGGTCGCGGCACTCGTTCAGCGACATCGCGGACACGACCGGCGAACTGATCGTGCTCGACCGGCTCGACCCCGATGTGAGGATCGATCCGGCTGCCCGCACCGTCACCGCATCGGCCGGGCTCCGCTACGGCGACCTGGCCACGGCATTGCACGCCGAGGGCTGGGCGCTCGGCAATCTCGCCTCGCTTCCCCACATCTCCATCGCGGGCACCGTCGCGACCGGCACGCACGGCTCCGGAGTCGGCAGCCGATCGCTGGCGGCCGCGGTCGCCGCGCTCGAACTGGTGAGCGCCGACGGCGAGCTGCGCTGGATCCGGCGCGGCGACGCGGACTTCGACGGCGCCGTCGTCTCGCTCGGCGCGCTCGGGATCGTGACGCGGATGACGCTCGACATCGTTCCGGCATACGACGTGTGGCAGACCGTCTACGTCGGGCTCGCCTGGAGCACGGCGATCGACCACCTGGACGAGCTGCTCGGCAGCGCCTACAGCGTCAGCCTCTTCACGAACTGGGCCGACGCAGACATCCGGCAGGTCTGGCGCAAGAGCACGGCGGACGACGCGCCGGCCGAGCTGTTCGGTGCCGCCCCGGCGGTCGGCCAGCAGCACCCGGTTCCGGACGCCCCGACCGAGTTCACCACCGCGCAGGGCGGGGCGCCCGGCCCGTGGCACGAGCGCCTGCCGCACTTCAGGCTCGAGTTCACGCCGAGCGCCGGCGAGGAGCTGCAGAGCGAATACGTGATCCCCCGCCGCTTCGCCGCTGAGGCGATCACGGCGATGCGCGAGCTCGGGCCGCGGGTCGCGCATGCCATCCAGATCTCCGAGGTGCGGACGTTCGCGGCAGACTCGCTATGGCTGAGCGGTGCTGAGGGCACCGACGTGATCGCCTTCCATTTCACCTGGCGGAAGGACCCGGACCTCGTGCTGCCGCTCCTCCCCCGGTTGGAGGCGACGCTCGCACCCTTCAGCGCCCGCCCGCACTGGGGCAAGCTCTTCGCCGGCACGGGCGAGCAGGTCCGGTCGCTCTACCCCCGCTTCGCGGACTTCTCAGCGCTCCGCGACCGCCTCGACCCCCAGCGCAAATTCGACAACGACTTCCTCCGCCGCATCGTCGACCGTGGGGTCAGGAGGTGGTGACGAGCTCCAGCAGGCGGATGGCGTCGAAGGGGGCGTGCACCTTGACGTCGTTGTCGAAGTAGACGTAGACGTCCCGGCCCACGCCGTCCGGAGTGGAGGCGCCGGTCATCCAGCCGCGCACGTCGGCCGCCCAGCGTTCGAGCTGTTCGTCGGTGTAGCCGCTCACGTAGAGCTCCTCAGCGCCGTGCAGGCGCACGTAGACGAAGTCCGAGGTCACGTCCTTCAGAAGCGGCCATTTGCCCGCCGTGTCGGCGACGACGAGCGCCACGTCCTGCCGTCGCAGCAGTTCCACCAGCTCCGGTGTCTCGAAGGTCGGTGAGCGCACCTCCAGCGCGTGCCGGAGCGGCAGGTCAGCCTCGACCTCGACATGTGCACGGCCCTTCAGGCGAGCGTCGTGCGCGACCGCAAGCTCCGCCGCGGCCGTCGTCGAGCGCGGCAGCGCGGCCAGGAACGGCTCGAGGATCTCCGGATGGAACTGCAGCCGCTCCGGCAGCTGCCACAGCATCGGGCCGAGGGCCGGTCCGAGCGCCAGCACACCGGACGCGAGGAAGTTGGCGAGCGCCGTGTCGACGTTGCGCAGCTTCAGCATGTGGGTGATGTACCGGCTGCCCTTGACCGCGAAGACGAAGTCCTCCGGCACCTCCGCACGCCACCGCTGGTAGCTGCTCGGGCGCTGCAGCGAGTAGAACGACCCGTTCAGCTCCACTGAGGTCATCCGTTCGGCGGCGTACTCGAGCTCGCGGCGTTGTGGCAGGCCGGGCGGATAGAAGCGACCCCGCCACGACCGGTAGCGCCAGCCGGAGATGCCGATGAAGGCGCGCGGCCCGGAACTGGTCACCTTCGCAGGGTATCCGGCGGACACGTTTCACGTCCGGACGCCCCGGAGACCCCCAGCCGGAGCCGACGCGGGCCGATGCTAGCGTTGCCCCCGTGGGTGTTCGCATCGAGAAGGTCGACCTTCCAGGCATCGGCGTCCGGCACGACGTCGTGACAGCTGAAGGCCGGCGGGTCGCCGTCGTATCGCATCGCAACGGAGCGAGGGACATCGCACTGTTCGACCCGGACGACCCGGACGCCAGCACCGAATCCGTTCCCCTCACCGAGGAGGAGGCAGCGGCCCTCGCCAACGTGCTCGGCGCCTCGGTGATGATGCAGCAGCTGGCGGGCATCCGCGATCAGGCGGCCGGCCTCTTCACGGAGCAGATCTCCTTGCCGGCCGACTCCCCCTACGTGAGCTCGCCGCTCGGGCGGACGCGGGCGCGGACGAGGACCGGCGCCTCGATCGTCGCCATCCTCCGCGGGCACGAGGTCATCCCCTCCCCCACTCCCGACGTCGTGTTCCAGCCGAGCGACACCCTTGTCGCCGTCGGCACCAGAAAGGGCCTCGACGCCCTCTCCACGCTGCTCGCGCACGGCCCCAGCTGAGCCGACGCCATGCACCACACCACCCTTCTCTTCATCGAGGTTGGTGCGCTCCTCCTCGGACTCAGCCTGCTCGGCCGTGCCGCGGGCAAGTTCGGCATCTCGCCCATCCCGCTGTACCTGCTGGCCGGCCTCGCCTTCGGCACGGGCGGCATCCTCCCGCTGAACGCCGGTGAGGAGTTCTTCGAGATCGGCTCGCAGATCGGCGTGGTGCTGCTGCTCGTCATGCTCGGCCTCGAGTACACCGCCGACGAGCTGGTGGCGAGCCTCCGCCGCTCCCGCCGGGCAGGGCTGATCGACGGCGCGCTGAACGCCCTGCCGGGTGCCGCGTTCGCCCTGCTTCTCGGCTGGGGTCCGGTAGCCGCGTTCGCACTGGCCGGGGTCACCTGGGTGTCGTCGAGCGGCGTCGTGGCGAAGGTGGTCCGCGACCTCGGCCGTCTCGGCAACCGGGAGACGCCGACGGTTCTCTCGATCCTCGTCATGGAGGATCTCGCGATGGCGTTCTACCTGCCGGTGTTGTCGACGCTGGTCGTCGGCGCCGGCCTGCTTCAGGGCTCTTTGACTGTGGCGATCGCTGTGGCGGCCGTCACCATCATCCTCTTCCTCGCCCTGCGGCACGGGAGAGTCATCTCGAAGGTCCTCTCCGACCGGGACCCGGAGGCGCTGATTCTCGGTGTGCTGGGACTCACCATGCTCATCGCCGGGCTCGCGGAGGCGGTGAGCGTCTCGGCGGCGGTCGGGGCATTCCTCGTCGGCATCGCCATCTCCGGGCAGCTCGCGCACAGCGCGGTGGAAGTGCTGTCGCCGCTGCGCGACCTGTTCGCAGCGATCTTCTTCGTCTTCTTCGGGCTGGCCACCGACCCGAGGGAAATGGTGCCGGTGCTGCTCCCGGCAGCTGCCCTCGCGGTGCTCACGCTCGCGACGAAGACGCTGAGCGGATACCTCGCGGCCAAGCATGCCGGCATCGGGATCCCCGGCCGGTGGCGCACCGGGCTGACGCTGACCCCCCGGGGGGAGTTCTCGATCGTCATCGCCGGGCTCGCGATCAGCGCGGGCGTGGACACGCAGTTCGCGGCGCTCGCGACCGCCTACGTGCTGATGACGGTGATCGCGGGACCGCTGCTCGCCCGCGTTCCGGACACGCCGTGGTTCAAACGCGCGGTCCGTCGCCGACTCAGCGGGGAACCCCGCACCGCCGGCCCGACGGTCGAGGCGACCTCCCGTTCCGATTCGCCCGAGAAGGCACCCGGGGGCCCGGAACGGCCGTAGCGGCTTACAGCACCGACTTGGTGTGCCAGACCGTCTTCGTCTCGGTGAAGGCCAGGATGCGCTCCAGGGACCCGGCCGCCCAGTCCGCACCGCCATCCGGGCGCACCACCCGCTTCACGGTGTCCGCCGCGGCGATCTCGTACTCCACCCAATCCAGGCCGGCCGCGCCGAACAGGTCCAGCGCATTGACGTCGGCGTGCGCGGCGAGCCACGGGGCGAGCTCCGCGACCGGGCCGGTCAGCACGTTGACGACTCCCCCGGCCACGTCGCTGGTGGCGAGCACTTCACTGAGGGTGATCGCCGACAGTGGCGCGACCTCGTTCGCGACGACCACGACGGTGTTGCCGGTGACGAGCGCGGGCGCCACGACGCTGACGAAGCCGAGCAGCGTCGCGACGCGGTGCTGCGGTGCGAGCACCGCGACGACGCCCGTGGGCTCAGGCACGGTCAGGTTGAAGTAGGGCCCTGCGACCGGGTTGGCGTTCCCCGCGACCTGGGCGACCTTGTCCGTCCAGCCTGCGTACCAGACCCACAGGTCGATCGCCGCGTCGACCTGCTCGGACGCCGCGGCGCGGGAGACGCCCTCCGCCTCCATGATCTCCGCCACGAACTGCTCGCGCCGTCCCTCGAGCAGCTCCGCGATGCGGTACAGCACCTGACCGCGGTTGTAGGCCGACGCGCCCGCCCAGGAGCCCATCGCGGCACGGGCCGCACGCACCGCATCCCGGGCATCCTTGCGGGACGCCCACGCGGCGTTCGCGACGAACGAGCCGTCTTCGGCGTTGACGATGTACGACCGGCCCGACTCGCTGCGCGGGAACGCCCCGCCGATGTAGAGCTTGTAGGTCTTCAGAATTGGCAGGCGGCTCACTGGTCTGATCCGTTCGCGGGGATGCGCAGCGCGGCGGGCGCCGGCTGCAGGTAGGAGGCGAGCCCCGGCCGACCGCCCTCGCGGCCGTACCCGGACTCCTTGTAGCCGCCGAACGGCGACGTCGGGTCGAACTTGTTGAACGTGTTCGTCCAGATGACGCCGGCACGAAGCTTGTCGGCGATCGCGAGGACGCGGGATCCCTTGTCGCTCCAGATGCCGGCCGACAGCCCATAGGGCGAGTTGTTGGCCTTGGCCACTGCCTCGTCGGGGGTGCGGAAGGTCAGCACCGACAGCACCGGACCGAAGATCTCGTCGCGTGCGATCCGGGAGCTGGTGGACACTCCGGTGAAGATCGTCGGTGCGAACCAGAAGCCCTTCGCGGGCAGCTCGCACGGGGCGCTCCATCGGTCGGCGCCCTCTTCCACGCCGATGTCGGTGAGCGTCGTGATGGTCTTCAGCTGCTGCGCGGAGTTGATGGCGCCGACATCGGTGTTCTTGTCCAGCGGATTCCCCAGGCGCAGGGTCGAGAGGCGGAGCTTCAGCCGCTCAACGACCTCGTCGTGCACGTTCTCCTGCACCAGCAGCCGCGATCCCGCGCAGCAGACCTGGCCCTGGTTGAAGAAGATCCCGGACACGATGCCCTCGACCGCCTGGTCGATCGGCGCATCGTCGAACACGATGTTCGCACCCTTGCCGCCGAGCTCGAGGGTGAGCTTCTTCGACGTCCCGGCGACGCCGCGCGCGATCTGGCGGCCGACGTTCGTCGAGCCGGTGAACGCGACCTTGTTCACGTCGGGATGGGTGACGAGCGCCTGACCGGTCGCGCCGCCGCCGGAGATGATGTTGACGACACCCGGCGGCAGGTCGGCCTGCTGCAGGATCTCGGCGAAGAGGATCGCGGTGAGCGGTGTGGTCGGGGCCGACTTCAGCACGACGGTGTTGCCCGCGGCGAGCGCCGGGGCGATCTTCCACGCCAGCATCATGAGCGGGAAGTTCCAGGGGATCACCTGCCCGGCGACACCGAGCGCCCGCGGGTTCGGACCCATCCCGGCGTAGTCGAGCTTGTCCGCCCACCCCGCGTAGTAGAAGAACCACGCGGCGACCGTCGGGATGTCGAAGTCGCGGGTCTCCTTGATCGGCTTGCCGTTGTCGACGGTCTCCGCCACCGCCAGCTCACGGCTCCGCTCCTGCACGAGCCGGGCGATGCGGTAGAGGTACTTCGATCGCTCGGAGCCGGTCAGCTTCGACCAGACGTTCTCGTAGGCCGCACGGGCCGCCTGAACCGCCCGGTCGACGTCCGCCTCGTCCGCCGACTGCATCGTGGCGAGGTGCTCCTCGGTGGCGGGGTTGATGGTGGGGAACGGCGTGCCGTTCCCGTCGACGAAGTCGCCGTCGATGAACAGCCCGTAGTCGGACTTCAGCTTCAGGATCGACGCCGATTCCAGAGCGGGGGCGTAGTCGAGAAATGACATGAGAGCGGTCCTTGTCAGTCGAGAGTGACGTAGTCGGGGCCGGAGTAATGGCCGGTGCGAACCTTCTGACGCTGCAGCAGCACGTCGTTCAGCAGGCTGGAGGCGCCGAAGCGGAACAGGTGCGGGTCCAGCCACTCCTCGCCGACCGTCTCGGCGACGGCGACGAGGTACCGCACCGCATCCTTGGCGGCGCGGATCCCGCCCGCCGGCTTCACGCCGATCTTCTCGCCGGTGAGACGGTGCCAGTCGCGGACGACTTCGAGCATGAGGAGCGTCATCGGCAGGGTCGCGGCGGGCGACACCTTGCCGGTGGAGGTCTTGATGAAATCGCCGCCGGCGAGGATGGCGAGCCAGGAGGCGCGACGCACGTTGTCATACGTGGCGAGCTCACCGGTCTCGAGGATCACCTTCAGGTGGGCGTAGCTGCCGTCTGTACGGCGGCAGGCTTCTTTCACCGCCGCGATCTGCTCGTACACCGTGCTGTAGCGGCCGGCGAGAAACGCCCCGCGGTCGATGACCATGTCGATCTCATCCGCCCCGTCGGCGACCGCTTCTGCGGTGTCACGCAGCTTGATGTCGAGCGACGCCCGCCCGCTCGGGAACGCGGTCGCGACGGCGGCCACGTTGATGCCGTCGTCACGTCCGGCGGAGTGCGCCGATCCGAGCGCCTCCACGGCGTACGGCACCATGTCGCCGTAGACGCAGACGGCGGCGACGCGTGGGCAGGCCGGGTCGGTCGGGTCCGGCAGCAGCGCCTTGGCGACCAGCGAGCGCACCTTCCCCGGAGTGTCCGCGCCCTCGAGCGTGGTCAGGTCGATCAGCTCGATGATCCGGTCGAGTGCCCACGCCTTCGAGGTGGTCTTGATCGACCGGGTCCCGAAACTCCCGGCCCGTGCTTCCAGCCCGACCGCGTCGATCCCCGGGATCCCCTCGAGGTAGCGGCGAAGACTCGAGTCGTTGACGATTCCGCCGACGATCTTCCCCGCACGGTCCACTTTGGCGAGCGTGGTTGCTGGCGTGTCTTTGAGAGTCACCGGACTCTCCTCCCTTTCCGGTTCACCCCGCGAGAGGCGTAACGACCAGTATCCCGCACCGGCCCTCCGGCCGCTCGCCGGGCGTGGCAGTATGCCGTGGGCGAATGGCCGATGATCTTCTTCCCACAGACGGGTCGGCCTGACAGGATGGTCAGATGCTCTGAGCACCGCCTGATCGCCGTCCACCCCGATCAGACCGCCGCCAGCCTGACCTGCCGACCAGCACACCGCGTCGGCACGCGGGCGGGGCGCCCCTCTCTCAGCAATCGCGACGCCGCGGAACGTGTCCCGTTCGCGTGCACAGACAAGGACCCAAGTGACCGAAGAACTCCTCGAAACGGAGAAGCCCCAGCCGGTGCGGCTGCCGGCTCGAGACAAGCTCGTCATCACCATTCTGCTGGTGTCGGCGTTCGTCGTGATCCTCAATGAGACGATCATGAACGTCGCCCTCCCCCGGCTGATGGAGGATCTGCGGATCCAGCCGACCACCGGCCAGTGGCTCGCGACGGCCTTCCTGCTCACCATGGCGGTCGTCATCCCGGTGACCGGCTTCCTGATCCAGCGGTTCTCGACGCGCGCGCTGTTCCTCGCGGCGATGGGCCTGTTCACGACCGGGACGCTCGTCTGCGCGACGGCGCCCGGCTTCGAGATGCTGGTCGTCGGGCGAGTGGTGCAGGCCAGTGGCACGGCCATCATGATGCCGTTGCTCATGACGACGGTGTTGAACCTGGTTCCGCCGGCACGGCGCGGCGTGGTCATGGGCAACATCTCCATCGTGATCTCGGTCGCGCCGGCACTGGGCCCGACGGTGTCGGGACTGATCCTCAGCGTCTTCGACTGGCGATGGATCTTCTGGCTGGTGCTCCCGATCGCACTCGCGGCGCTGCTGATCGGGGGCCGGCGGATTCAGAACGTCACCACGCCTCGGCGGCTGCCGCTCGACATCCTCTCGGTGGTGCTCTCAGCGATCGCGTTCGGCGGTCTCGTGTTCGGGCTGAGCGGGCTCGGCGAGCCGGACGGCGTCGGCGGTGCCGGCGTCGCGGTGACCGCCGCGGGCGTGGGCGCGGTAACGCTCGCACTCTTCATCATCAGGCAGCTGCGGCTGCAGCGGGCCGAGCGGGCGCTGCTCGATCTGCGCACCTTCACGGAGCGCAACTTCACGTTCGCCATCGCGATGCTGTGCGCGAGCATGATCGCCCTCTTCGGCACCATCATCGTGTTGCCGATCTACATGCAGAACGTGCTCGGCCTCGAGCCGATCAGCGTCGGGCTGATCCTGCTGCCCGGCGGTCTCCTCATGGGCCTGCTCGGACCGGTGGTCGGACGGCTCTACGACCGGCTCAACCCGAAGGTCCTGGTGCTGCCGGGGGCGGTCCTCGTGAGCGGCGTGCTGTTCGGCTTGTCGATGGTGGGGCAGAACACCCCGGTGGTGCTGCTCGTCGCCGCCCACGTGGTCCTGAGCATGGGCCTGGCGTTGCTGTTCACCCCGCTCTTCAGTGCCGGGCTCGGGGCCCTGCCGCCGCACCTGTACTCGCACGGCAGCGCCACCGTGGGGACCCTGCAGCAGCTCGCCGGGGCCGCCGGCACCGCGCTGTTCATCGCCGTGCTGGCGATCGTGGCCGGCTCGGTGTCCCCTGGCGGCACGGAGGATGTCGCTGCGACCGCGGCGGGCGTCCGGGCCGCATTCCTGTGCGGTGCGGTCATCTCCCTTTCCGCGGTGGTGCTCGGCTTCTTCATCCGCAAGCCGGTCGACACCTCCGACGGCCACCACGGCGGAGGACACTGACCCGTCCTGCTTCTCCGAGCCGATCGAGGTCGGGTCAGGCGGGCGCGCGGCGGGCGGTGAGGGAGAAGACCGCCAGCGCGGCCAGCACACCCGCGGAGAAGCGCTCCACAACCATCAGGCGGAGTCTCGGAAACAGCCCGGTGAGCGCCCCGCCGAAGATGGCCCACATCGAATCGAACACCGTGGCGAGCGCGATGAACAGCAGCCCGAACACGATGAGCTGCAGCCACACCGGACCCACGGCCGGATCGGCGAACTGCGGCAGGAAGGCGAGGTAGAAGATCGCGGTCTTTGGGTTCAGGATGCCGATCGGAACGGCGCGGAGGAACGCAGAGCGCAGACCCCGTGCCGGAGCCGCCGTCGCGGTCAAGGCCCCGAGCGTCCCCGGTGTCCGGCTGCGCCAGGACCGCCAGGCGAGCCAGAACAGGTATGCAGCGCCCGCGATCTTCACGACGGTGAACGCCTCAGCGCTCGCCGCGATGAGCGCCGAGAGACCGAGCACGGTGCCGGCAACATGCACCAGATATCCCGCCTCGATGCCGAACGTCGACGCGAGCCCGGTGGAGCGCCCCGACCGGAGTGTCATCGCCAGGATGTAGGCGACCGACGGTCCGGGCGCGAGGATGAGCGGGATGCTGGCGGCGACGAAGAGGCCGAGCGATGCCATCGAGATCACCGCATCAGTCTGGCACCGCCCCCCGGTCACGGGCTCGCGGCGAATCGAGGGTTGCCCACTACCCTACGTACATGGCTGAGGACACTGGCGAGGCCGGGATCTCCGACCGCTTCGGGTCGAAGCAGGTGGGACCGGCACGACCCGAGACACCGCCCGCCCCGCCACCGCGGCCGCCGATCTCGAACGCCTCACCCGCGCCGATCAAGCCCCCCACCCCGCCGCCGGCCTCGATCACCGCTTCCCGCTCCCTGTGGGTCGCGAGCTTCGTCGTCGGCTTCCTCGCGATCGGCCTCGCCTTCCTTGCCCGGGCGGCGCAGCTGGACGAGCTGCAGGAGCTGATCGCCGACCTGATGCCCGACGAGACTGAGAGCACGCTTGAGCGGGCGGCCCAGGTTGCCTACTGGGCCTGCATGGGCGGCCTCGTCCTTGTCATCGTGGTGGAGGCGCTGCTGCTGCGTCTGGTGATGAACCGGCGCCGTGTGATCCGCTGGGTGCTCCTGCTCTTCCTGTTCGCGCACGCGGGGGTCGCCGTGGCCGCCGACGCGTTCCTTGCGCTGGGCGACGCCGGCCTCTACCTGCGCATGCTGCTCGCCGCTCAGCTGCTGCTCGCGGGCATCGCCGCGGTCGTCGCGCTGCTCCCCGGCGCCGGACGCTGGCTCCGCGGCGATCGGCAGCCATAGCGAGCTCCTCGGCGTCCCCTCCGCAGCCCGGGCCACCGCGGCCTCGCAGCTGCGCACCAGCACCTCGCATACCTCAGCGGTGGCGCGGTCGGTCAGCGGGTTGACGGCGAGCGTCCGCCAGCGCCGCAGGCTGGTGGCCCCCGCGGCACGGATCTCCTCTGGGGCGGCGTCCTCGGGAAGACCGAGGCGGCTCGCCGCCGCGACCCCCTCTCCCCCGATGAGCCGCTCGGCCTCGGCCTGCAGCTCCGCAGGCAACCCCAGACCATCGGTGCGTGCCGTCGCCAGCAGCTGCAGCTCGCGGAACTGGTGCGCGCTCGCCTGGATCCGCTCGATCGATTCGGCCAGCCGCTCGCACCCGGCGCGGGGACGACGCCGCACGAGCGCGTCGACCCCGACGAGGGCGGTCCGCTCCTTCAAGTCCTTCGCCCTCGCGTGGAACTGAGCGTCGAGCAGCCGCAGCAGCTCACCGAGGCCGCTGCGGCGTGCCAACTCGTGCGCGAGCTCGGTGGAGTCGCGGACGCTGGTGCGCAGCAGCACGCACGCCAGGCGGATGCCGAACAACCCGAAGCGGCTCAGCAGCTGCGCCCGCGCCTCGGGATCGGAGCCGAGCACGGGGGTCGGCCGGATGAACCGATCCACCGAGACGAGAAGCGCCTCACGCTCGTCCCGTCCGAGCGCGGCCAGCTCGAGCAGCACCGCGTATTCCGCTTCGCGGAGCGTTCGCGCGCTCTGGGCAAGGAGCCCCGCCATCGGCACCACCCCCAGGGCGAGCTTGCGGAGGGCTCCGTCGCTCCGGTACCGGGCCGCGATGCCGCGCGCCGACACCAGCGAGTCGATCCGCCCCGCCCCGATCTCATCCGCGCGGGAGAGCACCGCGATGGCGTTCACCGTGCCGGACTGCCCGACCGCCGCGTCGCGGAACGACTCCAGGAAGTTGATGTCCGCGGCATGCAGGTGCCGCATGAGGTAGATGATGGCGTCCGCCTCGGACGGCCCACCCTCCGGTGTCAGGAACCCGTGCGACCGCGCAGAGACGTCGTGCGACAGGGACGCGATGCCGGGGGTGTCGATGAGGGTGACCTCACGCAGGCTCTTCGCCGGCCAGTCGACCACCAGCCTGCTGACCTCCTCGGCCCGCGTGCCGTCGAGGTCGAGCGCCAGCCGCCCGTCGACCCGGCGGATGGGAAGCAGCCGGCTCTCCCCCGCGACTGACCGGAGGGTGACGCGTGGCGTGTCGGCATACCGGTACCAGGTGACCACCCTGGTGCATTCGCCCGTGTCCGTCGGCGCGATCTCCTCCCCGATGATGGCGTTGAGCAGCGTCGACTTGCCGGCCTTGACCATCCCCGCGATGGCCACCCGCAGTGGCTCGTCGAGACGCCGTGCATAGCTCGCCAGTGCAGCGCGGGCTTCAGCATCGTCGGCGTAGACCTCCTTGGCCTGCTCGACGAGGTCGGCGACCGTGCCCGCGGGGCGGGTGTCGGTGGCCGAGGTCACGCCCGGCCCGCCGGCACTGCTTCGGCTGCGCGCACCGGCGCCTGCTTACGCAGCTCCTCGACCCGCTTGAGGTCGGCGCGGATCTCCTTCATCCGCTGCTCGCGCTCGGCTGTGAACATGCTGGCGGCTTTCTGCGCGGCGAGCACGGAGTCGCCGAGGGACCGCGAGTGCTCGTCGGCGATCTCGGTGAAGTGGTCCCTGGTGGCGCGCTGGACGAATCGCAACCGGTCTTTGAGCTGCTTCCCGACCTGGAACACGACGTCGTCGAGCTGCCTGCGGACGAGGGCCCGCGCCTCAGCCTGGCGCCGTTTCAGGCGCGCATCCTTGTCCTCCCGGTAGGCCTTCCGCCCGATCACGACGCCGGCCGCGATGGAGAACGGGTTGATCAGGCTCATGCCGATGATCGTGGTGACGAGGCCCACCATGAGCACCCCTCCGTAGGATCCACGCAACCCGATGAACATCTTCTCCATCGGACCGAGAAGTCCTTCGTCGAGCATCGGCACGATCTCGACGGAGTCGAGCACCTCGTCCGTGTTGTCGACGTGCAGCACCGGCAGAGCCACGTCATCCTGAGCGAAATGCTCGGCCACGCGCTCCGAAAGCCAGCGCGCCCGCTCGTTGGTCCAGATGAAGGTGTCCGACACACCGGCGGCGATCCGCTGCTCCATCCAGTCGACCATCTGCTCCCAGACCGGACCGGGGTCGCCGCGCTCGATGGCCTCGTCGGCGTCCCGCTGGATCGCGCGCATCCGGTCGCGCAGGTCGTGCTCCATGTCGGAGATGAGGTCGGCGATGCCGTCGTTCAGGGTCACCTGCCATCGGGCGGAGCGCCGGCGCAGCTCGTCGTTTTTCTGCTTCGCCGCCTCCAGCTCCGCGATCACGGCTGCGGTGCTCGAGGGATCGGTCAGCGCGCTCAGCTCTGACTGCAGGGCGAGACTCAGGTGCTCGGTGACGGAGAGCAGATCCTGCGCGACCGATCGTTCCTGCAGTCGCTCCGCCTGGCCGACGATCTCTCTGCGGAGATACGCGACGAGCTCCGGGAACCCGGACTCCGCGTTGAGCTCGACGTCGTTCGATCGTGCGGCCTGGAGGCGGAGGTCGGATGACACCGGGAAGAGCGCGATGCCTGCGGCGATCTTGTCGAGGTGAGCCTGGTCGATGTCCGCCACCTGCCGCCAATGCGGATACAGATCCGTCTTCGAGAGCACGCAGGCGACGTTCGGGCAGATGCGCATCGCCTGACGGAGGAACTGCATCTCCGGCTCGGTGTACTCCTGGGATGCGTCGGAGACGAGCAGCACGGCATCCGCGGTGGGCAGGGCGGTCAGAGTGGTGAGCGCGTGCGCCGAGTCCAGGCCGCCGACGCCGGGCGAGTCGATGATCGTCAGGCCGCCCGCGAGGACCTTCCTCGGCAGGAACACCTCGGCGGCGATGAGCTGCTCCCTGTTGCCGGGGTTGCCGCGCTCGGAGACGTGGCCGGCGACGTCGTCGATGCTGACCGGCCTTCGCTCCACAGCCGTGTCGGTCTCGGATCCGGCGCCCTCCTTCGGCACGACGAGCACGGCGGACGGGGGCTCCCCGTACCGGACGGCCGTGGGAACAGAGGTGGCGATGTCATCGTCCACCGGGCAGACCGGCGCGTTCACCAGCGCATTGATCAGCTGGCTCTTGCCCTGTTTGAACTCGCCGACCACGATCACCCGGACGCTCGAATCGAGCAGCCGCTGCCGCGTCTGCTCCAGTCGCCGGCCGAGGTCGGGACGATCGCCCTCTCCGACGAGGGCGATGCCCTGCTCGACCAGCTGAACGAGATTCGCCACGTGTGCTCCCTTGCATCCCGGCGTACCCAGTGAACACCGAAGAACGGCCCGGCCGGAAGAGGGGGGCGCTTCCGGTCGGGCCGTTCTACTCGGGTGATTTAGAAACCGGGGACGATGACGTTGTCCTCGATCTCGACCTTGACCTCGTTCTCCTTGAGGATGACGTCGTTGTCTTCGGTGTACTCGAACGTGTTGTCCTCGAGCACGACGCTGTCGTTGATGACCTCGACCTGGTTGTCCTTCACGACGATGTCGTTGTCCTCCTTCGTGATGGTGTCGTTGTCTTCGTTCCCGATGTTGACCTCGTTGTCCTTGACAATGACGTCGTTGTCTTCCTTGTGGATGTTGTCGTTGTCCTCCGTCACCGTGACGTCGTTGTCCTCCGTCACCGTGACGTCGTTGTCCTCGTTGAACGAGTCGTCGATGTCGACGTCCTTGTTGTAGGAGTCGTTCGTCGAGTTGTCGTTGCCGATGTTGATGTCACCGTCCGCCTCGAGATCCACATCGACGTCGACCGAGTTGTCCGTGGACTGGTCGACCCAGGCGTCGTCCCCGGCCGCGACGGCGTGGTCACCGGACGCGACCACGGAGTCGTTGTCGAACAGCTGCGTCACGTCGCCGTTCGCCCAGATGTTCTGGTTGACCGACTGGTCGACGATCGTGTCGCGGTCGTCGGTGGTGGTGTAGGAGTAATTCTTGACGATGTACTCGATCTGCTGCACCGCGTGGGCGTGGTCGCCGCCGGCCGAGTTGCCGCCGCTGCCGACCGAGGGGGCAGGGTGGTGGCCGCCGCCGTGGTGGCCGCCGCCGCCGGCGTTGCCGCCGTCCGTCTTGTTGCCGCCGGTGTCGTAGTCGCGGTCGCCGATGACCGGGGCGTAGTCGAGCACGACCGGCATGACCGCGTCGCAGTCCTCGGTGGACACGCTGCCGAGGCCGGCCTTCTCGAGCGCCGCGTCCGGGTTGGCCCGGAACTCGGCGGCTGCCTCGGGGTTCCGGAGCAGGTTCATCAGAAAGTCGAGCAGTGCGGATGTCACATTCATGAGTGGTCCTAACGGATCTGGGGTTTCTTCGGGGTTGTGCCGAGTGGGGGCCGGCTCCGCCAAGCTATGGCCGCGGGACCACCCGTCACATCGGCGGTCAGCCCCCTATCCGCGTGCCTCCCGATAGGGGTTCGGGGCGAGCCGGCGTTAGGGGGAACGGGGATCGGCGCGTTCGGGGTCGACTTCGTGAACGCGCGGAACCACGCACACAACGGGGGGATGCGGGGTCGCCCCCGCCCGCAGGAGTCGCTACGCGGTCTCGTCGCCGAGCGCCAGCCGCAGCTGGTCGAGCAGCTCGGATCGGCTCTTCACGTCGAACCGGCTGCGGATCCGTGCAATGTGATGCTCAACGGTGCGCGGGGAGATGAAGATGGCCTCGCCGATCTCGCGGTAGTTCTTGCCGTCGAGGATCAGCCGGGCCACTTCGCGCTCCCGCCGGCTGAGCACTGCATCGCCGGTGATCGACTCAACTGCCGCCTCGGCCGGCTCCGTGCTGTCCTGCCCGGAGTCGGGTCGCTTCGATCCGGGGTGCAGATCGCGGGCGCACGCGAGCAGCCGGGCGACATCACGGCGGTCCTCCGCGTGTGCGGCCGCGTGGCCGGCGAGGCGGGATCCGTCCCACGTCAGACCGACCAGCGCGAGTCCGCGGGCGGCGGCTTCCACGGTTGCGGGCACGAACTTGCCGCCCAGGACCGTGACCCAGGCGCGCCCGGCTGCGGCGAGCACGGACGCGGTGCGGCTTTCCGACGAGGCGCGCACCAGTGCGGCGGCGTGCGGCGCGAGATCCCCCGGACGGTCGGTGAGGATGGCTGCCTGGACCGAGGCCCAATGGAGCGGCACCGCCCAGAGCGGCGGGTCGCCGAGGCGCCGCAGCAGCGCCCAGGCCTCCGTCAGGTGCGACTCCAGCCGGTGCGACTCGCGCATCCGTGCCGCCGCGACCACGAGCTCCTCGAGCGGCAGCAGATCGAACAGGTCCACCGGCACATGCAGGATGCTCTCCCGAGCGCGGCGCCAGGCGCGAACCAGCGCCGGAGCGTCATCCCCGCGCCGCGCGAGGCCCACCTCGAGGGCGCGGAGGAACAGCTCGTCACGCGGGAACAGCTCCCCCGCCGCTGCCGTCGCCGCGACGATGGCGGTGCGCGCCTGGTCTGGCCGATCCTCCTGCATCGCGACCCAGGCCCTGAGCAGAAGCAGCCGGGGCCGTGCCGCGGGGCCGCATTGCTCACCTTTCAGCGCCGCGTCGAGCACGGAGCCGGCGACCGCCAGCTCGCCGCTTCTGAGCGCCACGAGCGCGGCAAGTGCCGCAGGCGAGTCGGGCAGCGGAAGCGCGACACCCGCCGCGGTCATGATGTCGGAGGCGCGGATCAGGGTCGGAAGCGCGCCGCTCGCGCTCCCGTCGATGGAGGCTCGCACCCCCTCACCCATCAGCCGAACCGCCACCGAAGGGAGCGTCGGCGTCCCGGCGACGGGCGCCGACGACAGCATCCGTTCGGCGCCTTCCCGGTCCCCGGTGCCGATCATGGCGATCGCGGCGAGCGGCGCGGATGCCCGGACCTTCTCCGCTCCGAGCCAGCGGTACGTCTCTGCACTGTGCGCAAGCATCCCGCGTTGAGCCCACACGGCTGCGAACGTGTCGACGGCCCGCCGCACGTCAGGCACCTCGTCGCTCTCGAACAGGTCATCCAGAATCTGTCCCGCCCTGCCGAGCTCACCCGACGCCGCCGCGGCCTGGGCTCGGCGTGCGGCGATCGAGCGCCCGTCCATGCCGGCCGCCTGGGCCTCGTCGTAGAGCACGGAGGCCAGCTCCGGCTGGCTCGCCAGCACATGATCGGCGGAGCGGACGAGGCTCTCGGCGATCCGGGAGTCCTGGAGGCCGTCCTGCGCCAGGCGGCGGGCGACGGGTTCCAGCGACCGCCGCTTCTGCTGCATCGTGTCGACCAGTGCCACCTGGAACGAGCGCACGTGGTACGCCGGCGTCGTCTCGAGCAGTGCACGCTGGACCACCGGCACGACTTCGCCGCCCGGCAGCAGGAGCCCCTTGCCTTGCGCCTCGGCGACCAGTTCGTCGATGTGCCGCTCATCGAAGCGCAGCGCGGCGGGCACGTGCTCTGACAGATCGAAGCCGACGGCGATGGCGAGCAGCAGCTCGTGCAGCTCCGGCTCCAGCTCCGACAGCTCGAACCCGAGCCGCTGCATGATGCGCCTCAGCATGTGCGACTCGGCGCCGGGCTCCGCCCCCTCGTCCTGCAGGGTCCGCAGCATCCGGTGGACGAGCCACGGCATCCCGCCTGTCTGATTCCACACCTGATCCACGAGCGCCGGGGCGGGTGCCGCACCGATCACCGCCGCAGCGGCGTTCGCGATCTCCATCCGCGACAGGGGACCGAGGACGACGGCGGGCCGGTGCTGCTCCAGCGCCCCCGCGAGACGCCGGAGCGCCGGCGGATGCGGCCACGGGCGGTAGGCGACGACGAGGTTGAGGTCTTCGCGGCCGACCAGCGAGTGGATGCGCGTGAGTGCAGCCTCGTTGAGGTCGTGCGCGTCGTCCACCAGCATGGCGCCGGCGGCGAAGTCCAGGTGCTCGATGTTCCGGTCCGGACGATGCACCGGCACCCCCACCGCGCGGAACTCGGCTTCGATGTCGTGCAGGAGGACCGTCTTGCCGGAACCTCCGGCGCCGGACACCGCGGCGATGAGGCGCGAGTTGCGTGCGGTCGCGACTTCAGCGAGGAGTTCGGTCGCGGTGCTTCCGCGGAGGGTGGTGATGGGGCCGGTCATCGTATACCAGTCCGAAGCCACTCGTCACGCCGCCGTTCCAGCCGCAGGCTCTGTTCCCGTCTGAGCCGGTGGCGTGTCAGTCGCCGGTGGCGGATCAGTCGCGGGTGCCGGGTCCTGCGCCGGCGCCGGATCGGGAGCGGGCGCTGGATCAGGCTGCGGTTCTGGGGTGGTGTCGGGCGTCGGGGTCGGGTCGGGCGTCGGGGTCGGGGTCGGGTCGGGCGTCGGGGTCGGGGTCGGCGTCGGGGTGGTATCCGGGGTCGGGGTCGGCGTCGGCGTCGCGGTGCCGGTCGGCTTCGGCGTCGCGGTCGGCTTCGGGGTCGTCGACGGCTTCGGGGTCGTCGTGGGATCCGGGCTCGCCGTGGGATCCGGGCTCGCCGTGGGATCCGGGCTCGCCGACGGCGAGTCGGTGCTGTCCGCCGTGGGCGTGTCCCCGAGCGACTTCACCGGCTCTGCGGGTGAGCCGCCCCCGCCGGGGCCGTCCTCATCCAGAACGGTGTCCGCCTCACCGGGCCCGGCATCGGGCTGCGCCCCGGTATCGGCGTTCGCGGGGCTCGCCCCGTCGCCGAATCCGAGACCGCGACTCGGCGACTCCTTCGAGCCGGTCTCGGTGGACAGCAGCGCACTCAAGCCGACCGAGACGGGCGAGCCGGGACCCGCCACGATGAACAGTCCCGCGACGACGGCGGCCGCCGTGCCGATGAGCTTCACAGGGTGGCGCGGCGGTGAGACATGGCCGCGCCCGTCCGCGGTGAACGCCCCGCCGAACCGTCCGCGCAGCGGCGCATCCGACGTGATGTCTTGGACCGCCGTCTCCGGCTCGTCGGCGGCGGCCTCCGTTGCCGCACTCGCGGCCGCGGCGAGCGGTGCGCCAGCGGCGAATGCGGCACCCAGCGCGATCGACGCCTTCGGGTCGGCGTCGATGGCGATCGGCCGCCGCAGCTCGGCCGACAGCAGCTCTGCCACCAAAGGAATTCGCGACGAGCCTCCGATCAACAGGATCGCCGTGAGCTCGGAGGGCTCGACACGCGCGGCCTCGGTCGCCTGCACGACCATGGCGACGGTCTCGCCGAGGTCGTCCTCGATCATCCGCTCGAACTCTGAGCGCACCAGCCGGACCTGGCGCTGGACCCCCGGCAGCAGCACGGGGATCGACGCTTCGCTGTCGAAGGAGAGCGCCTCCTTCGCCTCGACACACTCCCGGCGAAGCCGGCTGAGTGCCATCAGCACCGAGGGGTCCTCTGCGTCCAGGTCCGCGACGGCCTCCCCGATGTTCGCGAGGACGTGACGGAACACCGCCTCGTCGAAATCCGCGCCGCCGAGCCGCTCGAGTCCAGCGGGCCGGCCGATCGATTCGAAGGAGTCGGTGCCGGTCTTCCGAAGGAGCGCGATGTCGAAGGTGCCGCCGCCGAGGTCGTACACCGCAACGAGGCTCCCCGCCTCCACGCGCTCCTCGGTGGCATAGTGCAGCGCGGCGGCCTCCGGCTCGCTGATGAGCGCGACCTCGGGGAGCCCGACCCGGTCGAGGGCCTCCCGGATGAGGCCGGTCTTGTAGCGGCCCCAGCCTGCGGGGTGGGTCAGCGTCACGCCCGCCGGCGCCTCGCCCTCCCGTTCCTCCGCACGGTCCACCACCCAGCGGACGATCGCGGCCAGAATGTCCTGCGGAGGGACGAGTTGCTCTCCGACGATGATCGGGACGTCATCCCCCATCCGCCGCTTGAACTCGCGGACGAGCCGGTCGGGATGCTCCAGCCCCCGTCGCTCCGCCGCCTCTCCGACCAGCAGCCGGCCGTCGTCGCCGAAGAACACGACGGAGGGAATGGAGTCGGTGCGCTGTCCCAGCTTGAGCACCCTGCGCGTCACCTGGCCGTCCGCCGCGTGATGCGAGATCGCTGCGGCTGTGAAGCTCGTTCCAACATCGACGCCAAGCGCATACGGCATTCGGGTACCCCTCCAACTGAGGGATCTTCACTGACCCCTCAGGCGGCTTACGGTAACACCTTCGGGGGGTACGAGATAGGGGGCTTAATACGATGTTCAATGTGGGTTATTAGGTGGACACCGCGCGCCCCCACGGTGGGGGCGCACTCACCCCGCGAAGGAGAACCTCATGGAGCACTCCCCCAACCAGCCGCCGACCGCGGCGGTCGCCGACGCAGCCCTACGGCTGCGTGTGCCCGTCCGGCTCGCACCGGTCACGCTCCTTCCGGTGACATCCGGCGCAGCGTTCTCCGGCATGGCACAGCCCGTCACGCACCTCGGCAGCGTCGACGTCTTCCTCGACGCGATCGACGACGCGGCGCCCGGCAGTGTCCTCGTGATCGACAATGGCGGGCGCGACGACGAGGCGTGCGTCGGGGATCTCGTCGTGCTGGAGGCGAAGCTCGCCGGCCTCGCTGGGCTTGTGGTCTGGGGACGCCACCGCGACACCGCGCAGCTCCGGCAGATCGGCCTGCCCGTGTACAGCCGCGGAGCGTGCCCGCTCGGCCCGCTGCGGGTGCCGCCGGCCGGGCGGCCGATGCGTTCCGCGGTGCTCGATGGCGTGCCCGTCACAGCGGAGGATCTCGTGGTCGCGGACGACGATGGGGTGCTGTTCGTCGGTCCGGAGCGGCGCGACGAGATTTTGAAGCTCGCTGCCGGGATCCTGCAGACGGAGTCCAGGCAGGCAGACCGGATGGCCGCTGGCGCCAGCCTCCGCGAGCAGCTCGATTTCGCCGGGTACCGGCGGCGCCAGGCTCAGGATCCCCAGCTCACCCTGCGCCAGCACCTGCTCGAACTCGGCAGCGCCATCGAAGTGTGAGCCCCCGCGAGCCGACAACCTCCTGTGCGTTCGGTTCTCCGCTGCTGATCCGCGATTGACTCGTGCCGACACGAGAGGAGTCGTCATGGATACGAATGTGCTGATCTGGATCATCGTGGCCATCGTCGTGGTCGCCGTCATCATCGGGGTCGTGATCTTCCTCGGGAAGCGCGGCACCTCTCGCACCGACGCGAACCGGCGAAAGGCCGCCGAGATCCGCGCGGAGGCGCAGGAGACCGACCTGGCCGCCCGGGAGCGCGAAGCCGAGGCGGCCCGCGTGCAGGCTGAGGCCAAGCGCGCGGAGGCCGACGCGCAGGCGGCCAAGGTGCGCGCCGAACGGCTGAGCCGCGAGGGCGCGGAGCGTCAGAACGAGGCGAACGGGGTGCGGGCCAAGGTCGACGAGCACCTGCAGAGGGCCGACAAGGTCGACCCCGACGTGAACCCGGACCAGGGCAAGCACCGCCGCTGATCCACCTCCCGCCGGGAAGGCGGCCGGCTTCAGTCGTCCGGGTCCTCCTGGATGACGAGCAGCATGGTGCCTTCCGGGTCGCGCACGTAGGCGACCCGCTCGCCCCACGGCGTGTCGGTCGCCGGCACGGCAAGCGTGCCGCCGTGCTCGGGGGCCGCTTCGAGCACCCCGTCCAGATCCGGCACGTAGACGCACACGTCGACCGCGTGCCCGGTGGCCGGCAGCGGCGTCGCACCGTACATGGCCGGGCCGGTGCCGACACCGAGCGCGATGTGGCCGCCGCCGACCGCCAGCGACAGGTACACCGGGTCTCCCTCGTCCGGGAACTGGTAGACCTGCTCGGCGCCGAACACCCGCTGATAGAAGGAGCGGGTGTTCAGGATGTCGGCGCAGTTGATGATCGGAAAGACCCGCGGCTCCATGCCAGCACCCTACGACCGGACCGCGGCGGAGGGGAAGCGGCGCTCCCCTCCGCGCAGCCGGTTGCAGTGTCGACCGGCATCGGCCGCGTCTGATGCGGATCAGGCGTTGCCCATCACCTGTGAAACGAGCACGGCCGTGAAGATCATGTTCGCCAGGTTCAGCGCGATGCCGACGAAGCCGAGAATGATCCCCCAGAGCGCGAGCGTCTGAGCGGCGGGCTCACGCCGGCGGCTCATGAAGCCGAGCACCACGGCGACGATGCCGACGATGAGCCAGATGATCGGCAGGAAGAGGAACAGCACGACGCTGACGATGCCGCAGACGAGGGAGATGATCCCGAGGGTCTTCGACGACGTCGTCGCGCTGGACGTGGTGGCGGGGGCGGAACTGTGGGTCATCGGAATGGCCTTCCTGTTCGAACGCGCAGGAGCGCGGGGTGAAGCAACCTCGTTCGGGTAGAGGTTTCGGGTACCCAATGGGATAGCACCGCCGAGCCGCCGCCCTCAAGGGGCTGAGCGAAGCCTGATGCTTACCTGAGAACCCCTGACCTCCAGTGGTTGCGCCTACCGCGATGAGGATCGAGCGGCAGCACCGGCCTGTGCGGCGCTCGCGATCGCGGACAGCCCCTGTCACCGGTTCGCGCTACCGTGGCGGGATGCATGCCGCCGACACTCATGATCTGATCCGCGTCTCCGGTGCCCGCGAGAACAACCTCAAGAACATCAGCGTGGAGCTTCCGAAGCGACGCCTCACGGTCTTTACAGGCGTCTCCGGCTCGGGCAAGAGCTCGCTCGTGTTCGGCACGATCGCCGCCGAGTCACAGCGCCTCATCAACGAGACGTACAGCGCGTTCGTCCAGGGGTTCATGCCGAGCCTTTCCCGGCCGGACGTCGATCTGCTCGAGGGCCTGACCACTGCGATCATCGTCGACCAGGAGCGGATGGGCGCCAACTCGCGGTCGACGGTGGGCACGGCGACGGACGCGAACGCCATGCTCCGGATCATATTCAGCCGACTCGGGGTCCCCTCCGCCGGACCCTCGTTCTACTACAGCTTCAACCTCCCCAACGGCGCCTGCCCGCGGTGCGAGGGCATGGGCAGCGTGACCGACATCGACCTGGACGAACTGTTCGACCGAGACAAGTCGCTCGCCGACGGCGCACTCACAATCCCCGGCTACAACGTCGACGGCTGGCAGGTGCGCATCTTCACCGAGTCCGGGTTCTTCGATCCGGCGAAGCCGATCCGCGAGTTCACCGAGACGGAACTCCACGACTTCCTGTACAAAGAGCCCGTCAAGGTCAAGATCGCCACGATCAACATGACCTACGAGGGCCTCGTGCCGCGGGTGCAGAAGTCGTTCCTCACGAAGGACAAGGAGGCGATGCAGCCGCACATCCGGGCGTTCGTCGACCGCGCGGTCACCTTCACGACCTGTCCGGACTGCGGCGGCACTCGCCTGAACGAGGCAGCACGCGCATCGCGCATCGACGGGATCAACATCGCGGACGCGTGCGCCATGCAGATCAGCGACCTCGCCGAGTGGGTGCGCGACATCGATGAGCCGAGCGTCGCCCCGCTCATCGCGACGCTGCGGCAGACCCTCGACTCCTTCGTGGAGATCGGGCTCGGCTATCTCAGCCTCGACCGCCCCTCCGGAACCCTGTCGGGCGGCGAGGCGCAGCGCACCAAGATGATCCGTCACCTCGGCTCGAGCCTGACCGACGTCACGTACGTCTTCGACGAGCCCACGATCGGGCTGCACCCGCACGACATCCAGCGGATGAACGACCTGCTCCAGCGCCTCCGAGACAAGGGCAACACCGTGCTCGTGGTGGAGCACAAGCCCGAGACGATCAATATCGCCGACCACGTCGTGGACCTGGGACCCCGCGCCGGGTCGGAGGGAGGCGAGATCTGCTTCGCCGGCACCGTGGACGCGCTGCGCGAGAGCGACACGCTGACGGGCAGACACCTGGGCTACCGCACTGCGCTGAAGCCGACGGTGCGAACCCCAACTGGCAAGCTCGCGATCCGGGGCGCGACTCGGCACAACCTCCAGAACGTGGATGCCGACGTGCCGTTGGGCGTGCTCGTGGTGGTCACCGGCGTCGCCGGCTCCGGCAAGAGCTCGCTGATCCACGGCTCGATTCCCAAGGGTGCCGACGTCGTGTCGGTCGATCAGTCAGCGATCAGGGGGTCCCGGCGCAGCAACCCGGCGACCTACACAGGTCTGCTGGACCCGATCCGATCGGCGTTCGCGAAGGCGAACGGTGTCAAGCCCGCGCTCTTCAGCGCCAATTCCGCGGGCGCCTGCCCGAACTGCAACGGTGCCGGCGTGATTTACACCGACCTGGCCATGATGGCGGGGGTCGCGACCGTCTGCGAGCTGTGCGAGGGCAGACGGTTCCAGGCGGAGGTGCTGGAGTACAAGCTCGGGGGGAAGGACATCAGCGAGGTGCTCGCGATGTCGGTGCAGGACGCTGAGGACTTCTTCGGTTCCCGCGTCCGCACGCCACAAGCGCACGCGATCCTCGACCGGATGGCGGACGTCGGGCTCGGCTACCTCACGCTCGGGCAGCCGCTGACCACCCTGTCGGGCGGCGAGCGTCAGCGGCTGAAGCTCGCCATCCACATGGCGGAGAAGGGTGGCGTGTACGTGCTCGATGAGCCCACGACGGGCCTGCATCTCGCCGACGTGCAGCAGCTGCTCGGGCTGCTGGACCGCCTGGTGGACGCCGGCAAGTCGGTGATCGTCATCGAGCATCACCAGGCGGTGATGGCGCACGCCGACTGGATCCTCGACCTCGGGCCGGGTGCCGGACACGACGGCGGCCGGGTCGTCTTCGAGGGAACCCCCGCGGAGCTCGTCGCCGACCGCTCGACGCTCACGGGTCAGCACCTCGCGGAGTACGTCGGGGCGGTGTAGGCGGGCCGTCAGGTGTCGCGGATCGGCGGAGCCTCGTCGTCCCGGTGGTCGTCGACTCCCCCCTCCGGATAGCCGGCCCGCTCGGGCCTGCGCCGGAGGAACACCAGGCTCGCGACGAGTCCGCCCCACACCACCAGCACGGCGAGCACCAGGAAGACGATCGCGATCGGGGTCATCGCCGGCCCCCGTTCCGCGTCGCCGTGACGGCGCTCCGGTCGAAGGGCGGCCAGGCGGTGAACGGCTCACGGTGCGATCGCCATCGCACGAACGGGAGGAGCACCGCCGCGGCGACGATCAGGCCGATGGTGCCCCAACCGAAGACGCCCAGATAGCCGACCGGGTAGTCCTCGTAGCCCTCGACGGCGAGCGCGACGATGCGCGACACGAGCATGTAGCCGAGCAGCACCGGCACCAGCCCGCCGACCAGCACGACCCAGGTGCGGCCGAGCTGGAAGGTCGAGACGGTGTTGAGGTGATGCTGGAGCTCCGGGCCCTTCCGCAGCACCCAGATCACGAGGACCGTCGTGAGCACCGCCGACGCGACGATCCCGATGTTGTTCGACCAGTTGTCCACGACGTCGAGCGCGATCAGCCCCGTCGTGGTGGAGAACAGGAGGATCGACAGCACCGCGGCCGCCCCGCCGATCCCGAGCGTCGCCTTCACCCGTGTGAGTCCGAACTTCTCCTGCACCCCCGCCGAGACCACCTGCAGCACCGAGAGCAGGGACGTGAAGCCGGCGAGCGTCAGCGACCCGAAGAAGAGCGCACCGAACAGCGGGCCGCCCGGCATCTGCGAGACGATCGCGGGGAACGTCACGAACGACAGCCCGACACCGGTGAGTCCCTCGAGCTCCCCCACCGCGATGCCCTGCTGGAACGCGAAGAAGCCGAGGGTCGCGAATACGCCGATGCCGGCCAGGATTTCGAACGACGAGTTCGCGAACGCCACGACGAGACCCGGGGCAGTGAGGTTCGAACGCCGACGGCGGTACGACGCATAGGTGATCATGATGCCGAAGGCGATCGACAGCGAGAAGAAGATCTGACCGTACGCCGCGATCCAGACGTTCGGGTTGCCGAGGGCCGCGAAGTCCGGCGTGAACAGTGCGTTGAGACCCTCGGTCGCGCCATCCAGGAACAGGGCGCGGATGACGAGCACGAGGAACGCGAGAACCAGGATGGGCAGGAAGATCACGTTCGCCCGCTCCAGCCCCTTCGCGACGCCCGCGCCGAGCACGAGCAGCGTCGCAATCCAGACGATCGCCAGTGGGATCAGCACGCCGGGCACGAACTGCAGGCTGACGCCAGGATCGCTGACCTGCAGGTACTCGCCCTGGAAGAATCCGGCGGGATCGTCGCCCCAGCGCAGGTCGAAGGAGAAGATGAAGTAGCTCAGCGCCCACGCGATGACCGCCGTGTAGTACAGGGAGATCACGAACGCGATGGCGACCTGAAACCAGCCGAGCGACTCCAGCCCCTTGCCGCCGAGGCGGCGGAGGCTGAGCGGGGCCGACCCGCGGAAGCGGTGCCCGATCGCGTAGTCGAGGAAGAGGATCGGGATTCCCGCGGTGATCAGCGCGACGATGTATGGGATGAGGAACGCCCCGCCGCCGTTCTCGTAGGCGACTCCGGGGAACCGCCAGATGTTGCCGAGGCCGACGGCCGACCCGATCGCTGCCAGGATGAACCCCGCCTGCCCGGTCCACTGCTCCCTGGGCCGGCGCGCCGCTGCACGTTCTGCTGGCGTCGACATGCGGCAACTCCTCCGATACCGATGAACCCTGCAGGAACGGTACCAGCGGATTCCGGCGAGGGCGAAGCGGTTCGGGTGACCCCTTGCCGTTCTCGGAGAATTCCTGCGTCGATGTCGATCCGGTTGGTTCCCGTTCGACGCCCTATCGAAGGAACCGATTCAACGGAAGCGAGCCACATCATGCGCACCATCATCGTCACCGAGTTCATCTCCCTCGACGGCGTCATCGACTCTCCCGGCGGCGGCCCCCACCCGCACGCCGGTTGGACGTTCAAGGACGTGCAGTTCGACGAGTCGGCCTACGAGATCAAGGGCCGCGAGCAGGAGGAGGCGACCGCGCTGCTTCTCGGCCGGCGAAGCTACGACGAGTTCGCACCGGTCTGGCCGCAGATGGAGGAGTTCGCCGAGTACAACGCGATGCCGAAGTATGTGGTGTCGGCCACCCTCTCCGACCCCGAGTGGAACAACACCACCGTGCTCCGCTCGCTGGATGACGTTGCGGCGTTGAAGGCCGCCGACGGCGGCCACATCCTGGTGCACGGCAGCGGCAGCCTGGTGAAGAGCCTGGTCGCCGCGGGCCTCGTGGACCGGTTCCACCTCCTCGTGTTCCCCGTGGTCCTCGGTACGGGCAAGCGCCTGTTCGACGATTCGGTCGGGATCAAGGCGCGGCTGCGGCTGACCGAGCACGAGGCGTACTCGAACGGTGTGGTGAAGGCCGTCTACGACGTTCTCCCCTGAACGCTGCTACGCAGTCTCCACGAGCTTCGCGAATACGACCCGATTGTTCTCGTAGAGTCGCGCCGACGCCACGTACGCGTCGCAGGTGATCATGCGCAGCTCCGCGCCCCTGACCGGGAAGTAGACCTCCTTGGTCGGGAACTGATCCTTGACGAACGACTCGTTGCGGTACACCTCGAAGATCGCGGTGGACCCGTCCTCACGGGTCACCGTCACCCGGTCGCCGGCTGCCAGTTCACGGATCCGGTAGAAGATGCCGCTCGGATCGGACAGCGAGTTGACGTGTCCGAGCAGCACCGACGGCCCAGCTGATCCCGGCGTCGGCGACCCCGTGTACCAGCTGGCCGGCGATCCCTCATCGCCGGGCGGGACCTCGAGGGTGCCGTCGTCCCGGAGACCGGTCTCGATCAGCTCGGAGTCGACGTCGAGTTTCGGGATGCTCAGCTTCACCGGCTTGGACCGGTCCAGAGCGAGCTCGACCTCGGGCGGCTGATCGGGCTCGGGCGAGGGCTCTGGCTCTGGCTCGGGCGAGGCCGTCCGCGTCGGTTCCGGACTCGGCGCCGCGGTCGAGGTGGTCTCCGCCTGGGGCTGCTGAGCGGTCGCACCGCAACCGGTCAAAAGAAGGACGAGAGCCGCCACCCCCGCCGTGAGGCGGAGGTGGCGACCCGTATCGGTGGACATCATCGAGAGCGGAAACCGTTACTTGGTCGCCTTGACGCGACGACCGAGCACGAACGCTCCACCGGTTGCGGCGAGGACCAGCGCGCCACCCAGGGCGAGCATGCTGGTCGCGGAGCCACCGTCGGTCGAGCTTGCCGCGGTCACCACACCGGTGTCAGCGCCGCCGGCAGGCTGCATCTCAAGGGTCCCGCAGAGAGCCGGGGAGGTCGCCGCCAGGGGCAGCTCGGGAACCAGGTCGCTCGGCTCCGTCGCGCCCTCAGGCTGTGTCGCCGGGTCGAGGCCGTGCACCACGATGACGGCGGTCCCGTCAGCGAGCGCGTCCTGCGTGGCCTCGTTGAGCTCGAAGGTCTCCTCGTACTCGATCGTCGAGCCGGCAGGCGCGACCTCGAGATTCACTCCGGCGTCCGGCTCCTTGTTGCCATCGCCGACCGACAGCGTCGTGCCGATGTCGCCATAGGACGGGCCGCCCTCGGTGGTGGAGATGATGCCGTCGCCGTTCTCGTCCGCGTCCATGTCGGGACAGAGCCCCTGAGCGCCGATGTGGATGTGCTGCACGTGCGGATACGGGTTGCCGTCGAACTCCTCGGCCAGGCCCGACGCGGTCAGCGTGACCGTCGCCTCGGAGCCGACCACCTCGATCCACGCTTCACCTGTAGCACCGCTGCTGTTGAGCTCGTTGAGGGTCACTCCGTACATGCCCTCGGCATGGTCGGCCATCGCCGGCGCCGCCGACAGCGCGATCATGCCCATGGCCAGGGCTGGAGGGAGCAAGAGCATCTTCTTCTTCATGGGTATGCCTCCAATGGCATTGTCCAAAGCCCAGATCTTGGGCCTCTCGCGTTTCACGAAGCGGGTTCGGAGCCTTGCGGTGCGTCGTTTGGCGAGACGGGAGAACTCTCAGGAACGCGACGTGCAACAACCGCGCTCCATTCCGGATCGGAGCACGACCAAACGCTTCGTCCTCGGCCGACGAATCACCAGGGCACGATTTCCGACGGATGTGGAGACACGATGAATCGCACGACCTGGCTGGCCGGCATCGCGGTCGCCTCGCTGCTCTTGACCGGCTGCGCATCGTCGGCCGCCGTCGTCCCGGAGAACGCTGAGCCTGAGGCATCCCACACCATGCCCGACGGCGCGGTGATGCCCGGATCGGAGCACGAAGGGCACCACGCCGGGAACGCCGAAGGACCGTCGGAGGCCGCCCAGATGATCTGCGCCGGTCAGGTTGTTGCGGCTGTGCGCGAGATCCTCGCCCTCGCCGACGACCCCTCGCCGACGTCCGGGTGGGATGCGCCGATGTTCAACTGCACGTACGAGGTGGACGGGATGCCGTTGGTGCTCTCGGTCCATGACGCCACCGACCTGCCGACGGGCGAGGAGCACTTCGCCGAGCTGCGGGACGGCTTCGGCAGCACCAGGGAGATCGAGGGACTCGCGAGCCTGGGGCTGCCGGCATTCTCGACCGGCGACGGCGTCGTCGCATTCCTCCGCGACGGCAAGACGCTCCTCGTCGACGCCACGGCGCTGCCGGACGAGCTGGGCGTGAAGGGCACACAGAGCCGGCATGACGCCGCGTATGCGGTGGCCTCCGCGGTACTGGTCTGCTGGGTCGAGCACGACTGAGGCGGGGTCGGGCCGATTCGCGCAGAACGAGAAGAGCCGCCCTGTCGGGCGGCTCTTCTCATTCGTGGACCTGAGGGGACTCGACGCCCCAAGCTGAACACGCTTCGCGCGCCCAGCTTGTGGGCCCGCGAAGGGCTTCTCGATCCTTCGGCTGCACGAATGGGAAGAGCCGCCCTGTCGGGCGGCTCTTCTCATTCGTGGACCTGAGGGGACTCGAACCCCTGACCCCCTGTCAGAGGCTCCAGTTCCATTCCTGGCCGTGAATCCAGGCAGTTCCGGCACGTTGACCAGCGTCTACGCGGGACGCCGTGCGCTTCATTTCATGCAGACTCATGTCACCTACTGTGTGATTCGGCACGAGAGTGTGTGGCAAGTGTGTGACGGCAGCACGCGCACGGAGACAACGATCGTTCGCACGTCAACCCGCAAGGCCGTCGGCCCAACGCGATAGTCGCCCGCAGCCGAGTAGCGAGAGGCCGCCAAGCCGGCTCGTGTTCGGTCACCGCTGTTCCCGGCCCTCCGTGTGCTGGCGCGGCCAGCTCGCGAATCCAGAGCGGTGTCTCCCTCCCCCGTTTCCGGTCGGCGGCGACCCGTACCCTGGCGGCAAGCACCCGCTCTTCAAGATCCGGTGCGTACCGCGGTGGCGGTTCCGGCTGCCGGGGCCTGCCTGCACCACATCGCTAGTGCGCTCCGGAGCGCGGTGGCCGCCAGAGAAGCTCCTCGGCGGCGACGACCCGGGCGTCGTAGGGCAAGAACCCGAACGGCAGCGGCACGTACACCGACCCCTTCCCGGCGGGGAATGTCACTGAACACGGGCGCCCAATCCCTGAGCGACAAGTTCGCTTCCGTGGCGATGCGGCGTGCCGTGCCGATGTCGGGCGCGACGATCAGCACCCGCTCCCCCAGCTTGACCGGCCATCCTTCGTTGACGCCTCGTGGACTCATGGAGTGATCCTGCACCAGACGACGGACGCGCCATCACAGCGGCACTGCACTCTCGAAGATTTCCGGATTCCGGACAGACCCCCTTTCGACGATGTCGACCGGGATACCATGTGCCTCTCGGATCTCGTCCTCCATCTTCACCAAGTCGAAGAGGCTTGCAGACCCGTCGAGCGTGACCAGCAGGTCGATGTCCGATCCGACGATGTCATCCCCCTTCACAATGCTCCCGAACACGTGAACATCAATGCCGTGATGCCTGCGAACAATCTCACGCACCAGGTCGCGGTGGGCGCGAAGCACGGCGGACGGTCGCGCCGGGGTCGGGTCGTCACTCTCCGTGGTCATGAGGTGATCCTGCCGCTCAGCGCAAGCTGTGTCATCCGTCGCGCGGTTCGGTGCGCGATGCGTGCATCGGCGCGCGCCGCTTCTCCGCCATGGTCGGATAGCCGGGGTGCGGCTTCGTGTGCGAGTCGGCTCGCTTATGCTGCCGGATGGCATCAGCGGCCGCCTCGGCGTTTCGGGTGTAGCCAAGGACGTGTGGGCCCTGTCCGTCGTGCACGGCGGCTCGAAACCAGACCTCGCGGAACAGCCCGAACTCCAGCCGGTCGATGCGGCCAAGCGCATGGTCGGTGGAGCGAGGGTTGCGAACAAGCCACGTGTTCGGACCGGTCAGTACGGCCAGCGAAATCGGATGCCAGTCGGCCAACGGTGCTCCAGAAGAAGTTACTTGGAGCAGCCCGGCCGCTGCGGCACTCAGCGTAGGAGTCTCGACTGACTTCTCGCGCCATTTATCGTCGCTGGTGACATCGCACTACAGCCGACCGAGCATCCGATCCCACGCGTTGCGGATGCGCCACCAGTAGCTCCATGCGATCCGCCTCACACGCGAGCGCAGGTAGTGCGGATCTCGGTGACGCGTCCCGTCGCGATCCGGGTCGAGCCGCCAGAGCAGACGGTCGAGTAGCTCGGCAAGCCACTCAAACAGTCCGCTACTCATGCGTGCCGTTTCTCGCATCCGTGCCTGAATGCCTGCGTACCCGCGCCCGCCCGGGGTACCAGGTCATCCCTCCGCCACTCGATGGGCTCCTCACTCACTCGGTGCGCCTCCTCACCGGGCGGTGGTCATCACCGTCGACCTCATCCTGGTAGCGCCGGTTCCAGTCGTCGAACACGCTGTACGAAATCCCGACCTGCTTGACGGCGTCGCGCTTGGTGATTCCCTTCGCGAGGAGCCGCCGAACTGCGAGCACCTGCTCGAATCGCATCTGCCGCCGTTCCCGGAGGGCGGCCGCGTAAGCCTCCCTCCTCCGCTGGAGGCGCAAGGTCTCGCCCATCGACATGTTCTTGCGCCGCCAAGCCTGGATCTGGCTCTGCGAGACGCCGCCCTCGATGGACGGCCACTCGCGGACGACTTGGTTGTTCGGGTCGAGGCGGAGAATCTCCGCTTCCAGCGCCTTGATCCGCGACAGGAGCGTTTTCGCACCGATGCTTCGAGCGAGTTCGCGAGCGCGGCGACGGGGGTGAGGTGGGGTCCGTAGACGCACGCGCTGTTCGCGCACAGGTGATGCACGGGTGGGAACTGGGCGAGCTCGCCGGGAAATCCAGCGTTCGACCACGCGATCACACGGTGGACGTACACGCCAGGGTTGCGAAATACGAATCCGTAGCCGTTCCGATTGCCTGCACCGGTCCACACCAAGCAACCGTTCCTTTCGTCCCGATTTGGTCGGGCAGTGACCAGCTCGACGATCGCGTCCTTGTCGCGGGTACGGATAGCGCGGGCCAGCGCCCGGTACGCAGCGGGCCGAGGCATCATGTCACCGGGGCCGGTCACTCATCTCCTCCCTTGGGAGGCGCAGCATGCCCACGTTGGCGCGAGCGGGAGTGGGCGCACAAGTGGGCGTTGTTGTTGGGTTCTTGTGGATACATTCGTCTCTCCTTTCAACACCCCTGTGCGCGGCACTCACAGGAGATGCGAACACTCCGCTGCCCTTCCCCCAAGAAGCACGGCTCACACGTAACCCCCGGTCAGACTCATGTCGGGGGTCGCCTCGATGCTTCAAGCAACGAACCGACTTGGAGCAGCTATGGCGCGGCCCGTTCAAAACGCGAAAACCACGAGCGTTCGCAGTGGGTACCTTCAAGACCTCAACGGATACTCCTCGGTTCCTGGTGGTCCCGACTTCATGTCAAGATGACCACCATGACCAGGCGGATCTCTGTCACCGTCGCGCACGATCACCTCCTACAACTCGTCAAGTCGCCCAAGACCGGAATCTTCGAGTTGGTGTGGAACGCACTGGACGCCGACGCGAAGCGCGTCGAGATTTCGTTCCGAAGGAACAGCACCGGAAGCCTAGAGTCGCTCGTCATCGTCGACGACGGGACAGGCATCACGGAAGAACGGGCGGAGTCGCAGTTCGAGAAACTTGGCGACTCGTGGAAGGCGCGCGCGCACGTCAGCGATGGTGGTAGGAAGCTGCATGGGGAGCGCGGTCGTGGCCGCTGGGCGGCCTACGGACTGGGCACCACGGCCGTCTGGGACTCGATCGCGGAGCGCGTGACTGGCGATATGCGCCGCGTCCGCATACTCGGGGACAAGTCTGACCTTCGGACGTTTGAAGTCGATGCCGATCAGGCTGGCGCTGATCAACGGTCCGGCACGACCGTCATCGTCAGCAACCCGACGGACGCTGCTGTCAAGTACTTCGAATCGAGCGCACCGTTCACCGATCTCAGCATCGAATACGCCGCGTACATCGAACACTACGGAGTGGCGATCAGCTTCGACGGAGAGGAGATTCGGCCGAAGACACTGCAAGAGCGAAGCGAAATCGTCGTCCTCACCGTTCCGGAGGCCACACCGCCGACCGCGCAACTGCGCATTGTCGAGTGGAAGATAGACGTCCCTCGCAAGCTGTACTTGTGCGACCCGTCTGGCGTTGTCTTGTACGACATGCGAGCCGGCATCCAGGCACCTAGCTTCAACTTCACCGGGTACCTCCAGTGGGAGAACTTCCGCGACCACGAGTCCCTCCTGATTCTCGAACAGGGTGCTCCGACGCCCGGCGCCTCTCATTGAACGGTGAGCTCAACGATGTTGCCCGGCGACCGCCACGTGGGGACGCTCACCGTCGCGAGGCCTGCGCTGTACCGCTCGTGGGCCGATGAGCCGCCGGCAGGCGGCATCCTCGCGGCGTTTCGAAGCTAGATTCCGCTCACCTCCCCTTCGATTGTGATGTGTTCCGGGTCGGGCGCGTTGACGTACTGCCGCCTGGGGGTCCAGGTGAGACGGAGGCTTCGTCTGCCGGCCCGCGAAGGCCCGAGTCGGAACTCATCAACCGTCGCGGCCTCCTCCGAGGCGAGTAGGTGCTCCGCGAGCAACAGGTGTGCGACCGGACGGGCCACTGCGTCGGCGAGACCGCGACCGCGAAGCCCAGAGAGCGGGTCCACGGCACGGTATATCCAGTCGCGAGGAAGATCGTCTGTGCCGAAGAGTCCGTCGGAGAGCGCTCGCCGGCCCAGTTCTTCGGCGGACATGTTGTTCACTCCCACGCGAAGGCCGCGTTGGTTCGACCGGCCCCTGTCGGCCAGGGTGATCGTGACGTGCCGCTGAGAGGCGGTTGTGGACTCGGTGGTCATGCCCGTCATCTGCAACCTCCGGGCACCCCAGGTCGACGCGAATCGAACGTCATTGGCCATCTGCTCCCGCATGGCCTGTAGTTCTCCATAGACCTGGCCGCTGCGGATGTCGGCTTGGAGCTCGACCTCGACCCCGCGCTGCGGATACGGCGAGCACGAAAGATGGTGCGACCCACCCGCACCCATGGAGCCAGTGCCTCAGCGGCCAGGGCGGCCAACCGCTGCTCGACCCGGCGGCCAAGGTCATCCGATGTGGACCAGGGGCTGGTCGTGTACCGGTTCTGAACTCCGGCGATGAGGTCGCGTTGGGCACCATCCATGTCGCCACCATCGAGGCCGTTCACGAACAGGCATAGCCGAAGGCCCCGGCGCTCGGCCTCCCGAAACTCCGCCTCGGTGGCCGAGTAGCCATCAGCCATCCGCTGTCCGTATCTCGGTCCGAACAAACCGACGTAGATGTCCGAGCGTCGCACCCCCGCTAGGTAAGCCTGCTCCGCAGGAATGTCCTGCGCCCCGAGGTCCTCCTCGAACATGACCGGGCTGGCGCCCACACGGAGGATCGCCTGCCTAACTGCGTCGCGCTCGGCCCGCATGTCGCCGATCAGGCTGCTTACGAACACCTGCTGTCCCGTTGCCCACGCCACACGCTCCCGGTCGTCGATGGGAATGGCCGCCGCTTGTTCGTCGATGAGGAGTTGCTGCTCGGTCTGCATACTCAGAAGTCCAGCACATCTTGTCTGCCCGGGCCGAGCGCCGCGGTGTCGGCGGCCCGTGACACCATGCTCGAACGGAGAGGATGGAGTCACGCATGGGGCCGCACAACTACGTAAGTACCAGGGTCCAGTGCAGCAGGCACCGCCAGGAGTTGGAGTTGTGCCTTCGGGTTGACAGAGAGGTACCGGAACCGCTTCGCTGCTCGCCCGGCGGTGGCGGCTCTTCCGGCGTCACGCTCGGCCCTATGGGGCGCTGCGATTGCATGAAGCGTTTCGACGTGGCGGAGCTCCAGCGCCGAGTAGCTGACGAGTTGCGTCGCGGCGGCTTGGGCGCTGGATTCAGGTCGGCGCGGTCAGGGTGCAGCTCTAGAAGCACTCCGACGCCCGTCAACCGGCGGTGTGTTACCCCGGGCCCGACTCGCGTGCCGCGCAGTCAGGACGATCAAGGGCGAACTAACGTCTATGATCCGCCGGAAGGTTACGTGGGCCTCATCATCGGCGATGGGGTATCGCGGTGTGCCCGGCCGGTAAGGGGTACTCGGCCCGGGATGCGGCCTTCGACGATGGGCGCGATCTCGCTGGAAAACAGTTGGAGGAGCTCGTCTCCTGGAGCGTGCAGCACATCGCCGGTTCGAGCAGAGGAGCGGGTGAGCCATCGGACATCGACGTCGACCCGATCGTCCTCGTACAGCAGCCACTCCGTCGCGTCCGCCCACCGGCGGGAATCGAAATACTCCCGGCTGTCACCGGCGGCGAGAGCCCAGGTGAGCGGCCTGAACGTGAATGCAGCCAGCGTGTTCACCTCGCTCCGCGTCCCGAGCACATTCGCAGTCAAGATCGGGCCGGTAAGGAGCGCCCGCCGGCCGAGATAGGTCGCAACCCTGAGGGAAAGCTCACCCGGAAGCCGGACCGGGCCGCCAGCCAGCAACTGCTCGGCCAGCGAAGGGCGCATCACGCGGGTGTTGGGGCTGATGGCGAGCATCCCGTACAGCACCGACCGCGTCACTAGGCCCGGCGCAAGACGGATGGCCGGCATGTCCGGATGCCAGACCCGACCTGCAACCGAAAACCACCGCTCGATGCCAGCGGCGAAGTCTGCGTAGGCACGGTCGTAGCGCCCGCCGGAGAGGCTGTTGCAGTCCATGCACAGCCCGTACACCCAGATCCCACCGATGTACTCACCGATGTACTCTCGACCTGACCGGTAGCCCTCCGAACCGCCGAGCATGTACTTGCGAGTGACCGGGCCGGTGTTCCCCGCCGCCTGCGGCGGCACATGAGTGCGGCTGAGCTTCCGGACGGTTCCGCACACGCCGCAAGGTCTCGGCTGATTCCCCAGCCTGAGCCCGACGACCTCGTTCATGAGCCGAGCCTAGATTCTCGACCTCGGACCCCGCGCCCGTTCAGTAGGACGTGTCGGCACTGTCGGGACCGCCCTCGATGCAGAAGTCCCAGCCGGTTGCAACCGTCGTGCATAGACACTCAGCGGCAACCGTCGCTCCGCGTCACGCGGACACCGAAGGCAAGCAGAACGGAGGCCAACCATGGCCAGCAAGAGGAACAAGTCCACCAAGAAGAACGGCACCAGGAAGGCGACCACCCACGCCCGCCGGTCCCCCATCGGGGCCAGGAGGCACCACCCCGTGAAGGACGCGCCCATCACCGTCCTGGCAGCCCACATCCGCGAGCTGTGGGTCATCCACGGATTCACCAAGCCGGTGTTCGACTTCGACCCGGTCCCGCTCGACAGCGAGAAGGTGCTCGGCCGGCGCCCGTCGGAGGCTGAGTACAGCGCGGCCGTCGCACTCCTCCTGATGACCGAGTACGGCCACGACTGTGCCCTCCAGGACGTCGTCCAGAACCGCCCCAACGTCGCATGGTCGCTGCACCGCGGCATCGAGCCGGAGCTGCTCGCCGCCTGGGTGGACGTCCAGCACCGGACCATCCCTACCGCCGACCCGGCGAAGAAGGGGCACCTGCTGGTCTGGCGCTACGCCGAGTGGAACAGCGAGGACGAGTGGGCCAGCGGCGCCGACTTCCACACCGCCATGTACAGCACCGAGAAGGACGACATCACCGCCATCGGAGGATTCGGCGGACACGTCATGTACGAGGAGGTCGAGGTGCCCATCGGCTCGTGGGAGAACACGTCCGCGCAGATTAACGCCGGCATGAGCCGACGGTCCTGACCGAAACAGACCACCGGGCCATCAACCCCACGGCGGGCGAGGTCGAACCGACTTCGCCCGCCACGTCGGTATGGTCGTGACCATGCGACGCCCCATCCTCTACCGACCGCTCCTGCCGGTCTTCGCGGTGCATGCCGCGATGGGAGCGGGTCTGGGAGCCGCGCAGTGGACCATTGCCGTGGCGGAGAATGCGATCGTCAATGGCGTCGACAGCATCGAAGGCGCCTTCACTGGGTTCGGCATCATGGGCCTCCTCGCGATCATCGTTGTGCACACGGTCTGGGCGCTGATCGTCTTCGCAACGACTCTGCTCCCAGCGGCAGTGTTTCGCGGGCGGCGCGGGCGGCTTGGCGTGATCGCGCTGGCGGCCGCAGCGGGTGCAACCCTCGGATTCGTCCTGCTGGGACTGCCGGGTGAGCTCCTCAGCCAAGGACCGATTCACCCCGCGATCTTGGGAGTCATGGCAGTCATCGGGTCCTTGGCAATCTGGAGACCCACTTCTGCCGCCGGAAGAACCGACATCCAAGAAGCCCGCTGAGGCCCCGCCCTGCCTACCGCCGGTACGTCGCTCGGCGTCTTCGCTTCGGCACGAGCGCTCCCGCCGCCGCCAGGCTCGTTCAGAGGGTTGTGCACAGGCACGGGGATGGTACCTCCCGGCCACCGCTTGGGGGTCCAGCAACAGCGCTTACAACCGACTGACCAGGTCAGGTGTGATGTCGCCAAGAGCTGCACATCCGGAGAGTGCCATGACTTCGCGGAGCTCTTCGCGGAGTTGACTGAGAAGCGCTTTAACTGCTGGCGCTCCCCCGGATGCGAGCGCCCACAGGTAGGGCCGGCCGATGAGCGTTGCGCGTGCACCGAGCGCGAGGGCGCGGAAGATGTCCCCGCCGGTACGGATGCCGCCGTCCACGAGGACAGGGACCTGCCCGTTGACGGCGCTGACGATCGCTGGAAGGGCACGAGCAGTTGCAATCGCACCATCTATCTGTCGGCCGCCGTGGTTGGAGACGACGACGGTCGATGCGCCAGCGTCGACCGCGCGGAGCGCGTCATCGGGTCGGAGTATCCCTTTGACGCCGATCGGCACAGAGGTGAGGGATCGCAACGATCGGATGTCATCCCAGCCGATCAGCGGGTCCCAAACGCCTGGATCATCAGATCGAGTCGTGCCGTCGCCGCGGTGGCTGGTGACATGAACGCCTGGTGGCAATGGTCCCAGCCCGCCGTGGCGGGCGGCACGCGGCCGATGCGCCTCAGTCGGACGATCAACCGTGACGAGGATCAGCTCGTAACCAGAGGACGCCGCTCCCCCAACAACGCCTTCTGTCCAAGCCCTGTCCGTGCTGACGTAGAGCTGCAACCACCGGTGTCCGCTCCGCAGGTCGTGCAGGTCCGTGGTCGCGGATGTCGCTAGACAATACGCGGTGCCGAACCGCTCTGCGGCGGAAGCGGCAGCGATCTCGCCGTCCGGATGAAGCGCACGTTGCCGGCCGGCCGGCGCGAGCACCATGGGAGCAGAGTAAGAGGTCCCGAGGATCTGGGTCGATGTATCAGCGGACGCCACGCCGCCGAGAGCCCGCGGGACGATCTCGTACTGATGCCACGCGGCCTCGTTGGCCGCCACCGTCCGCTCGGTGCCAGCCCCGGCCATCACGAAATCGAAGACCTTCTGGGGCAGGACCTGTTTGGCCTCCAGCTCGAACTGGGCGCTGGTTCTCGCGTCACTGGCGGCCATAGATGGAAGCTATCTCGTCATCGAGACACGCGGGAAGAGTGTAGGAACTCCGCTGCTGCCGGTACGCGACCCTGAACTGCCTTCCCAGCGTTCGCGTCGAGCGACAAGAGATTCCGTCGGCCGGTGCCGGAGACTGGTGAACCGAGTCCTCGACGGCGATGGGCTGGCGCAGGTCGACGCCTACCGCCGGTACGTCGCGCGGCGTCTCCGCTTCGGAACGAGCGCTGCGACCAAAGCGAGGGCGGTGATGCCGATGAATGGCCACGGGTTTGCGGCGAAGGCGCCGGCGGCCTGTCCCGCGGCACCGCCCCCCACACCTGGGAGACACGAGCGAAAACGCCAGCAAGGTGACACCCCTACCGCTAAGGTCAACCAAACACGCGTCGTGGATCGGGGAAATCATGGGCACGGGCACGTTGCAGCTTTCAATTTCAAACCTCGGCGCCGCTGCGCTCCTGCTCCTACTTGTGGGATGTGCTTCGAGTTCAGAGGGGTCGTCCATCGAGACAGGTGCGCCGGCCGCAGATCCCACACCGCCTGCGTATGCAATGCATCCAGACGGTTACCCTGCGAGCGTCGCGGACAGGATGTCGGACGAGCAGGCCGCGGCGATGGCTGACGGCGTTGTCGACGTGGAGGAGTACAAGGCCGGCTTCGAGCGATTCAGTGCGTGTCTTGCAGATGCCGGCTACCCACTCAACCCGGGCGTGGACAAGCCATCAGGTGAGTTCGTTGGCGACGAGCAGTTCATTGATTACAGCATCCCGAACGCCGCCGTCGAGTCTGGCGTCTCCATGGAATGCTACGAACGTGAGTACCTCCAGCTCGACATCACTTGGCAGGGATCTCATGGCGGAGACGCAACAGGGGACCGCTGACTTGCGAGGCATTTCCGACAGCGTTAGAGCGGCTCATGTTCGCTTTCACCTCCGCCGGTTGAGATCAAGGCGAGCTTCGGCCGAGCTGCGGTATTCGCCGGCCTCGGTGCGGTCGTGACAACAAACGGTGGCGTCGTCGCCAGGAGTCGTGCCGGTGTGGCGGCGGCAGTGATCGCCGTCGTCGTTGCTGCCGCCCTCTACGCCGTGCTCCCACTGGCGTGGTCAGAGCCGGTGCACAACGCCTGCGTCCGTAGCCTTCCCGGAAACGGGTCCGCGCACACCGAGTGGGTACCGCTCCCCCGGGCGCATTGGCTCTGCTACACCACACCGGAGGGCGGAATGGAAACGGCGACAGACATGGGGTGGTGGCCCTAAGCGAGTCAATGCAGCACAGGCGGAATGACTGATGCATACCCGATGAGGGGCCGATCCGTCGTGACGTCGCCCGTGTGATGCAGACCAACGTTGCCTACCGCCGGTACGTCGCTCGGCGTCGTCGCTTCGGCACGAGCGATCCGGCGACGGCGAGTGCGACGATGCCGATGTACGGCCACGGGTTTGGCGATAGCTTGACTGGTCGATGTTGATCAGCAGAACTGGGAACCATCCCGGCCGCTCCGGCAACTACGTAGGTGACAGCCCTGACGACGGGGCGAAGAAGGGACGGTCGGTCATGACGCCGAAGCGAACAGCAATCCTGGGTGTAGCACTCCTCCTTCTGGCGGTGCTGGCGATGGCGGGCGGCCAGCTCACCATCTGGGCGGAAATGGACGCCGTTGACGCCGCCGGACCGGGAGGATCAGGCGGCAGCATCTTCTCCGCTGGCGGTCTTACCGTTCAAGCGGGGTTCGGGATGTTTCTCGCCGGGGTAGTGCTCGTCGCCGTCGGCTGGGCGCGCCGCAACGGCGTATCGAAGCCCTAGAGGCGTGACTGTCGGTACGGTGTTCGGCATCGCCTTCCCGCCCCCGGTCCTCCGCCAAGCAGGGGACGGCGACGTGGGGTATGGCTGTTGAGAAGTAGTGCGGCTGGTCGGCTGGCTCGCGCATCACGTTCAATGGGTCGGTGTCGGCCCGCCACTATGGTGCCGACCATGCCGACGTACGGTTCTGCTCACGGCCTGGGGCCGTTGCACCTGAACGGCGCTAGCACCCCGGTCCGGAACCTTCCGCGCGGATGCGGCCATTCAATGGGTGAGCTGCGCCATTTGGCCGCGGCTCTACAGGATGAAGGGGCACGGGTATGTGGCGCGCTGCTCCAATCACGGCACCGGCTGGTCCGAACGGACCGAGCGCCCATTTCGGACAGCTGTGGGTTCAACCATGGCTATGGGAACGGACTTCGGTGAGTGCAGATCACGCGGGCGACGACATCGTGTTGCTGCGCTCGGCGATCGAGGGAGATAGTGCCGCGTTCACCGCACTGTTCGATCGGTACGAAAAGCGGGTACTGAACGTCTGTTGGCGGATCGTGCAGCACCGTGAGGACGCGGAGGACGCCGCGGCGATCGCATTTCAAACGCTTTGGTCCAGACGGCATCACGTCCGTGAGGTGGATGGCAGCGTCTGGCCGTGGCTGCTCACCACCACCGTGAACGTCTGCAACACCTACCGGCGCGGCCGCGGCCGGTACCGGACCTTCCTGGCCAAGCTGCGGCCGGAAGTCTGGCATGTCAGCGCGACGGAGGTCGCCGAGCAGCGCATCGAACAACAGGGTCGACTTGGGCCGACCTGGACGGCATTCGCGAGGCTCACCGCGGATGAGCAGACGATCCTGCTGCTGTGCGTGGTGGAGGAGCTGCCACAGGCTGATGTCGCGCGAGCGCTCGGCATCAGACCGGGAACGGTGAAGTCCCGACTGTCCCGCGCGAAGGAGCGGCTCCGGAACCTGATCGAGACCGAGTCCGCCCTGCGAGCTGATCCGGCCGGCGAAGGAAGGGGGTGAAGGATGTTCGAACCGATAGATGACATCGAGTGGACCGCCGATCACCGGGCCCGCACCCGTGACAGGCTCACGCGGCAGGTGGAGAAGGACACCCGTCGAAGGAGGCGGAATCCGTGGATCTTCATCGTGCCCAGTCTGGTGCTCGTGGGCGCCGTCGTCACGGGCGCGCTGGCACTGCTGCTTCCGGTGACGAACCAGAACGTTGTGCACTGCTTCGCCCGCGCCGAGATTCGCGATGACGGCAGCTACCCGGGAGGCGGAGTCGCCTTCGGGAACGCAGGGTCGGATGTCATCGTCGCGATCGAGGACGCCATCGCCGCGTGCACGCTGCTGTGGCAGGACGGGATGCTGGACCCCGCGGACGAGGACGGTGCGACCGGCGGGAACGGCACTCCCCCGCCGCCACCGAACCCTGACCGGAACAGCCCGGTACCTCCCGAACTCACCGTATGCGTGATGCGTGACGGCACCGCCGCAGTCGTCCCCGGCGACGAGGAGGTGTGCACGCGGCTTGGGCTTGCTCGACCGCTCGAAGGCTGATCGGAGTCGAGTCGGCTCGGGGTCGTGGAACCTTGTCAGCCTGTGCGGCAAGTGAGTCGGCGAAGGCTATCGTTTCGCGCCATGACTCCGAAGGAGATCCGAATGTTCAACCCCCGCACCGTCCAGCTCGGGAAACCTGTCGACCCGGCTGCCATCACCGAAACCGGGACGGTGTCCGTCGAGATCACGTTCGACGAGGATTGACCGACAGGTGAGGGCGAGAGTCCGACTCGTCCGTCTGATCGCCGCGGCGGCCGTGCTCGGCGGTGTGCTCCTGGCGCTCACTGGATTCGGTCCGTACGCAGCCCGATTCTCCTCGGTCGACCATCTCGCTGGCGGCCCCCGCCACGACTACTACCTTGAAGTTTCACGGGCGACCGTCGCGGAGCGGTGGCTGATGATCGGCGGCGGCACACTGGTGCTCGCAGGCGTCGTCACCGCAGCAGTCGTCTTCATCCGGGAGCGATTGGTCGGGACGCAGCGATGACGCCGAATTCCACTCAGCTCCGGAGCGCCGGCACGGCGCCGCGGCTTTCTGGGCCGGTGTGCTCTCCGCGGTGCCGTGGATACTCATGCAGTACCGACAAGGGGCTGAACCCATGCAGTACCGGTACGCGACGTTCATCGAGTACGACCCGGTTGCCGGGGTGCTCGACGTCGCGGTTCTGCTCACCGCCCTGGTCGGTGGGGCCCTGGCCGTCCTGCTGGGCTGGCAGGCCCTGGGCGGCCACGGTGGAACCCACGCCCTCCCCGCGGCTGGAGTGACCCTCGGTGTGATCTCGCTGGCCGCGTACGCCCTGCCAGCACTCCCGCAGGTCATCGACGTGCTTACCGGGATCAGCCTCGCATGGCCCCGATGACCCGCACCCGCACGACGCGAGTCGGCGGGGTGATAGTGATCGTCGGTCTCGCCGCCGTCGTCTACACGCTGCTGCCGCTCGCGTGGTCTGAGCCGGTGCACAACGCCTGCGTCCGTAGCCTCCCCGGGAACGGGTCGGTGCACACCCAGTGGGTGCCGTTGCCCCGAGCGCACTGGCTCTGCTACACCACGCCGGAGGGCGGAGCCGAAACAGCGACCGACATGGGTTGTGGCCGTGAACGTCACCGAACAGGCAGCCCGGGCAGCCAGGCTTCGAGGGAACCTCCTGGCGATCGCATCGGCGGTCACCGCTGGGCTCACTGTGTACTTGATGTGATGGGACGGCCGCATCCCGGTCCTCGCAGCCGCCGCCCTCCTGTGAGGCCACCTGGCGCTGTGGCAGCTGCGCCCAGATCCGGTTTCGGCCAGTGGCTGGCGATCACCGGACTCGTCGTCGGCTACGGCATCCTGGCGCTGTGGGTCTTGCTGGTCGTCAGCGTCGCTCTGCGGCCGGAATAGGCGAGCCATGCGATCCAACCGACCGATGCCTAGTGACCCGTGGCCGCACGACATGGTCATCGCGGTGAACGACGGCGACCATCTGCTGCTCCCGCTGCTGTTCATCAACGAAGCGTGGCAACTGCGGGCGACGCGCATCCCTTCCCTCAACCCGCCACCCGACGTCGGCGGCTCACACCGGCCAGACACGGCGACGGTCGACGAATGGCGACTACGGTGGCGGGACGCGTGGGGTCAAGCGGTCGCAGCCGCCGGAGTGAAGCCTGAACCGCCGGCGGACGCCGAGTCGGCGAAGGCATGGTTCCGCGACTGGGTCGGGCAGATGCCGAAGCCGTTCACCCAAGTGTGGGGCGACGCCGGATTCGACCGCGACGCGTACAACGCCTGGGTTTCAGCACTCCGCCCGCCCGATCGTCACCACCGACCCCTCGACGAGCAACCCGAACGGCGGGCGCTCCCCGCGCTAATCGGGGCGTGGCAGCGCGGACTCCGTACCGTGGTCACACTGCCGTTCGCACGGCACTGGTCAGCACAAGGCGGACCGCATCACCTGCTCATCGCCGAAATGACCCGCGAGGACACCGACAGGTACTCAACCCGGCTGGAACTGTTCGGGACGATGCCGCCGGGTAACGCTCCAGCAGCGCCGAGACGGTGACGTGGTTCACGAGCAGCTCAGAGCGGAGTACACCTCGATGACCCGTGTCGGCGCGTCCGGGTAGCCAGCAGCGTCCAGTGCGACTCGCACCTGCTCTCGGACCACCTCGATGTGTGCCTGGTCTTCGAGACGGTCCTGCCGGATCTCCGCGTCACTGGAGTCCGAGTCCTCAATGATGACCTGCCACTCGGCCGTTGCCTCGTCGGTGACCACGGCGTTCATCAGCGCGTCACGCGCCACCGCCTCGGCTTCCGCAGGGACGTCCTCGACAAGCCGTTCCAGCCACCACGACGCCGTGCATTCGCCCTCGGTGACCCGAAACGTCTCCCGCCGGTCAGGTTCACCACGATCGGCGGCGCAACCGGACATGAGCAGCGCCACCACTGCGGCTATCGGCAGGACGGTCGCTACACCAAGCCGGTTCACTGCGGCGCATCCGCACGGTCTTGCTGCCTCCACTCCAGCCATTCCCGATGCTCCCGCATCCCGTTCCGCACCGCGCGCTTGACGACGCCGTAGAGCAGCAGCAGGAACGCGGCGACGAGCACGATGATGACAATGAGCCCGCCGGTCCAGAGTAAGTCGTACAGGGGTGGGATGTCGGGGTTGATCGTTTCGGTCGGGTGCACCGGTGTCCTCTCGTCAGCGTACGCGCTCCCACAAGAGGTATCGCCGGAGAAGGGCTTACGGTTCCAACACCGCCCGGCCGCCCACGACCGCCCACACACGAGACCGGCACAGCTGCGGCTGGGACCCGGCAGCTCCGGCGAGCCAGCTACCGCCGGTACGTCGCTCGGCGCCTCCGCTTCGGGAGGAGCGCTCCCGCGAAGGCGAGTCGCGTCCTCGTGTTCTGGTGGGGCGGCTGGCTGCTCAACGGAGTCGGCATCGGACTTCTGGTGGTTGCCGGCGCCGGGATCTGGTGGTTCATCGCTTTATTCCTCATCCCCGGCTGGGTGCGCCAAGCGAACGCAGACATCGCCCGCGGCGTCGCCTGACCGCTCGCGGCGAGCAACCGAATCGCTATGCTCGAAGCTCGCGTCCGCACGATCGAGGAAGAAGCGACCATCCACACCAACACCGGCGGGGTCGCCCAGCCCGACGACGCGCTGGTCAACGCCGCCGAAGTGGAAGCCGGCCGGTGAGCTACCCACATTTCCGCTACACGGAACCGGAGCGGGAGGAACGTCCTCGCCGTCAACCGCGTGACGGGGAACGACCGGCTCTCGGCCGGAAGATGACCGTGGTGATGCTGTTTCCCACCGTGGTCTTCATCGCGCCGCTGCTGGTCTTCGTCGCCATGATCCACTCGGCGCCGTTCTTCGGAACCCAGCCATCCGAGAGCCAGACCTCCGAGTCGATGGCGATGCTCGCAGCCGCGGGCTTCGGAAGCGGGATCGCCACGGTCGCCTCCTGGTGGCTGTGCTTCTCCATCTGGAGAGAGGACCGATTCATCACCGGCGGGATCACCTCCACACTGCTCACCCTCGTCAGCGGCCTGCTGCTGCTCACCCTGTACGGGAGCACCCGGTGATCAAGGTCACCCTCGCCTGCGGGCATGAGAAGCAGCTCCCTGACACCATCGAGGTTGCGGTCGGCCAGGAGGTGCCTGCATGTCGTCGTGCGGCTTCCGCGGCAAGACGATCGCGCCGCGGTACGTCACGGCTGTCAAGCTGGCGCCATGACCCGCCTCGCCGCTCCCGGTCTGGTGGCCACGGCAGCCGTCGCAGCCGCGCTCGCGGGGTGCACCGGCACCGCCAGCGAGCCGGTGACCTATGTGGCGAGATACTCCGTCGAAGCGAGCAGCTACCCCGTCCAGGTGCGCTTCGGCATCGAGGTGGACGGAGCGATGGACCTCAACGACTCCGAGCCCGGACAAGCATGGGACGGCATCTCGGAGTTCCCGACCCCACCCGGCGGGCCCGCCAAGGCGCTTCTGTTCGTCACCGCCATCGACGACGTCGAATCGGTGAACCTTTCCGTGTCCATCGACGACACCGACGCGCGCTGCGAGATCGAGACGGATCTCCAAGCCGGCGAGCAGACATCCTGCCAAGCCACCATCGGCGTCGAACGATGACTGCCGCGCCCCCGATGACCATGCCGCGCCACCCGCAGGGCCAGCCGGCCCGCGGGCAGTTCGCGCCTCACCCGGCGGAGCTGGCCGGCTCGACATCGCAGAGTGGTGACCACACCGCCATCACCCACGCCGACAACGACACGGTGCTCGCCGTCGCGGAGCAGGAGTGGGCCAGGAAGTGACGACGAGTACGCCGTCTGATGGACTGGACGACTTCCAACGTTGCGTTCTCTGGGCGATCTGGGAATACAACCTCGACGGCCACGGCAAGAACTCTCAGAGCGACAACGCCAGGTTGGTCAGCTTGCTCGGCAAGGTTGTCGACCGCAAGCTGTTCAGTCAGCGCCAGCCGTGGAGTCTTCGCGGCCGGAGCGTATCGGCGACCCTTGCTTCACTGGAGAAGCTAGGGTTCCTGGAAAGCGTCGACGATAGGACGCTGCTTACCGCGAAAGGCTTTACGGCCATCCTCGACATGGACGAGCAGTTCTCCTGACCCGATCTGAGCAACCTCGCGCACATGCGGGGTATGTCTACTTCGACCGCGCAGCCCCGCGCCCGCCGCGGCACCCCTGCGGCGGTCAGTTCAGGCCGCTCCCGCACCGGAAGGGGAGTTGCAGCTCGCCGAGCCGGCCGCACCGGTCGGCACATACGACGCTCCCCCATGAAACAGCAAGACACGCTCGCCGCATGGCGGCAGGGTCGGACAACTACCCCACGGTATTCGCCGACATTGAACCCGCGGACGACTAGTCCGCGCCGTCCTCGCGGCCGAGCTGAAACACGAGTGAGAAGCACCTAGGCCGGCGCCCGAAGGAGCCCGTTCGGTGCTCCTCGTGTGCCGGGCTTGCGTAGCGGAGACGATGTTGGCTCCTCCCACTACCACGGGGAGCGACTTTGATGGATCACGCGAAGCGAGCACCTTGCCCTACCGCCGGTACGTCGCTCGGCGTCCCCGCTTCGGCACGAGCGCTCCAGCGATGGCGAGCGCTGTGATGCCGATGTACGGCCATGGGTTTGCGGCGATCGCTTCTGCTGCCCGCTCCGCGGCGACGACGGCTCCTTCGAAGAAGAGCTGGGTGAAGTTGAGGTCCATGGCGTGACGATAGGGGTAGCCGCCGACACGGGGAGTTGTGGTCGTATGGCGCAAGAGAATCAGTCTCGCCGCGCAGCTAACCAGACCCGTGTCCGCTCACTCCGGCGGTGCCGGCGCCTGGCCCGTCCGCCCAGAGCTGTTTTCCGCACAGGCATCTTCCATGCGATGCGCAGCCAGGTGACACCCATGCCGATTCCGCACAGCCCTCCAACCAGCGCGAAGACCACGTCGACGACGTACGAGCTGAACGGAATACGCACTACTCCGAGAATCACTGACACAACGCCGGTGATGACACTGCACCAGCCGAGCGCCGTGAACAGCTTCGGAAGGCGCTCACGGCTCATCCCCCACTGGGCCGCCGCCACCGCCACGGCGACGAGCAGGATCGGGCCGGCGACGACCAGCACGGCGAGGCTAGCTGCGTTGAAGCCGAACACGATCATGCTGCCGAAGCCGAGGACAACTGCCGCCGCGGTGGCAAGAAGGGTGATGCGGGTGGCTCGGCTCATGGTGTGGTGTTGCCTTCCCGCCCTGGTGTCCGAGGTTCGCCGGCGTCCTCTTTCCTTTGCTCGTAAAGGATCTGCCCGCCCATGAGGGCAAGGACCAACCCCGGCCCGCCCAGTCCGCCGCTCCCATTCCAGCCGAGGAGAGCGGTGACAAGCCCCGCAGCGACCAAGCCGACGCCCGTCCACAGCAGGATGAGTCCGCCTCGCCGGTGGGCGCGGCGCGTTGCCTCGTCGGTTGGCTTGGTCACGGCTTGTCGCCGTCGAGAAGATCGTTGTTGCGTATCGCGTCGTCCTTGAACTGTGTGCGGACCGCGCGTCTGGACATCACCAGGACAACGACGGCGCCGGCGGCGAAGAGTGCGGCCGGGATGAACCATCCGAGCCCGAGGAATACGACCGCCGCCGCAGCTAGAGGCATGAAGAACAGGTGGATCCTGACCGGCCGGGTCATTTCGGCGCACCTTCCTGCCGCCGCCGGCTCCAGCGCCGCACTTGATGGAGCACCGTGCCGATAATCAAACCTGCGCCGGTAAGGGCGAGGGAGTAGCCAACGAAGGGCAGGAACGGGAACTCGTCGACGAGTGGGCCGAGCGCTAGCTGGAGTCCCACCACGAGTGGTGCTGCACCCGCCAGCAGCAACGGAGCGGTCACACCGAATGATGTGAAGTCCAGCGCGACACCCTTCGACTGGAACCACAGGAGTCGGAAGCTTTGAACCATCAGAATGACGAGCCCGGCCGTTGTGAACCATCCACCCCACGGCAGATCGAGCACCCAACTCAGAGTCAGCCCAAGCAGGATCAACGCCGGCCCGGACATCCAAATCCAGTAGAACCAGCGTCTCGACGCGTCCGACATCTTGCGGGCTTCGCCCTGGCCGGGGATGGGCTCGTCCATTTCGCCTCATTCGGGTTGAGGTGCTTCGGGTCGATCAACTTGTATCAGGAAACATCGAGCAGACGCCATGCCACGAGCAACCCCGAGGCCAGACGGGTCGATCGAAACCCTACAGCGGGCTCTGAAAACCAGAAGTACATCTCGTTGGTCAACTGGCTGTGCATCGGCGTGTGGGCACGGTCAATAGAATCCGCGTCATGCCCCTCTCACAGCGGTCGGTGGGACTCATCGGCGAGGCGTCAGCGATTCTCGGGCATGCCCCGCTCACGACCGAGCTCTTGAAGGCGGGGCTGGGGGACGGGGACCCAGGCCAGACTGACCGCACCGGAAAGTCGATTCCACGCGACAAGCGCGCCGCTGCTGCTGTGAAAGCTGGCCTCGCGCACCGCAAATGGGACGAGTTGCTAGCGCTAGCCGAAGCTGTGCTCAACTTGCTCGCGTCCTCCGGTGACGCGCCCTCCTGGGCAGCCGAACTCGTGGTCTCGTTGCGGGCCGACGGATACGACGCAGTCTCGAACGAAGTTGAGCAAGCTAGTGGGGGGTTCTGGGGGCCGCCCTCCGTGACGCGCACATGGAGGATTCTGCCCCTCGGTGAAGAGGACATGCCGCTCGCGGTAACCGCCACCGCTCTAGCCCGAGACCTAAAATCCCGCGGCTTGGACATAGCCGCGAATCACTTCGATCAAGCGTTCAAGTCGCTGACCGGCGGACAGTGGGAGGCCGCGAACGGCCAGCTGCGGTCGACATTCGAGAACGTGCTCGTTGAGCTCGCCAGGAAGTTCGGCTGGACTGGCGACAAGGGAGGGCAGGCGCTCGATGTTCTCCGCGGAAAGAAGGCGATCGACGACCACGAATACAACTACCTGAAAGGCCTGTGGGGCATGAGCCACACGAACGGCTCTCATCCCGGCATTAGTAGCGAATCGGAAGCCCAGCTTCGAATGCACTCGACAGTGGGCGCGATCCGTTTCATCCTGCATGCGATTTCGTGAATGTGGGTTTCGATGTCGCCGCGCCGCGCTAGCGGCAACGCTCCGAGCGCCGCGTGCAGAGCCCACCACCAGTAGCTCGCTCACTTCGTTCGCTCGCGCGCTCATCGCTTCCGTCCTCCCCCGTGGCGGTGCGTTGCCGATGTGGCGACGTGACGCATCTCCCCGCGCCTGCGGCGCGGGCGGCGGCGGTGCGGAGTCGAGCCGTGACCGATGCGTTGGCGTGCGGCGCCGGAGGCGCCGTCGCTTCGCATCTGGTCGCGGGTCGACGAAGCGTCGGTGCGCTTGCTTCCGCGGACGCAGCGCGTCCAACAATGAGCTCATCACCCGGCACCCGGCCGGCACCCCCGCAGGCGGGCAGTTCGCGGAGCGCGCCCGTGCCGAAGCGGACTTCGGCCCCCACGAGCGCCGGGCCGCCGCTATGGTTGCCGTCAACTTCCCCGCACCGAAAGGCCCACCCGAGATGTCCACGGAACAGACGGCCCACACCGACGTAATCGAGCCCGGCTCGCCCGAGCAGGCCCAGGTACCAGCGGCGAAGAAGTCGCGCCGGCTGAGCCGGACAGCGATCGCATTCATTGTCGTGTCGGTCCTAGCCGTCGCCGGATGGACCGCGTTCGGCATCGTGCTCGCCGACAACGGGAACTGGAACCGCGCCTACCAGAGCGTGAAAGCGTCGCTGGCCGACGAGCAGGAGCGCGCGTCAGCGCTGGAGGGCGACCTCGACGAGATGACCGCGTCCCGTGACGAGTACCAGAACGAGGTGCTGAACATCTCCGGTCGGGAGTCGGCGGTGGAGAAAGGCGAGGCGGAGCTAGCGGCGCGGGAAGCAGAGCTGGACGAGCGGGAGAAGGCGGTCGACGACAAGGAGGCCTACATCCGGGAGACGTCACTGTCCGACGGGACGTACACGGTCGGTGTGTCGATGGAGCCGGGCACGTACCGCACGGAGAGCGGCAGCAGCCGCTGCTACTGGGCGATCTACCGGTCCGGGACCAACTACGACGACATCTAGACCAACGACCTCGGCTCCACCGGGGTGCTGACCGTCACGATCTCCGGCGGTCAGGACTTCGAGACCAGCGACTGCGGGACGTGGAAGAAGGTCGGCTGACCTAGCCGTCGAGGACCGCGCGAAGCTCGGCGGCAAGGTCGCTGTCCGGCTGGCCGTCGAGCACGGCGCGAACCGCGTCCAGCTTGGCCTCCGCCTGCATCCGCAGGTCCCGCGGGGTGGGGTTCGTCCGCTTCTGCAATGTGAAGGTGAACTCCGGCTGCTCGCCGGTGACAGCGATGCCGGCCTCGATGTAGATAGTGGCGCCGAGACGCTCCAACCAGGGCGACTGGCGGGGTGTGACCGCACCGAGCGATGCACGGCGGTTCCCAGCTCCCAGTCCCCCGCGTCGTCCGGTTCGTCCGGTACGTGAAGGTGCCGTACCGGCACCTGGTCGCGGCGCGGTGTCCTCGAACGGGACGGCCGGCGCTGCGCGTACTGCGGCGGCCGCGGCACCACCATCGACCATATCCTCCCCCGCTCCCGCGGCGGTCAGGACACCTGGGCGAACACGGTGACCGCGTGCCTTGCCTGCAACAACCGGAAGGCGGACAAGACCCCGGCCGAGGCGCGGATGCCGCTGCTGTACCAGCCGCGGGTCGTGACCGAACGGGACACCCTCATCCTCGCGATCGCATCGACCGGTGCGGATGTCGCGGAGCGCGGGCTGGTCTGAGCTGGCGCGGTGCTACTCGGCTTCTTGGATGACGAGGGTGCCGCCGAGGGTCTCCTGAACCGTCTCGATGTCATCGGCGTTGACGATCCAGTTCGGGCCGACGAGCAGGCTCACCTCGAACCCCATCTCCTTCTGTGTCGCGACGAGCTCGTCCCGGTTCGACTCGGAGATGAACGTCATGAGCACTGTGGAGTCATTGCAGTCGCCGGACTCAGCGGCGAGGGTGACGCGGTTCTCCTGCACCCACGCATCGCAGGAGCCGCCGGCATCCACATAGGCGTCACGGAGCTCCTCGACGCTGCCGTACTCGACTGGGCCGGCCGGAGCCTCCTGAGTCGGCGTCGCCTGAGCGACGGGCGCGGCGGAAGGCGATGAGCAGCCGGCAAGCAACGCGACGGCGGCCAGGGACAGGGCGATGGCAGGGGCTGTGAGGCGCATGACCGACACCGTAGCGGCGGGAGATCGTGGCGTGGGGCCACTTCCGGCAGTGTCGTCACCCCAACACGGGGGGCATCCGGTACTCGCGCCCTGCGTTCCGAAGCCGGTGAAGGAGACCGGGCGCGGATCAGCCGGCGAGAGCTTCGTCAGCCCATTGGTCGGCGAGCCGGTCGAGCCAGATGTTCGACACATCCATCCGGGTGAAGAACGGCTCCTCGCAGTCATCGGCCGCAGCGCCGGGTTCGCTGATGCAGCCGTCCGGGATGTCGGTGCCGAGCCAGGTCAGCATCGCACCGTACGACGTGTTCACCAACGTCGTGTTGTCCTCGCTCAGCCCGTCGGAGTTCATCACCCACGGTTCCAGCTTCGCAGAGAAGTCCTCCGCGATCTGGCCGAAGTCATCCATCAGCGCCCAGCAGTCCGCGATCGGTCCCTCGGAGCCTTCATCCACCCCGGCGAGGTCCGCGGCGTAGTAGATCCGGCATTCGTCGATCTTGTTCGCGGTGAACCGGACCAGGAACGAGTCATCGACCGTCAGCGCACCCTCGGCGGCCAACGCCTCGTCGGTGAACTCCGACTCCGGAGCCTCGGTCTCCAACGGCTCACCCGATGCCGCCGGCGGCGCCGACGTCACCGGTGCCGCATCATCCACTGCCGGGGCCGAGCAACCGGAGACGAGCCCGGCCACAAGCAGCAGGGACACAGCGGATGCAGCGCGAGACACCATCCCCGATGATCCGGTGGGGCGTGTGCCGCTGGGGCGGTATAGGACTGCGGATGGAAACCAGCCGGCGACCCCGTAGTGTGACGCCTCCCGCTCCGCTATTCGCTTCGCGGCCTCGACCGGTGGGTTCATGCCCTTGACGTTGTAGGCCCGGCCGTCGAGCCGGAACGCGGAGTCCTCACCCCGTCGCCACACCCACCCAAGGTTCTCCCACATCCGCCCCTCCCCGTCGATGCCCATGCCGACATGCCAGTCGTTGAGAACCCATAGCCGTTGACCGCTGACTTCTGGGATGAGTCGCGACCTGTGATGCCGCAACGTCATCCTGCCAAACATCGCAACCCGCTCGTTGCGAAGGACTTCGGCTGCGTCCCTGCCGATCTTCGCAAGCGCTGCCCCGGCGAGTTGCTGACGTCGAGCCTCCTCGACCGCTGCCTGGGCAGCCGCGATCGAGGCGTCGTCGCGTTCACGACAGATTCGGCTGATTTCCTCTTCGAGTGACACCGAGACCCCTTCGATTCGCGATCCAGCTTCTCAGGCCCGCACGGTGAACAGAAGGGGGAACTAGACCTGCGCCGGCCACCGATGACTCCGCTCGGCGACACCGGGACGCATTCCGATTGGACAGTCGGCGGAGCCGGTGTGCCGACCCGTAGCGGTACGGGGTGTCCCGGCGCCGCTAGGCGGGGCGGTGCGGTGGGGCGGCGAGCCGATAGGTAGGGGCGCTCGGCTCTGGCGGGCCTCGCGCGCTTCGTCGCTTCGCTCCTTCGCGGGAACGGGGCGTTCTCGATTCGGGATTCGTGGCGCAACTCCCCGCGCCTGTGGCGCGGGCGCAGCGGTGCGGAGACGATCCGCGAGCGATGCGTCGCGCGGCGGCCCCAGGCCGCCGACGCAGCATCGTGACGCGGATCGTCGGAGCGTCGCGGAGCCTGCTCTTGCGGACGCTGCGCGTCCGCTCGGGTTCTCGGGGTGGTTGCGTTCTATGGGTCACCGGTCGACTCCAGTCGGGTCATGCGCTGCGCGCATCGACCCGTCAGTCGTCTCGCTTCTTTCCCTTGCGAGCGGCGCTGCGCGCCGCTGCTCGGATACGGGGCGTCCTCGCGTCGGGTCGCGTTGACGGGGATCGTCACGGTGCCTGGTGGCTGGGGTTGATGGGACACGGGACGCATCGCGGCGTCCGTCGGGGCGCATCGCAGCGGAGGCGCAGTGTCTCGGAGGCGGGACGTGTCCGGCGCCGACCATGTCCGAGGCTGACCCGCGCTTCGCGGGTCACACCGGACGGAAGTGTCTCCTCGGTTCGAGGTCCGGACGGCGCGTTGACCGAGACGCAAGCCGACGAGCGACGGGGCGGGGCACGACGACGCAGGCAGCAGGGCCAACGGACCGGGAACGCCGAACCGTCGCGCAACGCGTCGCCGGCGACCCGCGAACGCAACGCCGACGGCAGGGCGAAGCGAAGCGGAGCCCTGCGCGCAGCACAGGTCAGCTCCGCCCCCAAGGCGGGGCGGAGATGGCCGGGGCAAGCCCGGCCGCAACGCAGCGACGACTTGTCGGAGCGAAGTGAAGGCTGGACCCCCAACCAAAGATCGAATCAGCCATCAACTCCCGACGAGAACGAGGCGAAGCCGAGAGACCGGAGGGAGGCGCGCGGCGCCTGGTTCGACAGGATGGGCGATTTTCGTGGCAGGAATCTCGGTTCTCACTTTCAGCCCCTCCCCTTTTTCGCCGCATCTGACTGTGTAGAGCCGCGCATCTCCGCGTCGGCCGCAGAAGGGCTGGACATGTCGGTCGGGAACAGCTCGAAGTCGGTCGGAGTGAAGATCACACGCGCAGTCGTGTACGCGGTGTTCGTCGTCGGGCTCGGCGGGCTGGTCAACGTCTTCTGGGCGATGGCGGCGCGGAAGTTCGGGTTCGAGGGTTCGCTGTTCCAGGACGTCGTGTCGATCATCCTTGCGGTGCTCACGCTGCTGCTCGCGGCGTTCACCTGCTGGCTGTTCTGGGAGGGCCCGAACACCCGCGCGAAGGGCCATGCCGAACCCGCACCGAGCGTTCGGCTACGTCACCGGCGCCGCCGCGCTCGCGTGGCCGCTCACATGCTCACCATCGGCGGCCAGCCGGTGCTGTGGCCGTGGAAACCGAAGCCGCCGTACTGGTTCCAGGACGTCCCGATCCTCAACGAGGTGTGGAAGCCAAACGGACACACCGCATACGTCGTCTACGCCCTCACCTACGAAGGGTTGCGGCCGTTCGGCATCGACCTGATCAGCCTGCCCGCGTAGCGACAGCGATCAGGGTCACCGCGCGAGCACCGCCCGAACCCGTTCCTGGGTGTCCCTACCGAACCCGACCCCGGCACCGTAGTACGACACATAGGCGACGAAATCACCCGTCTTCTCATCGAACTCATATCGCGCCCGCCACTTGCTCTTCTTCGAGTTCGAAATGAACGTCACCGTGGCGGTGAACCCGTCTGTGGAGGCGCGCAGGATGTTGTACCAGCTCGCGGCGACCTCGCTCACGATCTGCGCTCACTCCGGCTCGGTCAGCTCAGCCATCTCGCCCTTCCGTCGGGACCAAGCTACCGGCTCGCCGGGCGGCCGCCGCGCAGTCCACCGGCGGTACGGGCTGGCTTGCGCGGACCTGCGTGTAGGAACCGTTCAGGTGTACGAAGCCGGAGCCTTGATCCAGGCACCGCGCTGGCGTCGCGCGAGCCAGGGGGCCTTCGGAAAACCGTGCCTCAGGTGGTCGGCCCAGAGGCTTCGGATGATCCCGCGGGCTACCTGGTCGGATGCGGCGGGCATACCCCCTGGATTGGGGACCGGGATGTTGCCCCGCGAACGCGATGGTCGCCACTACCGTGTCGGTCATGCGTGTCGCAGTCCCCGCCCTTGCCCTGACCCTGTCTGCCGTCGCGATGCTCGCCGGCTGCGCTTCATCTGAGCCCGGACCGGTGGAGTACGGCAGCGTCGAGGACCTCCTTGACGCCTACCTCGCCGCCGGCGGCGGGCCCTGCAACGACTGGCAGCAAACCAACCTCGTGACGTTGTCCGCCGAATCCGGGAACTGCGCCGACGGCGACGCGGTGCTGATGACCTTCACCTCCGAGGAGAATCGCGATGCGGCGGTGGAGGGGCTCCACGAGTACGCCGACATGCTCGGCTTGCACCTGCTCGTCGGCCCGAACTGGATCGTGAACGCCTCCGACGTCCGCGACGTCCGGGGCAGTCTCGCCGGCACCTTGGTGATGAAGGAGCCGACCGAGTAGCCCGGCTCAGACCAGCCCGAGCTCGGCGACGTCGGCACCGGTGGATGCGATCGCAAGGATGATGGTGTCCGGTTCGGTGACGACCCATGGCCGAGAGCAGCGGCATCCGCGCTTCGGCTGGTGTCTTTGTCCGCTTTCCGGTTGTTGCATGTCAGGCATGCGGTCACCGCGTTCGCCCAGGTACTCCGGCTCCGCCGGACTGCGGCTGGACGTGGTCGACGGTGGTGCCGCGGCCGCCGCAGTACGCGCAGCGCCGGCCATCCCGTTCGAGATCACCGCGCCGCGACCGGGCGGCCTGGCGGTTTGGTGACGGCGCCGGTGACCGCACCCACCCCGGTGCAGCCCGAGCACCCCGCAACGCCGGTCGCTTAGGTTCCGAAGCCGTCCGGGTTCGCAGCGGTCGCCGCCGCAACCGTGAAGACCTCCACCGGCCCGATCGACGTGATCACCGAGCCGGCCCACAACGACACCCGGGAAAAGCCCCGCCAGGCCCTCCAGGAGACGCAACTCGCCCTCGCCGCCGCGCAGCGAGATCGCGAAGCTCACCGCGCAGCTTGTCGGCGCGGACCAGGAAGCCCGCGGCGCCCGGAGGAAGGCGAAGGGCGGCGCGGTGGAGGCCGACCCGTGCAGCCAGTACTCCCCCGACCTGTTCGCCACGGCCGAGGACGCCATCCGGCGGCGGCGGGCAGCACATCCTCGATGACGACGTGTATCTACCAGGACTTCGCCGAGGATGAGCTCGCCGACAGCGACGGTGAGGTGTGGCTGAACGAGCTCGCCGACGTCGCCGACGCCGGGCACGTCGAGATGACCGCTGCGGAACAGGCGCGGGTGGACCGGATCGCTGAACGGATCCACGACTGGGTGGTCGAGCAGCTCTGACCGGCATTCGATGCGCTCGGTACTACCCGATCGGAGCCCCAAACCGAAACCCGTGGTGACTCACAGTCTGAGCAACGCGGCCCAGATCACACAGTCAGCCCGTCACCGTCGCTTGCCCAGTGTCGGCAGCCCGCCGGACACCGTCCACACAGACGCCGAGCCGGTCGCGGTTGTCGTCGGGGTGCGCGCGTACGCCCTTCTGCTCGCCTCGGCGTTGAGCCTTCTCCGGATCTTCTCTTGCTCCGGAGTGAGGTCCATGAGGCGGGTCTTCTCCTCCGGGCGGGTGCTCTGCCATTGCACGAACATGCAGTTCGGGCATCGGCCGCCGCGACGCCGTGCCCGGACTACCCGGGTGCCGACGGGCAGCCCGCAGAGCGTGGCAAGCCCACCCTCGTCCACCTCATGTGCCCGGCGGGCGATCGTCACCCATGCGCTGCTGTCCGACATGGATGCACAATAGGGGCTATCCGGCGGTTTCGGCTAGGCTGTGGGCGCCGCCGGGCGGTCAGACGCGTTCGGCGCGGACGCGGACCGCTTCGCACATGCCGTGCCTGACCTGGACAAGGCTTGGTCGGCGCTCGTAGGCGCTGTGCTGACGAAACGGTGGCTGAACCGGCCGCGGCGTCCGCGTCGGTAGAGGGCTGGCGCTCCAGCCGACCTAGGACATCAGGAGCGACTACTTCGCAGCAGCGGCGCATAGTGGTCTCGTGACGAATGCAGCCCGCCGCCGAGAAGCGCTGACACCTCTGCGGTGAAGTATCGGTAGCGGACAAGGGCGGAGCCCGCGCCTTCGCGATCGTCAGCGACGAGCGCGTCGTCGAGCGCATGGTCGATCTCCTCCAGCCGAGGAAGAACGGCTACCAACTGGTTCTTGACCAGCGACTTCCGAGTCGAGACGAGCGCGTCACGTGCCGCGGTGAGGGCGTTCCTGCTTCGCGTGAGCTGGTAGATCGCGAATCCGATTCCCAATGCTCCGAGAACGAAGGCAGTCCAATCGAGTACTCCAGGAACATTCTCGAAGTCGAGCCACTGCCAGTCGCCGATCTTCACGTTCAGAGGCTATCGGCCGCTCTATGAGATGGTTCCGTGCGCCACGAGACCCTCCTTCTAGCGCCGCGTAGGCCTGAAAGGCGCCGGCGCACTGCGCAGGCGCTGTGCTGACGAAACGGTGGCTGGACCGCCGTGGTTACCACCCGGCTCGGTGCCGAAGGGCGGCGCCGTGGCACGGCACCCGCTGGCGTCCATAGCGAGCCGATGACGCTGGTCGTGCATCGTCGACCCTCGATAAGGTCGCCGCATGAATCAAGAGTGCGTCTTCTGCGATCTCATCCGTGACGATTCCGCGAACTGGGTCGCGGTCGAAGATCACGCGCTCGCATTTGAGCCCCTGCCGGAGGACACGCTCGCACCGGGCGCCACTCTGGTCATCCCACGGGAGCACCGCGAGGGCTTATTCGGACCGAGCGAAGCAGAACTCGCCGCGGTGATGGACCTGGTTCGACGAGTGGCCTCTGCCATGCGTGTTGGACTCGGCAGCACCGGCACGTTCATCGTTCAAGCGAGTGGGCCGGACGCGGGCGGTACGGTTCCGCACACGCATTTCCACGTGATGCCGTGTTGGTCGGACGACGACGCCTCATTCTGGCCACAGGACCGCTCCGCACATGTGGTCGCTGGCGACCCGTACGCAGCGATCCGTACTGCCCTCACTTGACCGTTGCGTATGCGCCCTTGGCCGCGGCGGAAGGTCGGTCTCTGACCGGCGCACCTAGTGAAGTTCGGTGTAGCTGAGCAGCCCCGCGCTGCGTAACGACCTCAGCAGTGCGCCCGGCGTGCGGGCGTCGATCTCCACGGCGTCCCCGTGTACTCGCGGCGCCCCGCGTCCGGGATGCCATTGCCGGCAGTACACGAACCGCGGTCTGCCCTCCCATGCTCTGACCACCGGTGGGTGTGCCGGGTCGAGCAGGAGTGCTTCCTGTTGGTCTGTGGTCAGCGCCTCGAACTCGTGAGCGTGGTTGAGCAGCTCCATCTCGCGGCGCATGACGGTGAGCCGGACAGCCGCATCGCGCAACCCGGCAACCTGCTGCCCGCGGAGCTGGTGCCAGTCGTGGTCGTCGGAGTAGTCGGCGTACATCTCCGGCGCCACCGCGCGCAGCAGTTGCGAGCGGCTGGGGAAGATCCCGGCGGCGGTGTCGCCGAGCGCCGGCCCGTATGCCGCGATCATCCGTGGTCCGGGCACACCCAAGCGTCAGCTCGTCTGTGCCGTGCGCATTCTGGGCAGGTCGCCGCAGCCTGCGGCTCAACACCGTCCTGAACGAGCTCTCGCAGCTCCGCGGTCTGCTCCACCGTGGACCCCACCAGGACGAGCACGATGCGATCCCCGTCGCGCTTCGCCGCGCGCACCTGCACGTCCGGGTCGATGTCCAACGCGGCATCCCAGGCCTCGCGGATTGTTGCTTCCCACCCCGGCGCCTGATGAATCAAGCGGGTGAGGCGGGCGGGCAACTCGCTCTTCGTTGTGTCGTACACGTCATCCCTATGCGCGGCATGGGTCCGTTCCGAAACGGCTGCATTGCCGCGCATAGGAGGGGTGGAGTCGGCCGGATCAAGCCAGGTTCGCTCACTCAAACAAGTCCCTCACTGCACGCCTGAGAGGGAACGGAGGTGAACGAGTTCCGGTCAGTCCCAGCCGGTTCAGGGGCTCGTGCATAGAGCCTTCGGACCGGTTGCCACAGACATCCGGCCACGACGGTTCGGAAGGAAACAGATGACCAGCAAGGCCCGCACACGCGGCACCCCAGCAGGACCGCACGCCCGGCGACCGGTGAGCTCGCGCCGACCGCACGAGCTCCAGTCGCACGCCTCCACAAAGACCGCTCCGAGCGACAGCTACACGGGCGACCGTCTCCTCGACATCAACGAGGTCGCCGAGATTCTCCGTGTCAGCGTCCTCACCATCTACGACTGGCGATACAAGGGCCGCGGAATCGCCGCCGTGAAACTCGGCCGGCTCCTCCGCTGGCGTGAATCCGACGTTCGCACGTACCTCGCCAACCTCATCGCCAACTGAACGAAGGAAAGACCATGACCAGCAAGATTCCCATCGGCGGGCACGGCGCCATCAGCGGAAAGCAGCAGCCGGACGGCTCGTGGCGGTATTCCACCCGCTACCGCGATGTCGACGGCAAGCTGCGTCCCGTCAACGCCTACGGTCCCGGCAAGCGTGCCCAGGAGCAGCGGCTGTTGCAGAAGCTCCGCGAGCGCACGAACCCTTCCCAGCTCGACCTGACGGTGGACTCGAAGTTCCCGCTGCTCGTAGAACGGTGGCGTCGTGAGTCGGAGCAGCGGGTTGCGACCGGCAAGGTGAAGGAGCAGTACGTCGCCGAGCAGGAACGGCAGCTTCGGAAGTGGCTGATGCCTGCCTTCGAGGAGCTCACGCTGCGGCAGATCACGGCAGACCGACTCGCGCAGTACTTCGACAGGATTCGGCCGGAAGCCCGGAACGAGACCCGGAACATCCGGTCCCTCATGTCGCGAATCTTGGCCGTTGCCGTCAGGTACGGTCTCTATCCGGTCAATCCAGTAGCGGGAACGCTCCCCGAAACGCCGGCCAAGAAAGAGCCGAAGGCTCTCTCCATCGAAGATGCCCTCCGGCTCCGCGGGCACTCTCGTGCGTTCCGGACCGGCCCGGGCGTCATGGGACCGCCGCCGACGTCCGAACTGCCCGACATCATCGACTTCATGCTGGGAACCGGCGCGAGAATCGGGGAAGCCCTCGCCATCCGCTGGCGCGACCTCGTCCTGACCGGGCCGCTCCCCACCGCCGAGTTCAACGGCACCGTGGTCTACGTGAAGCGTAAGGGCTACTTCCGCCAGGAGTTCACGAAGAGCTCCGCAGGCGAGCGGACTGTCTCGCTCCCGCCGTTCCTCGTCGAGGTGCTTCGCCGCCGCGGGAAGAACCGAGCCAGCTCGGAGTGGGTGTTCCCCGCCGCCAACGGGAATCTGCGTCAGACGCAGAATGTCCACCGGGCATGGCGCAGCATGCGCAAGGGCACCGAGTGGGAGTGGGTGACCCCTCACACATTCCGCAAGACCGTCGCGACACTCCTCGACGCCAACGTCGACACCGCCACAGCGGCGAAGCAGCTCGGCCACGCATCGGAGGAAATCACCCGCCGCTACTACGTCGCACCGAGCAACCTCGCGCCAGACACGTCCCACATCCTGGAACAGCTCGGGACTGTCACGCACCTCGCTGGGGCCGCGCACCCTGAGGTTGAGGGCGACGAGGAAGCCGCCGGGATGTGAGACGTGGCGCTCCGAGAACCGCCTAAACGGTGCCGGAGTCCAGATACTTCCAGACCTCCGCCTCCGCCTGGGCGGGTGACAGCCGCGGCGCGTACGCCAACTTGTGCATCTCTCGAAGCTCGGCCGTGGGGTCAACCAGCATGTTTCGCTCGCTGCTGTTTCCCCGCCGAACGACGCGGCGCTGAACTCTTGCACGACGATCAAGCCGTCGACGGCGCCTGATCGCCCAGTCAATGTAGGTGGACCAAGCTCGGTCGCGCCGGCTCTTGGGCGTCTCCGCGCCGGCTGACTCGATCGCATCCAGCTCCGACACCGAGATACCGAGAATCAGCGCCGCGCGATCTGGCCGTAAGCCGAGTGAGAGCCGGAGCTCGTACACGGCTGTCGTGCGGCGAACGGTTGCCATCAGTGGCATCGTTCCTTCCCGACTGAGCGCGCTCCCATAGTCCAGGTACTTCGAGAGAACCGACGCCACGAACACCGGATCTGCGGAGCGCGCACTCTCTTGGTTCTCCAACAGACTCGCCGGCTCACCGAGCAACGCGGCCGCCGACTGGACCTGTAGCCCTAGAGCCATTCGCAGTCGCCGCAAGTCAGGCGTGATCACTGCCGCCACTCGACTCCGTCGACGCCGCGCCCTCCGGTCAGTCATCGTGCCTTCACCCCGTAAACCATGATGCGGTGCTCCGCCGACATCGTCCGGTTGCGCTCGGCGAGTCCGTCGTCGGAGTGGGCTCAAACGCCCGGCAGGGAGCAGGTCTCAACAAGGAGTGTGTGACGAATGTGTGATCGCGACGGAAATCGCTCCGCGAATGGCACCCGAACAAACGCCGAAACCCCCGGCGAACCGGGGGTTTCATTGGTGGACCTGAGGGGATTCGAACCCCTGACCCCCTGCATGCCATGCAGGTGCGCTACCAGCTGCGCCACAGGCCCCCGTCACCCTCGCGGGCAACCAGTACAGGCTACTACATCCGTGGGGATGAGTCGGAACGCCGGAGGCCTCCGCGAGAGGTCAGTCGAACAGCTCGCTCAGCCAGTTGTCCTTCTTCTTCTTGCGGTAGTAGCCGTCGGAGCTGCCGTAGCGCTGGTCGCCGTAGCTCGGTGTCGGGAACTGCGGTGCCCCGTACGGCTGGGTCGGCGGCATCGGCGGAACCTGCGCGGGCGGGACCTGCGACGGGTATCCCCCGGCCGCAGCCGGTGCGGCGTCCGCCCGGTCGATGATTTTGTCGAGCTCTCCGCGGTCCAGCCACACCCCGCGGCACTCCGGGCAGTAGTCGATCTCGACGCCACTCCGCTCGCTCATCACGAGGGTGGCGCCATCATTGGGACACTTCATGCGTCAAGCAAATCAGATGCGGCCATGGGCGCGCTGAAGAGCGCACTTTGACCGCGCTGGCAGTCCGATGCGGTCCGAGTCGTCGGACTTCCGGCGCGACACGCCGGGAGAGCGACCGCCTGAGTACGGCGTGTCGCGACGGAAGTCCGCCGATCGGCACCGTCGGCGGGGCGCGGACGCTTCGACCGGATCAGCGACCGACCTGCGTCAGGCGGTGCGCTCGTTCGCGAGCTCGAGCGGGATGACGGGGCAGTCCCGCCAGAGGCGTTCGAGCGAGTAGTACATGCGGTCCTCTTCGTGGAAGACGTGCACGACCAGGTCGCCGAAGTCGAGGAGCACCCAGCGACCCTCGGCGCGGCCCTCGCGCCGCAGCGCCTTCACGCCGGTCTCGAGGAGCTTGTCCTCGATCTCCTCGGCGATGGCCACGACGTTGCGCTCGTTCCGGCCGGTGACCAGCAGGAAGATGTCGGCGAGCGGCAACGGCTCCGAGACGTCCAGCGCGACGAGATCCGCGCCCTGCTTCGCGTCGGCTGCGTTGGCCGCGGTGCTCAGAAGCTCGAGGGCGCGTTGCGATGCTGTCACGGTGTCCTTTGTACCCGGTGCCACTGAGCGAGCGCCCAGGATCTCACAAGCTCCCGGTGGCGACGCTGACGATGCCGAGGGTGAGCACGACCGCGGCCATCGCCGACGCCGAGATCGCCAGGACCGTCGGGAGGCGGTTGCTCTTCGGCTTGCGTGCGGCGATCATGCCGCGGGTGGACGTGTGGGAGCTCACGGCACGGATGGCGCGCACCGGGGTGGAACCGGTGGTCTTCATCTCCTCGTCGTCCGCGTCGAGCAGGTGGTCGATGGCGTCGTCGAGCGTGTCGGGGTGGGCACCGGTTGCGCCGAGGCTCCGCGGCAGGTCGATCGAGCCCGTGACCAGGATCTCGCCGGTGCTCAGCGAGTAGCTGAGCTCGCTCGGGTTCGGCACGGAGGGGAGCACGAGCGACGCGGGCGTGGACCCGGTAGATCCGCTGGCGAACCCGCGTGACATCCCGGATGGGAACGCGTCGTCCTCGACTTCGGACTGGCTCCAGTGCGGGAAGGCGGATCCGCTGCGGAGCGGTTCCCGGTCCGCAACCGGCGGCTCGGGCTTCTCGGCGGGCTTCTTGGCACGGACGCTCGGTGCCGGGCTCTGCGGGACGACCGGCGCGACCGCGGTCGGCGTGTTCGTGTCGTCGAAGAACGACTCGATGCCCTGCTGGTCGGCAACGTCTGCGGCAGCCTCCGCTTTGGACGCGCTCTCGGCGGCGCGGTCCTTCTCGGCCCGCGCGCTGCGCTGAATGCCGATGAGGTCGGTGAACGACGGGTACTTCTGCGCCGGCTCCGGTTCGACGAGCGGCGGCGGCGTGGCCGACCCGCCCGAGGTCGCGGCGGCCACGGCGTCGGCCGTGAGCGCGACGCCGTGAGCGGAGAGGGCATCGAGCGCCGACACGGGCGTGCTCGACGTGGCGCGCGCCGGGCGGGGCAGATCGATCGGTCCGGAGCGGAGGAGGAAGTCGACTGCCTCCGTGGCGGGCGGCTGCTCAGGTGTCTGCGCCGCCTGGATCTTCGACTGCGCGGCGGCGCGCAGGGCGCGGAGCTCGCGGCGGGTGAGGGTGGCGTTCGGCACCGGGTCGGTCGCCGCCGCACCGGGCGCCACCGGAAGCTGAGCGGGTGCGGGTGCGGCCTCCGTCTTCACCTGCGGGCGCTCCATGGTGAGCTGCCCTGGGCCGCCCTGGGTGAAGTAGTCGAGGTCGGTCCCGGTGCGGGGCTGGGGCGCGGAGAACGCCGACGACGGTCGTGCCTCCGGGCTGTAGTCGCGGGAGCGGTACGAGGGGTGATCCTGCTTTGCGAGCGCCTGCGTCGGCGGCATCGCATCACCGGCATCGACGGGAGTGAGCGAGCGGGCGCGGCCGGCATACGTCGGCAGGTTCGGGCGGGACTGGGTGACGTAGGTGAGCGGCTCGGCCGGAGCGTTCGGCTCCGGGGTGAGCGCGCGGCGACCGCTCGCCGGGCGGAGCACGTGCTCCTCGGCGGACCGTTCAGCGGTCTCGCGGGCCTCGGCCTGTGCGCGTTCACTCTGCCGCGCCGCCCGCCTCGAGAGAGGTGGCGGGTCCTGATAGGTCGTCATCTCACGCTCCCCGATAAAGATGGTGCTTGGTGATGTACTGGACGACGCCGTCCGGCACCAAATACCAAACTGGATACCCCCCGTTGACCCGCGCGCGGCAATCCGATGAAGAGATCGCCAGCGCGGGGACTTCCATTGAGCTTACGCTCTGCTCTGGCAATCCGCGAATAGACAGCGCGTGTCCCGGACGAGAGACCGCGACGAATTTCGCGAGCTTCCAGAGCTCTTCGTGGTCTTTCCACTCCAGGATCTGGGCGATCGCATCCGCTCCGGAGATGAAGTACAGCTGCGCGTCCGGTCGCTCGGCCTGGATGTCGCGGAGGGTGTCGATCGTATAGGTGGGGCCACCGCGCTCCAGGTCCACGCGGCTCACGGTGAAGCGGGGGTTCGCGGCCGTCGCGATGACGGTCATCAGGTACCGGTGCTCGCCCGAGCTGACGCCGGTCTTCATCCACGGCTGGCCGGTGGGCACGAAGATGACCTCGTCGAGGTCGTAGTTCTGCGCCACCTCGCTGGCGGCGACGAGGTGCCCGTGATGGATGGGATCGAAGGTGCCACCCATGATCCCGACGCGAGGACGGCGAGTGACGCCGGTGTCGGTCACGCGCGCCGCCTAGTGGGCGGTGTCCTGGCTCTGGGACGCGCCGCGCGACTTGCCCGCGTGGCGGTTCGCGACATCCCGGTAGCTGTAGGTGATGAGCGCGATGACCGTGAAGAAGATCGCCATGACCAGAGCGATGACGAGCGGCGGCGCGATGAGCGGCGCGGACTCGTGCTCAGCGGCTGCGGTGAGGAACAGGGCGAGCTGCGTCATGGATTCTCCGTTTCAGACGGGTTCGAGTCTAATGGCGCTTCAGCGCTCAGCCCCGCACCTGACCCGTGCCGCGAACGGTCCACTTGCTGCTGGTCAGCTCGCTGAGTCCCATGGGTCCGCGGGCGTGCAGCTTCTGCGTGGAGATGCCGACCTCGGCGCCGAACCCGAACTCCCCGCCGTCGGTGAAGCGGGTGGATGCGTTCACCATCACCACAGCTGAGTCGACCTCGGCGAGGAAGCGCTCCGCGTTGGCGAGATCCGCCGTGACGATGGACTCGGTGTGGCTGGTCGACCAGCGCCGGATGTGCTCCAGGGCGCCGTCGAGGTCGTCCACCACGCGCACCGCGAGGTCGTGGTCGAGGTATTCGGCAGCCCAGTCCTCATCGGTTGCCGGCACGGAGTCCGGGAATATCTTCGCGGTGCGGTCATCGGCGTGGATCGTGACGCCCTTGGCGCGAAGCCCGGAGAGCACCGGGGGCAGCAGCCGATCCGCCGCATCGGCATGCACCAGGAGTGTCTCGAGCGTGTTGCACACGCTCACCCGCTGCGTCTTCGCGTTCACGGCGAGGTCGATCGCCATCGCGTCGTCCGCGGAGGCGTCGAGGAACATGTGCACGACACCGGCGCCCGTCTCGATGACCGGCACCTTCGACTCCTGCACCACCGTGTCGATGAGGCCGGCGCTCCCCCGCGGGATGAGCACGTCGACGTAGCCGCGGGCCTGCATCAGCTCCGTGGCGCCCTGACGCCCGAACTCGTCGATCGTCTGCACCGCGTCGGCGGGGAGCCCTGCCGACTCCAGCGCCTCCCGGATCAGCTCCACGAGCACCCGGTTCGTGTTCTCGGCTGCGCTGCCGCCACGGAGCACGACCGCGTTGCCGCTCTTCAGGGCAAGCGCCGCGATGTCGATGGTGACGTTGGGGCGCGCCTCGTAGATGACGCCGACCACACCGAACGGCACGCGAATCTGCGTGAGCTTCAGCCCGTTCGGCAGCACCTTGCCGCGCACGACCTCCCCGACGGGGTCGACGAGTGCGGCGACCTGCCGGACCGCGTCCGCGAGGCCATGGAGCCGGCGGGCATCGAGGCTGAGCCGGTCGAGCAGCCCGCTGCTCAGCGAGTTCTCGCGGCCATTGGCGAGGTCGAGTGCGTTGGCGGCGAAGATGCGATCCGCTCCTTCGAGGATCGCACCGGCGATGGCCTCGAGTGCCGCGTTCTTGCGGTCTGCGGCGAGCGTGGCGAGTGCGCGTGCCGCGATCCGGGAGCGCTCGAGCTTCTCGATCAGCGACGTCTGGACGGCGGCATCAGGCATGCCGTCAATGCTACCGATGCCCCCGCACCCCTGCTCGGGTGGGCGTGGTCAGTGCGCGGGCACCGTCGACAGGGAGCCGGTGTGGGTGCGGGGTGCTGCGTCGAACCAGGTGCCGATGTGCGCGCCCGACAACGCCGCGCCGACCTGCGCCGCCGAGGTGAGCAGCACGGCGGTGCCGCTCTGCGTGGCGAGCCTCGCGGCCGCGATCTTCGTGCCGGCTCCCCCGGTGCCGACGCCGGCACTGCCGATGTCGCCGAGCTTCACGCCGGCGAGGTCGTCCCCGAGTGGAACGTGCTCGATGCGCTCGGCGCCCGGCTCGTGCGGCGGACGCGTGTACAGCGCATCCACATCCGAGAGCAGCACCAGCAGGTCCGCGTGCAGCAGCTTGCTGACGAGCGCCGCCAGATGGTCGTTGTCGCCGAAGCGGATCTCCTGCGTGGCGACCGTGTCGTTCTCGTTGACGATCGGCAGGATGCGCAGCGACAGCAGCCGCTCCATCGCACGCTGGGCGTTGCTTCTGGGCGTCGGATGCTCCAGGTCACCGGCGGTGAGCAGCACCTGTCCGGCGACGATGCCGTACCGGTCCAGACTCTCCTGGTAGCGGAAGATGAGCAGGTTCTGACCGACGGCCGCCGCCGCCTGCTGGGTCGCGAGGTCGGCGGGCCGGGAGTCCAGCTGCAGGTGCGGCATTCCAGTGGCGATCGCGCCGGACGAGACCAGGGTGACCTCGACGCCTCTGCCGTGCACCGACGCGAGGGCGTCGACGAGCGGGGTGATCTGCCCGACGTTCTCACCGCTGATCGACGACGAGCCGACCTTCACGACGATGCGTCGCGCCGACGCCACGACCTCGGTTCGATTGCGGCCCAGATCACCCACCGTCGTCCTCCCGCCACAGACCGGCCTCCTTCTCACGCAGCAGCTCGGCGCGCGCCTCGGCCTTCGCGTCCATCCGATCGAAGTACTCCTCACGACGCTGGTTGCGCGTCGGACGGAGGTTCGGGTGCAGCCGCTCGTCGGCGCCGCGGGGGCTGGTGATGAGCTCCGCGGCGGAGGTGAGGGTCGGCTCCCAGTCGAAGACGATCGCGTTGCCCTCGCCGATCACCACGGTCGAGCCGGGCACCGCTCCGACACGGAACAGCTCCTCCTCTGTGCCGAGCTTCGCCAGCCGGTCGGCGAGGTATCCGACGGCCTCGTCGTTGGTGAAATCGGTCTGAGCGACCCAGCGCTCGGGCTTCGCGCCCAGGATGCGGTAGACGGGCCCGTCGCTGCCGCCCTCGACCCGGATCGTGAAGTCCCGCGCGTCGACCGGCTTCGGCCGGAGCACGATCCGCGGAGCGGCCGGCTCGGCGGCTTTCCGTGCACGATCCGCCTCGACCAGCTCGGCCAGCGCGAAGGACAGCTCGCGGAGCCCCTCGCGACTCACCGCGCTGATCTCGAACACCCGATACCCGCGCCCTTCGAGCTCGCCGCGGACCATGGCGGCGAGGTCGCGCGCATCGGGCACATCCACCTTGTTGAGCGCGATCAGCTGCGGGCGCTCCAGCAGCGGAGTCTGCCCATCCGGGACCGGGTAGGCGGCGAGCTCGCCGAGGATCACGTCGAGGTCGCTCAGCGGGTCGCGCCCGGGGTCGAGGGTCGCGCAGTCGAGAACGTGCAGGAGGGCGGTGCACCGCTCCACGTGGCGGAGGAACTCCAGCCCGAGACCCTTGCCCTCACTGGCGCCCTCGATGAGACCGGGCACATCTGCGACCGTGTACCGCACGGAGCCCGCTTCCACCACGCCGAGGTTCGGGTGCAGCGTGGTGAACGGGTAGTCGGCGATCTTGGGTCGTGCTGCCGACATCGCCGCGATGAGGCTGGACTTGCCGGCGCTGGGGAAGCCGACGAGCGCGACATCCGCGACGGTCTTCAGCTCGAGCCGGATGTCGCCCTCCCAGCCGGGCGTGCCGAGCAGCGCGAAGCCGGGCGCTTTCCGCTTCGTGCTCGCGAGCGCGGCGTTGCCGAGCCCGCCCTGACCGGCCGGGGCGGCGACGAAGCGCATGCCCGGCTCGGTGAGGTCGACGAGTTCGGTGCCGTCCTCATCCTTCACCACAGTGCCGACCGGCACGGGCAGCTCGAGGTCGGCGCCCTTGTGGCCGCTGCGGTGGTCGCCCATGCCGGGGCCGCCGTTCTCGCTGGAGCGGTGCGGGGCGCGGTGGTAGCCGAGCAGCGTGGTGACCTGGGAGTCGGCGACGAGGACGATGTCGCCGCCGTTGCCGCCGTTGCCGCCGTCTGGGCCGGCGAGGGGCTTGAACTTCTCACGACGCACCGACACGCAGCCGTGGCCGCCGGAGCCGGCGCGCAGGTGCAACGTCACCTGATCGACGAATGTGGCCATGGCGACTACCTACTACCTGCTCCAGCGGAGCCCTCTGCAAATGACGAAGGCGAGCCGAAGCTCGCCCTCGTGAAGAAAATCTCGCCTAGCCGGCGACGATGTTGACGACCTTGCGGCCGCCCTTCGTGCCGAACTCGACCGCTCCGGCCTCGAGGGCGAAGAGCGTGTCGTCCCCGCCGCGGCCGACGCCGGCACCGGGGTGGAAGTGGGTTCCGCGCTGGCGGACGAGGATCTCGCCGGCCTTGACGACCTGCCCGCCGTAGCGCTTCACGCCGAGGCGCTGAGCGTTGGAGTCGCGGCCGTTGCGGGTGGAGGATGCGCCCTTTTTGTGTGCCATGAGTGTGTCAGCCCCTTGATTACTTGATGCTGGTGATCTTGACGCGGGTGAGCTCCGAGCGGTGGCCCTGGCGCTTCTTGTACCCGGTCTTGTTCTTGAACTTCTGGATGACGATCTTCGGGCCGCGCAGGTCGCGAACGACCTCGGCCGTCACCTTGACCTTTGCGAGCGACTGGGCGTCGGAGGTGATCGTGTCTCCGTCGACGAGCAGCACGGGCGCGAGCTCGATGTTGCCGTTCTCGTCGGCCGCGATGCGGTCGAGGACGACCACCGTTCCGACCTCGACCTTTTCTTGACGGCCGCCTGCGCGCACAACTGCGTAAACCACGATGAACCCTTTGCTTTGAGAGGAAAGTCTTGGCGCTCCGCGCGAACTCGACCAGGAAAGCTTAGCTTCCCCGACGCAGCCGACTGGAATCAGCAGCTGATCCGTCAGTCTTCAGCGCACGCACGCCAACGGTCAAGAATACTCGACGCCCAGTGCCCGGTCAAACCACGGCGGTGCGGGAGCTGTTGCGCTCCCACAGCCAGAGCAGAACGCCGCCCAGCAGCGCTGTCGGCAGCAGATCGAGAAGCCTGTCGACCGCCTCCCGCAGTCGGTTCCAGGGGTTCAGCGGGGAGCCCTCGAACTGCTCCCGCGTGGCGACGATCTCGAGCGCGAACTCGGCGAGCCACCCGAATGGGCCGAATCCCCAGGCCAGCGCACCGAGGATGAGGACGCCGGTCATGGCCATCGCGCCGGCGACGAGGCTCCGCAGCAGAACCGCGCCGACCCGAAGCTCTGCCGTCACTGGCAGCACCAGCCAGAGCGAGAGGAATGCACCCGCGAACGCCGCGAGCGCCTGTGCTATCGGGCTGCTCAGCACCGTCCACGACGGCGTCGTGATCACGACCGCTCCGTCGGCGAAGCCCATAAAGAAGAAGTCGGCGGCCGGCCACGGGCCGCCGATCAGCTTGAGCATCAGGAAGAGGGCCACTGCACCGGCGACCGCGGCGGCCCGAGCCGGATGGCCGCGGAGCCGCCGCGCGCTCACTGCGGCTGCTGCGGGGGCACGCCGCCGTTGCCCCGCGTGTCCAGCCACAGCTGGTGCTCCTGGAGCGCTCGACGGACCGCAGCCCGGACAACGAGGTACAGGCCGAGGAACAGCAGCGCGACGACACCGAGATACAGGAGCGGGGCCAGCACCGTGAAGAACAGGTGCGGGAAGGGAAGAATCGGATTGACGACGTCCACGGTCAGAACGTAGCAGTGGGCCCGGCGGTAGCCTCGGAATGAGGCGGAGCGCGGCGCTCCACCGGACGGAGCCGTTCACGTGATCCTGATCGACGAGGCCATCTGGCCCGCGCACGGGACACTCTGGGCGCACCTGGTGAGTGACTCGACACTGGAAGAGCTCCACGCGTTCGCGCGCGATGCCGGCGTGCCACCCCGCAGCTTCGACTCCGACCATTACGACGTGCCGCAGGAGCGGCGCGCCGAGCTCATCGCGCGCGGCGCCACGCCGGTCTCCGGCAAGGAGCTGGTGCGCCGGCTGCAGGCGAGCGGGCTGCGGGTATCGCAGCGCCAAAGGCGCTTCGGTCGCTGAGCGACCGGGTTGCCTCACTCGGGCTTCGTCGACACCTTCGCCGGGCTGCCGCCGGCCGATGACGCCCGACGTGAGCCGCGACCGCGACCCTGACCGGGCTTCTTCGGCTCTGGGAGCGCCTCGAGCACCGAGCCGAGGATGGACTCGGCATCCTCGGTGCTGAGCTTGCGGCTGGACCGAGGTGCACGGCCGACCGGGATGTCGAGGATCGCGACAGGTGTGGCGGGCTCCTCGGCCGTCGTCCTCTCCGCCGGCGTCGCTTCGACGGCGGACGCGATCGCTTCAGCAGGCACTTCCGCTGCTGGAGCGGGTGCCGGGTCGTTCCCGGACGTCTGGGTGCTCTCAGCGGCAGCCGTCGCCGGCTGGACTTCGGCGGGCGTCTCCTGCGCGTGGGTGACGGTGCTCTTCGCGATCTTCGCCAGGGCGTTCCGCACATCGTCGGTGATCGCGTGCGTGCCGCTGCCGCCTCCGTTGCCGGACTTCACGGGGGCCGACTGCTGGCCCTTGCCGCGCCGTCCGCCGTTGCCGCGGGTGGGCTCCTGGGCGCTTCCGCGGTGCTTGCTCGTCGGCTCGTGCTGCACGATGATGCCGCGGCCGGCGCAGACCTCGCACGGTGCGCTGAACGACTCCAGCAGCCCGAGTCCGAGCTTCTTGCGGGTCATCTGCACCAGGCCGAGCGAGGTCACCTCGGCGACCTGGTGCTTGGTCCGGTCGCGGCTGAGGCACTCGACGAGGCGGCGGAGCACCAGGTCGCGGTTCGACTCCAGCACCATGTCGATGAAGTCGACGACGATGATGCCGCCGATGTCGCGCAGCCGGAGCTGCCGCACGATCTCCTCGGCCGCCTCCAGGTTGTTCTTGGTGACGGTCTCTTCGAGGTTGCCGCCGGAGCCCACGAACTTGCCCGTGTTGACGTCGACGACGGTCATCGCCTCGGTGCGGTCGATGACGAGTGAGCCTCCGGAGGGCAGCCACACCTTGCGGTCGAGCGCCTTCTCGATCTGCTCGGAGATGCGGTGCTCGTCGAACGCGTCGCGTTCCCCCTCGTACCGCTCGACCCGGTCGAGGAGGTCAGGCGCCACGGCGCGGAGGTAGCCCTCGATCGTCTCGCGGGCGTCGTCGCCGGCGATGACGAGCTTCTGGAAGTCCTCGTTGAACACGTCGCGGATGATCTTCACCAGCAGATCCGGCTCGCTGTGCAGCATGGCGGGCGCGGAGACGGTCTCCACCTGGCGGCTGATCTCCGCCCACTGGTTGGTGAGGCGGGTGACATCGCGGGTGAGCTGCTCCTCCGTGGCGCCCTCTGCCGCGGTGCGCACGATCACGCCGACGTTGTCCGGAAGCACCTCTTTGAGGATCTTCTTCAGGCGCGCCCGCTCGGTGTCGGGGAGCTTCCTGCTGATGCCGTTCATGGAGCCGTTCGGCACGTACACGAGGTACCGGCCGGGAAGGCTGACCTGGCTGGTGAGGCGGGCGCCCTTGTGGCCGACCGGGTCCTTGGTGACCTGCACCAGCACCTTGTCGCCGGGCTTCAGCGCCAGCTCGATCCGGCGGGGCTGGTTCTTGTTCTCGCCCTCGCTGGCGGCGTCCCAGTCGACCTCGCCGGAGTAGAGCACGGCGTTCCGGCCTCGTCCGATGTCGACGAACGCGGCCTCCATGCTGGGGAGCACGTTCTGCACCCGTCCCAGGTAGACGTTGCCGATCATCGACGCTTCCTGGTTCCGGGCGACGTAGTGCTCGACGAGCACCCCGTCCTCCAGCACGCCGATCTGGATGCGACCGGCCTTCGAGCGGACGACCATGACGCGGTCGACGCTCTCGCGCCGGGCGAGGAACTCCGCCTCGGTGATGACCGGACGGCGCCGGCCGGCGTCACGCCCGTCCCGGCGGCGCTGCTTCTTCGCCTCGAGTCGTGTCGAGCCCTTGACGCGCTGCGGTTCCGTGATCGGCTCCGGCTGCTTGCGCGGCTGGCGCACCTTCACGACGTGGCGTGGGGTCTCCTCCTGAGCCTGCGGCTCGCGCGTCTCGCGGCCCTCCTCGCCGGCGCGGCGGCGGGTGCGGCGGCGGACCGAGCTGCGCTCCGTCTGGTCGTCGTCTTCTTCGTCGACGGGAGCGAAGTGCTGAGGGGAGGGCGTCGGCAGGTCCGGCGCCTGGAAGATGAGGGAGGTCGTGGGCCGGACCGCGCGGGCGGGCGCCTCGGATGCCGGATCCGCCTCGATGACGCCGGCCGACTCGGGCTGCGCCTCCTGGGACTCGTCCGCTGCCTGCGCGTCGCCGAGCGTCGCGGCGGACTCCGTATTCTCGAACGGAGCCGCGACCTCGCCTGCGGCGGAGTCGGCCTCAGGCGTCTGGCCGGCCCCCGTCACCGGGTCGCTCTGCGCCTCAGGGCCGCTGCCGGGTTCCGTGGTCTCGTTCGTGTCGTTGTTCTCCACCATCGCTGGTGCACTCCTTGGCCCGGATCCTCGGCCGCGCGGCGGTCCGGGTACTCTCTGCGCAACCTCCCGGTCGCGAAATCCTCACGTGGTCCCGACCGGCTCTGGCGGCTCTGGTCGGCGGTGCACTGTCACCGCACCAACGGAACTGACTATCCGTGACGGAGCATCCACTGCTCGCGTCGCCCGGTTTCGAGAGGGCGCTGCGCGCCTCCTCGACCCAAGGGTTCCCTTGTGCCCGGAAAAGCTTTTCGTGTGGTCGTCCGAGCGCGGCCCGGACGACTTGATTCATTATCGCACGCGGCGTCAGCGAACCCCGAATCACCCCCATGGAATAATCCGAGGGTGTCGCAAGCGTCCTTCCGTCCGTCCAGCACCCTCGCCGTCTTCCTGATCATCTTCGGGGTCGTGGGCTGGATCTCCGCGTTCGCCTTGACGCTCGACAAGTTCGCTCTGCTGGAAGACCCGAACGCGGTGCTCAACTGCAACATCAGCCCGCTCGTGCAGTGCGGTGCGAACCTGAATTCGCCTGAGGGTGCGGTGTTCTTCGACGTGCCGAACCCGCTGTGGGGTCTCGGCGGATTCGTCGCACCCATCGCGGTGGGTGTCGGCGTGCTGGCGGGAGCACGCTTCTCGCGGTGGTTCTGGATCGCGTTCAACGTGGGCGTCGCCGGAGCGCTCGCCTTTGTGATCTGGCTGATCGCGCAGAGCATCTTCAAGCTCGGAACACTGTGCCCGTGGTGCATGGCCGTCTGGTCGATCACCATCCCGATGTTCTGGGCCGTGACCCTCTACACCCTCAAGAGCGGGGTGATCCCGATCGGCGATCGGGGACGCCGCATCGCATCGGCGCTGTACGGATGGGTCCCCGCGATCACGGTCGCCTCGTACCTGGTCGTCGCCATCCTCGCCCAGCTGCGCCTGAACGTCCTCCAGTCGCTTCTGTAGCCGCAGCGACTAGGAGGCGGGGAACCAGAGGGCGAGCTCGCGCTCGGCGGATTCCGGCGAGTCGGAGCCGTGCACGAGGTTCTGCTGCACCGCGAGTCCCCAGTCGCGGCCGAGATCCCCGCGGATCGTGCCCGGCGCCGCCGTCGTGGGATCCGTGGTCCCGGCAAGCGTGCGGAAGCCCTCGATGACCCGGTTGCCGGCGACCCGCATGGCGACCACCGGACCGCTCTCCATGAATTCGACGAGCGGCTCGTAGAACGGCTTGCCGACGTGCTCTTCGTAGTGATTCCCGAGCAGGTCGCGGTCGGCCTCGACCAGCCGGATGTCGACGAGCTGGTAGCCCTTCGCCTCGATCCGGCGCAGGATCTCGCCGGTGAGGTTTCGGGCGACGCCGTCGGGCTTCACCAGGACGAGGGTCTCCTGAACGCTGGTCATTCGGTCTCCTTGGACTTCTGCGGTGGGATGGCTGGGTCGGATGCTGAGGACGTGCCGGGGGCGGGCGCATCGGCGGGGGCCGTGTCGGAGGCGCGCTCTTCAACCGGATGCGCTGCCAGATAGGCGGCCTTCGCGCGGTCCAGCTGCCGGCCCTTTCCGAAGCAGAACACCCACAGCCCGGCGAAGCCGGCGCCGACGAACCACATCACGGGCGTGACGAGGCCGAGCAGGATCAGCACGACCTGCAGCAGCCAGCCCAGCCACACTCCGACCGGCGACCGGACGAGCCTCGCGTCGATCGCGAGGACGAGGATGAGTGCCGCTCCGCCGCCGAGGGCGACGCCGGCGGGGAGCTGCTCGAGGCCGTAGACGGTGAGGGCGACGAAGAACACCACGATCGCCTCGAGCACGAGCACGATCGACAGGAGCGACTCGGAGGCGGTGCGCTCCCGGCGCGCGCGGCCCGGCGTTGCGGCGGTCACGGCTTCCAGCGCTCGCGTTCGGCCAGCACCATGGCGTCGGCGACGACCGTGATCGAGCCGGTGACGAGCACCGCTCGCTTCGGCGCCTGCGACGCCCAGGCGCGCGCATCAGCGAGCGCGTCGTCCACGGATTCGAAGCGTCCGAGCTCCGCGTGCGGGGCGACGCTCTCCACCTCGTCGGCGAGCTCGTCGAACCCGATGGCCCGATCGGAGCTGGACTGGGTGACGGCGAACCGGGTGGCGATGGGCGAGAGCGCGCGGATGATGCCGGGCGCGTCCTTGTCGGTCAGCACTCCCAGCACGACGGTGACCTCGTTGAAGTCGAAGTACTCGGTGATCGCGGAGGACAGCGCTTCGGCGCCGTGCGGGTTGTGGGCCGCGTCGACGATCACCGACGGCTCGATGCCGACGAGCTGGAGCCGTCCCGGCGACGTGACGGTGGCAAGGCCTTCGGCCAGCACATCGCCAGGGATGGCGTGGCGTCCGTCACCGAGGAACGACTCGACGGCCGCGATCGCGACCGCGGTGTTCTGCGCCTGATGGTCGCCGAAGAGCGGCAGGAACGCGCTGTCGTAACGACCGGCGATCCCCCGGATCGACAGCAGCTGCCCGCCCACCGCGACCGAGCTCTCGAGCACCCCGAACTCGCTTCCTTCGACTGCCAGCTCGGACTCACTGAGCTCCGCCGCTTCGCGCAGGACCGCCGCGACCTCGTCCGACTGCCGCGCGCTCACGATACGCGCGGACGGCTTGATGATGCCCGACTTGGTGCGCGCGATCTCCTCCACGGTGGAGCCCAGCCGGGCGACGTGATCCAGCGCGACCGGCGTGAATACGGCCACTTGCCCGTCCACGACGTTGGTCGAATCCCACTCGCCGCCCATCCCGACCTCGATCACCGCGACGTCGACCGGCGCATCGGCGAAGCTCGCCAGGGCGAGCACGGTCAGCGCCTCGAAGTAGCTGAGCGGCTGCTCCCCGGCTGCGGTCAGCTCGGCGTCGACCATCAGCAGGTACGGCTGCACGTCGGCCCAGTTCTCCACCAGCTTCTCGTCGGAGATCGGCTGGCCGTCGATCATGATCCGCTCGTTGATCCTCGCGAGGTGCGGGCTGGTGAGCAGCCCGGTGCGCAGGTCGTGCGCGCGCAGCAGGCTCTCGATGATCCGGCTGGTGCTGGTCTTGCCATTGGTGCCGGTCACGTGCACGGACGGATAAGAGCGGTGCGGGTCGCCGAGCAGTTCAACGGCGCGCCGTGTGGCGGAGAGCCGCGGCTGCGGGCTCGCCTCGCCGACCCGCGCCAGCAGGTCGGCGTACACCGCGTCCGCCGCCTCCTTGAACTGCTCGTCCGAGTCCTGGGCTGCGCTCATGCCCGCTCCACCGCGACCAGAACGGAGCCGTTCGCCCCGACCGGCTTGGCGTTGCGGGAGCCGTCCCCCTCGCCGAGCGGCTTCCGTTCGACGCGCACGGCGAGCGTCTCGCGGGCGATGAGGCTTTCGAACGAGTCCACGTCCTCCAGGGTGCCACTGTCGGCTGAAAGGCGGAGCACGATGCGGTCGCTGACGTCGAGGCCGGCATCCTTGCGCGCCTGCTGGATCACCCGGATGACGTCGCGGGCTGCCCCCTCCGACTCGAGCTCCGGGGTCACGTCGGTGGCGAGCAGCACGAAGCCGCCGCCGGGGAGGAAGGCGACAGCGCTGGACGGGTCGGCGATGTCGAGCTGCAGCTCGTACTCCCCCGGCTTCAGCGCGAAGCCGCCGGCGGTCACCAGCTCGCCGTCGAGAGACCAGTCGCCGGATTTGGACGCCTTGATCACGGCCTGGACGTCTTTGCCGAGGCGCGGCCCGAGTGCGCGGGCGTTGACCGTCAGCCGCCGCGTGATGCCGTGCTGCTCCAGAGCATGCTGGCCGAGGCGCTGCGTGGTGACCGCCTTCACGTTGAGCTCGTCGCGCAGGATGTCCGCGAACGGCGACACGGCATCCGCGTCGTCGCTCACGACGGTCAGCTCCGCGAGGGGCAGGCGCACCCGCAGGTTCTTGGACTTCCGCAGCGCGAGGCCGGCTGAGGCGATCTCCCGCACCCGGTCCATCGCCGAGACGAGCTCCGGGTCGCGCGGGAACCGCGAGGCGTCCGGCCAGTCGGTCAGGTGCACACTCCGCCCGCCGGTGAGGCCCCGCCAGATCTCCTCCGTGACGAGGGGCAGCAGCGGGGCCGCAGCACGGGTGAGGGTCTCGAGCACCGTGAACAGGGTGTCGAACGCGGCGGTGTCGTCGCCCGCCCAGAACCGGTCGCGGCTGCGGCGCACGTACCAGTTGGTGAGCACATCGCCGAAGTCGCGCAGCGCCTGGGCGGCGAGGGGGCTGTCGAGCTGCTCGAGGTGTGCGGTGACCTCGTCGAGCATGTCCCCGGTCTTCGCGAGCAGGTACCGGTCCAGCACGTCGGTCGAGTCGGTGCGCCACTCCGCGGTGCGGGTCGCTGCGTTGGCGTACAGGGTGAAGAAGTAGTAGGTGCTCCACAGCGGCAGCAGCAGCTGCCGGACGCCCTCGCGGATGCCCTCCTCGGTGACGATGAGATTGCCGCCCCGGAGAACCGAACTCGACATCAGGAACCAGCGCATCGCATCCGCGCCGTCCCGGTCGAACACCTCGCTCACATCCGGGTAGTTGCGCAGGCTCTTCGACATCTTCTGCCCGTCGCTGCCCAGCACGATGCCGTGGCTGATGACGTTCTTGAACGCCGGGCGGTCGAACAGGGCGCTGGAGAGAACATGCATCGTGTAGAACCAGCCGCGGGTCTGGCCGATGTACTCGACGATGAAGTCGGCGGGGTTATGCGTCTTGAACCACTCGGCGTTCTCGAACGGGTAGTGCACCTGCGCGAACGGCATGGATCCGGAGTCGAACCACACGTCGAGCACATCCGGGATGCGTCGCATCGTGGACCTGCCCGTCGGGTCGTCGGGGTTCGGACGGGTGAGCTCGTCGATGTACGGCCGGTGCAGGTCCGGCTCGCCGCTCTCGTTTCGGGGCAGGCGGCCGAAGTCGCGCTCCAGCTCCTCGAGGGAGCCGTAGACGTCGACACGCGGGTGCGACGGGTCGTCGCTCTTCCAGACCGGGATCGGACTCCCCCAGAACCTGTTGCGGGAGATCGACCAGTCGCGGGCATTGCTGACCCACTTGCCGAACTGGCCGTGCTTCACGTTCTCCGGCACCCAGTGGATCTCTTCGTTCAGCTCGCCCATCCGGTCCCGGAACTCGGGCACCCGCACGAACCAGCTCGACACGGCCTTGTAGATGAGCGGATTCCGGCATCGCCAGCAGTGCGGATACGGGTGCTCGTAGCTTGCCATCCGCAGCAGCCGGTTCTCCGCCCGCAGCAGCTGGATGAGGGTCTTGTTCGCGTCGAACCAGCGCATGCCGGCGACCTGCGGCACGGCGGGCAGGAAGCGGCCGCCCTCGTCGAGCGACAGGATCACCGGGATGCCGGCTTTGGCCGAGATGATCTGGTCCTCCTCGCCGTAGGCGGGCGCCTGGTGCACGATGCCGGTGCCCTCGCCGGTCGCCACGTAGTCCGCGACCAGGATCTGCCACGCGTTGCCGGTGCCCCATTCGTCCGCGTCGGCGTAGAAGTCCCAGAGCCGGTCGTAGAGCACGCCATCCAGCTCCCGGCCTGGCAGCGTGCGGGTGACGGCGGCGATGGCGTCCTCGGCGGATGCGTAGCCGAGGTCCTTCGCATAGGCGCCGACCGTGTCGGCGGCGAGGAGATAGGCGGCGAGACCCTCCTCGGATCCGTCGCCGGCGCTGAGCGGTCCGCTCGAAATCACGGCGTACTGGATGTCGGGCCCCACGGCGAGGGCAAGGTTGGTCGGCAGAGTCCACGGCGTCGTCGTCCACGCCAGCGCGCGGACCGCGGTCAGCCCGAGCGCCTCGGCCTTTGCTCCGACCAGTGGGAAGGTGACCGTGACAGAGGGGTCCTGCCGTGACTTGTAGACGTCGTCGTCCATCCGCAGCTCATGGTTCGACAGCGGCGTCTCGTCGTTCCAGCAGTACGGCAGCACCCGGTAGCCCTCGTAGGCGAGACCCTTGTCGTGCAGCTGCTGGAACGCCCACAGCACGCTCTCCATGAACGAGATGTCGAGGGTCTTGTAGTCGTTCTCGAAGTCCACCCATCGCGCCTGGCGGGTGACGTACTCCTGCCACTCGTCCGTGTAGCGCAGCACCGACTCGCGTGCCTTCTGGTTGAAGGCGGCGATCCCCATGTCTTCGATCTGCCTCTTCTCGGTGATGCCGAGCTGGCGCATCGCCTCCAGCTCGGCGGGGAGCCCGTGGGTGTCCCAGCCGAAGCGCCGATGCACCTGCTTGCCTCGCATGGTCTGGAAGCGCGGGAACACGTCCTTGGCGTAGCCGGTCAGCAGGTGCCCGTAGTGCGGCAGGCCGTTCGCGAACGGCGGGCCGTCATAGAACACCCACTCCGGGCAGTTTTCGCGCTGCTCGACGGACGCACGGAACGTGCCGTCCTGCTTCCAGAAGGCCAGGATTCCCCGTTCGATCTCCGGGAAGTCCGGGGACGACGGCACACCGGCGTCCGGGCGGGAAGTGCGGGGGTAGACCATGGGACTCCTCGTCGTTCAGGTTCCGACGAGGACGGCGAACGCCGCGGTACCACCTCGCTTGCCTGCTCATCCCCCGGTTCGGGGAATGAACTGACCGCTCTTGTGCTCGGCTGTGACGGGCCTTCCCCGCTCGGTTCTACTGGGTTCCGGCTTTGAGCGTGCCGAAGGACGGAACCGTTCTTCCGAGGACTCCCCGGTGATGGCCGGATCGCAGTCGTTAGGAGCCAAGTGTAGCGCGGGCGCGCATGCCGTTCACGAGCGCAGCGGCGCGCTCCGCATCGTCCGTGGTGATCACGAAGCTCCGGCCGTCCAGCCGCTCCAGCTCAAGCGCCTCGCCCGCTCGGAGCACGATGCCGAAGCGCCGGCCGGAGCCCCACCGGAATCCCCAGCCGCCGAAGTCGGCGAGGGGTTCGACCGAGACGACGGTCGCGGTCCGGATGTCGCTCAGCGGGATGTGGAAACGAGGCAACCCCAGGATGCCCCGAGCCACGACGCCCCGCGAGTCGATGCGCACGTGCCAGGCTGCCGTGGTTGCGAACAGTGCGAACAGCACGAGCGGAAGCAGCGCCAGCCCCCACAGGCGGCCGTCGGTCACGGCACCGACCGTGATGGCCATGCCGACCAGCAGCAGCACCACAGCCGCGCTGAGGACCAGATAGCCGCTCGCAGTTCCCCGGCGGGTCCAGATGGCGCGCTCCCCGGCCGCAAGCGGCAGGGCGTTCGGTGTGCGGGCGGCCTCACTCGGCGCCTCAGCGGCGGGCGGCAGGATGGACCAGGCTGCCGCAGCAATGACGAAGGCGATGGCGAAGCCCGCGAGCAGCGGCCAGAGGGGGCCGGGAGCCTGCGCTGCGTCCGCCATTCCCCGCTGCGCGCCGAAAATCCAGGTCAGCACGATCGTCAGGAAGACGGCGGCCCAGAGCGAGGTGACCGCCACGAACTTGTGCCGTGCGGTGACCCTGCCCGCGGCCGGGCTCAGGGTCAGAGCGCCGGCGAGGGTCAGCGGCACCGCGATTCCTACGACGGCGAGCAGCACCGGCGCTGCCCACGCCGGCACGAACCCGTCGGGGGTCGCATCCGAGCCCCAGTGCACCGCGACGGACGCCGGCACGTCGGGAAGCCAGGCGAGCATGATCGCGACGCCTGAGAGGGTGACGAGGACGGGAACCACGGCGGCCACAAGCAGCATTCGGCCGGTGAGCAATGGCAGGCGGCGAGCGCTCATGAGTTGTATTCCTCTCGGATGAGGGCGGTGAGGGCGGAGGCGGAGAGGCCGAGGCGCTTCGCCTCGAGGACCAGCTGCGGGATCGCGAGGGAGATCCCGGCGTAGTCGGCGGCGCGGCCGGTGACGACGGCACCGCGTCCCCGCCGCAGGTCGACGAGGCCCTCGTCACGAAGCTGCTGGTATGCCCGCAGCACGGTGTGCAGGTTGATGTCGAGCGAATCGGCGAGCTCACGGGCAGACGGCAGCCGGTCTCCCGCGGTGAGCTCTCCCCGCCCGATGTCGGAGCGCACCGCTGCCGCCAGCTGCTCGAAGAGCGGAACCGGCGAGGCGGGGTCGATACGGAGGAGCACGCTGCCATCCTATTGTTTGCATAGAGCTATAACAATAGAAGAAGGCGTCTTTTTTCCCTTCGCGCGAATCCCCCCGCGGACCAGCCGAATCCGCACTCCCAGCAGACTCACACTTGCCCCCCTCCCGGGGGCGACTTACGGTGGAGCCGACGCGGGAAAGCGTTATCCGATGGAGGGGGATTCGAGGATGAATTCAGGAAAGAATGCCGCGCCTCGCGCGGCGGCCGCGGCGATTCTCAGCGCGGCACTGGCTCTGACCGGCGCTTCTGCGGCGGGCGCCGCCCCGCCCGGAGGGGGCGGGGTGCAACTGGAGGACCTCGACCGCGGACTGATCGCCGCGGTCACCGGCGACGGTGTGTTCCTCAGCTGGCGGCTGCTCGCGCACGAGGTCACCGGACACACCGACAGCGGACTCACGAGCGCCGACTTCGAGGTCTACCGCGACGGTGAGCTGATCGAGACGGTGAGCGACAGCACCAACCACCTCGATGAGGAAGGCACGGCGGAGTCTCGCTACCGCGTCGCGATCGCCGGCGAGAAGGCGACAGGCGAGCACAAGCGCGACGCCGTCGCGCCGCAGGCACAGGCCTACGTCGACCTGAAGCTGACGAAGCCTGCGGATGGCGTCACCCCGGCAGGTGAGGCGTACACCTATTCCGCCAACGACATGAGCGTCGGCGATGTGGACGGCGACGGCGACTACGAGTACGTGGTGAAGTGGGACCCGTCCAACTCCAAGGACGTCTCGCAGGTCGGCTACACCGGCAACGTCTACGTGGACACCTACGAGGCCGACGGAACGCTGCTCAACCGGATCGACCTCGGTGTCAACATCCGGGCGGGCGCGCACTACACGCAGTTCCTCGTGTACGACTTCGACGGCGACGGCCGCTCGGAGCTCATGCTGAAGACAGCGCCCGGCACGAACATCACCCGCTTCGACCCGGAGGGCACGCAGACCTCGTCGAAGGACATCACACTGCCCAAGGAGGACCGCAAGGCCGGCGTCACGAACGAGGACGACTACCGGATGAGCGCCGAGGACTACCGCGAGCACCTGATCGGGATCTTCCAGGGCTGGCACGAGCACCCGGAGGTCGAGGCTGGCAACTGGCCGGCGACGCTCGAGGAGGCCTTCGGCATCGAGCCGCAGTACGACTACCCGCTGTCCCGGGAGGACGCCGTGGCGCTCGCCGATCACTTCATCAAGGTCTACGCTCCGAGCCGCAGCGCCCGCAACGACCTGACGAAGTTCGAGGGCTTCATCCTCACCGGACCCGAGTATCTGTCCGTCTTCGACCTCGGCAAGGGCAAAGAGCTCGAGACGGTGCACTACAAGCCCGGACGCGGCGACGACGGGCTCATGTGGGGCGACTACGCGATGGCGCGGATCGAGCCGGGCAACCGGGTCGACCGCTTCCTGGCAGGCGTGGCCTATCTGAACGGCACCACCCCGTCGGCCGTGTTCGCGCGCGGCTACTACACGCGGTCGACGCTCGTGGCGTACGACTGGGATGGCAAGCGGCTCAGCGAGCGCTGGTACGTCGACAGCGGCTGGACGCCGATGACGAACCCGTTCAACGACTCGCCGCACGGCCGCAACGGCACCGATCCGGAATACGGCTCGATCACCACGCAGGGCTTCCACTCGCTCAGCGCGAGCGATGTGGATGGCGACGGCCGGCACGAGATCGTCTACGGCTCCGCGACGATCGATGACGACGGCTCGCTGCTCTACAGCTCGGCCGACGTGCTGCCTGCGGGCAGCGCCGACCCCGGTGCCGAGGCACGTCTTGGCCACGGCGACGCCATGCACGTCACCGACATCGACCCGCAGCGGGCAGGCAAGGAGATCTTCACCGTTCATGAGGGCGGCAGGTTCGCCCCCTACGGCTACGCCCTGCGCGACGCCGCCACCGGTGAGGTGATCTACGGCGAGTACACGGGTCGCGACACCGGTCGCGGAATGGTCGGCGACATCGTGACCGGGGAACCGGGTCTCGAGACCTGGGCGACGCGCATCCGGACCGCCGACGGCGACCCCATCGCTGGTCGGCTCCCCGGCACGAACCAGAGCATCCGCTGGGCGACCGACATGACGACGCAGATCGTCAACGGCAGCGGCAACAGCACCGTCACCATCGACGACTTCACGCGCGGCCGGCTGCTGACGGCGACCGACACCCGCTCGAACAACGGCACGAAGGGCAACCCGTCGCTCGTGGCGGATGTGTTCGGCGACTGGCGGGAGGAGCTGCTGGTACGGACGGCGGACAGCTCCGCGATCCGGATCTTCTTCAGCACCGAGGTGACGGACCGGAAGCTGTACACACTGATGCACGACCCGCAGTACCGGGCGGAGGTCGCGCGCCAGCAGACGGCGTACAACCAGCCGTCGTACACGGGCTTCTACCTCGGCTCGGACATCGACTGGTCGTCGGTGCCGGTGCCGGAGGTGCACCTCCCGCGCTGACCCTCAGAATCGATGACGGCCGCGTCGTCCGCTCAGCCCCTCGGGGCCGGGCGGCCGGCGCGGCCGTCGCGCATCAGCCGCCCGGCAGTCTCCCGAAGGCAGCGTCCACACCACCGCGCACGACGGCGAGTGCGCGGGAGAGGTACGGCGCGATCGGCCCACGGCGGACCCCGGCCGCCGCCCAGCCGTACCAGGCCGAGACCGCCGCACCGGCGAGCGCGGACGCCGCCGAGGCGCGCCCGACCGGGTCCGCCCCCGGCACCGCCGCCGTGACGGCACGCTGGAGCATCCCGGTCAGCCGCGCGGCGCGCGCGAAGCCGGCTGCCGCGGTCTCCGCAGCTCCGCCCATCACATCGGACTGCAGCACGGCGAGTGGGATCCGGTCGGGTCCGAGCTCTCCGCCGACCGCCTCGAGAGCGCCGATCACGGCGTCGAGGCCGCCGTCCGAGCCGACGGCTTCGAGCGCCTCCTGCAGCCGGCTCAGCGCCTCGTCGACATCCACCCAGAGCAGGTCGGGCTTCGACGGGAAGTAGTTGAAGAAGGTCGCCCGGCCCACGCCCGCGCGGCGCGCGATGTCATCGACGGTCGTGCCGTCGTACCCCCGCTCGAGGAACAGCTCGGCGGCCGCCTCCTCGATCGTGCGCCTGGATGAGACCCGAGGACGCCCTGTTGCGCCTCCGCGTGCGGGAATCATCCGGCCTCCACTAGTGTTCCTTCTTGGACTGAGTCCAATAATCCCACCATCATTCCAGACTGGAAGGCAGACCGTGAGCTCGACCGCCACTGCACCCCCCACCGCAGCACCCTCGGATCCCGCGATCGCGCGCCGCGCCCGGTGGGCATCCATGGTGGGCACGTCGCTCGAGTCGTACGACTTCTACCTGTTCGCGTACTTCTCCGCGTTCTTCGCCGGCCCGCTCTTCTTCGAGCCGCTGGGTACCGTCGGCGCGAACCTCGCCGCGCTCGCCACCATCGGCGTGGCGTTCGTGATCCGGCCGATCGGTGCGATCCTGTTCGGTCACCTCGGTGACCGGCTCGGCCGCCGCACCACGCTCATCGTGACCGTGACCCTGATGGGGCTCGCCACGGCCCTGATCGGCGTGCTGCCGACGTTCGAGCAGGCCGGCTGGGTCGGCGCCATCCTGCTGGTGATGCTGCGGGTCGTGCAGGGAATCTCCCTCGGCGGCGAGTGGGGCGGCGCGGTCCTGATCGCGACGGAGCACGAGAGCCGCGCTCGGCGTGCGTTCGCGGCCGCGATGCCGCAGCTCGGCTCACCGATCGGCTCCATCCTCTCGGCGGTGGCATTCATCTGGCTGACGCTCGCACTCCCGGTCGAGGAGATCGCCTCGTGGGCCTGGCGCCTGCCGTTCCTCACCGCGATCCCGCTGCTCGCGATCTCCCTCTACCTGCGCGTCGCGGTGACCGAGACGCCGGTCTTCAAGGCCGTCGCCGAGCAGCACCAGCGTCCGAAGGTGCCGCTGGCCGCGGTGTTCCGCGCACAGCCGGTCACGATCCTCGTCGCCATCGGCGTCGCCATCCTCGGCATCGGCTCCTACTCGCTGATGAACACCTACACCCTCAACTACGGTGCCGCGATCCTCGGCTACGACTACACCCAGCTGCTGACCGCCACGACGATCGGCGGCCTGCTCCAGCTGGTCACCATCCCGCTCTTCGGCCTCTGGGCCACCCGCGTGGGGTCCGGCAAGGTCGTCGCCTGGGGTGCGCTCGGCACGCTGCTGGTCGCGTTCCCGCTCTACTTCTTCCTGCAGTCGGCCAGCTTCCCGTTCCTCGTGGGAATGATGATCGTCGGCGGGATCCTGCCGACGATGAGCTGGGCTGCGCTCGGCGGCATCTACAACGAGCTGTTCGATGAGCGCTACCGCTACACGGCACTCGGGTTCGCCTACGCGTTGGCCGCCGTGATCGCCGGTTTCGTCCCGTCGCTCACCGCGGCGTTCGGTGTGGCCACCGGCCAGGCGTGGTGGCACCCAGGCGTCGTGCTGGCCGCCATGTCCCTCATCACATTGGTCTCGGCGCTCTACGCCATCCGGATCCGCGTCGACCGCGATGAGGCGCCCGCCCCCGACCCGGTCCGCCTTCCGGTCGCGACCAGCTGACGCCACGCTCACTCGCGGACTGCTGCCGCTCCCGGAGAGCGGCAGCAGTCCCCAATCCAGCGCATTGGTAGAATCGGGAGCTCATCCCCACACTCAGGCACCTCCTCACTGACACGGTGCCGCACATATCGAACCGGAGTCCCGCCATGACCGCTGCCATCCCCGAAAAGCCCGCGCTCGAGGGACTCGAAGCCAAATGGGGTGAGGCCTGGGAGGCCCAGGGCGTCTACCGGTTCGACCGCGACTCCGCGACCCGCGAGACCATCTACTCGATCGACACGCCGCCGCCGACCGCGTCGGGCAGCCTGCACATCGGCCACGTCTTCAGCTACACCCACATGGACCTGGCGGCGCGGTACCACCGGATGCGGGGCCGGAGCATCTTCTACCCGATGGGCTGGGACGACAACGGTCTGCCCACGGAGCGGCGGGTGCAGAACTACTACGGGGTCCGCTGTGATCCGAGCCTGCCGTACGAACCGGACTTCACGCCGCCCTTCGAAGGGGGCGACAACAAGAGCTCAAAGGCCGCGGACCAGCAGCCCGTGAGCCGGCGCAACTTCATCGAGCTCTGCGAGCGCCTCACCGTCGAGGACGAGAAGCAGTTCGAGGAGCTGTGGCGCAAGCTCGGCCTCTCCGTCGACTGGACACAGACCTACCGCACCATCGGCGAGGAGTCGCAGCGCGCAGCGCAGCGAGCGTTCCTGCGGAACCTCGCCCGCGGCGAGGCGTACCAGTCGGATGCCCCGACGCTCTGGGATGTGACGTTCCGCACCGCGGTGGCGCAGGCGGAGCTCGAGGACAAGGAGCAGCCCGGTGCGCTGCACCGCATCCTGTTCGCCCGCGACGGCGCCGACGGGCTGGGCACCTCGATCGAGATCGAGACCAGCCGGCCGGAGCTGATCCCCGCGTGCGTGGCGCTCGTCGCGCATCCGGACGACGAGCGGTATAAGCCGCTGTTCGGCAGCACGGTGCGCACGCCGCTGTTCGGCGTCGAGGTGCCCGTGGTCGCCCACCATCTGGCGCAGCAGGACAAGGGCACCGGCATCGCCATGATCTGCACCTTCGGTGACGTCACCGACGTGATCTGGTGGCGCGAGCTGGACCTCCCGAACCGGGCGATTCTCGGGTTCGACGGTCGCATCGTCTCCGAGCCGCCCGCCGCGATCGAGACCGGGCCTGCCCGGAATGCGTACGCAGAGCTGGCAGGCAAGACGGTGTTCAGCGCGAAGCAGCGGATGGTCGAGATGCTGCAGGAGTCGGGTGACATGGTGGGCGAGCCCCGCAAGATCACCCACCCGGTGAAGTTCTACGAGAAGGGTGACCGGCCGCTCGAGATCGTCTCGACCCGCCAGTGGTACATCCGGAACGGCGCCCGCGACGAGGACCTTCGCGACGCGCTGCTCGAACGCGGCCGGGAGATCGGATTCGTGCCCGAGTTCATGCGGGTGCGGTACGAGAACTGGGTCGGCGGGCTCAACGGAGACTGGCTGATCTCCCGTCAGCGGTTCTTCGGTGTGCCCATCCCCGTCTGGTATCCGCTGGACACGGACGGCAATCCGGTGCAGGACTCCCCGATCGTTCCGGACGAGGCGCAGCTGCCGGTCGATCCGTCGTCGATGCCGGCGCCCGGCTACGAGGAGTCGCAGCGCGGCCTGCCCGGCGGCTTCGTCGGCGAGCTGGACATCATGGACACCTGGGCCACCTCCTCGCTGACTCCGCAGATCGCGGGCGGCTGGGAGACCGACCCGGAGCTGTTCGGACTGGTGTTCCCGTACTCGCTGCGCAGCCAGGGTCAGGACATCATCCGGACATGGCTGTTCTCCACCGTGCTGCGCTCGCACCTCGAGCACGGCACCGTGCCGTGGCAGAACGCCGGCATCTCCGGCTTCATCGTGGACCCGGACCGCAAGAAGATGTCGAAGTCGAAGGGCAATGTGGTGACGCCCGCGTCGATGCTCGAGGAGCACGGTTCCGATGCGGTGCGCTACTGGGCCGCGTCCAGCCGGCTGGGCACGGATGCGGCCTTCGACCCGCAGAACCCGAAGCAGATCAAGATCGGACGCCGGCTCGCCATCAAGGTGCTGAACGCGGCGAAGTTCGTGTACTCGTTCCCGTCCGCCCCTTCGCTGGCCGACCCTTCGACGGGCTCAGGGACCGAGCTCGCCGCCGTGACGCTCCCGCTCGATCGCGACATGCTGGCGGAACTCAGCCGCGTGGTCGACACGGCGACGCGCGCCTTCGACGAGTACGACCACGCGCGCGCCCTGGAGACGGCGGAGCAGTTCTTCTGGACGTTCTGCGACGACTACCTCGAGCTCGTGAAGGAACGGGCATACAGCGACTCCGACCCGGCGGCTCAGGCAAGTGCCGTCGTGGCGCTGCGCACCGCGATCGACGTGCTGCTGCGTCTGTTCGCCCCGTTCCTCCCGTTCGCCACCGAGGAGGTGTGGAGCTGGACCCATGAGAGCTCCGTGCACACCGCCCCATGGCCGACGGCTCCCCTCGACGATGCACCGACGGGGCTCTTCTCGCTCGTCTCGGAGGCGCTGATCGGCATCCGGCGTGCGAAGACCGACGCGAAGGCGTCGCAGAAGACGCCGGTGACCTCCGCCACCATCACCGGACCTGCACTGCTCGAGGCGGCGGCGGACGACCTGCGGGGTGTCGGACGCATCGAGACGCTCGAGTTCGCCCACGGCGACGCGGTCGAGGTCACCCGCATCCATCTGGCGGACGTCTGATGCAGATCGGCACGCGGTGGAAGGTCGGCGCCGAGCCGCCCGCACGGCTCCCCGACTCCGTCAAGGACGCCATCGCCCGCACGGAGGCCGACGTCGCGCACCTCGATACGGACCGCTGGCGCTGGACCCTGACGTGGCTCGAGAACCGCCCTGTGGTCGAGCTGAATGACGGCACGACGATCCGGCTCGGTTCCGACGGAACGGTGACGGTCACCCGCGACGAGGACTGACTCCTTCCCCGAGTCGCGGAGATCTGATGCGACACGCCGTCGAGTCGCGTGAGAAGTCCGCGATTCGCGGAGGGGAGGCCGCTGCGTCAGCGGCCGAGCATGGCGCCCTGGGCCGAGGTCGCGCGGTCGAGCTGAAGCTGCTCCAGTGCGATGCGGTGGCTGCGCCGCTCCGGGGTCAGCGCGTTGCGCTCTGCGCGGCGGCCTGCCCACAGCACCAATGCCGTTCCGATGCGCAAGGCCAGGCGGTCGATGCCGCGGGTGCCGTTCGGCGCGGTGGAGACGGTTGCGGTGGTCATGATTCCCTCCCCTCGAGGTTCTTCGTGTCGTTGGACGGAAGTTCGGGCGTCTCTTCGGCGTCGAGCACCGGGAAGCCGTTCAGCTGGATCTGAACCGGCCGGGCGCCCGGAACCGGCGAGTTCTTCTGGTGCTGGTACATGTCGACGTGGCGATCCACGACTCCCTGCAACTCCTCCGTGAGCGCCTTCAGCTGATCCGAGGTCAGGCGGGCGTTCGCAGTGCTGACCATGCTCGCCTCGAGCCAGCGCTTCGGCAGCACGTCGTCGCCGTTGGCGAGGAAGTCCTCGAGGAGCGTCTCCCTGGTGCGCTGCCATTGACGCAGCACAAGGTCGTGCGCGGCGCGGGCGGCCGCGGTCGGCGGGAGGCTCGAGTGGTCGAGGTTGATCCCGCCCGGCACCCGCTCCCACCAGCGCTCACGAGCCGTCCCCCGGCCCTCCACCTCGCGGACGAAGGCGTGCCGCTCCAGCTGGCGGAGGTGGTAGCTGGTGGCGCCGCTGGACTCCCCCAGCCGATCCGCCAGTCCGCTCGCGGTGTGCGCGCCATAGGTGCTGAGGACGTCGAGGATCTGCACACGCAGTGGGTGCGCGAGCGCCTTCAGCGACTCCATGTCGATCCGCCGGTCGGCGGGCCGCGGGCTGGGTGTCATGAGTGCAAAGATACTCTTGCAAACACCGCTTTGCAAGTTTTTCTTTGCAACGTTTTCTTTGTGTCGTCGATGCGGCAGGCGGAGTCAGCCGCGCGCGAGGATCTCCCCGTGAGGCATCGCGTACCAGGCGTTCGGCTGCGTCACATACTCCAGCCACGCCTCGCTGATGTGCTGGAGCTCCCGCGCGGTGGCGAAGCCGCCCGCCACCGCGTCCTTAGCGAACTGTGAGTACAGCGCCCGCTGCGACCAGTTGCCGCCCCACCATTCGCGGTCCTCGTCCGAAGCGAAGCACCAGATCGATGCGTCGGCGGCGACGTCGGTGTAGCCGGCCTCGAGGGCCCAGGCCTTGAGGGACCGCCCAGCGTTCGGGTCGCCGCCGTTGCCGTAGTGCACCTGGAGCAGGATGCGCAGCCAGTCGTCGAGGCCACGGTTCTCGGGATACCAGATGGTGCCGCCGTAGACGACATCCCTCGCCCCGACCACTCCCCCGGCGGTTCGGACGCGCCGCATCTCGCGGAGGACATCCACTGGTCGTGCGACATGCTGCAGCACCTGGTGGGCGTGCACGACATCGAACGTCTCGTTGGGGAAGTCCAGCGCGTAGGCGTTCCCGACGAGAAACTCGACGTTGGTGAGCCCCCGCTCCTTTGCGAGGCCCGCCGCCTGCTCCACGATCTCGATCGACGAGTCCATGCCGACCACCCGACCGGGCGCCACCCGCTCCGCGATGTCCACGGTGATGGTCCCCGGTCCGCAGCCGACGTCGAGCACGCTGGCTCCCGGCACGAGGGCGTCGGCGAGGTACGAGGCGGAGTTCTCGACCGTGCGCCAGGAGTGGGACCGGACCACGCTGGGGTGGTGACCGTGCGTGTAGCTTTCGCGAGTCATGCCGAGAACTCTAGGCAGATGGCGCGAACTAGCATCGCATTATGACGAACCCCTTTCTCGAGCCCAGCTCCCTGCCCTACGGCCTGCCGCCCTTCGCCGAGATCCGCGACGAGCACTACGAGCCGGCGTTCGAGCGGGGCATGGAGGAGCAGCTCGAGGAGCTGGAGCAGATCACGGGGAACCAGGACGAGCCGACATTCGAGAACACGCTCGTGCCGCTCGAGCGGAGCGGTCAGACGCTCGCCCGTGTCGCCCATGTCTTCTTCAACGAGAGCTCGTCGGACTCCGACGACTTCACCAACGACCTCGAGGAGCGAATGGCGCCGAAGCTCGCCGCGCACGAGGACGCCATCAAGCTGAACGCGGACCTGTACGCCCGCGTCCGCACCCTGCACGAGGCGGCCGACTCGCTCGACCTCGGCGCTGAGCAGCAGTACCTGATCGAGCGCTGGCACACCGAGATGACGCTCGCCGGGGCCAGCCTCAGCGATGCCGACAAGGAGGTGCTGCGCGAGTACAACGCCAGCCTGTCGACCCTGACCACCCGGTTCGAGAAGAACCTGCTCGCCGACACGAACGACCTGGCTGTCGTCTTCGACGACGCGTCGGAACTCGACGGGCTCACCCTCGGCGAGCTGTCGGCGGCGGAGCAGGCGGCGAAGGAGCGGGGCCTCGAGGGGAAGTACCTGGTCACCCTGGTGCTTCCGACCGGGCATCCATTCCTCGCCTCGCTGACGAATCGCGAGTCGCGGCGCCGCATCATGGAGGCCTCGCGCCAGCGCGGCAGGCGCGGCAATGAACACGACAACCGGCAGCTGGTGCTCGAGATCACCAGGCTCCGGGCGAAGCGGGCACGGCTGCTCGGCTTCGAGTCGCACGCCGCGTTCGTCACCGCGGACGAGACCGCCCGCACGCCGGAGGCCGTCGCCGACATGCTCGGTCGTTTGGCGCCACCGGCGGCCCGGAACGCCCTCGTCGAGCAGGAGGGTCTGCAGCGGCTGATCGGCGACGGGTTCGAGCTTGAGGCGCACGACTGGGCGTTCTATCGCGAGAAGGTTCGCGCGGCCACCTATGACGTGGACACCGCGGCGATGCGGCCGTATTTCGAGGCGGAGCGGGTGCTGCAGGATGGGGTGTTCCACGCCGCGACGAAGCTGTATGGCATCACCTTCACCGAGCGCGACGACCTGGTGGCCTACCACCCGGACGCCCGCGTCTTCGAGGTGCGGAACGAGGACGGATCGCCGCTCGGGCTGTACGTCTACGACCTGTACACCCGCGACTCGAAGCGCGGCGGCGCCTGGATGAACCCGCTCATCTCGCAGAACGAGCTGCTCGGGCATCCGACGGTTGTGGTGAACAATCTCAACGTGCCGAAGCCGGCTCCGGGCGAGCCGACGCTGCTCACCTACGACGAGGTGAACACCCTGTTCCACGAGTTCGGCCACGCGCTGCACGGCCTCTTCGCCCAGGTGGTGTATCCGAAGTTCTCCGGCACCAACGTGTTCCGCGACTTCGTGGAGTTCCCGAGCCAGGTGAACGAGATGTGGATGCTGTGGCCGGAGATCCTGGAGAACTACGCCGTCCACCACGAGACCGGTGAGCCCCTGCCCAAGGACATGGTCGAGCGGCTCGACGCCGCGAAGCAGTACGGCGAGGGCTTCGCAACCAGCGAGTACCTCGCGGCCGCGCTCCTGGACCAGGCGTGGCACGCGATCGACGCGGACGCCGAGGTGCACGATGTGGAGGCATTCGAGGACGGGGCGCTCCGCTCGGTGGGGCTCGACAACCCCGCGGTGCCGACCCGGTACTCGAGCACCTACTTCGCGCACATCTTCTCCGGCGGCTACTCGGCCGGGTACTACTCCTATATCTGGAGCGAGGTGCTCGACGCCGACACCGTCGAATGGTTCAAGGACAATGGCGGGCTCACCCGCGAGAACGGGGACCGGTTCCGCGAGCGCCTGCTCGGCGTCGGAGGAAAGAAGAACCCGCTGGAGGCGTACCGCGACTTCCGCGGCCGCGAAGCCGACATCCAGCCCCTGCTCGACCGCCGCGGCCTCAACTGACCCACCCCCTTCCGCGAAGGGTTCAGGGGGCGAGGGCGCGGAGGGTGGCGAGGCGGTGTTCGAGGGTCGGGGCCTGCGGCACCAGGATCAGCTCGTCCGCGCCGGTGATCCGGGTCAGGGTGGCGAGGCGGTCGAGCACGGTCGCCCGGTCCCCGACCGCCTGCTGCGCGATGCGCTCGTCCAGGAAGGCGCGGTCGGACTCCGTCCAGTCGTGCGCGAGCGCATCCTCCATGGTGGGGACGCGCCCGGGCCGGATGCCGCGGCGCATCCGCAGCTGCTGCAGCGTGCTGGGGAGCAGCTGGCGGCGGGCGTCCTCGCGGCTCTCGCCGACCGCCGTCGCCACAGCCACCATGGAATGCGGTTCCCGCAGCACCACGGAGGGCGAGAAGGCCTTGCGATAGAGATCGAAGACCACGGGGGTGTTCCGCCCGCCGGCGAAATGGTGCGCGAACGCGAACGGCAGGCCCATGGCCCCCGCCAGCCGTGCACTGAAGTCGCTCGATCCCAGCAGCCACAGCTCTGGCGCATCGCCGAGGCCGGGCACCGCGATCACCTGCGATCCCTCGCCGCTCTCGAGAGCCGGGATGGTGCCGAAGTAGGCCAGCAGCTCGACCACCTGCTGCGGGAAGTCGTCCACCGTCTCCGCGCCGACGTTGCGGCGGATGGCGGCGGAGGTGACCGGGTCACTGCCCGGGGCGCGGCCGAGGCCGAGATCGACGCGATCCCCGTGCAGCGCCACCAGGGTTCCGAACTGCTCGGCGATGACGAGCGAGGAGTGGTTCGGCAGCATCACACCCCCGGAGCCGACACGGATGCGCTCCGTCGCCGCCGCGATCGCGGCGATGAGCACCGCGGGCGCCGAGCTCGCCACCGCGGGCATGCTGTGGTGCTCCGCCACCCAGAACCGGCGGTAGCCCAGCCGGTCCGCCTCGCGAGCCGTCGTCAGCGTCTCGGTCAGCGCCTCGGCGTGGCTGGAGCCGGAGCGGACGGATGCGAGGTCGAGCACGGAGAGCGGCGCGGTCATCCCTCAAGCCAACCGCATCCGCCGGCCGGCCATTCCGTCGTCGTTCCAGATTCCGCGTCGGCCGATCCGCGAGGATGGAGTGTGCACGTTCCGTCGCGGCCCCAATCGTGAAGCCGGTCTCGCGCGGCGCCGCGGTGCTCTGCCTCGTCGGTGCGACCGCGTTCTGGGCCGGCAATTACGTGATCGGCGAGGCCGTCGTCGACGTCATCGACCCGCTGAGCCTCACGCTGCTGCGCTGGGCGATCGCGGTCGTGCCCCTCGTTCTGCTCGCGCACTTCATCGAGCACCCCGACTGGCGGGCGGCGCTGCGCCGATGGCCGCTTCTGCTCGTGCTGGCGCTGCTCGGCATGGCGGCATTCCCGTTGGCGCTGTATGAGGCGCTTCGGCACACGACCGCGGTGAACGCATCCCTGATCAGCGCAGTGAACCCGGCACTGATCACGCTGGTGGCGGTGCTGGTGCTGCGGGAGCTCCTCGGCTGGCGCGGGTGGAGCGGCATCGCGCTCAGCCTCGTCGGTGTCGTGATCGTGATCCTGGCGGGCTCCGGTTCGACGCTCACCGCGGTGGAGGTCAACCTGGGCGATCTGCTGATGCTGGTGTCCATCGCCGTGTGGACCGCGTACACGATCCTCGGCCGCCGGCTGCACGGCGTTCCGCCGATCACGGCGACCGCGATTCAGGCGGGGATGACGGTGGCAGGGCTGACACCGGTCGCCGCCGTGAACGGCATCAGCCTCCCGACGGAGGCGCCGTCGGTCTGGGCCCTGCTCTTCATCGGGATCTTCCCCTCCGTGGGTGCCTACCTCCTGTGGAACCTCGCGCTCCGCACGGTGCAGGCGTCGACCGGAGGCGTGTTCCTCAATCTCATGACCGTGTTCATCGTCGCCGCGGGCCTTCTGCTCGGCACGCCGATCGGCGGGATGCAGGTGCTCGGCGGTCTGCTCGTGCTCGGCGGCGTGATCCTCACCGCCCGCGACCGACCTCGAGCCCCCGTCCCGGCGGCTTAACCTTCTGCGAAGACCGTCGACAGCCGCGCCCACGCCTCGGCGCGGACGTATACCGGGAGCTCGTCGATCGGCACCTTCCGCTCGACCACCACGCCGCCGTTCGCCGGCTCACCGGTCCATGCGTCGACCCACTCGCCGTCGGGCAGGAACACCGACCACTGCTTCACGCCGGGTTCCACCACCGGCGAGATCAGCAGGTGATCGCCGAGCATCCACTGCAGCGGATGCTGCCAGACCCGCTCGTCGTCGGTGACGAAGAACAGCGGACGCATGAGCGGCAGCCCCTGCGCGATGGACTGGCCAGCCTGATCCGCGAGGTACGGGACGAGCCGCTCGCGGAGCTTCACGAACCGGCGGAACACGTCGACGACCCGGAGATCCCCGGTCCGCTCGGCGATGTTCCACGGTGTGCGGTCGCGGGAGGGTGTGCGGTGGTGGTTGAACTCCGAGTGGTACTGCATGATCGGCACGAACGCCGCGGCCGCGGCGGATCGCAGGTACAGCTCAGCATCGGGAACGTCGCCGGAGAAGCCGCCCAGGTCCCATCCCCAGTAGAGCAGCCCGCTTGCTGAGGCCGTCAGCCCGGCGAACATCGACCAGCGGAACGCCTCCCAGGTGGAGTTCTCGTCGCCGGCCCAGAACGTTCCATGGGCCTGGCTGCCGGTGTAGCCGGCCCGGCTGAAGGTGACCGGCGCTCTGCCCGCCGACCGCAGCAGGTCCCCGTAGGCCTTGGCGTACGCGACCGGGAAGGTGTTGTTCGCCTCACTCCCCCGCCTCCCATCGAGGTACTGGAGCTCCCGGCCCCAGGCATGCTCACCCCCGTCGGTCTTGAAGCCGTCGACCCCGAGGTCCTCGACGAGGTAGCGCCGCTTCTCGGTCCACCATCGGGCTGCCCGGTCGTCGGTGAGGTCCGGCATGAGGCCGAGCGGGAACCACCATCCCCGGTTCCGGTACGGACGTGAGCCGCCGGTGGGCGAGGGCTCGCGGATCAGCAGGTTCTCGCGGATCGCCGCCTCCGCGTCATGGCGCACCTGCCCGACCGGGTGCGGTCGCATCTTGATCAGCGGGATCTGCCACAGCAGCAGCCGGACGTCCCGGGCGTGGAGCTCGTCGATCATGCCCTTGGGGTCGGGCCATGCGCCGTCCGCTGGAAAGGTGAAGTCGGACAGCCGCAGCGGCCCTCCGTCACCGCGCGGCTGGTACTGCGCGTCTCGCCACACCGTGAAGGTCTGCTCGTCGCTCCACGCCTCGATGACGACGGCCCCGACCGGGATGTCGTGGGCGCGATGCAGGTCCGCCTGGCGCAGCACCTCGACTTGAGTGTTCCACTCGTTCCCGCTCGCCCAGAGGCGGAACACCCAGCCGGGAAGCTCCTCCGGGCGGCCCGTCTCGGCGAGGAACGCGTCGAGCACCTCCCCCGGGCTGCCGTCGTAGAACGCGATCTCCAGTCGGCCGTCCTCGCCCGTCTCCGCCTCGATCCACAGCCGGTCAGGGTCGCGGCTGCCGACGTCGAACCAGACCCTGCGCGATGTCCTGACGTGGAAGCCCCAGCCCGCGCCGCCCACCACGTGGGCGAACGGCATCGGCAGGTAGGTCTTCCGTTCGCGGCCCTGGCTCTTGTACTGCTCGAACACGACGGAGTCGAGGGTCTGCCCGCGCTGGTCGAGCGCGTCGAACCGCTCACCGAATCCGACGACCCGCTCGCCAGGTGCCAGCGGCAGGGCGAACCGGACTCGGGACGTCGACGAGCCGTCGGTGAGCGCCTCGGCGGTGTCGCGAAGCGCCCGAGGTGTCCCCGACTGGTGAACGGCGTCCGGCGCCGGGTTCCAGGCCGAGACGGTGAAGTCGAACCAGCGTGTGCGCTGCCCGGAACCGGTGAATCGGTAGCGCCAGCGGTCACCGGCGACGAGGCCGTCGAGCTCGCACCGCCATCCGCCGGCCGCGCGCGCCAGCCGCGCCTGCGCGGACGCGAGGTGGCCGCCGTCGAGCACCTGGCCGCGCGATGTGCGGGTCGAGCGCTGCAGCGGCTGCGTGCCGGCCGCCTGCCCGTTCCGCTCCAGTTCCACCTCGACGGCGTCGACCTCCCGGGATGCCCGCACGCCCAAGGTGAGCGGCTGCCCCGCCTCGGGGTCGACGGGCCAGCGCTGCTCGGTGTCGACCGAGTACGGGTGGCCGGAGCCGAACGGACGATGCAGGATCATCGGGTCTCCCCCCCGGCCGTGAGCCTCAGTTCCACGGCGAGCCGGATGTACATGGCGTATGACCAGAGAAGCGGGTCCGCCGAGCGCCCCCAGCGCGTCTCCCACTCGGGCAGGCGGTCGGGATGCAGAAGATGGTCCGCCACCTGCTCCGGCATGGTGCCGGATCGGGTGGCCGTGCCGGCGGCCCAGCGCAGCAGCTCGGTCGCCCGGGCCTCATCCCCCCGCGCCAGGTGGGCCAGTCCGAGGAAGCAGCTGAGCAGTGGCCACTGCCCGCCGCCGTAGTAGACGTCGGCCGCATAACGGTGGACGCCACCGTCCACCGTGAGCTCCGTCTCGACCGCGGTGAGCGTTCCCGTGGCGGCCGCGCTGGTGACGTCGAGCACATCGAGCGGTGCAAGCAGCGCCAGCAGGCTGCCGTCGACCGCGTTCGAGCCCAGCCACTTGCGCAGGCGGCCGTCGGCGACGCCGTCCTCCAGGATGAGGTCGGTGGCGGCATCCGCCGTGTCCCCGCACCGTCTGGCGAGCCCGGCGTCGAGCACCCCGAGCCGGGAAGCGGACCGGAGTCCGGCAGCGACGCACCCGAGGGTCGACACGTGCACCTCGGCGTCGTGCTCCTCCCACCAGTCGAAGCACGGCCGGCGCCAGGAGACGAGCAGATAGTCGGCGGTGAGCTCGACGGCGCGCCGCCAGCGGGTCGGATCACCGCCGTGCCGCGCGACATGCTCCTCCAGCGCCCAGAGCCAGGTTCCGTAGCCGTCCAGCTGGAAGTCCCACCAGTCGACGTCGCCCGGAGCGCCGTCGAGCGTGTACCTGGTGGGCAGCATCCGGTCCGCCGGTGTCTCGATGCCCGCGGCGGCCTCAGCGATGACCGCCGAGATCCGGCCGGCCTGACGCTCCAGCGTCGCGGCGCACCAGTCGAAGAAGCGCTCTGCCGAGTCGCGTTCACCGAGCGCGGACATGGCGTCGGCGATGAACGCGCCGTCGCGGAACCAGGAGAACCCGCGGTAGGCCGAGAAGGTGGGGCTCGCCGGATACGCACCGCCCGGGTGCTGCTGTTCGAGGATGAGCGCTCGGCCCTGCTGGACGATCGCCTGCAGCGCTTCGCGATCGGTCGCGAGGTCGGATTGGGTCATGAACTTCAACTCCTGCGGAGGGATGCGGACAGGGCAGGGTCCCGGGGCCGAGTGCTCCCCGGGACCCGCGGGAGCGATCAGCCGCCGATCACGGCATTGATGCGCTCCTCGGCGCTGGCGAGCGCTTCCTCGACCGACTTGCGTCCGGCCTGCGCCTCGACGAGCTCCTCGGTCACGATGTCCTGCATCTCCGTCTGACCCTCTGCGACCACAGGGGGCAGCGCGATGTTCTCGAGCGAGTCGAACACCGCCTGGCGGTTCGCCGGGGTCTCCTGCTCGAGGTAGGCGGCGAGTTTCGACTCGTCGCTGATCGGCGGGAGCTCCCACCCGCTCTCGAGCCGCACGTCGACCATCGTGTCGGAGGAGGTGAGGAACTCGGCCCACTTGGTGGCCGCTTCGACGTTCTCCGCGTTCGCTGACACGCCCACGGCGTTCGAGAAGGTCGCGCTGGCCTGCTGCGTGTTGCCGGGCTCCACCGCGATGTCCCAGGTGAACGGCACATCGGCGAGGGCGCCGAACACCCAGATGCCGGTGTGCAGCATTCCGAGCTTGCCCTCCTTGAACAGGTTGGTGTCGAAGTCGGGAGTGCCCTGCCCCTGTTCGATCGTCGGCATCACGGTGCCGCTCTTCTCGACGAGCCATTCCGCGGCCTCGATGCCTTCCGGTGAGTTGAACGCAACCGATGTGCCGTCCTCGGCGAGGAACTCTCCGCCGTTCTGCGCGAGCGCCTTGTAGAACTCGTAGAAGCTCACCGGCTGGTGATCGCCCCACACGCCGGCACCTTCGTCGGTGAGCGCCTCGGCGGCGGCACGCTCGTCCTCCCACGTCCAGTCAGCAGTGGGGTAGTCGAGCCCGGCCGCGTCGAACAGCTCGGCGTTGTAGTAGAGCACCACGTTCGAGAACGAGCTGGGCAGCGCGTACTGCGTTCCGTCGCTCTGGTACGCCTCGAGCAGCGACGGCCGGTATGCGTCCGGGGCGCTCACCTCGAGCTCGGCCAGCACGCCGTCGGCCGCGAGCTGCGCGAAGTTCGCGTACTCGAGGTCGAAGACGTCGCTCACCGTGCCTGCGGCGAGGTCGGTCTGCAGCGCGGTGCCGTAGTCGGCGTACGGGAGCGTCGTGACGTCCACCGTGATGCCGGGGTTCTCCTCCTCGAACGCGGCGACGATGGTCTCGAGGTTCTCCTCGTTCCCGCCGTTCGAGATGAAGTTGGTGTAGGTGATGGTGACGTTCTCGTCTCCGGGCTCACCACCGCCGCCACCGCCACCGCCGGAGGCGGCGCAGGCGGTCAGGGCGAGCGCTGCGATCGCGGCGGAGGCTCCCGCCTTCGCGATTCTGCTGTTCATGTGTTGCTCTCCTTCGTTGGATACATGAGTGGTGGTGTGGGTCTGGGGTGGATCACTTGATCCCGCTGCTCGCGACGCCCTGGATGACGTACTTCTGAGCGAAGAGGTAGAGCGCGAGCATCGGGATGACGCTGACGACTGAGCCGGCCATGACGATGTCCCACTGTGTGGAGTACTGCCCCTGCAGGCCGGCGAGTGCGATGGGCAGGGTCTGCAGCTCCGGGTCGCGGAGGACGATCAGGGGCCAGAGGAAGCTGTTCCAGCTGCCCATGAAGGCGAACACCGTGAGCGTCGCGAGTGCCGGCCGGATATTCGGCAGCACGATCGTCCAGAAGATGCGGACGTGACCCGCACCGTCGAGGGTGGCCGCCTCATCCAGCTCCCGCGGCACCTGGTTGACCGCCTGCCGCAGCAGGAAGATCCCGAACGCGCTCGCGAAGGACGGAAGCAGTGCGCCGAGGTGGGTGTTGAGCAGGCCCAGCGTCTTCACCTCGACGAACAGCGGCACGATGAGCACCTGCAGCGGGATCATCATCGTGGCCAGATAGACGGCGAAGACGATCCCGGAGCCGCGGAAGGGAAGCCGGCTGAAGGCGTATGCGGCCGTCGCGCTGGTGAAGAGCTGCGCCACGGTGGTGGCCGCCGCCAGCAGCAGGCTGTTGCCCACCACCTGGAGGAACGGCCGCTCGGCGAAGAGCCGCGCGTACGCGTCGAGCGACGGGTCGGACGGGATCAGAGCCGGGGTGACGCTCAGCCCCGCGCCGGGGGTGATCGACGTGATGATCGTCCAGAGGAACGGGAAGAACATCAGGGCGGCGCCGGCGACCATCACCACCTGGAGGGTGATGCGGGCGGTGCGGGTGCGCAGCTCAGCCATAGTTCACCCACCGGCGCTGTCCGAGGATCTGGATCGCCGTGACCGCGAGGATGACGGCGAAGAGCATCCAGCTGAGCGCGGACGCCTCGCCCGCCGCCCCGTACCGGAAGGTCAGGTCGTAGACCTGCTGCACCACGACTTGCGTGGACCGGCCCGGACCGCCGCCGGTCATGGCGAACACCTGGTCGAACACCTGGAAGCCGTTGATGAGCGAGATGACCAGCACGAAGAAGGTGCTGGGGCTGAGCAGGGGCAGCGTGACGCTCACCAGTCGCCGCCAGGCACCGGCGCCATCCACCTTCGCGGCGTCGTGGAGCTCCGGATTGATCGACTGCAGGCCCGCCAGCAGGATCACCATGACGAAGCCGAGATCCTTCCATGCCGAGGCGAGGATGATCGACGGCATCGCCCAGACCGGGTCGGTCCACCAGCCGGGGCCGTCGATCCCGAACCAGGAGAGTGCGACGTTGACCACGCCGGTGCTCGGGTTGAGGAGCCAGCGCCAGACGAGTGCCACGACGATCCAGCTCGTCACGACGGGGAGGAAGTACACACCCCGCAGGAACGACCTCCCCTTCAGGCGGGTGTTCAGCGCGAGTGCCAGTGCCAGCCCGCCGACGTAGACCAGCGGAAGGTATCCGACGATGTAGTAGACGGTGTGGAGGAAGACCTCCCCCGTCGCCGGATCCGCGGCGAGGCGGGCGAAGTTGTCGAGGCCGACCCACTCCATCGCGGAGATGAGATTCCAGTCGTGCAGGCTGATCCACGCGGCCGCCACCATCGGGCCGAGCACGAACAGCGCCAGCGGAACGGCGCTCGGCAGCAGGAACGCAAGCACGGTGAGCGCGTAGCGCGCGCGGTGCCGGCGGACGGGACGGCGCACCGGGGCTTCGGCCGGGGGCTCGAGCAGCGTCGGCGGGGGCGGGACGGTCACCGTCATGAGACCGCCCTCCTCGCCGACTGCTCCACGAGGCGCTGGCGGACCAGCCTGCCCTGGTCGCCGGCCACGCCATCCGAGTCGAACGGGGTGGCAAGCACCAGCGCCGCGGCGCCCTGCGCCCACCCCTCGTCCTGCCAGCCCTCGACCGCGACGCCGATGCCGCGCCGTCCGGGGATGAGGTTCCTGCGGAACGCCGGCTCGAATCCGGCCGCCCAGTGCGCCCAGGCGACGGTTCCCTCACCGAGGACGATCACGATCTCGGGGTCGACCGTCTGCACGACGCCGGCAAGCGCACGGCCGAGCAGCCGCCCGGCCTCGGCGAAGACCTCGGTCGCCGCGTCGTTCCCGGCTTCTGCGGATGCGGAGAGCTGCGCAACGCCCTCCCCGCGCCGGATTGCGCCGCGGTCGACGGCGGTGCGCAGCAGGGCTGCCTCACCCACGAACGCTTCGAGACACGCCGACTTCCCGCAGGTGCAGTCGGGTCCGGTCTCCGCCATGGGCAGGTGGCCGATCTCGCCCGCTCCGCCGCCTGCTCCCCGGAGTACGACCCCGTCGACCACGATCCCGGCTCCCACACCAGTGCCGATCGTGACGACGAGGAAGCTGTCGTGCCGGCTGCCCAGGCCGTACAGGCGCTCGGCGAGCGCCAGCGCGTTCACGTTGTTCTCGACCAGCACCGGGAGCCCGAGTTCCCTGCGGAGCGCCTCACCCAACGGCACCTGGTGCCAGCCGAGGAGAGTGGAGTCCACGACCCCGTTCCCCTGGCGGTCGACCGACCCGGGCACGCCGACGCCGACGCCGAGGAGACGTGCGTCGGATCCGTTCTCGATGAACTCGCGCAGCGACGAGCTGAGGTCGGCGAGGATCGTCGGCGCCGATGGATCGAACGGTGCGCTGCCGGCCCGGGCGACCTTGCCGTCGATCCCCACCTCGACGAACGCGAGGTGGTCGTCCGCGACCTTGACGCCGACTGCGCGTCCGGCGGTGGAGACGAGGCCGAGCATCCGTCCAGGGCGTCCGCCCTGCGACGGTGAGTGCGAGAGCTCGACGAGCAGCCCGTCTGCCAGGAGGTCCTTGATGAGCTGGGTCATCAGTGCGGGAGACACGCGGAGGGCGCGCGCGAGGTCGGCGCGCGATGCCGGCCCGTGAGCGCCTAGATGAGCGAGCACCGCGGTGCGGTTCACATCCGCTCGATCCATCGGTCGTCCGACCATCGCCAACCCCTTTGTTCAGGACTAAATAAACCCTAGAATCAATTCGGCGTCAACAGAGAATTTTCGGACGGAGATGGAGTGAGCGGACTCGAGCGGCGGTTCTCGCGTTTTCTGGAGCGGCTCGTCGGCGTGGCCCGCGCCGACGACCGGGTCGTCGCCGTCGTCGGGATGGGTTCGACGGCGGCGCGCGAGCGGGTGGACGAGTGGTCGGACCACGACTTCGCGCTCGTCACGCGCCCGGGGTTCGAGGACGTCTTCCGGCACGATCTTTCCTGGCTCCCCGCCTCCGATCGGATCGCGCTCTCCGTCGTCGAGGACCATGGCGGGGTCAAGGTCGTCTACGACGACGGGCATGTGCTCGAGTTCGGCATCACGGACGTCGCGGGACTGGCGGGCTGGAAGGCGAACGCCTATGACGTGCTCACCGGTCCACCCGAAGTCCATGCCGCGATGGCGGCGATCGCCGTGCGTCCCGCCGGCGAGACGGCGGAGCGTGACGTCGCCCTCGTCCTGACCCAGGTGCTCATCGGCGTGGGGCGCGCGCGGCGTGGTGAGCGGCTGAACGCGAGCGACGTGATCCGCGGGCAGGCCGTCGGGCACCTGCTGCGCGCCGCCGCGGGGCGCCTGCCGCTCGATCGTCGCGCCGCACTCGACGATCTGGACCCGACGCGCCGTGTGGAGCAGGCGTTCCCCGGGCTCGCGAGCCGGATCGAGCGGCTGCTGGTGCTCGATGTCGAGGAGTGCGCGCGGGGCCTGCTCGATCTCACGACGGAACTGCTGGAGCCCGGCTGGCCCGGCTTCCCGCGACGCGGTGTCGACGCGGTGCGGCGCCGGCTCGGCTGGACCGGCTGAGACGGGTCAGGTCGCCGCTGCCGTCGGCTCCGGCTCCCTCGGGCGGCGGAACATGAGGAGAAGGATCCCACCGACGACGAGCCCCCAGAACGCCGAGCCGATGCCCAGCAGCTGCACGTTCGATGCCACCACGAGGAACGTCGCGATCGCGACGATGCGCTGCCGCTCGTCCTCGAGCGCAGACACGATCGCGGTGACGAGGGCACCGAGCAGCGCCAGCCCGGCCGCCGCGGTGATGAGGATCGGCGGTGACGCCGCGACCAGTGCCGTCATCAGCCCGGCACCGAGGCCGAGCACGACGTACGTCGCGCCACCCGTGAACGAAGCCAGCCAGCGCCGCCGTGGGTCCGGATGCGAATCCGGGCCCGCCATGATGGCGGCGGTGATCGCCGCGAGGTTGACGACGAACGCGCCGGCGAAGCTGCCGATTGCGGAAGCGACTCCCGTTCCGACGAGCACCGGGCGCGGCGGAGCCGAGTAGCCGAACGTCGTGAGCACCGCGAACCCTGGCACGTTCTGCCCCGCCATCGTGACGATGTACAGCGGCACGCCAAGGCTGACGAGCACCACCGGGTCGAAGGCCGGCGGTGTGAGCGTCAGGGTGGGCGTAAGAACCGGGTCCGTGAGCCACGCGGTGCCGGCACTGGCGGCGATGGCGATCGCGGTCGCCGCCATCGCGCCAGGGGTAGCCCAGCGCGGGGCGAAGCGATGGAGCAGGACCCACACGGCGATCACCGGCAGCGCCAGCCAGGGCACCTCGATCGATGCGGTCACCGGTGCCACGCAGATCGGGAAGAGGATGCCGGCGAGCATGGCGCTTGCCAGCGGCCTCGGGATGCCGGTGATGGCACGACCGAGCGCCGGCCACAGGCCGGTGAGGACGATCAGCACGCCACTGACCAGGAACGCCCCCACAGCGGCGGAGAAGTCGCCGGTCGCTCCGGACGCGAGGAGCAGGGCGGCGCCGGGAGTGGACCACGCGAACGACAGTGGGATGCGGTACCGCAGGCTCAGCACCATCGCGAGGACACCCTGAAGCACGCACAGCGCGAGCAGCCCCGATGCGGCCTGCACCGGTGAGGCCCCGACCGCGCCGAGTCCGGCGACGACCAGCGCGAACGAGCTGGCGAACCCGGTCACGGCGGCAACGACCCCCGCCGCGATCAGCTGCAGCATCTCTCCCCCTTCGACCGGGCCCAGCCTAGGGGCCGGCTCCCGTGCCGGACCGTGGGCGGGGCGGGCCAATCCGTCGCCGCTGGCCTTCTCTTCGGTGCCGCCGTCACGAGCCGCCACTCAGTCTTCCCAGAGGAGTGCCATGGCGGCGGAGTCTATGCTCACCACTGACATCCGACCTGCTGAGAGGTGCATCGCCATGGGACTCTTCGACCGACTGTTCGGGCGTGAGGAGGAGCAGCCGCGGAACCGCAGCATCCCGGCACCCCCACCCGGCCAGGGATACAACGCGGCACAGGGATACGGCGACGCACCGTCGGCGCGGCGCAGTGAGGACGAGATCGCCGTGGAGCGGTACCGGTACCTGCTGCGCACCGCGCCCCCGGAGACCATCGAGCAGGTGCACGAGGAGGCCTTCGGCAAGCTGACACCGGAGCAGCGCCGCATGGTCTTCCAGCAGCTGAGCGCGAACGCGCCGGCCGGCGAGCAGCCCCGCGGCGACGACCCCCGTTCCCTCGCCCAGGCGGCGACCCGGTCGGAGCTCCGTCGCCCCGGCACGCTCGAGAACTCATTCGGGAGCATGGGCGGTCGCGGAGGTCCCGGCTTCGGGAGCATGCTCGGCGCATCACTGCTGGGCACGGTCGCCGGCTACGTGGTCGCGTCCGCGCTGGTGGGCGCCATGTTCGGCGGTTACGGGGATGAGGGGTCCGCCGACGCCGGCGCGGACTCCGGCGCCGAGGGTGGCGACCCAGGGGCCGGTACTGACGCAGGGTCGGCCGACGTCGCCGGTGGCGACGGCGGAAGCGACTGGGGCGGCTTCGGCGGCGGGGACTTCGGCGGAGGCGACTTCGGCGGGTTCTAGCCGGCGTCTCGCCCCTTCGGCGGACTCAGGGACCGAGCCCGGCTACGCCGACTTCTCGCGCGGGACGGCCTTGTGGGGCACGATGGTCGGCGCGGCGTTCTCGAGCACCGCCTCGCGAGTGACGATGACCCGGGCCACCTCGTCGCTGGAGGGCACCTCGAACATGATCGGACCGAGCACCTCTTCGAGGATCGCGCGGAGGCCGCGCGCTCCGGTCTGCCGCAGCACCGCCAGGTCGGCGATCGCCTCCAGCGCGCCGCGCTCGAACTCGAGCTCGACGCCGTCGATCTCGAACATGCGCTGGTACTGCCGCACGAGTGCGTTCCGCGGCACGGTCAGGATCTCCATGAGCGCCGACTGGTCGAGCGGCGTCACGGTCGTGACGACGGGCAGACGGCCGATGAACTCCGGGATGAGCCCGAACTTGTGCAGATCTTCCGGCAGCACCTCGCTGAAGAGGTTCAGGTCGTCGCCCTTGCTGTGCAGCGGTGCGCCGAAACCGATCCCGCGCTTGCCCGCGCGCTGGGAGATGATGTCCTCCAGCCCGGCGAAGGCCCCCGCCACGATGAACAGCACGTTCGTCGTGTCGATCTGGATGAACTCCTGGTGCGGGTGCTTCCTGCCGCCCTGCGGCGGAACGGAGGCGACGGTGCCTTCCAGGATCTTCAGCAACGCCTGCTGCACGCCCTCACCCGAGACGTCGCGGGTGATCGAGGGGTTCTCCGCCTTGCGGGCGATCTTGTCGACCTCGTCGATGTAGATGATGCCGGTCTCGGCCCGCTTGACGTCGTAGTCGGCGGCCTGGATGAGCTTGAGGAGGATGTTCTCGACATCCTCACCGACGTAGCCCGCCTCGGTCAGGGCGGTGGCGTCGGCGACGGCGAAGGGCACGTTCAGCCGCTTCGCGAGGGTCTGTGCGAGGTAGGTCTTGCCGCAGCCGGTGGGGCCGATGAGGAGGATGTTGCTCTTGGCGATCTCGATGTCGTCGATGACAGCGTCCGCCGCGGTGAGCGTCGATCTCGCCCGCACCCGCTTGTAGTGGTTGTAGACCGCCACCGAGAGCGCGCGCTTCGCCTGCTCCTGCCCGATGACGTACTCCTCGAGGAAGGAATAGATCTCCTTGGGCTTCGGCAGGTCGAACTCGCTCGAGGTCTCCTCGTTCGACTCTGCGAGCCGCTCCTCGATGATCTCGTTGCAGAGCTCCACGCACTCGTCGCAGATGTAGACCCCCGGGCCCGCAATCAGCTGCTGAACCTGCTTCTGGCTCTTTCCGCAGAATGAACACTTGAGCAGGTCGGCGCTCTCCCCAATTCGAGCCATCCCCGGTGCCTCCCTCTCATCGAGTGCCGCGTGTATCGAGCCTAACCTCTTCCCGGCCGAGTCCAAGGTCATGGCGGTAATACGCGCGCGGCGTGCCGTCATATCGCCGAAGTAAAGTGGCAAACGGTTCAGGGCACCCGTGACGAATGCCCTGTGACCGAGAAGTGGAGCCGACATGACAGCACGGTGGGCACGCACTGCCCGCGGGTGGGGCGTCGCGCTCCTCGCGGGGGTGCTGAGCGCCGCGCTCCATGCGTCGGCGGGCGGCGGCTTCCCGGCGCCGGCGGTCGTGCTGCTGGCCGTGCTGCTCTCGGGCCTTGTGAGCACAGCACTCGTCGGACGCACCCCGTCCGTTCCAAGGCTCGCCGCAACGGTGTCCGCCGGGCAGCTGACCTTCCACACCGTGTTCACCGTGTTCGGGGACACCGCGAGCGTCGTGCTGACCGCTGATGGGCACGCCGGGCACGCCGGCCACGCCGGGCACGCGATCGTCGCACAGGGCGTCGCGCACTCCGATTCGGGGCACACCGGGTACGGCATGCTGCTCGCCCACGCTCTCGCGGGCATCCTCAGCGCCTGCCTGCTCTCCCACAGTGAACGCGCGCTGCAGGCACTGACCCGACTGGCCGTGTCGACCCTGCGCCTGCTTCCCCGCGAACCGGTCCTCCTTCCGCTTCCCGGGCCCCGCCGCGTCAGCATCCGCTTCTCCGTCGAAGAGCTGCGTTCCACCGCCGTCCTCGGAACCCTCCGCTACCGCGGACCCCCGGCGCTCCTTCGCGCCGCCTGACCGCCTCCGGCGGGGCGGCGCACGAGCGCACGCACATCCCGCCGCCACCGCGGCCGAATCTTCGAAGGACTGTCATGAGAACACCCACCACGCTCTTCGCCTCACTCGGCGCCGGCCTGCTGCTCGCCGTCGCCACGCCGCTCGCTGCGGCGGCCCACGTCACCATCACGCCGGACAGCGCCGAGCCGGGCGGCTACACCACCCTCACCGTCCGCGTACCGAACGAATCCGAGACGGAATCAACCGTGCGGCTCGACCTGAGGCTGCCGTCCGACACTCCGATCGGCAGCGTCCGGTACGTGCCGATGCCGGGCTGGACCACGGAGACCGAGCGGGAGCAGTTCGACCCGGCGGTGGAAGCCGGCGGAACCGAGATCGCGGAGGCGGTCACGTCGATCTCGTGGACCGCGGAGCCCGGTTTCGAGATCGGGGACGGCGAGTTCCAGGAGTTCACCGTCTCGCTCGGACCGGTTCCGGACATCGACTCGCTCGTGCTCAAGGCAGATCAGCACTACAGCGACGGGTCGGTCGTCAGCTGGAGCGAGACGGGTGAGGACGCCGAGCACCCGGCCCCGGTGCTGTACGTGAACGCCGAGGCGCCAGCGGGCCACCATGGGGACGCGACGGACGGAACCGACGCCGACACCGCGGGCACCGAGACGCCTGCGGCAGCGAGCGACACCGCGCCCGCCTCCTCCCCCGACGTGCTGGCGCGCGTGCTCGGGATCGCGGGTCTCGTGGCCGGTGCGATCGGCATCGCGTTCGGCATCACCGCGCGTCGCCGGCCGGCGTCGGACTGATCGTGCGTCGTTCTCCTGCCGGAGTGCGTACCGCTCTGAGTGGGGTCGCGATCGGGCTCGCGCTCACCCTCGCGGCGCCGGCCCCGGCTTTCGCTCACAATTACCTCGTCGACTCCACCCCCGACGAGGCGTCCACTCTCACGGAGGTTCCGGAGGAGTTCACGGTGACGACGAACGAGCCGCTCCTCGACGTGAGTGGCGAGGCGGCCGGGTTCGCGCTGCAGGTCCGCGACGCGAACGGCGGATATTACGGGGACGGGTGCCTCACCGTCGAGGGAGCGACGCTCTCCACCCCCGCCCAGCTCGGCGAAGCGGGCGAGTACACCATCGGCTGGCAAGTCGTCTCGGGCGACGGGCACACGGTCAGTGGCGAGTTCGCGTTCGCCTGGGAACCGGCGCCGGACTTCGTTCCCGCACCTGCTGCGGACGCGCCGCCCAGCTGCGGCGAGGCCGGGGCGACGGGCGGGGCGGCCGCTCCGACCGAGCCCACCGATCCGCCGAGCGATGCCGGCGCGGTGAGCGGCACGGACCTGCTCTGGGTGCTCGGGACGGTGGTGGCCGTCGCCGTCGTGCTGTTCGGCACGCTGCTGCTGTTCACGCGACGGCGATCAGCACCCAAGCGCTGACCGGCCCGCAGAACGAGGAGGGGCACCGCGCGGTCCGCGCGGTGCCCCTCCTCGTTCTGCGGGGCACCGCGCGGTCCGCGCGGTGCCCCTCACCGGTTGCCGACGCGCTACTTGACGAGCGCCGGGAGGTTCTTCCGGCTCGTCAGCACCTGGTCGATGAGGCCGTAGGCCAGCGCCTCATCCGCGCTCAGGATCTTGTCGCGCTCGATGTCCTCGTTCACCTGCTCCTGCGTGCGGTTCGAGTGCCCCGCCAGGGTCTCCTCGAGCCAGGTGCGCATGCGCAGCACCTCGCGGGCCTGGATCTCGATGTCCGACGCCTGGCCGCGCCCAGCATCACCGGTCGCGGGCTGGTGGATCAGGATCCGCGCGTTCGGCAGCGCCAGGCGTTTGCCGGGCGTGCCGCCCGCGAGCAGAACCGCCGCGGCGGACGCCGCCTGCCCGAGGCAGACGGTCTGGATCTGCGGACGGATGTACTGCATCGTGTCGTAGATCGCAGTCATCGCGGTGAACGAGCCACCGGGCGAGTTGATGTACATCACGATGTCGCGGTCGGGGTCCTGGCTCTCCAGCACCAGCAGCTGCGCCATGACGTCATCCGCGGATGCGTCGTCGACCTGAACGCCGAGGAAGATGATGCGGTCCTCGAAGAGCTTCGCGTAGGGGTCCTGGCGCTTGTAGCCGTAGGCGGTGCGCTCCTCGAAGGAGGGCAGGATGTACCGGCTGCTGGGCATGTCGCCGGCGGTGCCGGACGGCATGTTCGACGCGGTGCCACCGAAAGTTGGGATGTTCATGAATCGATTCCTTGTCGTCGTTCCGATGGCTACTTGTCGTTCGTTCCGCCGCCGCCGGCGACGTCGGTCGCCGATTCGCGGATGTGGTCCACGAAGCCGTACTCCAGCGCCTCCTGCGCGTTGAACCAGCGGTCGCGGTCGCCGTCCTTGTTGATCTGCTCGACGCTCTTCCCGGTCTGCGCCGCGGTGATCTCGGCGAGCCGCTTCTTCATGTCGAGGATCAACTGCGCCTGCGTCTGGATGTCGGAGCTGGTGCCGCCGAATCCGCCGTGCGGCTGGTGCAGCAGCACCCGGGCGTTCGGGGTGATGTAGCGCTTGCCCTTCGTGCCGGCGGTGAGCAGCAGCTGCCCCATGGAGGCTGCCATGCCGATACCGACGGTGACGATGTCGTTCGGCACGAACTGCATGGTGTCGTAGATCGCCATGCCTGCGGTGATCGAGCCGCCGGGCGAGTTGATGTAGAGGTAGATGTCCTTGTTCGAATCCTCTGCCGCGAGGAGCAGGAGCTTCGCCGAGATCTCGTTGGCGTTGTCGTCGCGAACCTCGGAACCGAGCCAGATGATCCGGTCCTTCAGAAGTCGGTCGAACACACTGGCTACCAGTGCCGGTTCTGCCATTGCCTAGCTCCTCTTCGCTTGTGGTGCTTTCGAATCTATCCGAGCCGCCGAGAACGAACCGCGCTGTTCGCCCTCGGCAGAGAGGCGGTGCGGCGCGGGACCGCGACCGGTCGCGGTGTTCCGCGATTCTGCACGCAGCCCTGCCGGGTGGCCCCGGCATTGGGTACTCTGACGCCAGAGTCCGGAGACGGAGGTTCGGAGATGGGCACACTGTTCTACGGCGCTCAGCCGATCGCCATCCGGATCGAGGATGTGCTGCTGCGGCACCTGGAGCTCGTCATCACCAGCAAGCTCCGCAGAGGTGAGGGGCTGACGCTCAGCTGGCACGACGACGCCACGCCGGGCGACGGGCGGAGCACCGTGTGGATCAACCCGAGCACGGATCTGCACTACCGCTTCAGCGGCTCGCTTGAGGCCCACCTGGACCGGGAGCTGCTCGAGGAGCTCTCCGTCGCCGCCGCCAGCAACGGCGGGATCCGCATCATGTCGGGGGCGCTCGCTCCCACCCCGGCTCACTCGCACAAGGCTGAGAGATCACCGGCCTCCGTAGACGACGGCGACGGGCAGCCGCGCACAATATCGGCATGAGGCGAGTGACGTACGTCGACGAATCGGTCATCGTCGGCGAGGAGTTCGGGATGCTGATCCTGGAGTACGCCGCCTCCCTGGCCCGGAACAACACCTCTGAGCCGCTGCACTTCCGGGCGCTCAACGACGAGGGCGAGGTCGAGACCGCGTTCCTCCTCGGCCCTGCGTCCCAGATCGTCGTCGTCAAGACCAACAGCCTGCTTCCCGAGCCCGAGAACTCCGAAGCGGAGGACTACATGCGGTCACGGATCCGGCAGCTCACCTTCCCGACGCCGCACCCGGTCGGGGACGACGAATCGGTCCCGCCGGGCGAAGACTAACGGTCCGGCTGAGTCCCGGCGCCGCGTGCGGCCGCCGCGTCCCAGCCCTGCTGCGGCGTCTCGAAGGTGCCGCGGAACACGTACTGCGACGGAAGCTTCCGCTGGTGGCTCGACCAGTCGATCGCGGGACGTCGCTGGTCGTGCGGCAGGTAGCCGAGCCGGTAGACCGCCATCAGCTCCAGCTCGTCGGGCACCTTGAGCAGCCGCACGATCTTCTCCCACTGCCCCGGCACCTCCATCGGGAACGACACGAATTGGATTCCCATCCCGACCTCGACGGTGGTGAGCCAGACATTCTCCATCGCGGCGCCCATGCTGAACAGGGAGTAGAACGACGACAGCTCCCCCGGCCGGTATTCACCGCGGTCGAGGGCCACGGCCAACAGCATCGGCGACCCGGCGACCAGCTTCCGGTTCTCCTCACCGAGGGTCTGCGGAACACGCAGCGCGTTCATCAGGGTCTGCCCGCTCTTGGTGAACACCCGCTTCGTGAACGGCCGCAGTGCCGGCGGGAGCTTGTCGAAGAGCATGCCGCTGCGGAGGCGCTCCATCTCCTCCTCGCTGAAGCGGAAGTAGTTCTTGTAGCGCTCGAAGAAGGTGCCGTTCGACATCGCCTTCGTCATGCTCGCTCCGCTGATGCCGGCGATCTCCTCGATCGTCTCGCGCTCCTCGACGATCGTGAAGCGCCACGGCTGGCTGTTGAGCTGCGACGGCGCCCGGCCCGCGACCTCCATCAGCAGCCGCTGATGCTCCTCAGACACCGGGTCGGGCAGGAACGGGCCGTTCGTCGTCTTGCGGCGACGCACCACATCCAGGAACTCCATCTACCGCCTCCAGGCCGTGATCAGACTCGCCAGAAAGAACGGCGCCGCTGAGAGCGCCACCGCCGGATGCCGTCGGCCGCGGGTGCCCGCATACGGGATCACGGCGAGCGGCACCGCGGCCGGGAGCAGGACCCATCCGGCCTTGCTCCGGCTCCACACCAGCGAGCTTCCCGCGGCGGCCGCGAGCGCGCTGGTGGCGATGTACATGCCGTGGTGCACCCAGCGCACCCGTGACGTGTCGATCAGGCGAGTGGCGACACTCACGCCGAGCAGGCAGTTCGCCGCGTAGCTCACCGTCGCCGCGGTGAAGAGCACGGCCGGGTTCGCGGAGCGTCGCACCCGTTCAGGCTAGGCGAACGGCGCCTGATCAGCGCCTGTGCCGGACTAGTGGGTGTGGCCCTCGTGGTCGTGGTCGTCGTAGGCCGCGCCCGTGGGGTCCTCCTCGGGGAGCTCGACCGGGTTCTCGACCGGCGCCGCAGCCGCAGCGGTGAACTCGCTGAGGTCCACCGGGTTGCCATTGCTGTCGACGACCTTGACCTTGCCGAGCGCGACCGCGAGCGCCTTGGAGCGCGCGACCTCGCCGATCATGCCGGGGATCTGCCCATTCTGGTCGAGCACCTTGATGAACTCGCCCGGCTCCATGCCGTACTGCGAGGCGCCCTGCACGAGGTACTGGGTGAGCTCGTCCTGGCCGACCTTGACCTGCTCCTTCTCGACGATCGCGTCCAGCAGCAGCTGCCGGCGGAACGCCTGCTCGCTGGACTCGGTCACCTCGGCACGGTGCGTGTCGTCCTCGAGCCGGTTCTCGTTCTCGAGGTGGCGGTGCACCTCGGCCTCGACGAGCTTGGCCGGGACCGGGATGTCGACCTTCTCGAGCAGCGTGTCGACGAGCTTGTCGCGCGCCTCGGATCCCTGACCGAAGGTCTTGGACTTGGCGAGCTGCTCGCGAAGGTCGGCCTTCAGCTCGTCGATGGTGTCGAACTGGCTGGCGATCTGCGCGAAGTCGTCGTCCGCCTCGGGCAGCTCGCGCTCCTTGACGGCGGTGACGGTCACCGCGATCTGCGCCGTCTCGCCCTCGTGGTCGCCGCCGAGCAGCTTCGACTCGAAGGTGGTCGACTCGCCGGCCGTGAGCGACTCGATGGCCTCGTCGATCCCCTCGATGAGCTGGCCGGAGCCGAGCTCGTAGCTGATGCTGGAGGCGGTGTCGACCTCTTCGCCGTTGATGGTCGCGACCAGGTCGAGCTGGGTGAAGTCACCGGTCTTCGCGGGGCGGTCGACGGTGACGAGCGTGCCGAAGCGGGTGCGGAGGTTGTTCAGCTCCTCCTCGATGTCGGCGTCGGAGACCTCGGCGGCATCAACCTGCACCTCCACGCCCTCGTAGTCGGGCACCTGGAACTCCGGACGCACGTCGACCTCGACGGCGACGATGAGGTCGCCGGAGAAGTCCTTCGCGTTCGGCCACTCGGTGATGTCGGCCTCCGGACGGCCGAGCGGGCGCACCTTCTCCTCTTCCACGGCCTGCCGGAACAGGCGGTCGAGGCTCTCACTCACCGCGTGCGTGAGCACCTCGGCGCGGCCGACGCGCTGGTCGATGATGGGCGGCGGCACCTTGCCCTTGCGGAAGCCGGGGATGTTGACCTGTTCGGCGATGTGCTTGTACGCGTGATCGATGCTGGGCTTCAGCTCCTCGGGGGTCACCGCGATGGTGAGCTTGACGCGCGTCGGGTTCAGCTTCTCAACCGTGGTCTTCACGTTGATGTATCTCCTGTATCGATGTTCCGGAATGCCGTCGGGGCGACAGGATTCGAACCTGCGGCCTCCCGCTCCCAAAGCGGGCGCTCTAGCCAAGCTGAGCTACGCCCCGGTCATGTTTCGTCCAGATCGACGGCGAACCGGGGGGTCCTGCCGAAAATTGGCCTCGGCAAGTCTAGCCGACTCCTCGAAGGCGACTCTGTGCAGGTCCGACGGCCGTCGATACGTCGATGATCGCGCTCTCGTCCGATGATCGCGCACTTGCGCACGCAATCGAGAGAATCGCGATCACGCGCACTTGGCGCCGGCTCGGCACGGCGCCGGGCACTCAGTGCTCGACGACCTCCGCGAGCACTTCCGCGAGCTCCGCCGGCCGGGTGAGCTGCGGCCAGTGGCCGGTCGGCAGATCGACGAACTCCTTCTCCTTCACGGCCTTCAACTCCGCGGTGAACGGGTGGTCGGCGGCCATGAACTCCCGCAGCATCTCCGACGGGAACTCGCAGCAGATGACCGTGATGGGCACCTCGTAACGTCGCGGGTCGCTCAGGCGCTGCTCATCGTAGGCAACGCCCTTGGGCTCCGGGATGGCGATGGCACGGAACCGTTCGCGCAGCTCGTCGGTGAGGTCCCGCAGGTCCTCCTCCTCGAACACCTCCCAGTCGGGCAGCGGAATCTCGTCACCGACGAGCGGCAGCTCGTCGTTGATCACACCGCCGTCGCCGAGCGGTCCAGCATCGACGTAGACGACGCGCCGTACCTTGTCCGGACGCGCGTCGAGCGCACCGTGTGCGATCGCCCCTCCCCCGCTGTGCCCGACCAGCACCGCTCGCTCCGGCAGGTCGTCGAGCACCGCGACGACCGCGTCGATGTGGTCGCGCAGGCCGATGCCGGCCCGGTCGGCTTCCTTCGTCTCCTTGCCCGGAAGGGTCAGCGCGCGGACGCGATGGCCGCGCGCCTCGAGCACCGGGACGACCGGATCCCACGACGACGCGTCAAGCCAGAATCCGGGAATGAGAACGATGTCCATGCGATCGACGCTACCCGCACCCGCCGACAGCGTGAGAGTCGCTCAGAGCGGTTCCGCTGCTCCCGGGCGCCTGCGAAACTCCGGTACAGTAACGGGGAGCGCACGCTCGGGGATGTAGCTCAATGGTAGAGCCTCAGTCTTCCAAACTGATGGTGCGGGTTCGATTCCCGTCATCCCCTCTCCTTCGCATCGTTCCTTCCCGAACCGCTCACCCGGGGAGCTCGAAATGAGCACAGGCACCCGCACTCTGGTCCGGAACATCCCCCTTCCGGAGGCGAACCTGCTCGCCATCGCGCTCGGCGCCATGCTCCAGCGGCTCCTCCCACTGCGGGTGCCAGGAGTGCCGGCCGCGCGCCGCGTCGCCGGAGCGGCACTCATCTGCATCGGAACCGGCGTGGCCGCCGCCGCCGTTGCATCGGCCAAGGACGTCGAGCTCGCCGACGCCGACCGGCTGGTGGTCACCGGCGTCTACGCGCGCAGCCGGAATCCGATGTATGTCGGATGGGCGCTCCTGCACGCCGGCTTCGGCGTCGCCGCTGGTTCGGGCTGGGTGCTGGTGACGCTGCTTGCGGCGAGCGGGCGCGTGCATCGCGAGGTGCTCGCCGAGGAACGAGTGCTGAGCAGCCGGTTCCCGGTTGAGTATTCGAGCTACGCCGCGACCGCGCCGAGGTACGTTCCCCGGTTGGGCCGGTTATCCCTGGGTCGGGTTCTTCCTGGGCGGACGGAAGAGCCGGGCCCCGAGCCGCCCGCGACCGGCACGAGGGTGCCCTGAGCGATCCGGCCTCCTGATCAGGCGCTGGGGCCCGATGCCGAACGCGCGGCACGCCTGCCGGAGCCTCGGCGGGTGGTGGGTGTCTCGTCCTTCGGCGGCTGCTCCGCCGGCCGCAGCCGGATATGGCGCAGCAGCCCATCGATCTGCACCTCCGCTACATCGTTGCGGGAGCGGACGAAGTCCGAGAACGACGAGAAGCCGAGCAGCTTCTCGTTGAACGAGGGGTTGATCCGCCGCATCTGCGACTTCACGGCGGAGGCGTTCACCCACTCGTCGTCGCCCTTCGTCTGTCCGAGCTCGAGCGCGCGGACGAGCAGCCGGGTGGCAGCCAGATCGCTCAGCTCCGACCGCGCGCCTGCGGCGGTCTCTTCCGTGAGGTCGGCGGACACATCCGCTGCCGCTGCGGTCTCCGGCTCGTCTTCGGCGCTCTTCGGGATGGCGTCGTACAGCTCGAACTCGTCGCAGGCGGCGATCAGCGCGGGGCTGGTTCCACCGGCCACCCCGATTCCGACCACGAACCGGCCCAGTCGTTTGCAGCGCTGGGCCAGCGCGATGTAGTCAGAGTCTCCGGCGACGATCACGACGTGGGTGAGGTCCGGGAGCCGGAAGAGGTCCTCCAGCACATCGACGGAGAGCCGGATGTCGGCACCGTTCTTCAACGCCTTCGTGGTGGGGAACAACTGGGTGAGATCCACGGCGCGGTCCACCAGCTGCGTCCGGTAGCTCGCGTTCGCCGGCACGGACCAGTCCGCGTACGCGCGGGTGACCGCCACTGTGCCGAACGACGACGCATAGTCGAGCACGGCACCGACATCCACGATGGCCTCGCGCAGCTTCGCCGCGACCGCACCCGCGTCGGTCGGCCGTTCGAGGCGTGCGTTGTCGCTCCGCCAGGCGTTCCGGCCATGAACCTGGTCATATCTCGAGATGACGATGTTGTCGAAGTCGATGTAGACGGCGACCCGTGGGTCGGAGGAAATTGCCATTGGGCCAGTCTCCCGCACCCGAGCGATCACGCACGCGCGGTCCGCTACTTCGCGATCTCCCAGATGTGCCCGGCGGGGTCGCGGAAGCTCGCCGTCCGGATGCCCCACGGACGGTCCATCGGGCCGTTCAGCAGTTCGACACCCCGGCCGACCAGCTCGGCACAGAGGGCGTCGACGTCCTCCACCTCGACGGTGAGCTGCACGCGGGATCCGTGCGCGGCGCTGGCGACCGGCGCCGGCGCGATCAGCTGGCCGGCAGCCTCCGTGCGCAACAAGTTCACGATCGAGTTGCCGAAATCGAAGACGGCGGAGTCGTCATCCTCGAAGGCGACCGTCAGGCCGAATACCTCGCCGTAGAACCGTTTGGCGGCTTCCAGGTCCTCGACGAACAGGGTGATCGCGCTGATGCCGCTCGGCCAGGACTCCACACCGCACCTCTTTCCCGCGTCGTCGCGCGTCAGGCCTTTTCCTATCCCGACAGCGTCGAGTTCTGCAAGAGAACTCAGCGCCCCTCAATGGTGAGCACAGGGTGCTGTCGCAGAGAAACGTTTAGGGATTCAAACGCCGGCGTGGCGAACGTTTAGGCAATTGAACGCAGGAGGCCTGGTCCCCCATTCGGGGGTCACATACGGTCGATCCCGAGCGGCCCGCCCTGAGGCCGAAGACCTAGCGTGAAAGCCGACGAAATGACCCGAACCACCCGGCGGATGGGGATTGGCTCCTCCATCCTCGCCTTGACCACCGCGTCCGTCCTCGCGCTCGGCGGGGTCGCCCATGCCGACTACATCCAAGACACCATCGCCGACAACGGAATCGGCCTCTCCCTCGTGGCAGGCTCGACGACCGCCGGGACTGCTGCGATCAAGGTGCTGAATCAGAACACCAAGGACGACGGCGACTCGGTGAATCAGTGCAACCTCGCGGGCAAAGTCGACGCCCTGATCCTCGACATCAAGCCCCCGGCGGGCGTCACCGCAGATCCCGCACGACTCACCATCACCGCGTGCGACACCCAGTACCCGGTGAAGTTCACGGCGTCCGCGACCGCTGAGAGCGGGAACGTGACGGCACTCGTCGTCCAGAAGCCGGCGGGCGAGTTCCTCAACGAGGTGAGCATCCCGATCACCATCGTCAAGCCCAACACGAAGCCGACCGTATCGATCACCGGCGTCACCGCAGGCACCGAGTACAAGAGCAATGCGGTGCCGACCCCCGGCTGTACGTTCACCGACACCGAGGACGGCACCGGTCCGGCGACCATGCAGGTCAGCAACCCGCCGGCGAACGGGCTCGGCTCGCACACGGTCACCTGCGACTACACCGACAAGGGTGGCCTCGCGGCGGACAGGAAGACGGTGACCTACACCGTCGTCGCGGCCAACACCAAGCCGAGCGTCGGGGTGACCGGCGTCACGGCCGGCAGCAAGTACGAGATCGGCGAGGTCCCCCCGGCGATCTGCGAGATCACCGACGCGGAGGACAGCAACGACACGGCGCCGGCGGTGCTGAGCGGCAGCCTCGTGCACGGTCTCGGCCAGCAGACCGCGACGTGTGACTACACGGACCAGGGAGGCCTGAAGGCAGACACCGCCTCCGTGACCTACACGATCGTCGACACCGGCAAGCCGACCATCGAGGGCAAGACCGACCCGGGCGCACCCACCGGCTTGAACGGCTGGTACAACTCCAGCGTCGACGTGAAGTTCACCTGCGCCGACACCGGATCCGGCATCGACAGCTGCACCGGCGACACGACCCTCGGCAACGGCGCGAACCAGTCCGTGACCGGCACGGCGAAGGACTTCGCGGGCAACACCTCGACCGACACCGTGAGCGGGATCAACGTCGACAGCCTCAAGCCGACCATCGACGGCGCGACCGACCCGGGCGCACCCACCGGCGCGAACGGCTGGTACAACTCCAGCGTCGACGTGAAGTTCACCTGCGCCGACACCGGATCCGGCATCGACAGCTGCACCGGCGACACGACCCTCGGCGACGGCGCGAACCAATCGGTCACCGGCACCGCGACCGACCTGGCCGGCAACACCGCGACCGACACCGTCAGCGGCATCAACGTCGACAGCGTCAAGCCGACCATCGTGGGCAAGCTGGACCCGGCAGCGGCCGACGGCGCGAACGGCTGGTACACCAGCGACGTGAAGGTCTCATTCGCCTGCGCCGACACCGGATCCGGCATCGCCACCTGCACCGGTGACGAGACCCTCGGCGAGGGTGCGGGTCAGTCGGTGAGCGGTACCGCTACGGATGTGGCGGGCAACACCACGACCGGCACCGTGAGCAACATCCACATCGACAAGACGGCACCGGGCGGCATCGTGGTCTCGGGGGTGTCGAGCTACATGTTCGGCAGCGGCTCCGGCGTCGCGTCCTGCACGGCGACCGACGCGGGCTCCGGCATTGCGAGCTGCGTGGTGACCGGCTTCGGCGCCACCACCGTCGGCAGCCACACGGCGGTCGCGACGGCGACGGATGTCGCGGGGCTCACGAGCACCAAGACGGTCAGCTACACCGTGACGCCCTGGAAGGCCACCGGGTTCTACTCCCCCGTCGACATGGGCGGCGTGGTCAACACCGTCAAGGGCGGCAGCACCGTTCCGCTGAAGTTCGAGGTGTTCGGCGCCACGGAGTTCACCAGCACCGCCGTGGTGAAGAGCTTCACCCAGAAGCAGTTCACCTGCTCGTCGGGCGCTGTGGTGGACGAGATCGAGGTCGTCTCGACCGGCAAGACGGAGCTGCGGTACGACGCGGTTGCCGGCCAGTTCATCCAGAACTGGCAGACCCCGAAGTCGGCAGGCGTGTGCTACCTCGTCAACATGACGCTTCAGGACGGCACCTCGCTGGTCGCGAGCTTCAAACTGAAGTGACCGACGGCTGACGCAGAGAAAGGCCTCGGACCCTTCGGTCCGGGGCCTTTCCCGCTCCCGAACACTCTCAGCCACCGGAAGGGATTCACGTGAACGACACCGACGCAGTCCCGACCTCACGCGTCGCTCCGGCATGCCCGCGCTGGTGCGCCGCGCCGCACGGCGCATTCGCCGGAGAGGAGGACTGGATCCACGAGAGCGAACCGCTCGTCCTGACGGAGGGCGTGTCTGCACGCCTCCGCATGTCGGTCGACCCGGCGAGCCGGGTAGAAGACGGTCCCTACCTCTTCATCGGATCCAGCGAGTACACCCTCCACGCGGCCGGCGCCCTGGCGACGTCGCTCGCGGCGCTCGCCGCCGAAGGGATGCGGTCACTCACCGCGAAGCAGCCGGAAGGCGCTCTCACGATCTTTGACCTGCAGCTTCCGCAGCACAGCGGACACGTGGACCCGCACCGTGGTGGACGACACGAACAGCCGTGACGCGACCTCCTCGGTCGACCGGCCGGAACTGAGCATCTCCATCACCTCCCACTCTCGGGAGCTGAGCTTCGAGGCGGCGGACGATTTCCGGGTGAACCTGCGCCGGCCGGGTCCCCGGAACTCGTCCAGCACCCGCATCATCAGGCTCGCGGGCATGGCAGCCTCTCCGGCAAGCACGGCGCGCAGCGCCGACGGAAGGGTGTCCGGATCGGTGTCCTTCAGGAGATAGCCGGAAGCGCCCGCCCGAAGCGAATCGAACAGGTCGTCGTCGTCGCGTGACTGCGTGAGCATGACGATCGCCGTGGACGGCAGCTCGCGGCTGATGCGCTGTGCAGCCGAGATGCCGCTGCCCGGCATGTGGATGTCGAGCAGGGCCACATCGGGGCGGTGCGCGATCGCAAGCCGCACCGCCTCCTCGGCACTCGCCCCTTCGCCGCAGACGTCGCAGCCGCCCGCCTCGAGTGCTGAACGCACGCGCTCCCGGATCGGCGTGTGGTCGTCAGCGAGCACGACCCGGATGCGGTCGTCGTTCACCATGTGACCGTCACCTTGCTTCCTCTCCCGGGGGTGGCGTCGATCTCGAACGAGCCCGGCAGACCGCGTGCGCGGTCGTCCATGCTGGTCAGACCGTACCCCGATTCCCCGCTCCTCGCCGAGCTGACATCGAACCCGCAGCCGTCATCTTCGACGACGAGACGCCGGGCATCCTCCACACGGCCAAGTCGCACCAGGACGCGGCTCGCGCCGCCATGCCGGATCGCGTTCGACACCGCTTCGCGCGTGATCCGCATCAGCGCGTGCTTCTGCTCAGTGCCCGCGTCGACGGAGTGGTCGACATCGACCTCCAACATCACACCGTGCCGCTCCGCGAGCTCCCCGGCTGTCCGGTGCAGCACCAGACCGAGGGGGTCGTCCCCGGACCTCCCGAGCGCTTCCACAGCTGCCCGCGCCTCGTCCAGCGCGCGATCCGATGCGGCGACGATGCGATCCGGAGCGGCACCGCGCCCGAGCCCGCGAGCCTCGGCGCGGATGAACGCCAGTTCCTGCATCACGCCGTCGTGCAGCTCGCGCGCCAGCCGGCGGCGGTCCTCCAGCACGGCGACCTTCGACTGCTCGGCCCAGTACCGTCCGATCTCGCGGACCGCACCCACCATGAGGACCAGATAGAACCCGGTGCGCAACAGGTCACCGGTGTACAGCCAGTCGCTGTAGACGGAGGGGAACATCACATAGTTGAGCCGCGCGAAGGCGGCGAGAGCGCACGCCGGCCCCAGCCATCGCAGCAGCTCATCGTGGCGTCGGGTCGCCTTGATCGTGAACGACACGGAGGCGACCACGAAGCACACCGCGCCGAGCGCCTGCCCGGCGAGCAGCAGCGGGTGTCCCGTGAGGATCGCGTGCTCGGCGGAACCGGGCACATAACCGGGGTCCAGAGCCACCGGCAAGCCGGACCGCATGAACCAGAGGATTGCGACGATCAGAGCAGCCCCGACCGCCGGTGCGGCGAGCGTGAGCCAGATGGTCGTGTATCGCCGCGCCACCCGTCCGGAGACGATCGCCGCGCCCAGGATCAGCACCGCACCCGCGAGGCGGATCGCAAGCGGCGCCCACACCTCCACCGTGCCCGCCGAGCCGCCACCCAGGACCGCGACCGTGTACGTCGAACCGAGCCCCGCGACCGCGAGCAACACGAGCCCCTGAGCCAGGAGCAGGTCTTGCAGCAGCCGACGACGAAGAAAGTGGCCGTGCACCAGGTACGCCACCAGCAGCGCCACGCACGCGTCGACAGAGTCGAGGACCAGATGGAGCGATGGGTCACGGCGGCCGAAGAGGACATACGGGCTCCAGAGCAGGAGCGCCGTGACCACCGCGCCGATCGCCCACGCGGCGATCGTGAGCCTCCACGCACGTCGCGCACCCGCATGGGCAGGTGCTCGCGCCCCGGCCGGCGGAGCGCTTCTCCGGCTCCGCGTCGGGCTGGCGCGTCGCGCCGCACGGTCCAGTCGTGTTCCCAAGTTCGCCATTGCATTCGGGTCTGCAGCGGCTGAGTCGCCGCCCGGTGTGGCCACTTTAACTTCTGGCGGCATACGTTCGCATCGAATCGGAAGGTTCCCAGGTCCGAGGGCCATTTCGTGCCGGTGGTGAGGTGAGGCTCAGCTTGCTTGCGGATCATGCTCAGCGGCGTAGCGTTGAACGCAAGCCAGCCGAGCAGGGAGAGACGAAATGACGAGCATCGAGTCGGTTCCACAGAGCGCGATCGACCCCGACGTCACCGCGGGTGTCGCGCAGTTCCTGGGCCAGGTCGTCACCGACTTGACCGCGCTCTCGGTCGACGGCAAGCAGGCTCATTGGCATGTCCGCGGGAGCAACTTCCAGGCCGTCCACGAGCTGCTGGACGTCGTGGTGGACCACGCCCGCGAGTACGCCGACACCGCCGCGGAACGGGTTGTGGCCCTCGGCCTGCCCATCGACGCCCGCATCCAGACGGTGGCGCAGAAGGCCGGCACGCCGCAGATGACACCGGGATTCCGGCAGTCCGGCGACGTCATCGCAGAGGTGATCGCAGCCATCGACGCCACCCTCCGTTCGGTGCGCAGCGCGGTCGACGGTCTCGAGCCGCTCGACCCGGTGAGTCAGGACGTGGCCATCGAGATCGCGCGCGGGCTGGAGAAGGACCGCTGGTTCCTCTTCGCGCACGTCAGCGCCAAGTGACCCGGCGCACACCCCTCAGAGCGAGGTGTGCGTGAAGCGTCCCTGCACGACGGTCGCCGCAACCGGCATGGAACGCAGCCGCTCCGGCTCCGCCTGAAGCGGATCCCGGTCGACGACGACCAGGTCTGCCGGTGCACCGGCGGCGATGCCGGAATCCGTCGAGGCGGTGAGCGCCTCCCCCGGAGTGATCGCCTGCTCCGGATGCCACGGCTCGCGCCCGTCCCTCGCGCGTCCTACGGCCGCTGCGATGGTGATCCACGGGTCGAGCGGGGCGACGGGCGCATCGGATCCGAGTCGCAGTCTGGCGCCCGCGTCGAGCAGGGTGCGCAGGGCGAAGGACCGCGCGGTGCGGTCCGCCCAGTAGCGCTCGGCCACGTCCCGGTCATCCATGGCGTGCTCCGGCTGCACGCTCGCCTCGACGCCGAGCGTCGCGAACCGGGCGAAGTCCCGCTCGTGCAGCAGCTGCGCGTGCTCGATGCGTCCCCCGACGCCCACACGCTCGAACGCGTCCAGAGCGAACCGGTTCGCCTCATCCCCGATCGCGTGCACAGCCGGAACGAGCCCGCCGCCGGCTGCCCGCCGGAGCCACTCCGCCAGGTCGTCGGGCGGCACCGTGAGCAGCCCGTACGGGTGGTCGTGCACCCCCGGGTACGGGTCTGCACAGAACGCGGTGCGCGTGTTGAGGGAGCCGTCGGTGATGATCTTGAACGGGCCGACCTCGAGGAGCGGGGCGAGCCGCTGCCCGGTGCGCATCCCCTCGCCGAGCGCGCGATCAAGGTGCTGCGGGTAGATCCCGAAACGCACGCGGAGCGCGTCGAATCCCGCGGACATCCGTCGCAGCCAGACGTCGCGGTTCCACGTCATCTCGAGGTCCGTGATCCCGACGACCCCGCGGCGGGCGGCCGCCTCCGCCGCCTCGCGGACCCAGTCGTCGTGGAGGTGCTCGCCGGCACGGTCCAGATCTCGCACGACGGCGAAGCAGTCATCCTCGCGCAGGAGTCCAGTCGAACCCGGATGCCCGAACCGCTCGAGCGCGGCGCTGCTCAGCCAGCAGGCATGGATGTCCGCGCTCACCAGCACCACCAGCAACCCAGGTGCGGCCTCGTCAAGGAGCTCCCGGGTAGGCGTGTCCGGCCAGAGCCCGTCGCGGAACCCCCGTCCCACCAGGACATCCGTGTCCGCACGCTCGGCCCGTTGCGTCGCGGCCGCGCGCACCAGCGCCGCCGCTTCGGCGGCTGAGGTCGCCGAGCTGAGGTCGACCCGCTGCCGGGTGAGCGCCCACTGGGTCAGGTGCACGTGCGAGTCCCAGAGGCCGGGGAGCAGCCACCGGCCGTCGAGATCGACGGTCTCCCCGTCGACGGTCGTCGTCCCAGCAGGTGCGACCGACGCGATCCGTTCGCCATCGAGCGTGACGTCGGCGAACGCGCCGCCGAGCCTCGCGTTACGGAGCCGCATCGGCGTCCAGCCGGCGCATCTCCCCGGCGAGCGCCTGACTCGCGTACGGTCCGTCACCCTCCAGTCCCGCGAGGATCCGCTCCCGGACGTGGGGCGCTTTGTTCTGGCTGAGCTTCAGCCGGGCGTCGAACCGGGTGACGCGAAGCCGGATGCCGACCGTTCCCTTCGCCACCCGGGCGGAGTACTCGGGATCCAGATTCAGGCTTCTCGGCTCGGGCATCCGGGACTCGAACTCGTCCACCAGCCGGGAGAGCACGGCGAGGTTCTCCTGCTCGCCGAGCACCTCCGGCACCCCGTAGAGATGGGCGGTGACGTGATTCCAGGTGGGGATGATGTCGCCCTCGTCGTACCAGCCGGGCGAGATGTAGCCGTGGGGTCCCTGAACGATCAGGAGCAGCTCGTGCCGCCCGAGCTCGTGGGCGACCTCATCCGGCCGCCCGACGTGGCTGACGATGGTGATCCCTTCCTCGCCCGGCTCGAGCAGGACCGGGTAATGGGACGCGACGAGCCCGTCCGATGTCGACGACACGAAGGTGCCCCACGGGTTCTCCCTGATCAGTCGCTTGACCTCGGCGACGTCCTCCAGCAGGAAGTGCGGTGTCCGGCGCACCTCAGGCCTGGTCCTTCGGGCACCAGTAGAGCTTTCGTCCGCCGATCTCCTCCATGACGATGCCCGTGCCGCAGATCCGGCACGGCAGCCCGGTGCGCTTGTACACCCAGTGCCGGTCCGCCTGGCTGGAGAGCGCGCGCCGGAACGCCTCCTCGTCGAGGCCCTCCATCGTGAGCATCTGACCGTGCTCGACCGCCGTGGCGAGCAGGTGGGTCCAGTCCCTCCACAGCGCGACGGCCTGCTCCTCGGTCAGCTGCTTGCCGGGGGTGTGCGGCTCGATGCGGTTGCGGAAGAGCAGCTCGGCGCGGAACACGTTCCCGATTCCGCTCACCACCGACTGGTCCATCAGGAGCAGCGCGATCGGGGTCGACTTCGAACGGACGGTCTGGACGAACCGCCGCTCACCCTCACCGGGGTCGTCGACGAGCGGATCGGGACCGAGCTTCGCGAGCACCGCTTCCACCTGCGGCGGATCGATCACCTCACATGCGGTCGGTCCGCGGAGGTCCGCGACCGACGCGTCCGTGAGCAGCCGCACCCGCACAGCGCCGATGGGTGCGGGCGGGAACTCCGTGATCTCAGGCGCGAGGGTCTCCTGCTCGGACATCCGAAGTCGGGTCCGCCTCGGCGCACCGATGCTTCCCAGGGAATCCTCGAACTCCCCGACGACCGTGCCGCGCTGGTTGGCCTGTCCGATGCGAGCGCTCGAAGCGTCCGCGGTGATGTCGCCCGCGAAATCCCACGCCCCGTACATGCCGAGATGGACCCGCAGGAAGCGTGCGCTGTCGAACTCGAGGAACATCTGCTTGCCGACCGCGCGGGCCGCGATCATCGTCCGGCCGTCGAGCTGCGCTGCGCCTTCCGCGAAGCGGCCCTGCGGCGACGATGCCTGCACCTGCTTCCCGACGAAGTGCAGCGCGAACTGTCGCGCGATCCGGTGGACGGAGTGACCCTCGGGCACCGCTCAGCCGATCTCGCGACCGGCGATTGCGCCCGTCGTCTCGTACTCGGCGAGCTGCGCGATGCGTCGCGCATGGCGCTCCTCGCCGGAGAACGGCGTGGCGAGGAATGTGTCGATGAAGAGCACCGCCTCGTCGATCGAGTGCTGTCGGGCTCCGATGGAGATGACATTGGCGTCATTGTGCTCGCGGGCGAGCCGGGCGGTGTCGCGGTTCCAGACCAGCGCAGCGCGGACGCCGGCCACCTTGTTCGCCGCGATCTGCTCACCGTTGCCGGAGCCTCCGAAGACGACACCGAGCGCATCGACGCCGGCCTTCTGGTCGGCCACCACAGCGAGCGCGGCGTTGATGCAGAACGACGGGTAGTCGTCGAGCGGATCGAACGTCGCCGGCCCGTGATCGAGGACTTCGTGCCCCTCGCGCGTCAGATGCTCCTGCAGCTCCGCGCTGAACTCGAGGCCTGCGTGGTCGGTCGCAATGTGCACGCGCATGGGAATCAGTCTAGATTCGCCACCGCCCGGCAAACTTCCCCGTGTTTTCCCGCCGGAACAGGAGCAGACTTGCCGTAAGAAGTATCGAATACGGAGGGAATGATGGTTCAGCTTCCCGACGGTGTGCCCGTGCTCAGTCCCGGACGGCACCGCAACCCACGCAAAGGCGCCTGCTTCATGGAGTTCGCCTCATATCTCGCCGGCGAGCGCTGGTCCGACAGCCCGCAGTGCACCCACCCGCTCCTCGCTCACCTTGCCCGGCTGGTCAACGACGTCACGACCTCCGGGGAGCGATCGCGGCTCGTCCCCATGATCCCGTCGGTGATCGGCCTCAACGGCTCGCACCCGCTGGTGGGCATGAGCATCGCCGTGGCAGCGTGCGCCGCAGCGATGCCGGTGGCGAGTGAGGCGCGGCAGCGCGCGATGGCCGCGGGGCTGCTGGGATGCGAGGAGCTGCTCGACGCGCAGGGGCTGCGGGCGCCACGCATCCGCGAAGACATCCGGGCCACCCTCGACTTCGCCCCGCTGGCGGAGCGCTGGGCGAGTCGGTTCCGGCAGCAGTTCACGTCGGATCACCGGCTGACGGCGGCCGGTCGCAGCAACGCCAAGCTCATCGAGCTGGCGGTGCTCGGCATCGCGGAGTCGGGTGCACCGGACCGGGGTGAGCGCCTCGTCGGGCTGCTGGAGCGCTGCATCGAGGATTCCAGGCAGCTGCTTCACCCGGAGCCGCCGAAGCGGGCCACACGCGGCGAGCGGGTCGAGCAGATGCGCATGGAGCCCCTTCGGGTGTCCGCATCCTGATCGCCTCCTCAGAACGCACTGCGGCACGTCGATAGGGTTGGACCGGCTCTCCACCAACGGACGGGCCGGCCCATCCGTTCCGACAGCTGGAGTGTGCACGTGCCCGGAGAGAACCTCACCCGGTCCGAAGCGATTGAGCGCAAGTCGATCGTCGATGTGTCGAGCTACGACGTCTCGCTCGATCTCACCACGTCCGAGGAGACGTTCCGGTCGACCACCGTCGTGACCTTCCGCGCGCAGACCGGATCGTCGACGTTCATCGACGCGCTCACTCGCACCGTGCACTCCGTGACGCTCAACGGCCGGGAACTGGATCCCGCTGCCGTCAGCGACAACGTCCGCATCCGGCTCGACGACCTCGCCGAGCAGAACGTGCTCGAGGTCGTCGCGGATGCCGAGTACACCAACACCGGGGAGGGGCTGCACCGCTTCGTCGACCCGGTCGACTCGGAGGTCTACCTCTACACCCAGTTCGAGGTGCCCGACAGCCGCCGGGTGTTCGCCGTGTTCGAGCAGCCCGACCTGAAGGCCACCTTCACCTTCACGGTGACCGCCCCGGCGGCGTGGAAGGTGGTGAGCAACTCCCCCACCCCTGAGCCGGAAATGCTGCCGGCCGACAAGGCGGTGTGGCGCTTCGACCCGACGCCGATCCTGTCGAGCTATGTCACCGCACTCGTCGCGGGTCCGTACCAGTCGGTGCACAGCGAGCTCACCAGCTCCAGCGGCCGGGTCATCCCGCTCGGCATCTACGCCCGCAAGTCGCTGTTCGAGTACCTCGACGCGGACTACATCTTCGAGAAGACCCGCCAGGGCTTCGCGTTCTACGAGTCCATCTTCGATTACCCCTACCCGTTCGAGAAGTACGACCAGCTCTTCGTCCCGGAGTTCAACGCCGGTGCGATGGAGAACGCCGGGGCCATCACGTTCACCGAGACGTATGTCTTCCGCAGCAAGGTCACCGACGCGATCAAGGAGCGGCGGGTCGTCACCATCCTGCATGAGCTGGCGCACATGTGGTTCGGCGACCTGGTGACGATGAAGTGGTGGAACGACCTCTGGCTGAACGAATCGTTCGCCGAGTACATCTCGACCCTCGCCACGGCGGAGGCCACCGAGTGGCATGAGGCGTGGACGACGTTCCAGGCCATGGAGAAGAGCTGGGCGTACCGGCAGGACCAGCTGCCATCGACCCACCCGGTCGTCGCCACGATCAATGACCTCGAGGACGTGCAGGTCAACTTCGACGGCATCACGTACGCCAAGGGCGGCTCCGTGCTGAAGCAGCTTTCGGCCTGGGTGGGGCGGGACGCGTTCCTTTCCGGGGTGGGCGCGTACTTCCGCAAGCACGAGTACGGCAACACCGAGCTCACCGACCTGCTGGCGGAGCTGGAGACGACCAGCGGTCGAGACCTCGCCTCGTGGTCGAAGCTGTGGCTGGAGACGGCCGGCGTGAACACGCTGCGTCCGGAGATCGAGACGTCTGACGGCGGAACGATCTCCTCGTTCGCGGTGCTGCAATCGGCGCACCCCGACTACCCCACCATCCGCCCCCACCGCATGGCGATCGGCTTCTATGAACTCGAGAGCGGCAAGCTGGTCCGCACCGATCGTGTGGAGCTCGACGTCGACGGCGAGCGCACCGAGGTACCGGAGCTGGTGGGCAAGACCAAGCCCGCCCTGGTGCTGCTGAACGACGACGATCTCGCCTACGCCAAGATCCGCCTGGACGACGATTCCCTGCTGATCGCGATCGAACACCTCGCGGACATCGAGAACCCGCTCGCGCGGTCGCTCGTCTGGGGCTCGGCGTGGGACGCCACCCGCGATGCCGAGACGCGGCCCACCGACTACGTGCGCCTGGTCCTCAACAACATCGCCAGCGAGACGGAGTCGACCACGCTCCGGACCACCCTGACGCAGCTCGGGACGGTGGCCCGCTTCTACGTTGAGCCGGCCCGTCGCGGCGAGGTGCTCCGCGAGGTCGGCGACGCGCTGTGGCGGCTGGCACAGGAGGCGGAGGCCGGCTCCGACGCGCAGTTCCAGTTCGTGAAGTTCTTCGCGAACCTGTCGTCGACTCCGGAGCACGCCGAAACACTGGCGGGGTTGAAGAGCGGCACACTCGAACTGCCGGGGCTGCCCATCGACACCGACCTGCGCTGGGAGCTGCTGGAGGGCCTTGTGTCCCTCGGTGCTGCCGGTGAAGCCGAGATCGACGCGGCACTCGCCGCGGACAACACCTCGAACGGCCAGCAGGCGGCGGCGCGAGCCCGCGCGTCGTTCGCGACTGCGGAGGCGAAGCGGGCCGCGTTCGACTCGCTCGTCGCGAAGGACGACCTGCCGAACGCGATCGTGCGGAATGTCACCCTGGGCTTCCAGCGGGTCAACGACCCGGCACCCCTCGCGGACCTCGTCGACCCGTATTTCGCGATGCTCACCGGCATCTGGAATTTGCGCAGCTACAAGATCGCCGAGTACATCGTCACCGGCCTGTACCCGGCACCGTTGGCCTCGGAGGAGCTCGCCGAGGCCACCCGCGAATGGCTCGCGGCGAACGCGGACATCCCCGCCCTCCGCCGCCTCGTGGTGGAGAACCTCGCCGGCGTCGAGCGGGCGCTGGCGGCTCAACGGCGCGACGCCGAGGGCTGACACCCCTCGCGCTTCGTAGACTGGTGGGGATGACTCAAAGCCAAGTTGAATCCGCGGTCGACGCCTTCTGGCGCATCTGGGACATTCCGATCACGGTGGCCGGCATCATCGTCGGAGCGATCCTCGTCCGCCTGATCCTGCACTTCGTCATCCGGCGAGTGGTGAACCGCATCGTGAGCGGCTTCAAGCGACGTCAGAACGTCGAGGACACCCAGTCGCTCCACGCCTCACCCCTCGCCGCGGCGCGGATCGTGCAGCGCACCCGCACACTGGGCCTGGTGCTCAGCAACATCGTCACCACGGTGATCGTGGTGCTGTCGCTGCTGATGATCCTCACCACGCTGGTGCCGGACGTGACCGGCGCGTTCGCGCTCATCACCGCAGCGCTCGGCGCGGGTCTCGGCTTCGGTGCACAGAACATCATCAAGGACGTGCTCAACGGCCTGTTCATGGTGGTCGAAGACCAGCTCGGGGTGGGCGACGTCGTCGACCTCGGCCCGGCGACGGGCGTCGTGGAGAACGTCGGAATCCGGGTCACGCAGATCCGCGACGTGAACGGCACGCTGTGGTTCGTGCGAAACGGGGAGATACTCCGGGTGGGCAACATGTCGCTCGGCTGGTCCCGGGTGATCCTGGACCTCGCCGTGCCCTACGACGCCGACGTCGACGCGGTGCAGGAGCGGATGCTCCGCACGGCGACGCAGCTCGCGGAGAGCCCGAAGTGGAAGCCGCTGGTCCTGGACCGGCCGGAGATCTGGGGCATCGAGTCGATCTCCGCGGAAGCGGTGATCGTCCGGATCGTGATGAAGACCCGGTCCGGCGAGAAGGACAACGTCGCCCGGGAGCTGCGCGCGCGGCTGAAGGCGGCGCTCGACGACATGGGCGTGCACCTCCCCGCGCTCAACACGGTGGTGCTGAGCGGGTTCGAGGGTGCATCCTCGGTGAAGGGCGCACGCGAGCCGAGGACAGCGCCGACACCGGCGCAACCGGCGGTCGCCGCCGGCAAGGCCACGACGAAGCGAGGGCGGCAATGAGCGATCTCACCCTGCGCCGCTCGAATGGCGGCGAATCGGTCGACGGCAACTTCTGGCAGCAAGTGGGCGGACGGCCCACGTTCGAGAAGCTGGTGCGCACGTTCTACGACGGCGTCCGGCACGACCCCGTGCTGCTGCCGATGTATCCCGACATGGACTTGGAGCCCGCGATCCAGCGGCTCACCGGGTTCCTGGAGCAGTACTGGGGCGGTCCGGCCGCCTACAGCGACGAGCGCGGCCACCCTCGGCTGAGGATGCGGCACCTGCCGTTCAAGGTCAATCCCGACGCCCGCGACCGATGGCTCAAGCACATGCGCGCGGCCGTCGACGAGCTGAAGCTGGATCCGCTGCATGAGGGCATGCTGTGGGGCTATCTCGAGCGCGCGGCGCACGCAATGGTCAACACGTTCGACGACTGAGCGCCCGCCGCGGCGGGATGCGCGGGAGGATGGGGTCTGCGACGTCCATCCGCCGCCACTATCGAAGGTTCCTCTCATGGTTCAGCAGGCCGATGCGATCATCGTCGGCGCCGGGCTCGCCGGCTTGGTCGCCGCGGCCGAGCTGCTCGACGCCGGCAAGCGGGTGATCATCCTGGAGCAGGAGCCGGCCGCGAGCTTCGGCGGGCAGGCGTGGTGGGCGTTCGGCGGCCTGTTCCTCGTCGACTCCCCCGAGCAGCGCCGGATGGGCGTGCGGGACAGCCACGAGCTCGCCCGGCAGGACTGGCTGGCCTCCGCAGCGTTCGACCGGCCGGAGGACGCCTGGCCGAGACGCTGGGCCGAGGCATACCTGGCGTTCGCCGCCGGTGAGAAGCGGTCGTGGCTGCATTCGCGGGGCGTGCGCCTCTTCCCGGTCGTGGGTTGGGCCGAGCGGGGCGGCTACGGCGCCAACGGGCACGGCAACTCCGTGCCCCGGTTCCACATCGTCTGGGGCACGGGGCCGGCGCTCCTCGAGCCGTTCGCCAGGACGGTGCGCGACGGCATCCGCAATGGCACGGCAAGCCTCCGCTTCCGGCATCGAGTCGACGGCCTGGTGCGGTCCGGGGACGCGGTGGTCGGCGTGCACGGCACGACGCTGGCGCCGGATGCCGCACCGCGCGGTGCGGAGAGCAGCCGTCGCCCCATCGGCCCGTTCCAGCTGCAGGCCGGGGCCGTGCTCCTCGCGAGTGGCGGAATCGGCGGCAACCACGACCTCGTGCGAAAGCACTGGCCGGCACGGCTCGGCGAGCCCCCGCAGGCCATGCTGAGCGGTGTTCCCGCGCACGTCGACGGCCGGATGCTCGAGATCGCGGAACAGTCCGGCGCCCGGCTGATCAACCGGGACCGGATGTGGCACTACCCGGAGGGCGTCGACAACTACGCGCCGGTCTGGAACCGGCACGGCATCCGGATCCTGCCCGGCCCATCGAGCATCTGGCTCGACGCCACCGGCGCACGCCTGCCGGTGCCGCTGTTCCCCGGCTTCGACACTCTCGGCACGCTCGAGCACATCGTCTCCACCGGCTACGATCACAGCTGGTTCGTGCTGACCCAGAGCATCCTCGAGAAGGAGTTCGCCCTCTCCGGCAGCGAGCAGAACCCTGATCTGACCGGCAAGAGCATCGCGCAGCTGCTGCGGCGGCTGGGTCCGGGCGCTCCACGGCCGGTGGAGGCGTTCAAGACCTCCGGTGCCGACTTCGTCGTCGCCGACACCCTCGACGAGCTGCTCGCCGGCATGCAGCGGCTCGCCCCGCTCGTGCCGCTCGACAGTGCGCGGGTGCGGCTGGAGCTGGAATCCCGCGACCGGGAGCTCGACAACGCCTTCGGCAAGGATGCGCAGCTCACCGCGATCCGTGGCGCCCGAGGCTACCGGGGGGACCGGCTCATCCGGGTGGCGCGCCCGCACCGCATCCTCGACCCGGCGCACTTCCCGCTCATCGCGGTGAAGCTGCATGTGCTCACCCGGAAAACCCTCGGGGGCATCGAGACGGACCTCGAGGGCCGCGTGCTCGACGGGACCGGCAACGCGGTGCCGGGACTCTTCGCGGCCGGTGAGGCGAGCGGCTTCGGCGGCGGCGGGATGCACGGCTACCGGTCCCTGGAGGGCACGTTCCTGGGCGGCTGCCTCTTCAGCGGCCGCCAAGCGGGCCGTGCAATCGCGCACCAGGTGTGAGGCCCGCGCGAGTCGCAGCCGGCGATTTGCCCCTGCTCCAGGTCGCGACTAGCGTTAACCCCCCCTAGCGACGAATTCCATTGCCGGGTGGGCGGGATCCTGCCCATCGATCAACGCAATGGAGACCATCCCGTGTCCGGTTCCTCGCTCTTCGCGCATCGCGACTTCCGCCTGCTGCTGCTCGGTCAGACGACCAGTCAGTTCGGCACCCAGGTCAGCGGTGTCGCCATCCCCCTGCTGGCCGTGCTGGCCCTCGACGCCTCCCCGTTCGAGGTGGGGCTCGTCTCGGCGTCCTCGACCCTCGCATTCGCGCTCATCGGCCTGCCCGCCGGCGCTTGGCTCGACTCGATGCACCGCCGGCCCGTGCTGATCGCCAGCGATGTCGTGCGGGCCGTGCTGCTCGCCACGATCCCGCTGGCGGCCGTGCTCGGCATCCTCACCATCGCGCACCTCGTGGTCGTGTCGCTGCTGGCGGGCTTCGCGCGGGTGTTCTTCGATGTCGGCTACTCCAGTTACATCCCCACGGTGATCGGCAAGGGAAGGCTCCTCGCCGGCAACTCGGCGATGGAGACCATCCGGGCCTCCGGACAGGTCGTCGGCCCAGGGGTCGGAGGCTTCCTGGTCACGCTCCTGGGCGCGGCGGCGGTCGTGCTGGTGCAGGCGGTCACCTTCGCGGTCTCCGCGGTGTGCCTGCTGCTGATCCGAACCCGTGAAGAGGCCCTGCCGGTCCGGCAGGAGCGGCCTCGTCTGTGGCCGCAGATCCGGGAGGGGCTGGCCTTCGTGGCGCGCAATCGGATCCTGCGTGCCACTGCGCTCGCGAGTGCCGCATCGAACTTCTCGTTCGCGGTCGCGTCGTCGGTCAACTTCATCTTCATGTCCCGCTCGCTCGACCTCTCCGCGACCGCGATCGGGCTGATCATCGCCGGCGGATCCGTCACGGTGATGATCGCTGCGGCGATCACGCCGCGGATGGGCCGCGCCGTCGGCACCGCACGGATCATCTGGCTCTCGCTGGCCGTCACGGGCCCGTTCACGATCCTCGCGCCGCTGGCCCAGCCCGGGTGGGGCGTCGTGCTGCTGATCGTGAGCATCGCGGCGGCCGAGTTCGGCCAGATCGTCTACGCCATCACCAACGTGAGCCTGCGCCAGCGACTGACGCCGGACCGGATGCTGAGCCGGGTCACGGCCACGATGCGATTCCTGATCATGGGGACCTTCCCCGCCGGTGCGCTCCTCGGCGGGGTGCTCGGTGAGCTCAGCATCCGCGGCACGCTGCTCTTCGTGGCCGGCGTCGCGATCCTCGTGCCGATCCCGCTCTACCTCGCACTCCGCGGCACGCGCGACGTCGACGAGATCCCCGAGTGGCAGTCCGCTCCGGAGCCCGGCGCGGTGGCTGAGGAGCCGGACGGCCCGCGGCCGAGGTGATCAGCGGGACAGGGTCCAGGCGCGTCGCTTGATGAGCACGTGGCCGCGCTCGGTGGTGAGCCTGGACCATGCCCCCGTCTCCAAGATGGCGACCGGGTCCACGCCGAGGAAGCCGAGGCTGAGCGCGGCGAACGCGGCACCGGCTGGGATGTGCTCCAGCCCCTCGACCGGCCGACTCCACACCTCCGAGCGCACGCGCTGCACCAGCTGGGCGCCGGTTCCCCCCGGCACCGCCTCCTTCACCTCGGCGATTCCCGCCTCTGCGGCACGCTGCAGGACGACCGGGTCGACGGTCTGCTGCGGCGTCCACCCTCCGCGCGGGGGCGAGATGCCGGCCCACGTCACCGTGTTGACCTCCATCGGCACGGTGACGGACGGGCCGTCGGCGCCCTCTTCGCTCTCCAGCACGGATCGCTCGACCCGCTGCAGCAGCGAGCGGATCGGCACCACGACGTCGATGGGGTCCTTCTCCTGCACGGCGTACGTGCGCAGACCCAGCACGGTCGGCGTCTCGTCCAGGAGGCCGACCGGATAGAGGATCGCGGTGTACACCGCGAGGACGCCGCCGTCGGCGATCAGCCGGACGCTGCCCTCCTCCACCCGTGCTGCCCGGGAGAGGAATGTCTGCAGGTCGCTCATGGCGAGCGAGTCCGTGAGGGTGAGGGAGCGATTCATCGGCCCCTCTAAACTACAGCCATGGGCGACCCTCTGGCCGGACTGCTGGCGGCACTGGATCTGTCGGACACGGGAGCCCGCACCAGCGAGGACATCTTCACCGCTCAGAGCCAGTGGGTGCCGCACGGCCGCGTGTTCGGCGGCCAGGTGCTCGCCCAGTCGCTCCTCGCGGCGATGCGCACGCTCGAGGAGGACCGGCCGGTCCACTCGATGCACGCCTACTTCCTGCGTCCGGGCGACGTTGCCGAACCGATCACGCTGGCCGTCGACCGCATCCACGACGGTCGCTCGTTCTCCACCAGGCGCACGCAGGCGTATCAGGCGGGCGCGCCGATCCTGTCGATGATCGCGTCATTCCAGACCCGCGACGAGGGGCTCGAGCACTCGATCGCCATGCCGGACGACCTGCCCGACCCGGAGTCGCTTCCGAGTGCAGCCGAGTCGCTGCACGGGGTGCCGCATCCGGTGGCGGAGTACTGGGCACGCGAGCGTCCGTTCGACATGCGGCACGTCCCCTCCCCCATCTACCTCGCCGTCGACGACGGCAAGCAGGCGCATCAGGCGGTGTGGATGCGCGCGATCGGGCCGCTGCCGGATGACCCGAAGCTGCATCAGGCCGCGCTCGCCTACGCCAGTGACTACACGATCCTGGAGCCGATCCTGCGTCGGCACGGCGTCGCGTGGGCGCAGCCGGGGCTGAAGGTCGCGAGCCTCGACCACGCGATGTGGTGGCACCGGTTCGGCCGCGTGGACGAGTGGTTCCTCTACGCTCAGGAATCACCCAACGCGATCGGCGGCCGCGGCCTGTCGATGGGGAGGATCTACGCCCGCGACGGCGCTCTGCTCGCCAGCGTGGCGCAGGAGGGCATGGTCCGGGTGCCACGTGACGCGCGGCCCAGCACCGGCTGAGCCGGTTTTCGCCCGAGCCCGCCGACACAGCACAGCGCCGGCAGACGAGAGAGGACCCCCGTGACCGCTTCCGACCGCACCCTTGCCGACCGCGCATCGGCATCCGCTGCCGTGAGCCGCAGGACCGCGCTCACGCTCGGCGGCGCGACGGCCTCCGTCGTCGCGCTCGCGGCGTGCGCACCGGGTGCCTCCACCCCACCCGCCGCGGAGGCGCCGCCCGCGGAGCCGACGGCGGTGGGATCGCTGGCGGACCTCCCGGTGGGCGGCACGGCGTCCGCAGAGCTCGGTTCCACGCCCATCCTGCTGTCGCGGCCCGCAGAGGGCGAGGTGAAGGCGTTCAGCGCCATCTGCACCCATCAGCAGTGCGTGGTGTCAGCCGATTTCGGATGCCCGTGCCACGGCTCCACCTTCGACGCGTCGACGGGTGAGCCCACCGAGGGACCGGCGATGCAGCCTCTTCCGGAGTACCAGGTGACCCTCGACGGCGACACCATCCTGGTCTCCGCGTGATGCCCGCCTTCGATTACGAGGTCAACGGGCTGCCGCTGCACATCCTGGTCGTGCACGCCGTCGTGGTGTTCGTGCCCCTCGCGGCCGTCAGCGTGCTGCTGGCGGCGGCGTGGCCGGCCGCACGCCGCCGACTCGGCCTGCTGCCGGCCGCGCTCGCCACCGTCGCGCTCGCACTGGTGCCGGTCACCACGGCGGCCGGTGAGTGGCTGAAGGCACGGCTTCCGAGTGCACCGCTGATCGAGCAGCACGCCGCGCTCGGCGACGATCTGCTGCCGTGGAGCATCGCCGTCTTCGTGGTGGCGGTGCTGCTGTGGCTGTACGACCGCTTCCGGCCGCGGCTCGCCGAGCGGATGCCGCCGGGCGTCGTGCGCGCGGTCCCGTGGGTGCTCCTCGTGCTCGCCTTCGCCGCGGCCGTCGGCTCACTGATCACCGTCGTGGTGATCGGCGAGTCCGGCGCCCGCGCCGTCTGGCAGGGCACATACAGCCCCGACCCGCTCCCCCGCTGACCCCTGCCCCCAAGCGTCGTCATGACCCTGTCGAAGGCCCGCGAAGGGTTCAGCGGCGGTTGGCGAAGACGATGGGGTCTTCCGTGAAGGGCGTCCAGGCCGCCCGCTCGTCGTCGCTGATCCGACGCGGCTTGCCAGTGGCCGCGTCGACCAGCACGATCGTGGTGGACGCCTTGGCGAACTGCACGAACGGGTCCGCGCCGATCGGCGAGCACACCTCGTAGCAGACCTCGAGGCTCGCGCCGCCCAGCCTTCCCAGCCACAGCTGCACGTCGAGCGGTGCGCGAAGGTACGGGATCGGCGCCAGATACTCGATCTCCTGCCGGGCGATCAGCGTGAGCGTGTCCGAGCCGGGCAGGCCCTCGAGCACCGCGGTGCTGCCCTCGATCTGGCTGCTCTCATCCGTCACCCAGAAGGCCTGGATGCGCGCTTCCTCGAGAAGCCGCAGCATCTCCGCGTTGTTCACGTGCCCGTATGCGTCCAGGTCGCTCCAGCGCAGCCGGATCGGCACGTGCAGCCGCGTCACGTCAGCTCCGGGTGAGCTTGCGGTAGGTGGACCGGTGCGGGTTCGCAGCATCCGGACCGAGGCGCTCGATCTTGTTCTGCTCATACGCCTCGAAGTTGCCCTCGAACCAGTGCCAGTGGGACGGGTTCTCCTCCGTGCCCTCGTAGGCGAGGATGTGCGTGGCGATCCGGTCGAGGAACCACCGGTCGTGCGTGATGACGACGGCGCAGCCGGGGAACTCGAGCAGTGCGTTCTCCAGGCTGCCGAGCGTCTCGACGTCGAGGTCGTTCGTGGGCTCGTCGAGCAGCAGCAGGTTGCCGCCCTGCTTCAGCGTCAGCGCCAGGTTCAGCCGGTTGCGCTCACCGCCGGAGAGGATGCCGGCCCGCTTCTGCTGGTCCGGGCCCTTGAAGCCAAACTGCGAGACGTAGGCCCGCGACGGGATCTCGACCTTGCCGACCTGGATGATGTCCAGCCCTTCGGACACGACCTCCCATAGCGTCTTGTTCGGGTCGATGCCGGCGCGCGACTGGTCGACGTAGGACAGCTGCACGGTCTCGCCGATCTTCAGCTCTCCCCCATCCAGCGGCTCCATGCCGACGATGGTCTTGAACAGCGTCGTCTTGCCGACACCGTTCGGGCCGATCACGCCGACGATGCCGTTCCGGGGCAGGCTGAAGCTGAGTCCGTCGATCAGCGTGCGGTCGCCGAAGCCTTTCGACAGGTTCTTCGCCTCGATCACGACCTGACCGAGCCGCGGACCCGGCGGGATCTGGATCTCCTCGAAGTCGAGCTTCCGTGTGCGGTCTGCCTCCGCGGCCATCTCCTCGTAGCGCGCCAGCCGCGCCTTGGACTTCGCCTGGCGGCCCTTCGCGTTGCTGCGCACCCACTCCAACTCGCCCGCCAGGCGCTTGGCGAGCTTCGCGTCCTTCTTGCCCTGGATGTTGAGGCGCTCCGCCTTCTTCTCGAGATAGGTCGAGTAGTTGCCCTCGTACGGGTAGAGACGACCGCGGTCGACCTCGGCGATCCAGCCGGCCACGTGGTCGAGGAAGTACCGGTCGTGGGTGACCGCGATCACCGCGCCCGCGTACTTCGAGAGGTGCTGCTCGAGCCACAGCACGCTCTCGGCGTCGAGGTGGTTGGTGGGCTCGTCGAGCAGCAGCAGGTCCGGCTTCTGCAGCAGCAGGCGGGCGAGCGCGACGCGGCGCTTCTCACCTCCGGAGAGGTTGACCACCGGCTCGTCGCCCGGCGGTGTCCGCAGCGCATCCATCGCCTGCTCGAGCTGCGAGTCGAGATCCCAGGCGTCGGCTGCGTCGATGGCTTCCTGCAGGGTGCCCATCTCGGCCAGCAGTGTGTCGAAGTCGGCGTCCGGGTCTGCCATCGCGGCGGAGATCTCGTTGAACCGGTCGAGCTTGGCCTTGATCTCGCCAAGCCCCTCCTGCACGTTCTCGAGCACCGTCTTCGTCTCGTCGAGCACCGGCTCCTGCATGAGGATGCCGACCGAGTATCCGGGGCTGAGCTTGGCCTCCCCGTTGCTCGGCTGGTCGAGGCCGGCCATGATTTTCAGGATCGTGGACTTGCCGGCGCCGTTCGGGCCGACCATCCCGATCTTCGCCCCCGGCAGGAAGCTCATCGTCACATCGTCGAGGATGAGCTTGTCACCGACCGCCTTGCGGGCGCGGACCATCGAGTAAATGAATTCGGCCATGCCTCAAGTCTACGGACCGTGCCGGACCGACCCGACGCCCCCCGAGGGGGCGGAGCCGGCCGCTACCAGTCGATCGGGCGGGTGCGGCCGACGAGGCACTTGCCGGTGCTCAGCGCGTCGGTGACATGGCTGACGTAGCCGATGTCGCCGTACTGCCCGAGCAGGCATGCGTCACCGATCCGCACGGCGAACTGGATGCTGTCCGCGGCCAGATCCGCCGCGGTCCGGTCCGGCGTGACCTCCATCGCCTCGCGGGCGAATCCGGCCGCGATCAGGTTGTCGATGAAGGCGCGGCCGTCGGGGGCGTCCTGCTCCTCCACGAGCCGCTCATTCGCGTAGTCGAAGTAGTCGCGGTTCTGCAGTGCGCTGCCGTCAGGATCGAGCGTCGGTGCAGGGCGCGTCGTCTCCGGAACGGGCGTCGGCTCCGCCGATGGGGCGGCGTTCGCATCGGTCGGGGTCGTGTCGGGTCCCGGGCCCGCCGGGCCCCACGCGCTGCATCCGCTGACCACGGCCGCCAGGGTGGCGATGCCCGCCGTCGATGCAAGCACGCGCCTGCGAGTACGGCCAGGACGGCCCACGGTTCCCCATTCCCAGCTCCGGCCCCTCGGAGCCCTCCGATTGTAGAGCCGGGGACCCGCGGCCCGCCGAACCGGCGGTTCCTGCGCAGGTCTCAGAACGGCGTCACAAGCGCGGCGTTCTCGGGAGGTGACGTCGACTCGGGAGGCGACGTCGATTCTGGAGCCGGCTCGGCGACGTCCGCGAAGGAGGAGTCCGGGTCGGCCTGCTCCCGCTCCAGTGCCGCGTCATCCTGCGACGAGCCGCGGAGTCCTCCGGTCTTGGTGTAGCGCGCGGTGCCCCAGCTGAGGTCGGGTCCGATTGCGTCGGCCTCCACATCGACATGGAGGCCGCTTCGGGCGCCGTTCTCCCAATTCTTGATCTTCAGTTTCCCCACGACGACCACGGGGTCGCCCTGCTGCAGTGATGCGGCGCAGTTGAGCGCGAGCTGCCGGAACGCCGACACCGAGTACCAGTTTGTGTCGCCGTCCACCCAGCGCGATTGTGCCCGGTCGAACCAGCGGTTCGACGAGGCGAGCCGGAAGCTCGTGACAGGGAGTCCGGTGGCGCTGACGATGTGCCGCGGGCTGGTTGCGACGCGTCCGAGAATGGTGATGGTGTCCTGCATGGCTGCTCCTTCGGGTCGCGGGCTCCGGGGCTGCGCTCGTGCCGGGAAGCGGCCCCGGAGCCCGGTGCAGACGAGCCTGCCGGTGCGGGACCGCGGGAAGGGGGTGGCGTGACCCCTGGTGCCCTTCGTCCGCCCGAAGAGGCCTGTGAGCGACCGGACATGCGGGGCACCCGGGCGGATGAACGAGAACGGGCCGGCCACCCGTGAGGGGTGGCCGGCCCGATCAGGCACAGCAGACCAGTGCGTGCCGAGCTCAGTGCTCGCTGAACTCCGGCCGTTCGGTTCCCAGCGGGAGCGCAGCGTGCAGCGCGTTCTTCGCCACGTCGAGCGAGGGATACGTGCCTCGCGATGTGCCGTCAGGAAGCAGCTTGACCTCGAAGCCGTCCGCCACACGGTGGATTGAGCCGACGGCGCCGACGCTCCCGATCGCCACCCAGGTGCCGTGGGACGTCTCGTTCTGCACTCCGGTTGCCTCGTTCATACATCGCTCCTTTGCGTTCGACGGGATCACTTCGACGCTACGCCGAGGGCGACGCGGTGTCGAGGGCGCTCAGCTGGCGAGCACGTAGCTCGCGTAGGACTTCCGCACCTTGTTGACCTTGGGCAGGGCGACTGCGAGGCAGTAGCCCTGGTTGGGGTTCTTCGCGAAGAAGTCCTGGTGGTACTCCTCCGCCCGGTAGTAGTCGCCGAGCGGGCTGATCTCCGTGACGATGCCGCCGTCCCAGAGCTCCGCCGCGCGGTCTCGCGCGGTCTCGAACAGCGCCTTCTGCTCTTCGTCCGCGTAGAACATCGCCGAGCGGTACTGGGTGCCGATGTCGTTGCCCTGGCGATTCAGCTGGCGGGGGTCGTGCAGGGTGAAGAAGACGTCGAGGATGACCTCGTCCGGGATGATCTCGGGGTCGAAGGTGACCGCCACGGCCTCCGCGTGGCCGGTGCTCCCGGTGCAGACGAGCTCGTAGCCCGGGTCCGGGACCTGACCACCGGTGTATCCCGAGACGACGTCGGTGACGCCCTTCAGCGTGCGGTAGACGGCGTCGAGACACCAGAAGCAGCCGCCGGCGAGAACGAAAGTGTGCATGGTCGAACCCTACTTTCCATGGGTTGGGGGACACTCGGTGCAACCGGGACTGGCCGGAGTTCATTCCGTCGCGGTCCTAGGCTGTTCGGCATGCCATACGACGCGGATCCGGCCAGGTACGAGCACCTCGAGTACATGCGCGTTGGGCGCAGCGGCCTGAAGCTGCCGCCGGTGTCGCTGGGCCTGTGGAACAACTTCGGCGCCGACCGTCCCCTCGAGACGCAGCGGGCGATCCTCCGCCGGGCCTTCGACCGTGGCGTCACCCACTTCGATCTGGCCAACAATTACGGTCCGCCGGCGGGCTCCGCGGAGTCGAACTTCGGGCAGATCTACGCCGCTGATCTCGTGCCGTACCGCGACGAGCTGGTCCTCGCCACGAAGGCCGGCTACTTCATGCACGAGGGGCCGTACGGTGAGTGGGGTTCCCGCAAGTACCTGCTCTCCTCCCTCGATGCGAGCCTGAAGCGCATGGGCGTGGAATATGTCGACATCTTCTACTCCCACCGCCCGGACCCCGAGACACCGATCGAGGAGACGATGGGCGCGCTCGCGAGCGCGGTGCAGCAGGGCAAGGCGCTCTACGTCGGCATCTCCAACTACGACCGCCCGGAGCAGCTGCGCGCCGCGGTGGCGGCGCTCGCCGAGCACAAGGTTCCGCTGCTCATCCACCAGCCGCGCTACAACATGTTCGACCGCCACATCGAAGAGTCCGGTCTGCTCGACGCCCTCGGCGAACTCGGCGTCGGCAGCATCGCCTTCTCCCCGCTCGCCCAGGGTCTGCTCACCGGCCGCTACCTCAACGGCGTGCCCGCCGACTCCCGCGCGGCAGAGGGCCGCTGGATCAGCGAGCGCAACATCTCGGAGACGTACCTCGAACGGGCGCGCGGGCTGAGCGCGATCGCGGAGGCACGGAGGCAGAGTCTCGCGCAGCTCGCGCTGCTGTGGGTGCTCCGCCAGCCGCAGATGACGAGCGCCCTGATCGGTGCAAGCAGCGTCGCACAGCTCGACGACAACCTCGACGCGCTCTCGGCTCCCCCGCTCACGCCGGAGGAGATCGACGCGATCGAGGAGTTCGCGGTCCACGGCACCGGCACCTGACCGGCCTGTGGGCTACGTCTACGCGCTGCTCGCGGCGCTCCTCTTCGGCGCGAACGGCAGCGTCACGAAGGTCGTGATGGAAGCGGGGCTGAGTGCCACCCAGCTGACCCAGTTCCGCGTGCTCGGGACCGCGGTGATCTCGGGCCTCCTGCTGCTGGTGCTCGACCGTTCCGCGTTCCGCCTGAACCGACGGCAGCTGATCGTGATGGCGATCCTCGGCGTGCTCGGCGTCGCTCTCCTGCAAGCAGCCTACGCAGCCGCGGTGCAGTTGCTTCCGGTCGGGATCGCGCTGCTGCTGGAGTACCTGGCCGTGCTCATGGTCGCAGTGATCGCCTTCTTCTTCCTCAAGGAGCGGGTGCGCAGCCGGCTGTGGGTCGCGATCGGCTGCGTGCTCGCGGGACTGGCGCTGGTGGCGGAGGTCTGGGCAAGCCGCCTGGACCCGCTCGGCGTCATCCTGGCGCTCACCGCCGCCGCCGCGCTGACGATCTACTTCCTGGTCGGCGAACGGCAGGTGCAGGCCACCTCACCGCTGGCGGTGGCGTTCTGGACGATGACGGCCGCCAGCGTCTTCTGGGCGTTCCTCAGCGGGTGGTGGACCCTTCAGCCGTCCGACTTCCTCACCGTCAGCTCGCTGGGCGGCGCCCTTGCGGATGTCTCCGTGCCGCTGTGGGTGCCGCTGGCCTGGAACGTCGTGCTGGGGTCCTTCGCGCCGTTCTTCCTCTCGTTCCTTGCGCTGCGGCACCTCAGCGCCACGGCCGCCGGGGTGGTCGCGGCGAGCGAGGTGATCTTCGCGTTCCTCGTCGCATGGCTGTGGCTCGGCGAGGAACTCGGCACGGTGCAGCTCGTCGGCGCCGCAGTGGTGCTGGCCGGCATCGTGCTGGCACAGACGGCGCGGGCCGGGAAGGTGGTCGACGCTGACCTCGCCCTGGACATTCCCGGTCCGGTCGCGGTCCCGCGGCGCAGCGATGTCGGTGGTGCCGCCTAACGTCGGAGGTGATCGAACAGGCCGGGCCGGCGGCGGAGGAGGCAACCATGACCAAGCGAAGCATGACCTCGCCGCGCACGACCGCCCAGCCGGCCGTGGCGACCACCGGAAGCCGGTCGGCGCCCCGCCTCGTGCAGGTCAACGACCGGCTGTGGCGGGTCACCCGGCAGACCGGTGAGATCCTCGGCTACGTGGAGTCGTTCGACTCGCCGGCCGGCGACCGGTACCGCGCGAAGCGCTACATCCTCCGCGCGCGCCGCTTCGATGTGCTCGGCGAGTTCTGGCGCATCGACGACGCGACCGACGCACTGCGGTTCGGCTGACGCCTCCGACGCCCCCAGGCGGAAAACCGCCGGTCGCGAGGCGATGTCCCGAACACGCGCGATTCTCCCGGCGATCCGGCGGCACCGTCGTAAGGTGCCCCCATGCAGCAGTGGTGGAACAGTCTCGTCGGTTGGGTCGCCTCGGATGAGGGGTTCCGGATCCTCTCCGCGACCGTCTTCCCGTTCGTGGCGATCCTGGTGGCCGGGATCGTGGCGGCGCTCATCGCCCGCTCGGCGGTGAAGCGGATGCTCCGGCAGCAGAACCGCGAGCTGCAGGCATCCGCGGTGTCGGCGCTGATCGGCGCCGGTCGGAAGGCCGCGGTGTGGAGCAGCCTGCCGGCGAACGAGAAGGAGCACGTCGACGCCCAAGCCGGCGAGGCCGAAGTGCGAGTGCGGCTGCTGCCGCTGCCGGGCACCACGCTCGCAGCCGACTGGGCGGTGCACCAGCTTCGGGGGATGAAGACGAACTCGGCGAACTTCAGCTTCCAGGCGGAGCAGACGCTCGAGGAGTACCGCGACCGCCTGATCGAGTGGCAGCAGCGGCCGAGCCGTGCGAAGCGGCTGTTCAAGGACGACCTGGAGCAGTGGCGGTACGAGCAGTCGCACACCCCTGACCCCGCGGTCACGCGGCAGCAGGAATGGGCGGCGTCGCGGGTGCAGCCGCCGGCGCCCGGAGAACCTCGCGATGACACGATCGAGTTCATCCGGCCGTCGACGGTGGACCCCTCGGGCGACAGCGAGTTCGCGCACCCTCCGGTGACCGCCTCCGCGGTGCGCGCCCGCATCGCGCCACAGACCGACGACGACCGCTGACGGCTCCCATCGATGGCGGCGACCAGCGCGGGGCTCCTCGTCTACCGCCTGGAGGCGTCAGCCGTGCAGGTGCTGCTCGGGCATCCGGGCGGACCATTCTGGGCCAAGCGGGACGCAGGTGCCTGGTCCATCCCGAAAGGTGAGCACGGCCCCGACGAGACCCCGCTCGACGCGGCACGACGTGAGTTTCAGGAAGAGCTGGGCGTTGCACCACCGGACTCCCCCGTGCTCGACCTCGGCACGACGCGGCTGAAGAGCGGCAAGCTCATCCGCGCCTTCGCCGTCGAGGGTGAGCTCGACCCGGCGGCGATCGCGCCCGGCGAATTCGAGATGGAATGGCCGCCGAAGAGCGGCAGGACCGGCCGCTTCCCGGAGATCGACCGCGTGGAGTGGTTCTTCCTCGACGAGGCGCGGACGCGTCTCAATCCCGCGCAGGGTGTGTTCCTCGACCGCCTCGGCGATGCGCTGCCTAGGTGACGTCGTCCGCCTGCTCGGCGCCCGGCTCCGGAACGGCACGCAGACCGGTGCTCGTGTTCGCCGCCTGCATCAGCACCTCGAGCCACGCCTGATTGAGCCTGCCCCCACGCGGTCCGTCGTACTTGAAATAGAGCGAGGCGCTTTCGTTCACCCACACGGAGCCGTGGGCGCCCCCGACGTGCGACTCGTCCTCCCCCACACCGGGTTCCTCATCCCAGCTGAACGCGAAGTTCTCACGACGACGCAGCTTCGCGACGATGACCGCCTGCAGGTGCTTGAGCGTGCGGTCCTCGATGGAGACAGCCGGTGCCGTCCCGTAGATGAAGCTTCCCACTGGTGAATCCTCGAATCGCCGCCGGGGTTCTCAACACCCCTTCCGCGCAAGGATAGCGGCCGATGGCCCCCTAGATGTCCAGCCCGTCCACGAGCGGACTCGGATCCGACGAGGGCTCGGGAGTGATCGAATGCCGTCCCGGGCTGCGCCGGCCCTCCAGCGCGGCGATCCGCTCCTTCATGTGGCCGATCATGTCGGCGTTGTCTGGGTCGACCGCGGGCGTGTCCTCCGGCAGCTGCTCCACCACGATCTCGCTGGCCGGCCCGACGATGAACGACACTTCGTGCTCCCGCAGATCGTGTTCGTTCACACCGCGGAACGCGATGGTCTCCGACGTGCCGTCGCGTGCCAGCGCGGCCGCGTACTCCAGCAGGAGCGCGCCGAAATCGTCGTCGACCAGCACTGCCGTGCCGACGTAGGTGATGCGTTTCACCCCTCTAGCGTTCACGACGACGCTGAGGACGGCGGACGCCGGACCCCGCCTCACAGGGAACTCCCCGCTGGCATTCGGCTTGTGCTGGTCCGGCTTCGGTGCCCTCGGCAGGAATCGAACCTGCGACCAAGAGATTAGAAGGCTCCTGCTCTATCCGCTGAGCTACGAGGGCGCGCACTCACGATACCCCAGCGCCGCGCTCGGATCCGGGCGTCACACCGCCTTCGCGAGCGCCACGAGCACTTGGTTGAGGGAGGGGACGCCCTCGGCCCGGAACACCTCTTCGGCGTTCCCATGGACCACAACGGTGGGCGTGGAGCGAACCCGCTCCCGCTCCGCATCGCTCGCATCGCGCACGATGTCGAGCTCTGTCAACTCCATGGCCGGCACCAGCTTCGCCGCCTCCGCGAGCACCCTGCGAGTCTGCATGCATGGCTCGCAGAAGGCGGACGTGTACAGCGTCACGCGCACGTCGGCATCCCGCCGGCCGGGATCAGATGTCGAATTCCCAGCGGTCCTCCGGGTCCTGCAGCGGCTCGCTGTCGTGCTGATCCCAGACGTAGAGCACCTGCACCTGGCCGCCCCGCTGGCGCACGCCGGTCGCCCTGTAGACGAGCATGGTGTCCATGCCGTTCTGGTTCACGATCTCAGTGACCTCGGTGTCCCAGCTTCCGTCGGTGCTGATCCGCCGGTCGGTCTGACCGTCGAACGGTCCGCCCTGGAAGATCATCACGTACTCGTCGCCGTGCTGCATGGTGGGTGCGTTGTCAGCCATGGCCACAGTGTACGAGCCGAGGTTCCGCGCTCTCCCGGAGTTCCCAGGCCGTCCGCTCCGGGCATCCGCGTCGGCGCCCGCGGCTAGACTCGCCGCATGAGTGCACCCGATCGTCTCGTGTGGATCGACTGCGAGATGACGGGACTCGACGTCGGTGTCGATGAACTCGTCGAGGTCGCCGTCGTGGTCACGGACTTCGACCTGGCGCCGGTGGACGACGGCTTCACGATCGTCATCAAGCCCGATCAGTCTGCCCTCGACAACATGGGCGAATTCGTCACCGCCATGCACCGCGAGAGCGGCCTGCTCGAAGAGATCCCGAACGGGGTCAGCCTCGCCGAAGCCGAGTACGAGGTGGTCGAGTACATCCTCAAGCACGTGCCGGCCGGGCAGCAGGCCCCGCTCGCCGGCAACTCCATCGGCACCGACCGGGCGTTCCTCGCCAAGTACATGCCGCGCGTCGATGCGCATCTGCACTATCGCAACATCGACGTGTCGTCCATCAAGGAGTTGTGCCGCCGCTGGTTCCCGCGGATCTACTTCAACGCTCCTCCGAAGAACGGCGGCCATCGAGCGCTCGCCGACATCCTCGAGTCGATCCGCGAGCTCGACTTCTATCGCAGGGCTGCGTTCGTGCCGGATCCCGGACCCACCTCCGAGGACGTCCAGGCGGTCGCCGCCGGCATCGTCGACCAGTGGGCGCACCGGCTCGACCAGCCTGCGATCCAGGAGGCGTCCGGTCTGTAATAGAATCAAGCGGTTGCCTCGCTTCGGCGGGGACATGGTGGGCGTAGCTCAGTTGGTAGAGCGCTGGCTTGTGGTGCCGGATGTCGCGGGTTCAAGTCCCGTCGTCCACCCCAGTTCTTCTTCTCGCGTCGCGGGACCAGCCGTACGCTGGAGCCGTGCCAAGGCCCGCCCGCCCCTCCCCGGCCGAACTGTCACCCGAGCCGTGGCCTGCGAGACCCTCCGACGACCCGGTTGCTGAGGTCGCGCGGCGTCTGGTGCTGAACGTCGAGCGGGAGATCGGGGGGCGCAGCGTGCGATCGGTCGCCGAGTCGGCGCAGGTCGACCACACGACACTCCTCGGGCTCCTGCGGGGGCGCTCGTGGCCCGATCTCGTCACCATCGCGCGACTGGAGCGTGGACTGGAGGCGGACCTCTGGCCAGGCCTGCCGAAGCGTGACTGAGCCTTCAGCCCTCGGTCCGGGCCGGCGATAACGGCCGGGTCACAGCCGCGTCACAAGCCCGTAACATCCGGCCGGCAATGGGCGATTCGTCTTGCCATCCCGCAGAAGCGCTTTCTAGCGTCGAGGATGCAGTACATCCCGAACCAGAGAACAGCGGCAGCAGATTGCGGCCGCCAAGGCGGAAGGAGAGGGCGATGACTGACGAGGGCAAGCTGGTCAAACTCAGCGACAGCGACCTCCGCGTGGCCGGAGGGAGCGACATCCGCGATCGCACCGTCAAGAACCCCGACGGGGAGGAGGTCGGCACCGTCGAAGACCTCCTGATCGACCCGGAGGCGGACGAGGTCCGATTCCTGATCGTCGCGTCGGGCGGCTTTCTCGGGATCGGCAAGGAGAAGTCCTTCGTTCCGGTCGAGGCGGTTCGCGAGGTCGGAGACGAGGTGCTCGTCGACCTCAGCCGCGAGCAGCTCGCCGGGGCCCCTGGGTACGACCCCGACCTGGTCCCGGACCGGGTCTATTACGACCAGCTGTACGGGTACTACGGCTTCACCCCGTACTGGGTGTCGGGGTTCACTCCGCCGTTCCGGCCCTGGCCCTGACCGGGTCCCCCGGCCGTCCTCGTTCGTGAGCAATGGAGCTCCGGGCGGGGATGTTCACCCAAAGGAAGGCAGCATCCCGTGACGAGCAACACACATCGAAGACGCAGGCGGCGCGCGTCGGCCGGTCTGATCGGAGTGCTCGCCGCGATCACCGTGGCGGGATGCGCAGAGACCGCTGATCTGCCTCCGGAGGAGAAAGACGCGATCAACGCCGGCAGGAACGCAGAGGTCGGCGTCGTGAGCGCCGACAACCTGCTGCTGATCTCCACGGCGGAGGAGGAGCCCGGGCGGCTTCTCGGCCTGCTGACCACCACCTCGGGCGAGCCGGTCGAGGTGACGTTCGCAGACGCCGACGAGGAGATCACCGTGACGGTGGATCCTTCAGACGCGGAAGCACCTGACGGCTACAGCTTCGAGGAGAACGAGCACATCTTCCGGACCTCCGAGGCGCCGCCCGGGGCGCTCGCGGAGATCACCGTCTCGGTCGAGGGCGAGTCGGAGGAACTGCGGATTCCCGTGCTGGACGGGAGCCTCGAACGCTACCGGCCCTTCGTTCCCGAGGGCTAGGTCCTGATTTCCGCATCGGCGGCTGCCCGCCGCTGCGGCGGGCTCGCCGGCTCATTCCACGCTTTGACGGCCGCCCACGCCGTGGCAACCACGGGAACCGCGAGGATCGCGCCGGCGATGCCGGCGACCGCCGCACCGGCGACCAGCGCGACGATGATCGCGAGCGGGTGGAGATTCACCGACTGTCCCATCACGATCGGGCGGAGCAGGTTCTGCTCCAGCTGGACGATCACGAACACGACGATCGCCACGATGAGGGCGACCGTGGGCCCGTTGGCGACCAGCGCGACGATCGCCGCCACCCCACCGCCGATGGTCGGCCCGACCACCGGGACGAATCCGGCCAGGAACATGACGACCGCCAGCGGCACCGCGAGGGGCACCTGCAGGATGGCCAGCGCCACGCCGATGGCAACCGCATCGACCAGGGCGACGAGCGCGGTGCCGCGCGCGTAGCCGCCGAGCACCGCCAGACCTGTGCGCCCGATCCTGCGCCCCCGCTCGAGGCGCTCCCCCTGGAGCGGGCGCAGGAGGAACTCCCAGATCCGTCCGCCGTCCTTCAGCAGGAAGAACAGGATCACCAGCACCAGCAGGATTCCCGTGAACGCCTGAATCGCGATCGAGACGCCGGCGAGCGCCCCGCTGCCGAACTGGCTGCTCGCGAGGAAATCGGCGACGGACTCACGCGCAGCCGCGATCTGCTCGCTGGTGATCGGGATGGGGCCTTCGAGCAGCAGCGCCTGGAGTTCCTCCACCCCCTCATCGAAGGCACCGACCAGCCGATCCCACTGAGCGCGGATCGCCATCGTGAGCAGCACTCCCGTTCCGCCGAGAAGAAGAAGTCCACCCAGGAACGCGATCCAGGTCGCGAGGGTCGCCGGGACACCACGGCGCACCATCCAGTTGACCATGGGGCCGATCGCGGCCGCGAGGATCAACGCGATGAGCAGTGGGACGACGATGAGCTTGAGCTGGACCAGACCCCAGACGATGGCCGCCGCGAGCAGCACCACCAGCAGGATGAGCCCGGAGCGGATGCCGAGCCGACCCAGGCGGTCAGCGAAGACGCCCGATGGATTAGGCCGAGCGTGGTCGAGTGCCCGCATTTCTTCACGATAGGTGCCGACTCGGCGGGCGGCGCGGCGACACGGCCGAGGAACCGGCGCGCTGTCACATTCCGCCGGCGAACCTCGGGACCACCTGCCCGCTCCGTGGCCGCCCGCTCGGCGGTCTGTCGCGGAGCGGGCGCCTGCTCAGTGGCTGACCCGCCCGCGATGCGACTCGATGACAGGCGGGATCAGCCGGTCCGCCACCAGGCCGGTGACGAGCGCATACACCGCCTTGTGGCCGTAGTCGACGACCTGCTCTCGAGCCGGCCAGGTCATCGGCGGCGCCCCGGCGCCGGTGGCGTTCTCGAGCGTCTGGTCGAACGCCAAGCGGACGCCGGAATGCTTCAGGTGGGCCATCGGACCCCGGATGCCGGTGACAGCCCAGACGCCACGCAGTGCACCCAGCGCGGCCCCGGTGCCCCAGTGCATCACATGATTCCAGACGGGCGACTGCTTGCCCTCACCGGGATGCCGGCCGAGCAGGGTCAGGAGCGTCCGGGCAGGGATGTACGAGTTGGGCCGCTTGGTGATTGCCTGCTCCGCCTTCTCACCGACCGTCATCACCGCCACACCGATCAGGCCGCAGGCGACGCCCACCAGCGCCGCGCGTCCGAGCTCGCGTCCGCGTGCCATCCACCCTCCGATCTCAGCCGGTCCGTATGGCCACCACGTTAGGCGCAGGCGTCGATGGCGTTCACGGCGCGCGGGAGGCCGTCACCGGACTGTCAGCCGCGTCCCAGGTCGCAGCGGTCGCGAGGTCGGTGGCAGAATCGCGCCATGGCTGACGGGACGACCCCGAATCCCCGTTTCGCTCGCGCGTTCGCCGGCGCGGTCGGCACGATGGACCGGCGTGGAGCGGCGGAGCACCGTCGAAGGCTGGTGAGCACCGCACACGGCACGGTGGTCGAGGTCGGCTCGGGCACTGGCGCGAACTTCGCCCACTATCCCGGCGCCGTCGACCGAGTGATCGCCGTCGAACCCGAGCCGGAGCTGCGGGAGCTCTCGGCCGGCGCGGCACGCCGCGCTCCGGTGCCGGTCACCGTGCTGGATGGTGTGGCTGAGGCGCTGCCGGTTGCCGACGCCGGCGCCGACACCGTGGTGGTCAGTCTGGTGCTCTGCAGTGTGACCGACCAGCGTGCCGCGATCCGGGAGTGCCGACGGATCCTCCGGCCGGATGGGCTGCTCCTCTTCTATGAGCACGTCCGCTCGTCGCACCGCCTGGTCGCGCTCGCCGAAGACCTGGTCACCCCGCTTTGGAGCCGGCTCACCGGCGGCTGCCATCCGAACCGCGACACGGTGGCCATGCTGGAGGCGGGCGGGTTCGAGATCGTGCAGGTGGACCGGTTCGGTTTCGCGCCGTTGCCGCTGAACCCTTCCCTGGCACATGTCCTCGGAAGTGCCCGCCCGAGTGTCAGGCCCGAGGACCGGCGTCGATGACGCAGAAACGATTGCCCTCCGGGTCGGCGAGGATGACGTAGTCCGCGTCCGGCGGCCGGTTGTCCCAGTGCACGTCCGTCGCCCCGAGGGCCCGCAGGCGCCGGACCTCCGCGGCCTGGTCGTCTGCGTACAGGTCGAGGTGGATGCGGGGCGGGATGTTCGCCTCCGAGAAATGCGCGTCGAGGGACACGTTCGGCCCGCCGCCGTGCCGGGGTTTCAGCAGCACGAAGTCGTCGTCGGGCTCGTACGCCGGCTCGTAGTCGAGGGCCGCCATCCAGAACGTCATCTGCCGCGTCAGGTCGTCGACCCGGATCACGATCGAGCCGACTCGCAGCATCCCTTCACGCTAGTTCGGGATGCGTGGCACGACAAGGACCCGGCGGCGCTGTCCGGGCGCTCAACCGGGACCTCGCGGTCGACCTAGGCTTGATGCGTGCCACTCGCCGCCGAAGACCTCGAGTCGCGGACGGATGTCGACACACGGATCGACCCCACCCGCCCGTGGGTGACGATCGTCTGGAACGACCCGGTCAATCTCATGTCGTATGTCACATACGTGTTCCGGTCCTATTTCGGGTACCCGAAACCGGAGGCCGAGCGGCTGATGCTCGCCGTGCACCATGAGGGTCGCGCGGTCGTGGCAACGGGCAATCGCGAGGAGATGGAACGCCACGTGGAGGCGATGCACGACTACGGTCTCTGGGCCACACTCCAGCGGGAGGACGCGTGAGGCCGTTCGCGCCGGGCCCGGACGGGACCATCCTGCTGCACCTCACCGCCGAGGAGTGCCGGCTGCTCCGCGACCTCGCGCGACAGCTTCCCGTGGTGCTGACCGGCGCCGAAGCGGACCCGGCCGTCGATCGGCTGCTGCCGACCGCCTACCCGGACGACGCCGATGCTGCGGCGGAGTTCCGCGCATTCACCCGCTCCGGGCTGGTGGAGCGCAAGCTCACGAATGCCGGCCGGGTGGCGGCGACGCTGCCGGACGAGTCTGGCACCACGGAGCTGACCCCGGAGGACGCGCAGGCGTGGCTCCGAACGCTCACCGACCTGCGGCTCGTGCTCGCCACGCGGCTGGGCATCGAGGAGGACGGCGACGATGGCGCCCCCGACGAGCTGCTGCGCGCGGTGTACGACTGGCTCGCCTACCTGCAGGACTGCCTGCTCGCGGTGCTCGAGGGCACCCCGTGACGCTCGAGCTCGACGAGCGCGAGTTCGAGCGGCTCGTCGTGGACGAGCTGGATGCGCTTCCCGACGAGATGGTGGAGGGACTGGACAACGTCGTCTTCGTCACGGAGAACCGGCCTGAGGACGGCAGCCTCGACCTCCTTGGGATCTACGAGGGCGTCGCGCTCACCGAGCGCGGACAATACGGCTTCGGCGAGCTGCCCGACCGCATCGTGCTCTTCCGGGAGCCGCTGCTCGCGATCTGCGAGAACATCGAGGAGCTCAAGGACCAGATCCACGTCACCCTCGTCCACGAGATCGCCCACTACTACGGCATCGACGACGAGCATCTGCACGAGCTGGGCTGGGACTGAGCGGCCCTCCTGCGGTCCGGGATGCAATGTCGGTGGCTGGTTCTACGTTTGAAGTGTGCCGGAGAGAGGAACTCTCGGCATGGCGATGCTCGCAGAACGGCTGGTCCAGGTGGCGATCGCGCTGGCGGTGTCGTTGCCGTCGGGTGCGGAGCTCGACCTGGCGCTGCGGGCGGGTCATGAGGGTGATCGGCTGGCGCAGCTGGCATTGGTCGGTGAGCTGCGGCTGACGGATGCGGTCGGTGCGCGGCTGACCGGTCTGGACCGCCGGGAAGCGTCGGACGGGTCGGTGGCGATGCGTCAGGGTGACCGGACGCTCGCCGACACCGTGTCCCGTGTCACCGGGCTGTGGTTCTCGACCGCGCAGCAGTGGTGCACGGTCGGCGCGGCGGTGACCACCCGCACCAGCCTGGTGGGTGAGACGCTTCCTGCCCGGAGAACCAAGGTCTCGGCGGCGCTCGACGAGGGGGTGCCGACCATCGAGGCCGCGGCGCTGGTCAGCAAGGGGCCGGCTGCGGGCACGGGCCAGGATCCGCATGGTACGCAACCGCGACGGCAGCAGCCGCTGGATTCTCGACCTGGGCCCCGAGTCAGAAGGGTTCCTCAAGGCCGCCATCGACGCCCGAACCGCACCGCGCCGCCTGGTCCACTTCGGCGATCCGGACGAGCCGGCCGTCGATCCGGCGACCGCCGACGACCGAACGCTCTCCCAGCGGCAGCTCGACGCGCTGGTCGGCACGGCCCGTGACTCCCTCGCCCGCGACGACGGCGAGATCGCGGGGATCCCGGTCACCGTCCCGCTCGAGACCCTACAGACCGGCACCGGCGCTGAATCCATCGCCGGAATCGACACCCCGATCAGCGCCGCCACCGCCCGCCGGCTGGCCTGCTCGGCGAACATTCTCCCGATCGTGCTCGGCGGCGACTGCGAGGTGCTCGACGTCGGCCGCGCCAAACCACTGTTCACACGCGGTCAGCGCCTCGCCATGGCCGTCCGCGACCGCGGCTGTACGTGGCCCGGCTGCGAAGCCCCATCCGGCTGGTGGGAAGCCGCACACACCCGCAACCCATGGCACGCCGGCGGCAGAACCGGGCTGGACAATGGGGCGCTGCTCTGCCCCTACCACCACCGGCGACTCGACAACGACGGGTGGCGGCTCGAGATCCGGAACAGGATCCCCTGGCTTCTCCCACCACCATGGGTCGACCCAGCCCAGACCCCACGTCGCGGCGGACGCGAACCACTCCCTCAGAACCACGCCGGCTGAAAGCCCACGGCACGCCGGGGTGCGGTTGGGCTCCGTTCGAGGCCGAATACGGCCTAGCCTGGGCGCGTGAGCGCATACGGGGAGCGCCGCCGGGCACGGTGGATTGTGATTCCGCTCGGGGTGGTGCTCATCGTGGCGCCCGTGCTCTACGGCGTGCTCACCCTGGTCTCGCCGCTGCCAGCGACCCGGACGGTCCAGACCGGGTTCACGGAACCGCAGACCTTCGAGTCGCCTCAGATCCCGCTGCCGGAGCGCGGCGCGTCGGCTGTGGTGGGACCGGACGGGACGCTCCTCGCCTCGGCAGGCTCGCCCGACCCCGCTCCGATGGCCGGGGCAGCGAAGACGGTGCTCGTCCTCGCCTCGCTCGAGCAGCGGCCGCTCGAGCAGGGCGAGGAAGGCGAGCTCATCGCGATCACCTCGGCCGACGTTCGGTTCTTCCAGGAGCTGGCCGGAACCGGCGCCAGGGTCAGCAGAGTCACCGCGGGCAGCACCTGGACTCAACGGCAGCTCCTCCGTGCGGTGCTCGTCGGCGGCAGCAACAACCATGCCCGCACACTCGCCCGGTGGGCGTTCGGCTCGGAGGAGGATTACGTCGCCGCGGCGAACGGTTGGGTCGCAGACAACGGCCTGTCCGGGACGACGGTTGTCGATGCGACCGGCCTCCCCGCGGAGAACAGGGCGACCGCCGCCGATCTCGCGCGCCTCGCCTGGCTCACCGGTCAATCCGCCGCACTGCCGTCGATCCTCCGCGCTGGCGCAGGCGGACAGGCAGGCGGGACCGGCGCGAACTTCATCACCGACAACCTCAGCTACCGCACAGACCTCGGCGTCACGGCGATCTCCCGCGGGTACACCGACGCGGCGGGGGTATGTCTGCTCTTCGCGCTGCCGCTCGCCGGAGAGGAGGACGCCGGGCCCGCGGTCTTCGCCGCGTTCCTCGGGCAGCCGGACTACTCGAGCCTCTCCGACAGTCTCGACGCCTTCGTGCCGGAGGCCGCGACGTCGGTCGTGCCGGTGACGCTCATCGAGGAGGGTGACGAGGTGGCCCGCATCGAGTCCGCCTGGGGACAGAGTGCGTCGCTCGTCGCCGCGCGCACGGTCACGGTGCTGGGGTTCGCCGGCGAGCTCCCCGCGGGCGAGCTCGACGTGCCCCCGATGAATTCCGTCCGTGACGGCCGACCCGCAGGCAATCTGCTGCTCGAGATCCGCGGCGAGACGGAGCGGGTTGGCCTCCGCACGGAGGGCAGCATCCGGGATCCCGGCCTCGTGTGGCGCGTTACCCACCCTGGCGAGCTGCTCGAGAACCTCTTCGCCCGCTGAACCGTCGGACGGGCAGCGCCCGGTTACCGGGCCTATCGGACGAATCGGGCGAGCAAGGTCCCGGCCGCGGCCTCAAGCGCCGGGATGGAGCTGCCGTCGACGATCACATCGGCGAGCGACCGCGGATCTTCACGGGCGAGGATTGCTTCCTCCTGCGCCGCCCATCGATCCCAGTGCGGCTCGTAGGCCACCCCGTCGCGCGCCAGGGCTCTGACCTTGCGGTGCTCGTCGTCGAGCTCCACCCAGACGCCGAGATCCGCGAGCGCACGACTGGCGCGGCTCAGCGCGCCGCAGCCTTCCACGAGGATCGGGCGCGCGGGGTCGAGCATGTGCCATTCCGCCGTGGTCTCCGCCGCCCAGTCCCACCGCCGCCACCGCGGACGCTCGCCGAGCACCCACTCGTGGACGTGCCGGCTGCCGGCATCGAGTCCGTCCCACCCGGGGTAGACGTCGTCGAGATGGACCACCTGCGCCTGTGGCCAGCGCTCCCCCAGCAGCCCGGCGAGCTCTGTTTTCCCGGAACCTGATCGACCGTCGATCAGCAGCCGGAGCCCACGCTCAACCAAGGACACTCCGCCAGCTGCCGACGGACACCGACACGACGACTGCAAGCGCAGCCACGGCTGCCGCGCCGGCCATGAGGGCCCACTCCCTGCGGCCGAAGGGTGACGGCCGGGCCCAGGTGCGCTCGATCTCGGAACCGAAACCGCGTGCTTCCATGGCCGTCGCAAGCTTGCTCCCCCGGCGGACGCTGAGCACGAGCAGTGCGAACGATTGGTTCACGAAGCGGCGGATGCGGCCCCGGTCCGCGACCCCGCGTGCACGCCGGGCCAGCCCCAGCGCACGCCAGTCGTCGAGGAACAGGCCGACCAGGCGGAGTCCTGCGAGGCCTCCGAGCACGAAGCGGGCCGGCAGCCGCAGCACCTGCGCCAGACCGTCGGCGAGATCCGTCGGATCCACCGTCACGAAGAGGGCGACGGCGGGCAGCCCTGCCGCGAGCACGCGCACCGTGATGACGAGGCCGAAGTCGACGGACCCCTCCGTGACGGTGATGAACCAGGCCTCGAGCAGCACGCGACCTGAGTCCTGCCCGTACAGCACGGTGGTGACGCCCGCCAGCGGCGCAGCGATCCAGATGGCCGCGGTGCGACGCCAGAACATCCGCCAGTCGAGCCCCAGGAGCGGCATCAGCAGCAGCTCCGCGACGAGCGCCACCGTCGCCGTCACCAGGTCGAGCGACGCCAGGAGCACCAGCGCGAGCACTACCGCCGCACCGAACTTGGCGACCGGGTTCACACTCGTGATCGTCATCGTCCGAGGACAAGGCTCTCGTCGGCGAGCGCTTCGAGGAAGTGCTCATCGTGGCTGACCGCGACCGCAGCCAGGCCACGGTCCAACAGACCCGCGAGCAGACCGACAAGTTGCGCCCAGGTGCGGGCATCCTGGCCGAACGTCGGCTCATCGAGCACCAGCACCTGCGGCTCGGCGGCGAGCACCGTCGCCACCGACAGCCGGCGTTTCTCTCCGCCCGAGAGTGTGAACGGATTCGCGGCGGCCACACCCGCAAGGTGCAGGCGCTCGAGCAGCGGCTCGACGCGGCGCGCCAGATCCCCACCGCGGAGCCCCTGGGCGCGCGGTCCGATCTCCAGCTCCGCTCGGACGGTGGATGCGAGGAACTGGTGCTCCGGATCCTGGAAGACGGTGCCGATCCGGCTGAGCAGCTGACCCGATGTCCAGCGGATGGGTTCCGGTCGCGCACCGGCCGCCAGCGCCTGCGTGCTCGTCAGCGTTCCCCCGAGCGGCGCCAGCAGCCCTGCGAGTGTGAGCGCGAGGGTCGACTTGCCGCTGCCGTTCGGGCCGCTCACACCGAGCAGCCGGCCGGCCGACACGGTCGCATCGATCCCGTCGGCGGCGACCGCGCCGTTCCGCCCGACCGCGAGCGACTCCGCTGCGAGGAGCGGCCTGGCGGCCGTCGCTCCCGACCGGGCTGGCGTCGGTGGCCGGTGCGCGGGAACCCACACCCCCCGTTCCGCCAGTGCGTCGCCGTGCCGGGCCAGAACGGGGCCGACCGGTCCGTCCGCGAGGACACCGCCGCCCGCATCCGAGGGAGCGAGCACCACCACGCGGTCGACGACGTCGGTCCACACCTCCACCCGGTGTTCGATCACCACGAGCGTGGCGCCGGTGGCGAGGATCACATGCTCGACGGCGTCGCGCACCTCACGCACCCCGGCCGGGTCGAGGTTCGCCGTCGGCTCGTCGAGCAGCACGAGTCCAGGACGCATGGCCAGCACACCAGCGAGCGCCAGCCGCTGCTTCTGGCCGCCGCTGAGTGCGGCGGTCGGGGCGTCGAGGGGCAGCCGCAATCCCACTGCGCCGAGCGCCTCCGCCACTCTCCGCCAGATCTCGTCGCGGGGAACTCCGAGGTTCTCGCAGCCGAACGCGACGTCGTCGCCCACCCGGGCGAGCACAACCTGCGAGTCCGGGTCCTGGAGCACCAGCCCGGCACGGCCGCGGATCTCGCCGGGCGACCGGCCGTCGAGCCGCAGCGACCCAGTCGCCTCGCCCTCGTCGTCCCCGCCGAGCACTCCGGCGAGCGCGGCCATCAGCGTCGACTTACCCGACCCCGACGGGCCGAGCAGCAGCACCTTCTCCCCCGGCTCGATCCGCAGGTCGACGTTCTGCACCGCTTGGGCGCGTCGGCCGGCGTACCGCCAGCCCCATCCGTCGGCGCGGACGCCGACTGGCTGGACCCGGGGCGAGGTGCCGATCACGCCCGGCCGGCGGACGCCTCGCGCCCGGCCGCGAAGCGATTCAGCGCCCCCGCCCGGGCGAGCCCACGCATCGCGAACCAGCTGAGGACCCCGGCGAGCACCGCACCGGACACCACCGCACTCGTCACGTAGACGCCGCGGAACAGCGCGTCAGTGGCCGCGTAGCTGGTGAAGGTCGTGTCGAGCAGTCCCACGGCGAGTCCGGCTCCCATGCCCGCGAGGACTGCCACACCGAGGTTCCAGGTGCGGTAGAGGAAGATCGCGAAGACGAGCTCCGCTCCGAGTCCCTCGACCAGTCCCCAGATCAGCGTCTCGAACCCCCACTGGGTCCCGAGCAGCGCCGACACCATCGCGGCGACGAGCTCCGTGAAGACGGCAGCGCCTGGCTTGCGGATCACGATCCCGCCGAGCACCGCCGCGAACAGCCACCCGCCTGCGAGCAGCCCGGCGAGCCCCGGCGCGAACGAGAGGACGGCGCTGAGCGGCGACCAGGCCAGCCCCCAGGCCCAGAAGACCACGCCGCTTGCAACGCCGAGCACACTGGCGATGACGATGTCGATCACGCGCCAGCGGGAGCGGGTGGTGTGGGGGGTGCGAGACCGTGCGGTGGTCTTGGTCATAATGCGTGCCTTTCCAGGAAGAAACGGCACGGGTTCGAAGAGATGCCTCCCTGCGCTGGCATGATCCAGATCAGGTTCGACGGTCGAAGCTTCGAGCAGCTTCCTCTCAGCCCGGCTCACCGGACTCCCGTGTTCGCATCAGATCTTACGCCCCGAGCGGGCTGTCAGGGATGCGCGGCGAGGCTTCAATAGCCTGACGGGATGACCACGATGGAGTTCTGCACGTTCACGGAGCCGCAGCAGGGCGCGACCTACGACGCGCTGCTCGCGCACGCACAAGCGACCGAGGCGCTCGGATTTACCGGCTGGTTCCGGAGCGACCACTATCTGCGGATGGGCACGCACTTCGATGGGCTGCCCGGGCCGACGGATGCGTGGACGACGCTGGCGGGGCTCGCCCGGGAGACGACACGGATCCGCCTCGGCACGCTCGTCTCTTCGGTGACGTACCGGGTGCCGGCGATCCTGGCGATCCAGGTGGCGCAGGTCGACGCGATGTCCGGCGGCCGGGCGGAACTGGGGCTCGGTACCGGCTGGTACCGGCAAGAGCACGAGGCGTACGGCATCCCGTTCCCGGAGCGGCGCTTCGGCCTGCTGGAAGAGCAGCTCGCGGTGATCACCGGGCTCTGGTCCACGCCGCCGGGTGAGACCTTCTCCTTCGATGGCGAGCACTACCGGCTCGTGGAGTCCCCCGCACTGCCGAAGCCGGAGCAGTCGCCGGTGCCCGTGATCGTCGGCGGCAACGGGCCCAAGCGCACGCCGGAGCTCGCCGCCCGCTTCGCGACCGAGTTCAACATCGGGTTCCAGCCGGTGCCCGTCGTCGCGGAGGCACTCGAGCGCGTCCGCGCGGCGGCCGATGCGAACGGCCGAGGACGGGACGCGCTGCGGTACTCGGTGGCGCAGCCTGCCGTCGTCGGGACGGACGAGGCGGAGTTCCGCCGCCGGGCTGCCGCGGTGGGGGCCGACCCGGCGAAGCTCCGGGAGAGCGCCCTGGCCGGGACCGTGTCCGAGGTTGTGGACCGGCTGGGCGCCTACCGCGAGCTCGGCGCGGACCGGGTGTATCTGCAGACCGTCGACGTCGCGGACCTCGATCACCTCGACCTGCTCGCGCGTGAGGTGCTGCCGCAGCTCGCCTGACCGCCTCCCGGCCGTGTGGTCCGGCACAGCCGGGCCCGGAGGAGCCGCGGCATAGGATGTGAGGCGATGTTGGACCGCGCCGTAATCGACTCCCTGTTCCCCGCCGACCTGCCGGACCCGGCGCACTGGGAAGAGCGGTACCCGCAGCGTTCGCTGCCGGACGGTGCCCGCGTCACCCGCTTCGCACCGAGTCCGACGGGGTTCGTGCACATCGGCGGCATCTACACCGCGATGATCGCGCAGGACGTCGCCCACCGGTCGGGCGGCTCGTTCTTCGTCCGGGTCGAGGACACCGACAAGGCGCGGGAGGTCGAGGACTCCGCCGCGCAGTTCGCCCGTGCGTTCGGCTACTTCGGCATCGAGCCCGACGAGGGCGACCCGGACGGCCCGTACGGGCCGTACCTGCAGTCCGACCGGGAGCGGATCTACCACACCTATGTGCGCGAGCTGCTGCGGAACGACAAGGCGTTCCTCGCCTTCGACACCGTCGAGGAGCTGACGGCCCTCACCGAGAGCCAGCGGGCGGCGAAGGCGCAGCCCGGCTACTACGGGCGGTGGGCGCCGTGGCGGAACGCGGGCGCCGACGACGTGCAGGCGAAGCTCGAGGCGAACGTCCCGTTCGTCGTGCGGTTCCGCGCTCCCGACTTCACCGGCGCGCGGTCGGTGTTCACCGACCTCATCCGCGGCCGCATCGAGCAGGACGACAACCGCAACAACTTCGTGCTGCTGAAGAGCTCCGACCGTGACCCGTGGCTGCCGACCTACCACCTGGCGCACGTGGTCGACGATCACCTGATGCGGGTGAACCCGGTGATCCGCGGCGAGGAGTGGATGTCGTCCGTGCCGGTGCACCACCAGCTGTTCGACGCCCTCGGGTTCGACCGCATCGACTACGCACACGTGGCACCGCTGCTGAAGCAGGAGGGCAAGTCGAAGCGCAAGCTCTCCAAGCGAAAGGACCCGGAAGCGTCGGTCGACTTCTATCTCGAGGCCGGCTACCCCCGCGACGCCGTCCTGTACTACCTCCGCGGACTCGCAAACGGGCGGCTCGCCGAGCTGCCGATCGCCGAGGCGCTCGATGCCGAGCTGAGGCTCGAGGACATGAACCTCGCCGGTGCGCTCGTCGACACCCCGAAGCTCGAGCACATCGCGAAAGACGTCATCGGCGGTCTGAGCGCCCGGGAGGTCCGGGAGTCCGTGCTGGCCTGGGCGAAGGAGCACGACGCCGAGTTCGCCGGTGTGCTCCAGGCGGATCCGGAGTACGCGGAGCGCGTCTTCGACGTGGAGCGCAGCGGCAGCGAGAACGTGCGGAAGGACCTGGCGAAGTGGGCCGACGCCCGCGACGCGTACGGCTTCCTGTTCCCGCAGCTGTTCGAGCTGGTCACGGACCTCGCCGACGAACGGCTCGGCAAGATCCAGCCCGAGCTCGTCCGGCTGATCGCCGCCGACCTTGTGGAGCAGTATCGGGAGGACCGGGATCGCGACGCCTGGTTCGCGCAGATCCGGGAGCTCGCCGTGCGGCACGGCTACGCCCCCGGCCCCGCGGAGCTGAAGGCGGAGCCGGAGAGGTACCGCGGCCCGCTGCGGGTCGTCGCGAACGTCGTGCGGGTGGCGCTAACCGGGTCATCGAAGAGCCCGGACCTGTGGGAGGTCGCCCTGGTGCTCGGCGCCGACGAGGTCCGCCGGCGTCTTGCCGCCCTCGCCGGCTGAGCCGCCTCGGACGCTCAGACGCGGGCCGCGAGGAGCGCCACCCGGACGCTGCCGCCCTTCGTCGACTGCTCCGCCACCCTGGCGAAGCCGAGACGCTCGTGGAAGGCGAGCGAGTCGGGGTTCGGCGGCTCGAGGTTCACCTCACAGGTGACCTCGTCCCTTCCGGTGCTCCGCGCGCGATCGAACACGGCGTCGTAGAGCCGCCGCCCGACCCCGCTCCCCCGGGCGGCCCCGTCCACCACGATGCGATCCACGTAGACGTGCGGCGTCCCGCGGTCCTCGAAGAAGCGGTAGTTCTCACTTGCATAGTCCGAGCCGGGATCGACCGCCACGACGAATCCGTGCACCACGTCGTCCGGACCGACGACCACGAGCGCCAGCGACGACAGCTCGAGCAGCGCCTCCATGTCGGATGGAGCGGTCACGGGCACCGCGGGCGACGCTGCATCGTTCAGTTCCACGATGCGGGGCAGGTCGGCACGACGGGCGGGTCGGAGCAGCACGGTAGGAAGTATCGCAGGCCCCACGACCCCCGCAAACCCGGTATGTTTCAGACAACACGGGCAACGGCCGGCGAGAATGAAGGGAGCGGAATTGGGAAAGCTGCTCTACGGAGACTCCCAAGTCGAGATCCAGTTCGACGACCGGTCCCTGGCGCACCTGCAGATCGTCATCGGTGCGAAGCTGCGACGCCATGAGAGCTTCTTCCTCAGCTGGAAGGACGACCCGAGCATCGGCGACGGGCGCAGCAGCATCTGGCTCGACGCCGGCATCCCCCTCTACTTCAAGTACTTCGGCGGCAAGATGCCGGAGATCAACCGCGAGTGGCTGGAGCTGCTGACGCAGTCATCGAACAGCTCGCTCGGTCTGCAGCTGATGGAGGAGCCGCGCTCCTCCGCCCCCGCGAAATAGGCGGCGCCTAGCACGAAACACGCCGAGGCGCAAGAACGCCTCAGCGACTATAGGGCGTCGATACACTCGAACCATGTCCGGCCCTATCGCCCCGAAGCGGAGTCGCCCCACTCGGCGCGACATCGTGTTCCACCCGCTGTCCAGCACCGAATGGCGGGTGGCCGACGGGCGGATCCCAGGCAACGACCTGCGCGGGCTGCTCGGCTTCGTCCAGCGGTCCGGTGAGCTCTTCGAGGTCGTCCGAATGGGCCAGCCGTTCATCCGGCACTACTGCTCCACCCTCGAGGAAGCCGCGCAGCAGTTCCTGCGGCCGCACACCTTCATCGAGGAGATGCCGAAGTCGCTGCCCGAGGTGGACCCGGACGCCGCGGATGACGACGAGTTCGAGGACGCCTCCGCGGTCGATGGCAAGGACGCGCCCCTAGCTGACTCCGTCAGCAGCTGAACCCCAGGTGCCAGAGCCCGCACGGCTCAGCCGACGTCACTCGGTGGCGTGCTTCTCGAGCCAGGTGATCGGATCGACCGGCCTGTTGTCGGCACCCAGGATGCCGAAGTGCAGGTGCACGCCCGTGCTGGTGCCGGTGTTGCCGACTCGTCCGAGCTGATCGCCGAGCTCCACCGTGTCGCCGACGGCGACCGTCAGCGAACCGTGCTGCATGTGACCGTAGACGCTGCGATACCGGTCGCCGTCGACGACGTGCTCCACGATCGCGTACACGCCGAGGGCGCCCGAGGGATTGCCGACCTCGACGACGGTGCCTGGCGCGATCGCGGGGATGGCCGTTCCGTCGCCCGGGGTCCAGTCGACCCCCTGGTGGTCACTCGAGCAGGCGCCACACGGCGCGGCGCGATAGCCGAAGTGACTGCTGACCTTCTCGTCTCGGTCCACCGGCCACTGGACCGGCGTGAATTCGACCACGCTGAAGTCGTCGCGCTCTGCGGGCGCCTCCTCGACGTCGGCGGTCACCTCGAAGTCCTGTGACTGCTGTTCGAACCGCTCCACCTCGATGGTGGTGGCGGTCGCAGGGAGTGCGCCGAGGTACAGCAGGCTCGTGCTCACGGCGAGCGAGGCGAGCGCGAGAGAGCGTCGGCGGATCGTGAGGAAGCCGAGTGCCGGGCGGTTGTGCGCAGGCACACGGGCAGAGGAGAAGGGAGGGAATAGCAAGCGGGGGAACTTCCGGGGTTATCGCGCGAGCGCCGTGGATGTGGACGCTTCGGGTTCACGCTGCGGGCAGACCGGTTCACCAGTGTGAACGATCCAACCTGTGAAGATCCTGATGGGCGGCGCGTCGGTTCATAGCCGCAACTCTGATTGCGCTAAGGCGACGCGGAGGCAACGCTCCAAGACCACGGAGCAGACTTCAGGCTGCATGGAGCCGCCGTCCAGATCGGCAGAAACAGCATTCAGAGTACCGTCGCTCCGAACAGCGCACCGATCAGGTAGGTCACGGCCGCCGCGCCGTACCCGATCGCCAGCTGGCGCAGCGCGCGCCTCAACGGGGATGCACCGGACAAGACACCCACGGTCGCTCCGGTGAGCAGCAGTGCCACGCCGACGAGCGCCGCGGCCAGCGCCACCGCAGCGACACCGTCCATGCCGAAGAGATACGGGATCACTGGGAGCAACGCCCCCGACGCGAAGAACAGGAAGCTCGAGATCGCGGCACTCGTCGCACTGCCCACGGCCTCGTGCTGGGCGGGCACGCTGGCGGTGACCGTCTGGCCGCCACGGAGGATGCGGTCCGCGTGCGCCCTCGCCGCCGCCTCCGACTCCCCGCGAGCCCGGTAGACGAGCGCGAGCTCGTTGACGTCCACGTCGAGCGCCGGGACCGCCGCGGCCGCCTCCGGGTTGGGGATCGATGCCGCCAGCAGCTCGCGCTGCGACCGGACCGACACGTACTCCCCCGCCGCCATGGACAGGGCGCCGGCCAGCAGGCCGGCGACGCCGGTGAGCAGAATCGTCGGGCCGCCGACACCTGCGCCGCTGACACCGAGGATCAGCGCGAGGTTGCTGACCAAGCCGTCGTTCGCGCCGAACACCGCGGCCCGGAACGATCCGGAGAGCCGGAGGCGTCCCCGCCCGGCGAGCCCGCGGATGACCTCCTCGTGGATCCGCTCGTCTGCGGCCATCCGGGCCGTGGCGTCGTTGTCACCCTCGTACGGCGAGCGGGACTCCGCCCGTTGGGCGAGCGCCAGGACGAACACCCCGCCGAAGCGGCGGGCGAGGAAGCCCAGCGCCCGTGTGCGGACGTCGCCCTTCAGCGAAGCGGGGGCGCGGTCGCCGAGCAGCGCCAGCCAATGCTCCTCGTGACGCCCCTCCGCATCCGCGAGCGCGAGCAGAATCTCCCGCTCCTCGCCGCTGCGTTTCGCTGCGAGGTCCCGGTACACCGCCGCCTCTGCCCGCTCGGCGGCGAGATACCGCCGCCAGCGTCGGATGTCACGCGGCGTGGGCTCCGGCTTCGAGTTCGTCACCAGAGGATTCTTCCATCGCCCTCGACGAGGCGTCAGCCGGTTCGCCGCCCGAGATCGCGGGCTCGTCGGCGTGTGCCGCCAGAGAGGCGGACTAATCGGCGGTGACGAAGTCGATGAGCTCCTCCACGCGACCGAGCAGCTCCGGCTCCAGGTCCGCGAACGTCCGGACCGTTCCGAGGATCCGCTGCCACGCCATGCCGATGTCGGCCTTGTCGGCGTGCGGCCAGCCGAGGGCCTCGCAGATGCCGACCTTCCACTCCACCGACCGCGGAATGACGGGCCACGCCTTCAGCCCCAGCCGAGACGGCTTCACCGACTGCCAGACGTCCACATACGGATGCCCGACCACCAGCACGTGCTTCCCGTACGGCCCACGCGCGACCGCCTCGGCGATCCGCGACTCCTTCGACCCGCGCACCAGGTGGTCCGCCAGCACACCGAGCCGTCGTTCCGCCGTCGGCTTCACCTCGGCCAGCACCGCTTCGAGGTTGTCGAGGCCCGAGAGGTACTCCACGACGACACCCTCGACCCGGAGGTCCGCGCCCCACACCTTCTCCACCAGCTCGGCGTCGTGCCGGCCCTCGACCAGGATGCGGCTGGCCCGCGCGACGCGGGCCCGCGCCTCGGGCGCGGTGAAGGAGCCGCTCGCGGTCCGGGCTCGTCCGGCGGGCGCCGCCGGAGCGACCTTCAGGAGCACGGACTGCCCGTCGACCAGGAACGGCGAATCGAGCGGGAAGACCCGGACCTTGCCGCGGCGGTCCTCGAGCTCAACTTGACCGGAGCCGACTCTGACCACGGCACCGACGAAGCCGCTGTACTCCTCCTCGAGCACAAGGCCCTTCTCCACCCGAACCTCACGCGGTTTCGGGCGAGCGGGACGGGCGTCCCGGCGACCTGTCGCGAGCACGTCGGAGCCGTAGCGGTCGTAGCCGGAGAAGTCGCGAGTCACCGCTCGACGCTAACCCGCGGCGCGCGGCCGTGCCTGCTGACACGCCAAGGCCGCGGGCCGGAGCGGGAGCGCAAGCCCCGCACCCGCAACCATCGGTTGAAGGTTCTCTCGACGCTTGCTGGACGTACGGCGAGAGTTCAGTCAACGGCGGATACCGTTGTGCCGACGGCTTCAGGAGGACCCTTTACGTGAACACATGGCCAGGCTCGGCATACCCGCTGGGCGCGACCTACGACGGCAACGGCACCAACTTCGCGATCTTCAGCGAGTGCGCGGAGCGAGTCGAGCTCTGTCTGTTCGATGACGAGGGCGTGGAGAGCCGCGTCGATGTCCGAGAGGTGGACGCCTTCATCTGGCACGTGTACCTGCCCGACGTGCATCCCGGACAGCGCTACGGCTACCGCCTGTACGGACCGTGGGACCCGGCGAACGGGCTGCGCTTCAACCCGAACAAGCTCCTGCTCGACCCGTACGCGAAGGCCACCGCGGGCGAGATCGACTGGGACCAGTCGCTGTTCAGCTACAACTTCGGCGACGAGGACTCGCGCAACGACGACGACTCCGCGCCACACATGATGCTCGGCGTGGTGGTGAATCCGTTCTTCGACTGGGCGGGCGACCACCCGCTCGCCATCCCCGCCGCGGAGACGATCATCTACGAGGCGCACGTCAAGGGCCTCACCCAACTGCACCCCGACATCCCGGAGGAGCTGCGGGGCACCTACGCCGGCATCGCCCACCCGAGGGTGATCGAGCACCTGAAGCGGCTGGGGGTCACCACGCTGGAGCTCATGCCGGTGCATCAGTTCGTGCAGGACAGCCACCTGCTCGAGCGAGGGCAGCGCAACTACTGGGGCTACAACTCCATCGCGTTCCTGGCTCCGCACAGCGCCTACTCGGCATCCGGCGAGCTCGGCACGCAGGTGCAGGAGTTCAAGGGCATGGTGCAGACCCTGCACGAGGCCGGCATCGAGGTGATCCTCGACGTGGTCTACAACCACACCGCCGAGGGCAACCACCTCGGACCGACCCTGTCGTTCAAGGGCATCGACAACAGGGCGTACTACCGGCTCGTCGAGGACGACCAGAAGTTCTACATGGACTACACCGGCACCGGCAACAGCCTGAACGCCGGGCACCCGCACGCGCTGCAGCTGCTCATGGACTCGCTGCGCTACTGGGTGCTCGACATGCACGTCGACGGGTTCCGCTTCGACCTCGCGTCCACCCTCGCGCGCGAGTTCGAGGAGGTGGACCGGCTCGCCACCTTCTTCGAGCTGGTGCAGCAGGACCCGGTGGTCTCGCAGGTGAAGCTGATCGCGGAGCCCTGGGACATCGGACCCGGCGGGTATCAGGTCGGCAACTTCCCTCCGCAGTGGTCGGAGTGGAACGGCAAGTACCGCGACACGGTCCGCGACTTCTGGCGCGGCGAGCCCGCGACGCTCGGCGAGTTCGCCTCCCGGATCACCGGCTCGGCGGACCTCTACGAGTGGGAGGGCCGCCGTCCGACGGCGTCGATCAACTTCGTCACCGCACACGACGGCTTCACGATGAGCGACCTGGTGTCGTACAACGAGAAGCACAACGAGGCCAACGGCGAGAACAACAATGACGGCGAATCCCACAACCGCTCGTACAACCTCGGCGTTGAGGGACCGACCGACGACCCGGGGATCCTCGAGCAGCGCGCCCGCCAGCAGCGGAACTTCCTCACCACCCTGCTGCTGTCGCAGGGCGTGCCGATGATCCTGCACGGCGACGAGCTCGGCCGCACCCAGAACGGCAACAACAACGTCTACGCCCAGGACAATGAGCTCAGCTGGGTGCACTGGGACCGCGCCGACCACCCGCTCATCGAGTTCACCGCCAGCGTCGCGGCACTGCGGCACCGGCACCCGACGTTCCGCCGCCCGCGGTTCTTCAACGGCAGACCCGTGCGACGGGGTGCCGGTGAGCCGGTCGCCGACATCGTGTGGCTCACCAGCGAGGCGCAGGAGATGACGGAGGAGGACTGGGACACCGGTTACATCAAGTCGGTCGGCATGTATCTCAACGGCCAGGGCATCCGCGCCGTCGACATCCGCGGGGAGCGGATCGTCGACCTCAACTTCCTCGTCATCTTCAACGCCCACGACGAGGGCGTCGAGTTCACCCTTCCGTCTGAGGAATACGGAGCCTCGTGGGAGATCGTGGTCGACACCGCGAACGCCCCAGACCCGAACGAGCGGCCGGCGGGATCGAAGTTCATCGTCTCGGGCCGCAGCACCGTCGTGCTGCGCGAGTACCGTGCGCCCGCCATCATGCCGGATCCGTCGCCCGCCGCCTCCGTGGCGCTGCAGCTCCAACGGGCCGGGAGCAGCCATGCACCGACCAACGAGGACGTCGCCGCGGCCGCCGAGAAGACCACCGCCAAGCGGAAGGCGGAAGCGTGAGCGCACCGATCTCCACCTATCGGCTGCAGATCCGGCAGAGCTTCGACCTGCAGCGCGCGGCCGAGGTGCTCGACTACCTGGCCGCCCTCGGTGCGGACTGGGTCTACCTCTCCCCCCTGCTGACCGCTGAGCAGGGCTCGGATCACGGCTACGACGTGACCGACCATTCCTCCATCGACTCGGCCCGCGGCGGTTCTGCAGGGTTGGAAGCGCTGTGCGCGGCCGCGCGCGACCGGGGCCTGGGAATCCTGATCGACATCGTCCCGAACCACGTCGGCGTCGCGACGCCAGCGCAGAACCCGTGGTGGTGGGACCTGCTGACCCACGGCCGCGCATCCCGGTACGCCGAGGCGTTCGACGTCGACTGGGAGTTCGGCGGCGGCAAGATCCGGATTCCGGTGCTCGGCGAGACGGAGAGCCCGCCCCTCGAGGTCAGGGACGGCTGCCTCTGGTACTACGACACCAAGTACCCCATCGCCCCGGGGACCGCGGACGACGGCGCCTCGGCCGAGGAGGTGCACTCCCGCCAGAACTACGAGCTGGTGCACTGGACGCGCGCCGACGCCGAGCTCAACTACCGCCGTTTCTTCGCGGTCAACACCCTCGCGGCCATCCGGGTCGAGGAGCCCTGGGTCTTCGATGAGTCGCACGCCGAGATCCTGCGCTGGATCCACGAGGGCCTCGCCGACGGACTCCGGGTCGACCACCCGGACGGCCTGCAGGATCCCGGCGGCTACCTCGACCGGCTCGCCGAAGCCACCGGCGGCACGTACGTGCTGGTCGAGAAGATCCTCGAGCACGGCGAGACGCTCCCAGCCCACTGGCAGACGGCCGGCACCACCGGCTACGACGCGCTCGCCGACATCGACCGGGTGCTGATCGATCCGGCCGGCCGCGAGCGCCTCGACGCACTCGACTCGGAGCTGCGCGGCACGCCGGCGCCGGTGGAGTGGGAAGTGCTGATCCATGGGACCAAACGCGGGATCGCCGACGGCATCCTCCGCTCCGAGGTGCTGCGCCTCGACCGGCTCATCCCGGAGCTCGACGCGGCGGACGCCCTCGCAGAGCTGCTCGCCTGCTTCCCCGTCTACCGCTCCTACCTCCCCGTCGGCGCGGAACACCTGCAGCACGCGGCGGAGCTCGCCCTCCGCTTCCGGCCGGACCTCAGCGACACGATCCATGCCCTGCTGCCCATCCTCGGTGACCCCGCGCATCCCGCGGCGATCCGGTTCCAGCAGACCTCCGGCATGGTGATGGCCAAAGGCGTGGAGGACACCGCGTTCTACCGGTTCAGCCGCCTCAGCTCGCTGACCGAGGTGGGCGGCGACCCGTCGGAGTTCGCCATCGGCCCGGACGAGTTCCACCGCAGACAGGCGGCGCGGCACGCCGGTTTCCCGCTCTCGATGACCGCCCTCTCGACGCACGACACCAAGCGCGGCGAGGACACCCGCGCTCGGATCGACGTGCTCGCAGAGCTCCCGGAGCGCTGGGCCGAGGTGCTCGGTGAGCTGCGGCGGCTCGCACCGGTGGGCGACGGTGTGCTGGAGAACCTGCTCTGGTCGAGCTTCGTCGGAGCCTGGCCGGCATCACGTGAGCGCCTCCACGCCTACGCCGAGAAGGCGTCGCGCGAGGCCGGCTCATCGACGACGTGGACCGCCCCGAACGAGGAGTTCGAGGCGCGCATGCACGCCATGGTCGACGCCGCATTCGACAACCGCGAGGTCGCCGGGCTGCTCGGCGGCTTCGCCGACGAGATCGCGGGCTACGGCTGGTCCAACTCGCTGTCGGCGAAGCTGATCCAGCTGACCGCGCCCGGCGTGCCGGACGTGTACCAGGGCAGCGAGCTGTGGGAGACCTCACTCGTCGACCCCGACAACCGACGCCCGGTCGACTTCGAGGAGCGCCGCCGCATCCTGGCCGACCTCGACGCCGGCGGTGCCCTTCCCCCGGTGGATGCGGGCGCCGCGGCGAAGCTGCTCGTGACCTCGCGCGCGCTGCGGCTGCGTCGCGACCGGACGGAGCTGTTCACCAGGTACACGGCGGTCCCGGTCGTCGGCGAGGCGGCCGACCACCTCGTCGCCTTCGACCGCGGAGGCGCGATCACCCTGGCGACCCGCCTGCCGGTGGGCCTCGAGCGCCACGGCGGATGGGGCGACACCGCGGTGGCCGTCCCCGGACGCCCGATGACCGACGTGATCACCGGCCGGCGGTTCCCCGGCGGGCTGCTCCGCGTGGGCGACATCCTCGACACATACCCGGTGGCGCTGCTCGCGCCCACCGAGCCGTAAGCCGAACTGAAGGAGGAGAACATGACTTTCGTGGCCAGCGGCCTCGACCGCACCACCTTCGACGTGTGGGCGCCGAAGGCGAAGCGCCTGACCCTGCTGCTGGACGGCGAGCGCTATCCGATGCAGCGGCTGAACGACGGCTGGTGGACGCCGGAGGACGACGCGCTGCTGATGAGCGCGGAGCAGGACTACGGCTACCTTCTCGACGACGAGGACACGCCGACGCCCGACCCGCGCTCGCGGCGGCAGCCGGAGGGCGTGCACATGCTGAGCCGCACGGTCGACCTCTCCGCGTACGCGTGGACGGACACCACGTGGACGGGTCGGCAGCTCGCCGGCGGGCTGATCTACGAGCTGCACATCGGCACCTTCACGCCGGAGGGGACCCTCGACTCCGCGATCGAGCGCCTCGACCACCTGGTGTCCATCGGAGTCGACTTCGTCGAGCTCCTGCCGGTCAACGGCTTCAACGGCACCTACAACTGGGGCTACGACGGTGTGCTCTGGTACACGGTCAGCGAGGGCTACGGCGGCCCGCAGGCGTACCAGCGGTTCGTCGAGGCGTGCCATGCCCGCGGCATCGCGGTGATCCAGGATGTCGTCTACAACCACCTCGGCCCGAGCGGCAACTACCTGCCGAAGTTCGGTCCCTACCTGCACGAGGAGAGCAAGAACACCTGGGGCTCGTCGGTCAACCTCGACGAGCCGGCGGTGCGGCGCTTCATCCTCGACAACGCGCTGATGTGGCTGCGGGACTACCACGTGGATGGACTGCGGCTCGACGCGGTGCACGCACTCGTCGACACGAGCGAGAAGCACATCCTGCAGGAGCTCAGCGAGGAGGTGGACGCGCTGAGTGCGCATCTCGGCCGCCCGCTCACCCTGATCGCGGAGTCGGACATGAACGACCCGAAGCTCATCACCGCACGGGAAGCGGGCGGGTACGGCCTCACCGCGCAGTGGAGCGACGACTACCACCATGCCCTGCACGTGGCGCTCACCCGGGAGACCGCGGGATATTACGCGGACTTCGAGCCGCTGGAGGCGCTGGTCAAGACCTCCACGAAGGGGTTTTTCCACGACGGCACCTACTCGTCGTTCCGGAAGCGGAATCACGGCGTCCCGATCGACCCGCGCATCCCCACCTGGCGGCTCGTCACCTTCGCGCAGGACCACGACCAGATCGGCAACCGGGCGACCGGCGACCGGCTGACCGCCACGCTGGACGAGGGGCGGCTCGCGCTGGCCGCGCTGCTCACCCTGGCGGCGCCCTTCACGCCGATGCTGTTCATGGGCGAGGAGTGGGCAGCGTCCACCCCCTGGCAGTTCTTCACCTCGCATCCGGAGCCGGAGCTCGGCAAGGCGACCGCCGAGGGACGCATCGCCGAGTTCGAGGAGATGGGCTGGGACCCGGACGTCGTGCCGGACCCACAGGATCCGGCGACCTTCACCCGGTCGAAGCTGAACTGGGACGAGCCGTACCCGTCGAGCGGGGGCGAGGACAGCCGGCACACCCGGATCCTCGACGTGTACCGCGAGCTGGCCCGGCTGCGGAAGTCACATCCGGAGCTCACCGACCCGCGGTTCGACCGGCTGTCGGCCCAGGCGGGCGAGGACCCGCGCTGGTTCCGGCTGCGCCGCGGCGATCTCGAGATCGTCGTGAACCTCTCCGACGAGGAGATGTCCCTGACCGCGCCACAGGCGGTGCTCTTCGAGACCGTCTCGGTACGCGAGACCGCGGCCGGGCTCGTGCTCGCGCCGCACAGCGGAGTGATACTGCGCCCGTGAGATCGTGGCCACTCGCCACACCGTCGGAAGCACTTGAGCAGGAGGAGCGATGACCCGATTCGGCTACACCCTCATGACCGAGCAGAGCGGCCCGAAGGACCTCGTCCGCTACGCGGTCCAGGCGGAGCGCCTCGGCTACGACTTCGAGCTGATGAGCGACCACTACTCCCCCTGGCTGATGTCACAAGGGCACGCGCCGTACGCCTGGAGTGTCCTCGGCGCCGTCGCGCAGGCGACCGAGCGGGTGGACCTCGCCACGTACATCACCTGCCCGACCATCCGCTACCACCCCGCGGTGGTCGCGCAGAAGGCGGCGACGATGAGCCTGCTGTCCGATGGCAGGTTCCTGCTCGGGCTCGGCTCCGGCGAGAACCTCAACGAGCACATCACCGGCGAGGGCTGGCCCCCCGTCGACCAGCGCCAGGACATGCTCGAGGAGGCGGTGCAGATCATCCGCGAGCTCTTCACCGGCGACCTCGTCACCTGGGAGGGGAACTACTTCCGGGTCGACTCCGCACGCCTGTGGGATGTTCCGGAGGGCGGCGTGCCGATCGGGATGGCCGTGTCCGGGGAGAAATCGATGGAGCGTCTCGCGCCGCACGGCGATCACCTCATCGCCATCGAGCCGGACCCGGACGTCGTCGAGCAGTGGCGCGGGATGAAGGGCGATTCGGGCTCGCGCGTGATCGGCCAGGTGCCGATCTGCTGGGATCCCGATCGAGAGGCCGCGGTCGCCCGCGCCCATGATCAGTTCCGCTGGTCGCTGACCGGCTTCGCCGTGAACGCCGACCTGCCCACACCCGCCGGCTTCAGTGCCGTGGGCGAGCTGGTGCGTCCGGACGACATCGCCGAGGCCATTCCATGCGGGCCGGATCTGGACGAGCTGGCCGAGAGTCTCCGGCCATACCTCGAGGCGGGCTTCACCGACCTCGCGATCGTGCAGATCGGCGACGAGAAGCAGGACGAGTTCCTCGAGAATGCGGCCGGCCCGCTGCTGGAGAAGCTTCAGGCGCTGTGAGCGCCCACGGAAGAAGGGAGAACGGACGATGACGACCGACACCGAGCAGCCCGACGCGGAGGGGAGCAGCGGCTCCCAGTCGCACCCGAACGCATCACCGGAGCTTCAGGACGCGATCCGCTCGATCGACGCGATAGGAGAAAACGCCTGGGGCAGGGACGACGACCAGGACGTCTCGCGCTCCGGACCCGGCGCGGCGGCCGAGGATCCCGCCGCCACGGACCCGTCGCTGCAGGACACCCCGGAAGGCAACCCGGACGCGCCTTGAGCCGGACGGGATCGCTTCGCGCGATGCGTCAGCCGGCGATGCCGGCGCGTGCGTCGTCGAGCTCGCCGCGGAAGAGGTCGAGCTCGTCCTGCGTGATCTGACCCTGCCGCTCCGCCTGCTCGGCGTTGAGCTCCAGCGCGTCGAGATACCCGAGCACGTCGTCGCCGCTGCCGCCCTGATCGACGATGACGTCCAGGCTGGAGCGGAATGCCGCGAGATCCGCGGACTCGTCGCCGGTCAGATCGACCACAGCCGCAGGTGTCTCCGCCATCGTGGGCGGGCTGGAGGCGATCATGGTGCCGGCGTTGACCCCGGCGATCCACGAGATGATCCCGACGGCGATGACGAGCACGCCGACCTCGACGCCGCTCAGCGACCGGCGACGGGCGCTCGCCGTGACGGGGCGCTCTTGCGCCGCCGCCGACTCGTCACGCGCGGCGGCGGTCGCACCGAACCGGTCTTCGCCCGACATCATCTCGGAGGCGCCGCGCAGCACCCGTGAGATCGTGGCGGCCTTCGGACGCTTCTCCGGGTCGCGGTCCGTCATCCGCCGGATGAGGTCCCGCCACTGCGGAGCCAGGGTGTCGGGGATGTATGGGTCGCCGTTGATCCGCGCGGCGAGACTCTCGACCGCGGTGCCGGGGAACGGCCGCTCGCCCGTGAGCGCCTCGAGGAGCACCAGACCGAGCGAGTAGATGTCGGTGGCGGGGGTGATCGGACCGCGGTTGACCTGCTCCGTGCTCATGTAGCTGGCGGTGCCGAGCAGCACGCCCTCGGCGGTGTAGTTCTGACCGCCCGAGAAGCTGGCGATGCCGAAGTCGGTCAGCTTCGCGACCCGGTGGAACGCCATCCCGGCGACGTCGTTGATCAGGATGTTGGCGGGCTTCACGTCCCGGTGCACCACGCCGCGCGAGTGGATGTAGGCCAATGCCTCGGCGACCTGCGCACCGATCGATGCGACGTCGTGCGGCGGCATCGGCCCCTCCGCCATGCGGACGTCGAGCGTCGGGTCCGACATGAGCTCCATGACGAGATAGAGCCGAGTCTCGTCGCCGAAGACGTGCACGCCGGCATCGTGGAGGCTGATCAGTCCGGGATGGTTCAGCGTCGCGAGCAGCTGGATCTCGCGCTCCTGGCGCATCCACTCGACCTCGGAGGACGGCACCTCACGGAAGACCTTGACCGCGACCTCACGGCCGAGCGTCTCGTCGGTGGCTTGATAGACCGAACCCATGCCGCCTGAGCCGAGGGGCGTGTGGATGCGATACCGGCCCCCGACCAGGTGGTTCACGCGATGCGGCATCCCACTGCTTCCCGACTCGAAGACTGTTCCGTCTCGCCAGCTGACGCACGACTCGTGGTCGCGCGCGTGAGACAAGTTTAGGGTCGGCCTCGAATTTCGGGGCATTTGCGGCTCAGGTCTTGCTTCGGAGGACCCGCTTGGCTAAAGTACTGCGCCGATTTTCTCGCGGGCGTCCTCACGGACGCCGAACCGGTCCCGGAGGGCCAGCTGCGCCGCGTGGAACCCGGCCATCCCGTGCACGCCTGGCCCCGGCGGTGTCGCCGCCGAGCACAGGTACACGCCCTCGACGGGCGTCCGCCACGGGTGGCGGGAAAGCACCGGCCGGGCGAGCAGCTGGATGACGTCCACGTCGCCGCTGGCGATGTCCCCGCCGACGTAGTTCGGGTTGTACCGCTCCAGCTCGGCGGCGCTGGTGATCGTGCTCGCAAGCACCACGTCGCGGAAGCCGGGCGCGAACCGCTCCAGCTGCGCCGTGATCGCCTCCGTCACGTCCGCCGTCGACCCCCGCGGCACGTGGGTGTAGGTCCACAGGGTCTGCTGCGCCCCCGGCGCGCGACCGGGATCGACGACTCCGGGCTGCGACACGAGCACGTATGGGCGCTCCGGATGCCTGCCGTCGGCAACGTCGGCCTCCGCCCTGGCCAGCTCCGCCCGGGTGCCGCCGACGTGCACGGTCCCGGCCGCGGCGAGCTCCGGGACGGCCCAGGGCACCGGCCCGGAAAGGGCGAAGTCCACCTTGGCCGCCGCATTGCCGAACCGGAACCGGTTCAGCCGCCTCGCGTAGCGTTTCGGCACCCGCTCCCCTGCAAGCTCCAGGAACGCTCGGGTGCTGGTGTCGAGCAGCACAGCGCGGGCGGGAGGCAGCTCGTCCAGGGACGTCACCATGGTGCCGGTCACGATCTCTCCGCCCAGGGCGGTCACCTCGTCCGCCATCGCGTCCACGATCGCCTGGCTCCCGCCGACGGGAATCGGCCACCCGGCGGCGTGCGCATGGGTGGCGAGGACCAGCCCCGCGGCCGCCGACCCGAGGCTCGGCATGCGCTGGATCGTGTGCGAGAACACCCCCGTGAGGAGCGCAGGGGCCGCGTCCTCCCGCCAGCGGAGATTCCAGGCAGGGCTTCCCTGCTCCAGCACGCGAAGACCGAACCGCACCGCCGTGATCGGCGACCGGGGAATGCGCAGCATCGATGCCCCGCTGAACTCGGACACGCGCTCGACGTGCTCCACCAGCGGGCCGAAGAGCCGCCTCCACGCCGGTCCGTCCCGGCCGAGCTCCTCCGCGGTCCGGTCGAGGTCCCGGTAGGCGATCGCCGCCCGGCCTCCGTCGAGGGGCTGCGCGTAGGAGATCTCGGGCGCGACCAGCTGCACACGGTCGATCAGCCCGAACTCGCGGAAGAACGGCGAGCTGAACGCCATGGGATGCACGGCGGAGCACACGTCGTGGGCGAACCCCGGCAGCGTCAGCTCCGCCGTGCGTGCACCGCCGCCGATGGTGTCTGCGCCCTCGTAGACGCGCACCGACAGACCCGCTCGCGCCAGAGTGACGGCGGCTGCCAGGCCGTTCGGGCCGGATCCGACGATGATCGCATCCATTGCGGTCAGTATCCCACCCCCCGCTGGATCGTCCCCGACTGCCCGCGGCTAGCTGGCAGGTTTCCGCCGGTTGCCCGGGTGCCGTTGCCGGTCCGGACGGGGTTTGCGAGCGTGGAGGAAACCGCAGGAAGGACCGCACATGGCCGACAAGAAGCCGCCGATGGACCCGAACACCGACGAGGCCGACGCCACTCAGCTCAAGCTGGCGAAGGCGCAAGGCGACGCCTACGGCGCAGCCCTCGAGCACATGATCGAAAGCGTCGCGCACGGCGGCGCGGAGAAGCCGGCCGGGCACTACCGGATCGGCTACGCGGTCGAAGAGGCCGAGGGGATGTACATGTGGCACGACGGCGAGCTGCACTGGGAGGAGCCGGACGACGAGAACGTGCACATCGAGGTCTCGGTCCGGGACGCGTCCGACGGACGGTTCGTGCCCGCCGTGAAGGTCTTCGTCACCGTGATCGATCCCGACGGCAAGGAGGTCGGAACGCACGAGCAGCCGCTGCTGTGGCATCCGATGATCTACCACTACGGCCGCAATTGGACCGTCCCGGCCGACGGCAAGTACACGCTGCGGGTACGGGTCGAGCCGCCGACGATCATGCGCCACGACGAGGTGAACGGGAAGCGGTTCCTGAAGGAGGAGGAAGTGGAGTTCAAGAACGTGCAGATCGAGCGGGGCCAGGGATGAGCAGGGAGAGGCGCTGATGGCGAAGACACCCTCCGTCGGGGACACGGTGACCTGGAACACGTCGCAGGGGCAGACCCGCGGCAAAGTGCTGGAGAGGAAGACGAAGGACTTCCAGTTCGAGGGGCAGCACTTCACCGCGAGCGAGGACGAGCCGGCGTTCGTCGTGGAGAGCGAGAAGAGCGGCAAGCGCGCGGCGCACAAGGGCACCGCGCTGACCGTCGAGTGACGAGCGGATGCCGACGCGGCTGCTGCTGATCGCCGACACCCACGTGCCGAAGCGGGCGCGCGTGCTGCCGGACGAGGTGTGGCGCGCCGTCGACGAGGCCGACGTGGTGTTCCATGCCGGCGACTGGGTCGACCTCGCGCTTCTGGATGTCCTGGAGCAGCGAGCCGCACGGGTGATCGGGGTCTGGGGCAACAACGACGGCCGGGAGCTCCGGGCGCGGCTGCCGGAGACCACCCGGCTGGAGCTCGACGGGCTGCGGTTCGCGATGACCCACGAGACAGGACCCGCGGCCGGCCGCGAGCGCCGCGCGGACGACGCGTTCCCGGACACGGACGTGCTCGTCTTCGGTCACAGCCACATCCCGTGGGACAGCGTCAGCCCGCGCGGGCTGCGCCTGCTGAACCCCGGCTCCCCCACCGACCGCCGACGCCAGCCGCACCGCACCTACCTCACCGCGGTCGCCGACTCCGGCAGCCTGCGTGATGTGACCCTCCGGCGCCTGTGAACTCTAGGCGCCGCGGCCGGTCTGCTGCTGCAGCCGCTCGATGTGCTCGGACGCCTGCGCCTTCGTGAGGTCGGCGGGGAGCTGTTCGCCTGCTTCCCGTGCAAGTGTGTCGAGGTAGCTCTTCTGCGAGGCGGTCATCGGCTCGTCGCCGGTGACCCAGTCGGACGGGTCCTTGGCGGCCGGGTCGGCGCCGGGGCTCGCCGCACCGATGGTCTCGTTGGAATCAGACATGCTCCGACGCTACGCAGGCTTTCCCATCGTTCCCTGTGGAGCTTCCTCACCCTTCCAGGTCTTGATCACCGCCCACGCGACGGCGGCGATCGGCACCGAGAGGATGGCGCCGGTGATGCCGCCAAGGATCGTTCCGGCCGCGAGCGCGAGCAGCACGACCAGGGCGTGGAGGTTCAGCGACTTGCCGAGCACGAAGGGGGCGAGCAGGTCGCCCTCGAGCTGGTTCACCAGGATGACCACGATGATGACGACGAGGGCCGCGACGGGTCCGTTGGCGACCAGCGCGACGAGGGCAGCGAGGATGCCGGACAGCGTCGCGCCGACCAGCGGGATGAAGGCGCCGACGAAGACGATGAGCGCGAGCGGCAGCGCGAGCGGCACCTGCAGGATCAGCAGCGTCCCGCCGATCACGACGGTGTCGACCGCGGCGATGATCGCGGTTCCGCGGACGTAGCCGCCGAGCACCTCCATCGCACGGGCGCCCGCGCGCCGCATCCGCGGCTTGTGGGATCCGCCGAGCCGCTCGACCAGGAAGGTCCAGATCTTGCCGCCGTCCTTGAGGAAGAAGAACAGCACCACGATCGTCAGCAGCAGCCCGGCGATCACCTCGCCGACCGCCACGGCGCCGCTGACGGCACCACTGGCGAACTGGCTGCTGGTGAAGAAGTCGATCGCGGCGGTCCGCGCCTCCTCGATCTGCTCGTCGTCGATGGGGATCGGGCTGCTCTCGGTAAGCCAGGTCTGCAGCTCGCCGAGCCCCTCGGACGCCTGCTCGACCAGCGTCCCCCACTCCCGCCGGACGGCGAACACCACCGTCGTGACGATGCCGCCGACGACGATCAGCACGGCGAGCAGTGCGATCCAGGTGGCGAGCGCTGAGGGGAGGTTGCGCCGGCGGAGGAAATTCACCAGGGGCCCGATGGCCGCCGCCAGCAGCAGCGCGATGAGCACCGGGATCACGGCGATGCGCAGTTGGATGAGCGCGTAGACGACGGCGACGCTCACCGCCAGCACGAGCAGCACCTGGGCGCTCCGCACCGCCGTTCGGCCGAAGCCGTCGGTCCACAGGCTTGCCGGCGGACGAGTCTCCGCCGAGGGTTCAGCGACCACGACGGTCGGCGACTGCGGAGGACCGGCGACCGGCGCCACCTCACCGGATCCGGGATCCGGCTGCGCCTGGTCCTGGGGACGGCGTCGGGGGATGCGGAACATCCTGACATGATGCCGAATCCTTGCTGAATGTCTTCTCCAGGCCACGGGGATTCCCAGCCACCGCTACCCGCCGCTTCACCACCGAGCCCGGCACAATGGCGCCATGCAGAGCCTCGAGTTGCTGTTCGACCCTGCCACCGAGGCGCAGCTCCGCGCGGAGTGGACGTCCCTGCAGGATGCCGGACTGCCCAGCTCTGCGCGCAACACCAGCCCGAGCAACCGCCCGCACGTCACCGTCGCCGTCGCCCCGGAAGGACTCGACCGCTCGCTTCACGCACTTCGCGCAGCCGTCGGAGAGCTGCTGCCAATGCCCATCACCATCGGTGGCTACCTGGTCTTCCCGTCGCCTCGCGGCGTGGTGCTCTGCCGCTCGATCGTCGTCTCCCGCGCGCTGCTCGAGCTGCACGCTCGGGTGAACCGGGCGGTCACCCCCCATGCGCTCGTGCTGGAGACGGCGCGGGTCGACGCCTGGACTCCGCACGCGACGATCGCGCGGCGACTCTCCGCGGAGCAGCTGGGCGCCGCAATCGCACACCTGCCGCGCTGGGGCAGCGCCGCGACGGTCGTCGGTCTGCGACTCTGGGACAGCGAGACCAAGACGGTGACGCCGGCGGTCGGCAGCGGTCAGGTCTGAGGCGGGTCCTCCCGCCGAGCGCCCGCCTTCGCGGCGCGGCCCCGCTTGATGCGGCGGACCACCAGCATCCCGAACAGGACCACGAGGACGCCCATGATGATCGCATCGAGGATGCCGGAGTACCGGTCGATCTGCTCGTATTGCGACCCAAGCGCGGCCCCGAGGCCGATCAGCAGCGCGTTCCAGAGCGCGGTCCCGGCGAGGGTGAACACCGTGAAGGTGCCGAGGGGCATCCGGGTGGCGCCGGCCGGCAGGGAGATGAGGCTTCGGACCCCCGGGATCAGCCGCCCGAAGAACACCGCCCGGCGCCCGTGCCGGTGGAGCCAGCCCGCGGCGCGCTGGAAGTCGTTGCGGTCGAGCAGCGGGATTCGCGAGAGCGTGTCGATGGTGCGCTCTTCGCCGTAGACGCTGCCCAACCAGTAGAGCAGCAGCGCACCGAGGTACCCGCCGACGGTCGCCGTGACGAACACCAGAACGATGTTCATGTCGCCCCGATTCGACAGGAAGCCTGCGAGCGGCAGGATCACCTCGCTCGGGATGGGCGGGAAGACCGTCTCGATCAGGGTGAGCAGCCCGACGCCCCACTCGCTGAGTGCCTGGATGATCCTCGTCGCGAATCCGAGGATGCCCGGCAGCTGCTTCTCTTCGCTGCCGGCGGCCACCAGCAGTTCCAGGATCATGCCCCGACCCTAGGAAGCGCCCCTGTGCGGGAGCCCAGCCGGTCAGTCCGCGAAGCGGAGGAATCCTTCGACCAGGAGCCGGCGCACATCTGGCAGCAGCGCCGTGCGGAGCTCGGCGGCGTCGGCCCCCAGCACCTCGGCGAGCGCCGACATCAGCGCGGCGCCAGACAGGGTGCCGTCGCAGGCACCGACGAATCCGGCGAGCGCCGTGTCGGCCGGCACCGACCGCGCAAAGCCGCCGCCCTGGCGCAATGCGATCACCCTGGGGTGCTCCTCGCCCGGCCAGTGGTGCCGCTCCTCCGTGACGTCCGGCGCGACGGTCAGTGCCTGCGACAGCAGTGCAACGTCGTCGAGCGCCTGGAGGCGGTCGTGGGTCCGGAGCATGCCCGCGATGGCGCCGCCGAGCCCGGCGCCGTGCTCGCCGAGCTCGCCGGACAGCCGTTCGAACCGCGCCAGCGTCGGCGTGCCGGCCGGGCGACGGAGCATGAGGTATCCGAACCCGATCCGGTCCACTGCGCGGGACCGGAAGTCGTCGAGCCACAGCTCGTAGAGCCGGTCGAAGTCGTCGCTCCCGGGCTTCAGGCCGCCGTCGCGAATCCACGTCTCCGCGTACAGCGCCGGGTCGAGGGTGTCGCGTTCGATGACCCAGGCGTCGAGACCATCGGTCCACGCCCGGACGCGGTCGAAGGCGTCGACGCCCGCCCGGTATTCCCAGTTGCCGAGCAGCTGCGCCGTTCCGCCGGGCGCCAGGTGGTCCCGCAGGCCCCCGATCACCGCCTGGATCAGCTCGTCGCCGGCCCGCCCGCCGTCGCGGTACTCGTACTCCGGCACGCCGGGCGCCCGCGGTGTGATGACGAACGGCGGGTTCGACACGATGAGGTCGAACCGCTCCCCCGCGACCGGCTCGAAGAGGCTGCCCAGCCGGAACTCGATCGTGTCGACGGCGTTCAGCGCGGCATTGAACGCGGCGAAGGCGAGCGCCCGCTCCGAGATGTCGGTCGCCACGACGTGGTCGGCGTACCGTGCGGCGTGCAGCGCCTGGATGCCGCAGCCGGTGCCGAGGTCGAGCGCGGTGCCCACAGGAATCGGAAGGATCAGCCCGCTCAGCGTGAGCGACGCACCGCCGACCCCGAGCACGTGATCCTCCCGGAGCGGCCCGCCCGAGGTGAGCTCACCCGGGTCGGAGGCGATCCACCAGTTGCCGACTCCGTCGCCGTCGACGAAGCTGTACGGCCGGAGGTCGACACGGGTGCGCACCCGGTCCCCGTCCAGCGCCACCAGTCCGAGCTCCTCCGCGCCGGCCGCGCCGCAGCCGGGCAGCGCCGCGTCGAGCTCCTCCACCGGACGCTCGTCGCCGAGCACGAACACTGCCGCAAGCACGGCGGACGGACGTGTGGCGCCGCGGATCGCCCGCCGCGCCGGTACCCGGAAGCCGCGGGCCAGCGCCTCCGCCGCCTCCGCGCCCCACAGCGTGGTCAGCGCCTCAACCGTGAAGCCGGCGCCCGCGAGATCGGTGCGCAGCCGCGCGATCAGCGGCGCATGGAGAGTCGGGGTGAGCACCCTGCCATTCTCCTGTGCCTGAACGCCCCGGCTTTTCGTGCGGCGTAGCGTCGAGGGATGGCGAACGACACCGACATGGCGGGTGACCCGGGCCGGAAGACGGTCGGCGACGCCGAGGCCCCGCTGACCGACGAGGAACTGACGACCAAGGATCGGGCGTACGCGCCGGGGAGCGAGCGTGAGACCGAGGTCAAGCAGAACGACCAGTCGACGCACGCACAAGGTGTCGACACCGACGACGTCGATCTGCTGCCCGGAACCGGCGGTCCGGACGACTACGGCATCGTCGAGCCGGATCCCGGCGAGATCCACATGCCGCGTTCCGACGCGCCCGGCTCCCGTCCCGTCTGACGCGCAGGGCTCGCGGGCATCCTCAGCGCCGTGACACGCCGTAGGCTGGTCGCTGCATGGAGCCTTTGACCGAATCCGACATCCGCGCGTCGCTGGTGAACGCGACGAGCGGCGACGCCGCCCGGATGACGATCCCCGGCCTGCACGAGACGGTGTGGGAAGACCGGGAGTACCTGGGCTGGCGCGATCCCCGCGCCATCCAGCGCGGCTACATCGTGCACTGGCGCGGCGGGCAGCCGGTGGGGATCGCGCTCCGCGCGGCGGAGAGCCGGATGTCGCGCGGGATCTCCGCGATGTGCTCCCTCTGCCGCACGGCGCAGCCGGCAGACCAGGTGTCCCTCTTCACCGCACCGCGCGCCGGCGAGGCGGGCCGGAACGGCAACACGGTGGGCACCTACATCTGCGCCGACCTCGCCTGTTCCATCCTCATCCGGATCGCACCGCCGGCCTCAGATATGCAGCCTGCACCCGAGGAGATCATCGCCTCCCGGGCGGCCGGGCTCACCTCCAGGCTCGCGGCGTTCACCGCGCAGGTGCTCGGCGACTGACTACCCGGTCGGCTCCGGCTCCGCCGTGCCCGACGTGCGCGTGCCCTCGGCCGCCTGTGACTGCTGCCCCTCCGCCGTGTCGAGCGGGTGGGCGATCTCATCCTGCGGCAGGCGCCAGATCAGGATCGCCGCGACGGCGAAGAGCGGCGGCGCGAGGCCCGCGACGAGGAACACCAGCGGGATGCCGACCGCCTCGCCGACCGGACCTGCGAGCGCCATCGACACCGGCATCAACGCGAGTGACACGAAGAAGTCGAGGCTCGACACCCGGCCGAGCAGCTCCGGCGGCACGCGGCGCTGCAGGAGCGTGCCCCACAGCACCTGACCGCAGCCGAAGGTGTACCCGACCACGAGCAGGGCAGCCACCATCAGCCAGAGCTGGTCGGTGAAGCCGATGATCGCGAGCGGGATGCACCCGGCCCCCCACAGCAGGTTCATGATCGTCAGATAGCGCCGGGGCAGCCGGAAGGATGCCGTCACCATGGAGCCGACCGCCCCTCCGATCCCGAATGCCGCCAAGGTCAGGGCGAACGCGCCCGCGCCGCCCCCGGTTTGATCCCGCACCGCGAACGGCAGCAGCACCTCGATCGGACCCATGATGACCAGCACGAGCGCCACCGCGAAGATGAGCGTCGCGAGGAACCACGGGGTGCGCCGCATGTAGCCGAATCCGCCGCGCAGGTCTGCGATCACCCCGCGCAGTCGCGACCGCTGCTCCGCGTCGGCCACCCGCCGCACCGGGGTGGTGTGCATCCCGAACAGCACCACGACCGCGAACGCCTGCGACACCGCGACGAGCAGGAAGGCCGCGTCCGGGGAGAGCAGCGCGATCATCGCGCTGGCGGCGGCCGGGCCGGCCGCCTGCATGATGGTGGGCCGCAGCACCCCCTCGATGCCGTTCGCCGCGAGCAGCTGATCCGCCGGGAGGATGCTCGGGAGCCAGGCGGAGTACGCCGGATAGAAGAAGCCGTCCGCGACGCCGAGCACCAGTGAGACGGCGGCGAGGTGCCACAGTTCGAGGCCACCGGTGAGGCCGAGCACCGCCGCCACACCGATGGTGAGCGTCTTCGCCGCCTCCGTGCCGATCAGGATCCTGCGCTGCGGCACCCGGTCCGCGACCACCCCGCCGATGAGCACCGCCCCGAGCAGACCGAGCGACGCCGCGGTCGCGACGATCGACAGGTCGACAGGACCGCCGCCCAGCTCGATCACCTTCCAGACGAGAGCGACCAGCCAGACGCCCGCCCCGAAGAGGGACATCGTCACCGCGGTCGCGAGCAGACGGAACTGCCCGAATCCGAGGGGCCGGAGCGCGCGCGGCAGCCGGGACGTGCGCGGCCCGTCTGCTGCGCTCACTGAGGCCTCAGGGCGCTGCTAGTCGAGCTTGCCCAGCACGTGGAAGGGGATCATGAGCGACGCAGACGCCAGCACGATGCCGCCGAGGAACATGCCGAGGTTCAGCGGGTAGGGCAGCACGAATGCGTAGCCGAACAGCAGCCAGGATCCGAAGAAGAGGATCGCGAAGACGACATAGGCGAGGATGTTCATGTGGGCAGCTCCTTAGGGCTCCACTCTATTGCCGCCGGGCGACCCGGCACGGCATCGCGAGGTCAGGCGCGGCGCTCCGCCGGAATGACGATCCACAGCACGATGTAGGCGATGACCTGCGGTCCGGGGATGAAGATCGACAGCACGGTCAGCAGCCGGACGAGGCCGACCGACCAGCCGAAGCGCCTCGCGAGGCCGGCGCACACCCCGCCGATGATCCGGTTGTCGATAGGTCTGCTGAGCTCTGCCACGGTGCGTTTCCTCTCGAAGAACTTCGTTCCCGCCGACCCTATCGCGACAGGCCCGCACGCCACCCGGGGATTCGCCGACACCCGGTTACCGTGGAGGGAATGCGATCGAAGCGGATGTGCGGTGTCGGTCTCGGAGTGGCGCTGGTGCTCTCCGCGGCCGGATGCGCCGCGCCCGAACCCGGCCCACCCCAGAACCTCTCCGCTCCGGTCGCACGTCCGCCCGCTGACGGGCTGACGATGCTCGGGGATGCGGATCCCGCGGCCGGCGCGGTCGATGCGAGTGCCGCGCTCTTCGAAGCGTCCCCGGTCGTCGTGCTGGCGGGAAGCGGGTTCGAGCTGTCCGCGGCGTCGGTCGCCGTGGCGCTCGGCGTGCCGGCACTTCCGGCGGACGCGGATCCTGACGTGCTGAGCACCGAGCTCGACCGGCTCGGCGCCGACCACGTCGTTCTTCTGGGCGAAGGGCCCGCGGAGACCGTGCTCGAGGGACGGACGGCGCTCCACGTGGAGCCGACCGGTCCGGCGCTCGAAGCCGCGCTGGGCGTCCGCTTCACGGAGCGGACCGTGGCCGCCGATGCGTCCGCAGCGGAAGCGGTGAGCGGACTGGACCCGGCGTCGCCGGAGCTGCTCGTCGCCGAGAGCGGATCCCCGGCGAGCCCGACCGACGCCCCAGTGTCCGAGCCGCTGCCCGAGCTCGAGCCGGCTGAGCGCGCGAGCGGACTCGTCGCACTCGCCGTCGACGACTCGGCGGGCATCGCGGGCCTCGCGACGGCCCGCGCCGCCGGCGCAGAGGTGCTGATCCTGCCGGCGGATCGTCCGAATCCGCAGGCGTCGCCCGAGGCGATCGAGTTCCTGGCGCAGCACGCCGACGCGCGCGTCGTGGCGCTCGGGCCGGAGCTCGGCGCGGAGCCGAGTCTCGACTGGAAGATCGCGTCCGCGCGGAGCGGGCTGCAGCTGCCCGGCGGCGGGCAGCTGCTGTTCCCGGCGCACATGATGGTCGCCATCTACGGCACCCCCGGCGCACCGGTGCTCGGGGTGCTCGGCGAGCAGGATCTGCCCGCCAGCATCGAGCGCGCCCGCCGGCACGCGGCGGCCTTCGACGAGCTGACCGACAAGACCGTGCTCCCCGCCTTCGAGCTCATCGCCACCGTCGCATCCAGCAGCGCCGGCTCTGACAAGAACTACTCGAACGAGCTCGATCCGGCGGGGATGCTGGAGTGGGCGGAGGCGGCCGGCGAGGCCGGCATGTACGCCATCCTCGATCTGCAGCCGGGCCACACCGACTTCGTGAGCCAGGCGAAGCTGTACGAGGAATCGCTGCGGCTGCCGTGGGTGGGGCTCGCCCTGGACCCGGAGTGGCGGCTGGGGCCGGGCGAGAAGCACATGGTGCACATCGGCAGCGTCGGCAGCGCCGAGGTGAACGCGGTGCAGGACTATCTGACCGAACTCGTCCGGGCGCACGATCTGCCGCCGAAGCTGCTCGTGCTGCACCAGTTCCGGAACGACATGATCGAGGACCGCGCCGGCATCGAGACGGACCGGCCAGAGGTGACGGTGCTGATCCACGCGGACGGCCAAGGCAGCCAGCCGGAGAAGCAGGCCACCTGGCAGCGGCTGCGCACCGACGCGCCCGACGTCGCGTGGGGCTGGAAGAACTTCTACGACGAGGACGCACCCATGCTCGACCCGGAGCAGACCATGATGGTGGAACCGGTGCCGGACCTGATCACGTATCAGTGAGGCCCGGCGGACCCACGGAAGGACTTGCCAGTGACCGCTGAGGGCGACCTCGCCACCCTGCTCGCCTCCCTCTCCGCGACCGCGCGCGACGAGCGCTACGTCTACGTGACCGTGTCGCACGAGGATGCGGAGACCATCGGCGCCGCCGCCTCGATCGTGGAGGACGAGGGCACCACCCTCGTCATCCCGCAGGCTGAGGCGGACGCCCTGGGCCTCGGCTACGACTACGTCGCGGGATGGATCACCCTGGAGGTGTACTCGGCGCTTTCCGCTGTGGGGCTCACGGCCGTGGTCAGCAGCGCGCTCGCCGAGGCCGGGATCAGCTGCAACATCCTCGCCGGTTTCCACCACGACCACCTTCTCGTGCCGGAGGACCGGCTCGACGCAGCCCTGGAAGTGCTCGCCGGCCTCTCCGGCTAGCACCCCCGGGCCCGAGCGGCGTCACTTCTGCGCGAGCACCCGCCGCAGCACTGTCCGCTCGACGAGGGTCCACGTCGGCGGCGCCAGGTCCGATCACGGCCGCAATCGGCGGGGTTTCGGCCCCGATGTCACAGCCTCCGGGCGGCCGGTGTCGTCCTGATGACGGCAGTCCCGACCTTGGAGGAGAACCATGGCACGCGTCCGCATCGACCACCCCCGCACGTTGACGGTGCGGCTCCTGGAGTCGTACAGCCGCCGCAAGTACGGTGGCGTGCTCGAGCCAGGGCTGGTGGCTTTCAACAACCGCAGAGTGCTGCGCACCTACCTCCGGGCGGAGCTGGGAGCCGCGAAGTGGAACACCGTCGACCGGCAGCTGAAGCAGCTCGCGGTGATGGCCGCTGCCGCAGAGCTGGGCTGCTCGTGGTGCATGGATTTCGGGTACTGGGAGGCGTGGTCGGGCGGGATGCCGGAGGCGAAACTGCGCGCCGTCACGGACCGCACACCGACCGACGCCTTCAGCCCGCTGGAGCGGCTCGTGATGGACTACGCCGTCGCGATGACGCGGACGCCGGTCGAGGTGACGGACGACCAGGTCGCGGCGCTCCGCGAGCGGCTCACCGACGAGCAGCTCGTCGAGCTGACATTCATGATCGCGCTGGAGAACCAGCGGTCGCGGGTGAATCTGGCGATGGGGCTGACGAGCCAGGGATTCCGCGAGCTGTGCGAGTATCGGCCTCATGACGCAGCCTCCGCAGCCGGGTGATCCCGCGTCCGAACCAGACAGCCTGGAGGATGCGGCGCGCGAGTTCGAGACGCACCGGGGCGCGCTTCTCGGCGCCGCGTACCGGGTGCTCGGATCGATGTCGACGGCGGAGGACGTGGTGCAGGAGGCGTGGCTTCGCTGGAGCGCCGCCGACCGCAGCGCGGTGCGGGAACCCCGCGGGTACCTCGTGAGAACCGTCACACGCCTCGCCCTGAACGAGCTTCGCACGCGCCAGCGCCGCCGCGAGGAGTACCTCGGCCCGTGGCTTCCCGAGCCGGTGAGCGACCTCCCGGCCACTGATGCGTCGGCTGAGGTGGCGGAGTCGGTGTCGCTCGCGATGCTGGTCGTGCTGGAATCCCTGTCGCCGCTCGAGCGGGCCGCGTTCATCCTCCGTGAGGTCTTCGGCGAGGACTTCGACGACATCGCAACGACACTGGATCGCACCCCCGCGGCGGTGCGGCAGCTGGTGCACCGGGCACGGGAGCATGTCGCCGCACGCTCCCCGCGCAACACCGTCGATCCGACGACGCACCGGAAAGTCGCCGAGCGGGTGTTGGCGGCCATGCAGGGCGGCTCCGTCGAGGAGCTGCTCGCCCTCCTCTCCCCCGACGTGGTGCTGACGACGGACGGCGGCGGAAAGAAGAAGGCCGCACTCCGCCCGATCCGCACACCGGAGAAGGTGCTCCGCTTCCTGCTCGGCGTGCTGGGGAAGCAGACGGGGCCGATGGAGTTCCGGATGCTCGAGGTCAACGGCGAGCCGGCCGTCGGTGCGTTCACCTCATCCGGTCTCGACACCCTCGCGACGATGCGGATGGACGGCGACGCCATCACCGAGATCTACCTCGTCCGGAACCCGGACAAGCTGACCCGCGTGCGCCTTCCGGACGCGCGCTGACGCGGCATCATCAACATGTTCCGAGAAGCGGTACCCATATTCGGGCGTCATGGCGTATGGTCGCTCTACCGGAGACGTTCGAGCTCCGCTGAGGGGTGGTCGCTATGGCAGACAAGTCACCGAAGAAGTCGAGCGCGAAGACCGCCGCAGGCAAGTCTTTGAAGGAGAAGCGAGCCGACAAGAAAGCGAAGTCGGCCTCCAAGAAGAACGACTGAGCGGCCGCTGACGCAGACGGGAGCCGGGCGAACGCCCGGCTCCTTCTTCGTTGCCAGTGTGGCGACGGACTCGCGCAACAGTCAGCCGGCTCGGGCAGAATCGCGCAGTGGCAACCAACTACCGCCTGATCTCCTGCTCCCCCGGCGACGTGTTCGACGTGCTGGCCGACGGCTGGCTCTTCCCGACCTGGGTGGTCGGCGCCTCCCGGATGCGGAACGTGGACGATGAGTGGCCGAGGCCTGGCTCGAAGCTGCACCACTCGTTCGGCACCTGGCCGCTGCTCGTCAACGACGAGACCACGATGCTCGAGTGGGATCCGCCCCGGCACGCCGCGCTGAAGCCGAAGGGCTGGCCCATCGGAGAGGCGATCGTCTCGCTCGACGTGAAGCCTCGAGGCGAGGGATGCGTGGTGCGGCTCACCGAGAAGCCCGTGGCGGGGCCCGCGACCATGGTTCCGTCGTGGCTGCTGGATGCAATGCTGCACCAGCGCAACGTCGAGACGCTCCGCCGGCTGGCGTTCGTCGCAGAGGGCCGGCCTGGCACCCTCTGACGCAGCTGCCTACCCCAGTCTGGTGGTCCACGACCCGTCAGCCAGGACCTCGACCACTGCGGGGCCCTTCTTGAATGGCGCGGTTCCGCGGAATGCGCCGTACGCATTCACCACGTGGTCGCGACCGTAGAGGCCCCCGGCGTAGGTGTACACGACGAAGTTGCGATGGCCATTGTGGGTCACGGCGAGCCGACTCGTGCCGCCGTCGTAGAGATACACCCCGTCGCCTCTGCCCGTTCCTGGCAGGCTGGCGGCGGTGCGGACGGCGCTGATCCGGATCGTCCAGTCCCCCGACGTTCTGATCTCGAGGTGACGGGGCGTGCCGCGCCACGAGTCCATCCCGAACACCGTGGTGCCGGCGTAGGCGCCGATCGTGTTCACCGGCCAGTCGGTCGTGTTCCGGGTGCTGTCCTGGACCTTGACGCTGAAGCCCGCGGCTCCGCTGTGCTGAGCGCTGAGCAGGCCCGCCTTGGCGCCACGGGGAAGTTCGATCAGGTCGTTCCCGGTGCCGCGGATGGTGACGGTCGAGAACGTGCCGTATTTCTTCGCGGCCCACTTCGCGGCGCCAGTCCAGCCCTTGGTGGTGAACGAGGCCTTCGACGACCGCATCGAGTAGCCGACTGCGTTCTTCGCGCGGACATCGACGCTGTAGCGGGTGGCGCCCTCGAGCCCGGCAAGGGTCACCGAGCGCTTGTCGGCTGCGACGGCCACCGTTCTGACCAGCGTGCTTCCGTGGAGAACCCGGATCTGATAGCCGGTCACCGGCGGTCCGCCGGCACTCTTCGGTGCAGTCCAGACCAGCCTCGCCGATGTGGCGCTTCCCGCGCTTGCGGCCGGCTTTGCCGGCCTGCCTGGCGGTTCGAGTCGGATGCCGGCCGCCGGGGAAGCGGCAGAGGAGCCGACCGAGTTCCGGGCGCGCACCGTCACGGAGTACGCCGAGTGCAGCTTCAGCCCTGGAACGGTCACGGACGTCCCCGTGGTGTGGACGGTACGGACGGTGCTGCCCTTCGAGACCCGCACTTCGTAGCCGGTGACGCGGCTCCCGCCGTCATCAGCTTGGCCCCAGGCGACCTTGATCGACGTCGCGCCCGTGGCCCGGACGGACGGCTTGCCGGGGGCGGCGGGAACGGTCGGCGGCCGCACCGCCGCCACCTGGAGCAGCTGATCCAGCACCGCCACGGTGACCGGCCGGCCGGCCGCTGAGTCGGGATTCGCGGTGGCAACCGCCGTCACGGCGACCGGCCCGGCGGCGATGTCGAAGCAACGGTGGTACTTGATCGAATCCGCGAAGGACCCTCGCTTCGAGGTGGTGAGTTTCGACGTGACGGAGTCCCGAACCGCACCGTTCAGGGCGATGTCGAGCGTGACTGCAGCCACACCCCAGGCCGGCTCGACGTAGGAGTCGACGCACACGGAGCCCGGCGTGGTGGTGGCGGATCCCCGCACGAAGTGGAAGTGGGAGGGCTCGGCGGCGAGCGCGGGTTGCGCGAGGCCGAGGGCCATCGCGGCGGCTGCGAGCAGCGCCAGTGCCGTTCGGGCGGACTGGTACATGGTTCCTTCGGTGTTCGGGTACACCAAGCGGACGCGGGCAACGGGGTTGCGGCGCGACCCGGTCGCTGGGTCGGCGATCGGGACTCGTCGCGTCGGATTTCGCGGCCGAGTGATGGGTAAGCTGACGCCGCTTTCGGGTGGCGTTGGGGCGAGGCTATTCGACTCGGGTGGCGCGCTCCATCCCCAGATCGAGGGCCGCAGCACGGTCGATCGCGGCGGGATTGCCCAGCCCTCCCCCGGGTGTCCCCCTCGCAGCAGAACGCCTCGGCCGTCTACCCTGAAGACGGCCGAGGCGCGGTCGAGGGCCGCTTCTGCGGCGAGCGGCCGATCGACGGTCCGTGGCTGATGGCTCAAGTCGACCACCCCTGGAGGTGTGCCGGTACACCCCTAAGGGGGTTTAGTGTTGGCGCACCATGGCAGACATCAGCACGCCGATCTGCGTCGCCCTCGTCGACGACTACGACGTCGTGCTCATCGGCCTCGCGCACATGTTCGACCGGTACCGGGACCGGATCGTGGTGGCCGAGATCGACGCCAACCAGGCGACCAATGATGCGGTCGACATCGTGCTGTACGACTCCTTCGCACAGCCCGAGTCGGATCAGGACCACATAGCGGAGCTCGTGAGGAATCCGAACGCGAGCAGGGTCGTCGTCTACACCTGGAACTTCCACCCCGAGCTGGTGGAGAGCGCCCGCGCCCTCGGCGTCGACGGGTATCTCTCGAAGACCCTGGCGGCCCGGGATCTCGTGGCCGCGCTCGAGCGCATCCACGCGGGCGAGAAGATCTTCATGGATGCGCCCCCGCGTCGCGCGAGCAGCGCGAACGGCCTCGATTGGCCAGGACGCCGCGAGGGCATCACCGACCGGGAGTCGGAGATCCTCGCCCTCATCACCCAGGGCAAGAGCAATGCGGAGGTCGCGATGCTCACCTATCTGAGCCCGAACACGGTGAAGTCGTACATCCGGAGCGTCTACCGGAAGATCGGCGTGGACAGCCGCACGCAGGCGGTGCTCTGGGGTGTCGACCATGGCTTCACACCGGACCATCACCGGATCGACCACTGGCGCGGCGGGCCGTAGCCGGCCGTTGCGCGCGAGGAGCCCCACGCTCTGCGAAGTGGGGCTCCACGCGTTGCGCAGCCGGCACGCGGTGCGGCGCCAGCGCATTACAGCGGCAGCTGCTCCCCCGCCTGCTCTGCGACCAGGTACTTCGCGAACCACTCCGGCCGCTCCGTGATGCGTCCGCCGGTGCGCTCAGCGTGCTCGTCGTACGCTGCTTCGGCACGTCGGAGCGCGCTGCTCAGATCCTGCGCTGAGGCGAAGGACGTCGCTGCCGAGTCGATCCTGCCCGGGAAGCGCGTGGTCACCTCCTGGAGCACCCAGCCGTTGCCGTCAGGGTCGCTGAACGCCACGAATGACGCGTAGGTGCGACGCTCCGGGTCCGGGCCGGCCGCCCGCACGCGCGGGTCGAAGCGGTTGAAATTGCCGGTGGGGTCGTGGAACACGCCGCTCGACTCGACGCCCGCGGCGACGAGCTCCGCGTGCGCCGCCTCGATGTCGGAGACGACGAGGTGCAGGAACTGGGTCGACCCGGGCGCGGAGGGGGTCAGTCCGGTGCCGAACATGACGGACGTCGCGGACCCGGGAGGAGTGACGTGGAGAACGCGGCCGGTCCCGGTCGCGAGATCCACATCCACCCTCCAGCCCAGCTTGCCGACGTAGAACTCCGCAGCGCGGTCCACGTCGGAGACGGGGATGACGACCACCTCGAGCTTCGTGTCGACGTGCCCGGCGTTCGTGTCGCTGGTGGCCGGGTCGGTGGCGATTTCGGTTGTACTCATTTCTGCCTTCCTGATCAGTGTTGCTCTGTCAGGACGACAATGCGCCTTCGCGTGAGCGACAGCGCCGGTCGGAGTCCCTGGTCGGCTCCCGGGCCGGACGCCGGGAGCGCCGGCTTCGTCAGCGGACGCGGACCGAGAGGCAGGTGACGCAGCCCTCGAGCTTCTCGAACTCGGTGACCGGCACCTGCACCACCCTCAGCCCACGCGCGCGCAGCAGCTCCGCCGTTCCGGGGGCCGCTGCCGACATCACCACGGTGTCGTCGTCGAGCACGACCACGGCGCATCCGGTCTCTTCCGGCACCGGCAGGAAGCCCTCGAAGAGCGCAGGATCGTCGACGAGCGGCTCGTAGCCGATCACGGTTCCGTCGGGCAGGGCGGTCAGCGCTGACTTGAGGTGGAGCACCTTGGTGACCGGCACCGCGACCACCGTGTACCCGAGCGGTTCGACGATCTCGGTGAGCTGCCGGATGCCGTCCTCGTTGGTGCGGGAACTCCGGCCGGCGTAAACGGTGGAGCCGACCTTCAGCACGTCGCCGCCCTCGAGGGTGCCGGGCTCCTCGATCCGCCGCACAGTCAGACCGAGCCCCTCGACCGCCTGGGCGATCGTCTCGATCTCACCGCGTCGCGACGCCGCGCCGGGCGAGGTGAGCACCGCGGTGCCGCCGAACACGACCACCGCATCCTCGACGAAGACGCCATCCGGATGCTGGTCGGCGGGTGCCACCTCCACCACAGACCAGCCCCGCTCACGGTAGGCGTCGGTGTACGACCGCCATTGTTCCAGCGCCAGGTCGGCGTCCACCGCCTGCCGCTCGAAGTGCGTCAGCTCACCGTTCTCCAGCAGCGGCGACGGCCGCCGGACGAGCAGGGTGCGGGCGGGATAGGTCGGAGGTGCGTCGGTCATCGTTCCATCCTCGCAAAGGGACGGCCCGGTGAGGCGGCACTCGCCTCGCCGGGCCGTCACTTCTCAGCTCGCTAACGCTGCTTCCGCTTCTGCACGTCGATCGAGAGCAGCGTCGTCGTTCCCGAGACCTCGTTGGCGACGGCGAGCAGTGGCTCCCGGGTCGGCGAGTCCTTCGCGGGGATGAACGTCAGTCCCTCGGGGCCGAGGTCACCGGCGACTGCGAGCGCGGCATCCTGGTCGCCCGCGTCCTCCACCGACACGGAGAAGTCCCGGTTATTGAGATACGTCACGAACGCGGTCCGCTCCGGCTCGGTGATGTCGTAGACGGCGACGCCGCCCACCCGCTCGAAGCCGATGAATGCGTACACGTGCCCGCGGATCTGGCCGATCGTGAGGCTTTCGGGCTCCGGACCCTTGTCGTCGCTGCGTCCTTCGAGGTTCGACTCGGAGTGATTCGAGTTGAAGAACTCGGGCAGCGCCGCGTGGGTGATCCGCTCGAAGCTGTCGCCCGAGTCGAAAACCTGGGTGCCGTCGGTCGTCCAGATGGAGAAGGAGCGAGCGCCGAATGCGTAGAGCTCGTCGTAGCACTCTTCCTCGGCGTTGTAGCCGTTCTCGCGCGTCACGTTCAGCCTGCCGAGTTCGCCGGCGCCGGCGTAAGCGGCGAGCGGGCTCGAATCGCACACCTCGAGGTCGGCGACCCGCTCGCCTTCGGCATAGTCGCCCCACTCGCGGGCGTCGCCCTCATTCGCGGTGACGAGATACGTCGCCCCCCGGGCGGTGTAGGCGCTGATCCCGTCGGGCATGTAGACGCCGAAGAGTCCCTCGTAGGTGCGGATGTCGAACGTGGGCGCGTTGCGCGGGTCACGGTCGGAGGGGTCGATGCCGGCGCCCTCGACACTGTGGTCCTTGAACCCGAGCGGCCAGATGTCCGTCACCTGCGCCTGCTGCAGGCTGACCTCGGCGACCGCGTTGGCCTCCTGGAGCGTGACGTACGCGGTGTCGCCCTCGACCGCGATGTACTCCGGTTCGAGGTTCCGCGACACCGGGTGATCGACCCCGTCGATGCCGGCGAAGATGCGGACCTGCTCGTCGAGCGGCGTGCTGCCGTCGTCCTCGAAGGCATGGAAGTCGGCGGTGCGAACTGCCGACTGCGTGGCTGCGGTCAGGTTCTTCGGCAGCGCAACGACACTCACGGAGCCTTCGGGGTCCACGGTGTAGTCGTCGTCAGGCTCGCCCTCGTTCGCGACGACGGCGTACCGTCCGTCCTCCGAGATCGTCACCATGTCGGGCAGCGCCCCGACCTGGACGGTCCCCAGCACGGCTGCGGCGCGCGGTGTCCTCGCATCGAAGAAGACCAGGGAACCGGGATCGGTCTTCGTCTCCGACTCCACGGCGATCACGCCGAGTCCGTCGTCGCGGATGGCCACCGAGTTCGCCACGCCGTCGCTCGTCAGGGTGTACAGCTTCTCGGGTGTCGCCGGCTCGGAGATGTCCAGCACGTCGACCGATCCGGCCTGCGCGTTCACCACGAAAACGCGGTTGTCGAAGTAGGCGACGATCTCGGCGGCCGACTCGTCGAACTGTCCTGTGTCGTAGCTGCCGAGCGGGCTGAGGGCGAGGGCTGCGCCCGGAGCGGAGTACGAGATCGGCTCGTCGACCACGGCGGCCGTCGAAGCCGGCAATGCGAACGAGAATGGCACCGCGACGGCGAGTGCGCCGGCGGCGAGGCGGGCGGCTGCTCCGCCGGGGGTGGGTCGGGATGGCGTCATGGTTCCTCCAGAGGCGACGTGAACGTCCTCTGTGTAGTGACGCCGCGCATCACCCAGGTGAACGGCGAGTGTCCGCTTGGGGCGGCGAAGCTCGGCAAGCCATCCCGCGCCTCCGAGATGATCGCGATTCGTGCGGATGATCGCGCAACTGCGCGTTCATTCGACTGGAGCGCGCTCATCAGGAGTTGTCAGAGCCTCCGGAAGGAGATCGCGTAACCGGTGTCGTCCATGATCGCCCTCGTCTGCTCGAACGGCGTCCCGTCGAACGCCAGGCGGATCGGGGAGAGCACCTTGTCGGCGGTGCCCGCGGGTCCGGCGTCATAGAACAGGTGCAGCGTGCCGCCGGGCCGGATCACGTGGTCGAGAACCGCCAGTTCGGCCGCGGGGTCGCGGGTCCAGAACAGGTTCACATTGACCGCGAATGCCAGATCGAATGCGCCCACGTCGGCGTCGAGGCTCGCGAGCTCACCGGTCACCAATCGGAGCCGGCCGCTGGCGAGGTGGTCCGGATTCCGCTCAGCGGTGCGACGGATCGCCGTCTCGGACCGGTCCAGCGCCGTGAGGGTTCCGGGGTCGAGCAGGTCGCACACCAGTTGCGCCGCCGCGCCGGACCCGCATCCGATCTCGAGGACGCTAGAGAGCAGTTCGACCGGAAGCCGCTCGACCGCCCACCGGATCCGGGCGGGCACCCCTCTCGAACCCATCCCGGGATCGTACCGGCGCAGTCAGCGCCCTGATGAGCCCCCGAACGCCCCGGAGATCACCCGGGAGGATGCAGCAGGTGCGGGCGCGCAAAGCCGGAGGGCCGCACTCGCGGGATGCGAGCACGGCCCTCCGATGCCTGAGGCGAGAACCGTCAGGCGCCGGCGCCGACGCTCGCCCCGATGCGGTACTGCGCGCCGTGGTGCTCCTCGGGCAGCTTGTCACCGCGCCCGTGCAGCTTGTTGCGGAGCGTGCCGGGCGCGTACTCCTCCGGGTACGCGCCGCGCTTGCGGAGCTCCGGGATGACGAACTGGATGACGTCCTCCCAGGTGCCCGGCGTGATCGCGTAGGCGAGGTTGAAGCCGTCGACGTCGGTCTCCTCGACCCACTCGATGAGCTGATCGGCGATCTCCGACCCCGAGCCCACAATGCTGGGACCGAGACCGCCGATGGCACCGTGTCGGGCGATGTCGCGCACGGTGAACTCCTTGCCATGCTTGGCCGACTCCGCGAAGTTCGACACGGCGGACTGGATGGCGTTGCTCTTCACGTTGCCGACCGGCTCGTCGAGGTCGTACTGCGACAGATCCACGCCCATCCAGCCGGACATGAACACGAGGGCGCCCTCCTCGCTGGCGTAGGAGAGGTAGTCCTCGTACTTCGCCTGCGCCTTCTCCGGGGTCTCGTCGGTGATGACGGTGAGCAGCGTATAGATCTTCGCGGAGTACCGGTCGCGACCGGCGGCCTCGAGGGCGTCGCGGATGCGCTGAACGGTGCCCTTCAGCACCTCCTTGGTGGGAGCTGCGACGAAGATCGCCTCCGCGTTGCCGGCCGCGAACGCGATGCCGCGCGGTGAGGCGCCGGCCTGGTAGATCACCGGGGTGCGCTGCGGGGACGGCTCGGAGATGTGGATGCCGGGCACCGTGAAGTGCTTGCCCTTGTGGCCGATCTCGTGAACCTTGCTCGGGTCGGTGAAGATGCCGTTCTCGCGGTCGACGACGACGGCGTCGTCCTCCCAGGAGCCCTCCCACAGCTTGTAGAGCACCTCCAGGTACTCGTCGGCGTGGTCGTACCGGTCGTCGTGCTCCATCTGGTCGTCATGCCCCATGTTCCTGGCGGCCGACGGCAGGTATCCGGTGACGACGTTCCAGCCGACCCGCCCCTTCGTGAGGTGGTCCAGCGTCGACATCCGGCGCGCGAACGGGTACGGATGCTCGTACGCCGTGCCGGCCGTGACACCGAAGCCGAGATTCTCAGTCACGGCCGCCATGGCCGAGATGAGCAGCACCGGGTCGTTCACCGGAACCTGCGCGCCGTTGCGGATGGCGGCCTCGTTGTTGCCGCCGTACACGTCGTACGTCCCCAGCACATCGGCGATGAAGATGCCGTCGAACGTGCCCTTCTCGAGGAGCTGGGCGAGGTGCGTCCAGTAGCTGAGGTCCTTGTAGTTGCGGGAGCGGTCCTGCGGGTGCCGCCACAGTCCCGAGGACTGGTGCGCGACACAGTTCATGTCGAATGCGTTGAAGCGGATCTGTCGAGGCATGGACCCATCGTCGCGGCAGGCCGGCGAGCCGTCATCCCGAAGCGAAACATGAGGTCATATACATGACGGTTTCTTACGCCCGCGGGAGCCATCCGGAATATGTGCGCCTACCGTCGGGGCATGGCCGCAATCTCACCCGACCGCCCCCTGAACGTCGTCGGCGTCTCCGGGAGCCTCCAGACCCCTTCGAAGACGACCGTGCTCGTGCAGGGCATCCTCGACGAGGTGGCGCGCGAGCGGGAGACCGACACGCACCTGGTCGAGCTCCACGAGCTCGGGCCGCAGCTGGCCGGCGCGCTCCGCCGCGACCAGCTCCCGGCGAGCGCCGAGAGGGAGCTGCGCGCCATCGAGGCGGCTGACCTCCTGGTGGTCGCCAGCCCCGTCTACCGCGCGTCCTTCACCGGCCTCTTCAAGCACCTCTTCGACTTCGTCGGTCAGTACGCCCTCATCGACACGCCGGTGCTCCTCGCCGCGACCGGCGGAAGCGACCGTCATGCACTGATGCTGGAGCACCAGCTCCGGCCGCTGTTCGGGTTCTTCCAGGCGATCACCCTGCCGATCGGTGTCTACGCCAGCGACGCCGACTTCACGAACTACGAGATCTCCAGCACCGACCTGCAGGAGCGGATCGGGCTCGCAGTCGCGCGCGCCCGTCCGCTGCTCGGGCGCGAGCTCGAGGTGCCCCGTCCCGCGTGGTGGTGAGTCAGTCCTCCGCGAGCACGATGACCCGGTCGCCGGGCGCAAACGCGATGCGATCGTCCTTCCGCGGGTTCACGGTCACGCCGTAGTCCCGTTCGCCGTTGTGCGAGTCGGCGGCGATCCGGTAGCCGATGGCGGTCTCGCCGCGACGGCGGGCCGCCTCGACAACCGTGTAGAAGTCGACGGTCGCGCCCGGGCGCACGTACTCGTCCGACGGACGCAGGTACACCTCGCTGCCGGTGCTCGAGAAGAGAATGTCGAACACCTCCGTCAGCTGCCGGTTCTCGGAGATCTGGGAGAGCATCAGGCTGCTCAGCTTGTCGCTGACGATGAAGTCGTCGGCTTGGGTGACCTCGGCGAGCTCCCGATTGCCGTCGTCGAGCATCTCGCTGACGACGTTGAGGTCGATGCCCTTCCGGTCTGCCATCTCACGGAGGTGCAGCAGCGTGATGAGGGTCTTCGCGTCGGCCCGTTGCGCGCCGAGGTTCGTGTACGCCAGCACGATGACGTGGTCGAAGGCCGCCACGTCGAGCGATTCGAGCACGGCGCGGCTGGTCGTGTCGCCCCGGCGGTACGTGACCTCGGCGTTCGCGCATTCCGGAAGCGGCGGCGTCTCCACGTCGGCGACGATGGTCACCGTGGAGCCGGGCGCGACGTACTCGTCCAACTCACGGAGAATGGTCCGCAGACCGCTGTTGAAGCCGAGGACCAGGGTGCGCTCCGGCCGGGACGGCGCCGCTGCCAGGTGGCTGATGGCCGACTCGTCGACGGCGCCGCGCGTGCCGAGCTTGATGGTGCTGTCGTCCTCGGCGATGACGATGAGCTGATCCCCTGTGCCGATCACGGTGTCCGCCGACGGGTTCAGCCGAACGCCCCCAGCGGAGCCGATGCCGATCACGGTGGAGTCGGCGAAGGCGAACTGTGCGTCCAGATAGGTCCTGCCGACGAGGTCCGGCTGAACGGTGAAGTAGATCTCGTCGCCGCCGAAGTCGAGCAGCTCGGTGTACACGACGCTCAGCCCGCTCTGCCGGCAGCTCTGCACCGTGATCCGGCTGATCGTCTCGTGCGGAAGCACCCAATGCGCCTCACCGCGGCCGACGAGGTGTGCCGCCTCCAGGTTCGAGGGGTCCTCGATCTCCCCGACGATGTGGTGCTCGGCTCGTTTGCGGTGCGGGTTGTTCGTGATGGCCAGCGCGGTCTTGATGACCACCGAGTCGGGATCCGGGTTGTCTTCAGGCGCGAGGATCACGATGCTGCGGGCGCCGTGCGGGTTGCCGACCTCGAGGTCGGCGAGGTTCATCGGGTCGCCGCTGCGGACGATGATCCGGGTCTTGCCGGGACTCGGCACCTGCATGCGCAGGTCGTCCTCCATCTCGACCTTGTCGCGGTCTGCGAGGATGACGATGGCCGGCTTCCGCCTGGATTCGTTGGCCACGCAGATCTCAGCGACGATCGCGAAGATCTTGCTGCTCCAGCCCAGGATCAGGGTGTGGTCCTGCTCCAGCACGCGGGAGCGGCCCTTGCGGAGGTCCTCGACCTTGCTGTCGAAGGCACTAGAGATGATGCCGATCAGGCTGGCGACGATGATGACGCCGCCGATCGTCACCACGAGCATCGCGGCCCGGAACCCTGGTCCGGCGTCCCCGCCCATCGTCCCGCTGTCGAGGGTGCGCATCAGGTTGCCCCAGAGCGCCTCCCAGAAGTCGATCGGCTGCGGCTTGTTCTCGGCGTGCGGGTGCAGTCCGAACAGCACGACCGCCAGCGCGACGAGTGAGATGAACGCCAGGCTCGCCAGGGCGAGCAGCCCATCAGCGCGATGGTGCCCTTCGCCATCACGTTGTCGAACCAGTAACGGCCCCTCTCGCGGGCGCTGGTTCTCGGCAGGGTGCGTTCGGCGGGCATGGCGGTCATCCTATTGACGGACGAGCCCGCCGCTGACGGTTGCGCGTGCGGCGCGTTGCGGCGTGTTGTGGCCGGGATTCCGGGCCGTCGACGGTCAGCGGTCCTCGGTCTCCCCGAGGTCGACGTCGCCGAGCTCGTTTCCACCCTGGTACGGCGTCTCGTCGACGGGCGCGCTCTCGCCGAGCACCGTCTCCCCCGCGACCGCGTCGTTCGTCGCCACGTCGTTCTGCAGCCGGAACATCTCCTCACGGTCACCGGCGAGCGCACCGCCCCCGGTGTCGTCGTCGTTGCCGTCCGCGGCCGTGTCGGCGCGGGCGTCCGCCTCGTCGAGGTCGACCTCGCTCACCCCGACGCCCGGCGACTCCTCCGCCGACATTCCGACGTCATCCGCCTCCTCCGTCTCGCTCGAGTCGTCGGCGGCGACATCGCCGGCCGGATCCGAATTGATCAGCTCGGCGTTGCTCATCTCCCGATCGACGGCGGCGTCGGCGTCACCGACGGCGCGGCTGTCCTCCGTCCGGCTCGGGCCATCAAGGGCGCTCCCGGCGTTGGTGCCGGTGACCGCGTCCGTCTTGCTGACTTCGTCGAAGGAGGGGGTGAGATCGGAATCGCTCATGCGCCTCACGCTAGAACCGAAGCCTGGCAATTGCTGGATACCGTCTGAGCGCCCCCGGCGGCTGCGGCATGCTGTTCGTCATGGTTCTCGGCTACTCGGCGGAGCAGGTCCGCGCGGCCGAAGCACCGCTGCTGGCAGCAGGCGAGCCGCTCATGCGGCGGGCTGCCGGGGGACTCGCCGAGGAGCTCCGGCGCGTGCTGAACACCAGGCACCGGCGCGTCGACGGCGCCGTCCAGCGTCGGCTGCTGCTGCTCGTCGGTCCAGGGAACAACGGCGGCGACACCATGTTCGCGGGCGCCGAACTCGCGGCGGGGGGCACATCGGTGTCGATCGTGCCGACCGGCTCACGGATGCATGAGGAATCGCTCGCCGCCGCGCTCCGGGCGGGTGCGCGGCTGAAGGCGGACGCGGATGCGGACATGGTGTCCCGCCTCGCGTCCGGCGCCGACATCGTGGTCGACGGCATCCTCGGCACGGGCACCAGCGCCGAGAACCCGGCGCTCCGCGGGCGCGCCCGCGAACTCGTCGCCGCGATCCTCCCGGTGCTCGACCACCCCATCCGCCCCGACGTCGTCGCCGTCGACCTGCCGAGCGGCATCGATCCCGACGACGGCTCGGTGCCGGATCCCGTGGTGCTGCCCGCCGACCTGACGGTCACCTTCGGCGCGGTGAAGGCGGGGCTGCTGCTCGAGCCGGCCCGCCGCCTCGCCGGTGAGGTGCGGGTCATCGACATCGGCCTCGGTCCGCACCTGGAGCGCGTCGAGCCGCTGGTGCGGACACGGGACCACGGTCCCTGAGCCTGTCGAAGGGACCGACCAGAAGGTTGCCACAGCGCTTCGACCGGCTCAGCGACCGATCTCGATGCGTTCCCGGATCGAGGTGTCGAAAACCGCTGTTCTCGTTCGTATAGCAGGTGAGAGGCTGGCACGGAGCCGGCCGTGATGCGAGGAGAGAACGATGAAGCAGTACCTGCTCAGCCTGTACCAGCCGGTCGGCGAGGTTCCCGACCCCGAGTTCCTGGGGCCCGTGATGGAGAACCTGGCGCGGATCAACCGCGACATCGAGGCGGCGGGATCGTGGGTGTTCACCGGTGGCCTGCACCAGCCGGACACCGCGACCGTCGTGCGGCCCGGCGAGAACGAGCCGCTCATCACCGACGGACCATACTCCGAGGGCAAGGAGTTCGTCGGCGGATTCTGGATCATCCAGACCGCGGACCTGGACGGCGCCCTGGGCTGGGCGCGTCGCATCACCGAGGCGACCGGGCTGCCGGTCGAGGTGCTGCCGTTCCAGTTCACCTCGCTGACCCCGGCCTGAGCCGGGCACGATGACGTCCGGGGAGGCGTCCGCACCGCGGCACGACGCGATCGCCGCGATCTTCCGGGAGGAGCACGGCCGCGCCGTCGCCGTGCTCGTGCGGTCCTTCCGGGATCTGGAGCTCGCCGAGGATGCGGTGCAGGACGCCTTCCTCGAGGCGGTCCGCCGCTGGCCGTCGCAGGGCATCCCGCCGAGTCCGGCCGGCTGGATCCTCACCACCGCACGCAACCGGGCGATCGACCGGATACGCCGCGAGTCGACCCGCGAGCATCGGCACCTGGAGGCGGCGCTGCTGCAGCCGGACGACACCGAACCCGAGGAGGACGCCGTGCGCGACGACCAGCTGCGGCTGCTCTTCACCTGCTGCCACCCGGCGCTCGCGCTGCCGGCGCGCGTGTCCCTGACCCTGAAGGTGCTCGGCGGCCTCACCACCGCAGAGATCGCCCACGCGTTCCTGGTGCCGGAGCCCACCATGGCGCAGCGCATCGTGCGGGCGAAGGCGAAGATCCGCGACGCCGGGATCCCGTACCGGGTGCCGGATGAGTCCGAGCTGCCGGACCGGGTGCGTGGCGTGCTCGCGGTGCTCTACCTGATCTTCAACGAGGGCTACTCCGCGACCTCCGGCGACCGGCTGGTGCGAGACGAACTGTGCCGCGACGCCATCCGCCTCGCCCGGCTTCTCGCACAGCTGATGCCCGACGAGCCGGAGGCGCTGGGGCTGCTCGCGCTGATGCTGCTCATCCAGGCGAGGCGGGATGCGCGGACCACCCGGCACGGCGATCTGGTGCCGCTCGCCGACCAGGACCGCTCCCGGTGGGACCGGACCCTCATCGATGAGGGTCTCCGGCTGGTCCGCGCGTGCCTCCGCCGGAACCGGCCGGGCCCGTATCAGCTGCAGGCGGCCATCCAGGCGGTGCATTCCGACGCAGGGTCAGCGGGCGGCACTGATTGGCGACAGATCGTCGCGCTGTACGACCAGCTCCTGGCCGTGTCCCCGAATCCGGTCACCGCGATGCACCGGGCGGTCGCTGTGGGCGAGCTGCGCGGGCCGCAGGCGGCGCTCGCCCTGCTGGACGAGTTGGAGCTTCCCCGCACGCACCTCGCCCCCGCCATCCGTGCCGAGTTCCTCCGCCGGCTCGGACGGAGCGACGATGCGGTGGCCGCGTTCGACGAGGCGCTCGGCCTGGTCGAGAATGCCGCCGAGCGGCGCCATCTGGAACGCCGGCGGGCGGAACTGCGCCGCTGATCCGCGCGCCGGTCGACCACCCCAGCGGCCGGCCGCGGCTTGGCCTTTCCTCGCCGCAGCCTGACAAGAGGCTCAGCAGGCCGTCCGCGACGGAGCCGCACACGAGTGACCGGATTAGCGTGGAAAACGATCCCTGAATCGGTCGCCGCGCGACGCGGCGGAACGACGCAGCGGGGCCAACGTCCAGACGGGAGAGACGACATGAGCGCGAACACCTCAGGATCCGAGAACGTGGTGCCGGAGGGCGGCACCCAGGACCGCGACCAGCTGCCGCTGCCCGACTTCGATCACATCCCGCTCGGCACACTCCCGAGCCGCATCCACTCCCTCGACGAGCGCGCACTCACGCAGCTGCTCGGCTGGGAGCGCGCGCACGGGAACCGTCTGCCGGTCACCCGGGTGCTGGAGTCCAGAATCGAGCAGCTGCGGAACGGCGCCGAACCGTCCGGGTCCATCCCGAAGGAGATGCCCGAGATGACAACCACCCAGGGCGGATCTCCGGTGACGCAGGCGACGGCGCGCGACCACGTGCCGGAGCCCGCGAAGAGCAGCCCGATGCTGCCCTCCCAGCCGCAGTAGCGGCGTGGGTGGCGCGCGGGCTCAGCGCGCACGCCGCCACGTCGACGTATCCTGGTGGGCCTGTCCCCGCACCGGAAAGGGCCCCGAGCTCGTGTGTCGTCTGATCGGATTCGCCTCGCTCGCATCCGAATCCATCGGTGACGTCATCGGCGAGCAGCAGTGCGACATGTTCCAGGACATGTCGCGCCTGCACCGCGACGGCTGGGGCACGATGTGGCTCGATGACGAGAGGACCCCAGGAAGCCCCACCGTGGCCGCCGTGCGCTCCGTGGCCAGCGGCCTCAGCGACGTCGACCTGCGGTCCAGCCTGATTTCGCAACCGTCGCGGGCTCGCGTGGCACACCTGCGGCTGGCATCGAAGGGAATGCCGATCCGGCCGGAGAACACTCACCCGTATCTCGCCGGCAACCTCGGGTTCGCGCACAACGGCGGCATCATCCCGACGGCCGCGTTGCGCTCCCTCCTCACCGAGAAGTACCTCGCCGAAGTTCAGGGCGACACCGACAGCGAGCTCTATTTCGCCCTCATCCGGCAGAACCTCCGCAGGGGCGGTTCGCTCAGCAGCGCCACCGTGGATGCGGTGGCCGAGATCCGCAGCCGGTACCCGAGCGCCAGCTTGAACGCGCTGCTGCTCAGCGCGGACCAGCTGATCGCAGTGCACGCCAGCCGGCACACGCCGATCCCGCACGAGGAGTTCGCCGACAGCGGCCTGCCGCACCACGAGCTTCCGCTGGAGCATGCGACCGACTACTACCGGATGGGCTACTACCGGTCCGCGAACGGATCGATCGCGTTCAGCTCGGTCGGCATCGACATGGCGGGCTGGCACGAGCTGCCGCAGGAGAGTGTGACGACCGTCGACCTCCGGACGCTGCAACTCGAAGTCATCGCCCTCGAGTCGGCGGAGTCGCTGACCGCCTGACGTGGCAGTGCTGAGGGCCTGTGCGCCCCGCCGCTCACGCCTCCGAACGGACGGGAACAGGCGCGAACCTGAACGTGAGCCGCAGTCATGCTTCGGGCAGGGTGCGAATTCCGCTCGCTCAGCAGCACCGCCGCATACCGTGACCTTGAGTTCCGCGCCCTGACCCGCCGACGTAGTGGGGGTGATTGCGGTGGACGAATGCGACGTCTCCACCGACGACCTCCGGGTACTCCACGGCCTTCTGCGTGGGCTGCCGGTCCTCCTCGGCGGACTTCTTCTGGGTCTGCTGCTGACTGGAGGGCCGGCCGCTGCGGCGTCCTCGGCGGCAATCAGCTGATCGCCGATGTGGTCGCGCCGTTCACCGCGAACGGCACTGCGGTGTCGGTGTTCGGCAAGAGCGAGACGGAGGACGCGAAGACCGTCTTGCTCGTCTGATCCACGTCGGCCGGATGCTCCGGCCGACGTGAACACAGCCGGGTGCTGCTGGGCCCGAACCAGCGGCACCCGGCTACTCCCGCGTCCCGCGGGGCCCCGTCGGGACGACACCCTGCACGTGCGCTCCAGCCGGATGCGGAACAATGGCCCGCGATCCGGAAGGGCGGGCTATGACGTCGAACACGACCTCCCTCAGCCGCGCGGAGCGGCTCGACCGGCTGCCGTTCACCAGACGGCATCTGACCCTGCTCGGCGGCTCGGGCATCGGCTGGGCGCTGGATGCCATGGAAATCGGACTGATCTCCTTCGTCATCGCGCAGCTCTCGATCACCTGGAGCGCAGACGCCGCAGCACTGTCCTGGGTCGCATCCGCCGGCTTCGCCGGGATGGCCATCGGCGCCGCGCTCGGTGGCCTGCTGGCGGACCGGTTCGGTCGCCGCAATGTCTTCGCCGTCACGCTGCTTCTCTATGGGGTGGCGAGCGGGCTGTCGGCATTGGCCTGGTCGGTCGCGGTGCTCATCGTGCTGAGGTTCGTCGTCGGGCTCGGGCTCGGTGCCGAGCTGCCGGTCGCCTCGACGCTGGTCAGCGAGTTCGCGCCCAAGCGCATCCGGGGACGCGTCGTCGTGATCCTCGAGGCGTTCTGGGCGGTCGGCTGGATCGCCGCTGCGCTGCTCGGCTACCTCGTCATTCCTGCAAGCGCCGACGGCTGGCGGTGGGCGCTGCTCGCCGGCGCGCTGCCCGCGCTCTGGGCGGTGGTCATCCGATGGCGGATGCCCGAATCCGTGCGGTTCCTGGAGTCGAAGGGCCGCCACGCGGAGGCGGAGCGCATCGTGCGGCGATTCGAGGAGAGCGCCGGCGACACCGAGCGGGCGAACTACTCCGCGGTGGCGCCACCGGCCGGACCCCCACCCGCTCAGACCCGGCTCGGCCATCTGTTCGCACCGACGCTGCGCCCGAGGACCGTCGCGATCTGGGTGGTGTGGATCACCGTGAACTTCTCCTACTACGGCGCCTTCATCTGGCTGCCGAGCCTGCTGGTGGAGGCGGGGTATTCGCTGGTGCGGTCGTTCGAGTACACCCTGCTCATCACGCTGGCGCAGCTGCCGGGCTACGCCGCCGCCGCCTACCTCGTGGAGAAGTGGGGCCGCCGGGTGACACTCGCGGTGTTTCTGCTGGGATCCGCCGTCGCCGCGGTCTTCTTCGGCTTCGGGGCGGTGAGCGGCGTCGAAGCGCAGATCCTGGCGTTCGGGGCGCTGATGTCGTTCTTCAACCTCGGCGCGTGGGGCGCGTTGTACGCCGTCACCCCGGAACTGTATCCGACGCCGTTGCGCGCCACCGGTGCGGGCTGGGCGGCCGGAGTGGGCCGTCTTGCTTCGATCATCGCGCCGCTGTCGGTTCCGCCGCTGGTGGCCCTCGGCGGGCCGCCTGTGGTGTTCGCCGTCTTCTCCGCGGTGTTCTTGATCGCGGCCGCCGCTGCCTTCGCGCTCCCGGAGCTGAAGGGCCGCCCGCTCGACTGATTCCTACCGGGTCTGCGAGCGGCCGCGATACGCGCGGATGAACGCGTCGACGATGCTGAAGCCGGCGACGACCACCATCGCGACGGTGCCGACGACGGCGATGGCACCGTCCGCCCCGCCGCCCTCGGGCCAGCCGACCGCGGCGAAGAATCGGTCGTTGAGCAGGCTCCCGGCTCGGAGCAGCCCGATCACGATGGCTGCGACCGCGACATTCAGCGCGGCGTTGACGACGGCCAGCGGCACGGTCCAGCGCCCGACGCGGTAGCGCACGACCTCCAGCACGATCTCTGCGGCGAGCAGCAGCACCAGTACGGGGAACCAGAAGGACCAGAGCTCCGGGTTCAGCACCGGCATGCTTCGTCCTTCCACGAACACGAAGAACTGCTGCACGAAGAGGAGGGCGATCAGCACCGCAATCCAGGTGATGGCGCCGACGGCGTCGAGGAGTGTCTGGCGTCGGGCCGGCAGCTCGGGCAGCCGGTCGAGCGTCCAGTCTCCGAGCGACTTGCGGGCCTCCGGCCCGGAGCGCTCCAGGATCACGAAGACCACCGTGACCCAGAAGCCGAGGTGTACGACCAGGTTGAACCCGGTGGTGAATGCACCCGCGAAGACCGTGCCCACCGAGCTGCCCGCGAGCGTCTGCGCGAGGGCCACGGCGATCATCGACACCGGCACGACGACGGCCAGCAGCACCTTGAGCAACCGCCAGTAGTGCAGGAACAGCGACGGTCCGATCAGGTACAGGGGGCGATCGGAGTAGTCCGCGGCGAGCCGGTCGGGGTCACCCAGTCCGGTCAGGACGGACCGCTCGGCGGCTGCCGGCTCCGCACCCTGCTCCAGCATCCCGTCGACCGCGTCCGCGACCGAGGCGCGAAGCTCCTGCTCCACGTCTGTGCGCTGCTTCTCGGGCACACCGCGCAGTACTGCGGCGACGTAACGGTCGGTGAGGGTGGTCATCGAGGGTCTCCTTCGGTGGAATCGAGGTCGGTGATCGACGAGTGGAGGGCGTTCCAGTCGGCGAGCAGCACGCCGGCGAGCTGCTCGCCGTCGGCTGTAGTGCGGTAGAACTTGCGCGGCCGCGTTTCGTCGGTGTTCCAGGCGCTGTCGAGCAGCCCCTGCTTCTCGAGCCTGCGCAGCAGCGGGTAGAGCGTGTTGGCGTCGACCGCGAAGCCCGCCGCGTTCAGGGTTTCCAGCAGCGCGTAGCCGTAGCCCGGACGCCGAAGAGTGACCAGGCAAGCGAGCACCACGGTTCCGCGGCGGAGCTCTTGCAGGTGGGTTGCGACGATGTCGTTTTCGAGCACGCCCACACGCTACTGTGTAACACACACCATCGTCAAGCGCACTATAACGGTGGGCCGACGCGTCGGCTGCGGAAGACTGGTCCGATGGAGAATCCGGCTGCCCGCGACGCCCCGTGCCCTTGCGGCAGTCGGCTGCGGTACACCGAGTGCTGCGCGCCAGTCCACGCCGGAAAGCCGGCGGACTCGGCGGAGGCGTTGATGCGGTCCAGGTTCAGCGCCTTCGCGCTCGGTCTGCCGGCATATCTGCTCGAGAGCTGGCACCCCGAGACCCGTCCGGCGTCGGTCGGCCTCGACGACGGCATCGTCTGGCGTCGGCTGCAGATCGTCGACACCGTCGCGGGCAGGGCCGAGGATGAGACCGGGATCGTCGAGTTCCGCGCCTCGTTCCGCTCCCCCGGGGGCAGCCAGATCCTCCACGAGCGCAGCCGCTTCGCCCGCGTCGACGGCCGATGGCGCTACGTCGACGGAGACGTGCTCGAACGCTGAGCCGACCGAGGGGTGCCGAGTGCCGGTACTTCTACGACCTCAGCGACCGCAGGCCACCACCCCGCCGGGTGGGATACGGTGGCAACGATTCCGCCCCCTCTCTTTCGGAGTTCGATGTCGAACCAGCCCGCGCCCGCGCTCATCCCCCAGCCGCGACAGCTCCACCTCTTCCCAGGGACCTTCCGCTTCGAAGGCGAGTCGGACATCCGGTCGGGGATCGACCCGCAGCTCGGCGCCGAGGAGTACATGCTGACGATCGACGGCAACGGTGTGGCGATCTCCGGCGGCGACGACGCCGGAGTCTTCTATGCCCGGCAGACGCTTCGCCAGCTGCTGCCGCCGACCGCATCGGGACCCCTAGACCCGATCGACGCGCGGGGCGTCGACCTCCCCCATGTGCATATCGAGGATCGGCCCGAGTACCCGTGGCGCGGCTTCATGCTCGACGTCGCCCGGCATTTCCTGCCGGCCGGGTTCGTGCTGAAGGTGATCGACCAGCTCGCGACACTGAAGCTCAACCGGCTGCATCTCCACCTCACCGACGACCAGGGCTGGCGACTGCCGGTGCCGGGGTATCCGCGGCTCACCGAGGTCGGCTCCAAGCGACGCGAGTCGATCGTCGGGTACGACAATCAGACCGACGATGTCGAATACGACGGAACTCCGCACGAGGGTGCATACACCCGCGCGGAGCTGCAGCACATCGTGCGGTACGCGGCCGAGCGCCACATCACCGTCGTGCCAGAGGTGGACCTCCCCGGTCACGCGCAGGCGGCGATCGCCGCGTACCCGCACCTCGGCAGCGGCGAGCCGACCGAGGTGCGCACCCGCTGGGGTATCAGCAGCCGCATCCTGAACCTCGAGGACTACACCCTCGACTTCGTGACCGAGGTGCTCGACGAGGTGCTCGACATCTTCCCTGGCGGGTACGTGCACATCGGCGGCGACGAGGTGCCGCGGCGGGAATGGCGCGAATCCGCCACGGCGCAGCAGCGGATGAGCGAGGCGGGCCTCCCGGATGTCGAGCAGCTGCTCGGATGGTTCGTCGGTCGAGTCGGCGAGCACGTTCGCGCCGCCGGACGCCGCCCGGTCGCCTGGGACGAGGTGGTCGACGGCGGCGCCCCGAAGGACACGCTGGTCATGGCCTGGCGCGGTGTGCAGCACGGGGTGAACGCCGTGCGCGCGGGCTACGACGTGGTCGTCACGCCGCGTCCGCCGCTGTACTTCGACTTCCGCCAGTCGGAGAGCCCGGAGGAGCCGGTGAGCTTCCCGGAGGCGCCGACCACCCTCGCGGACGTGTTCCGGTTCGAGCCGCTTCCCGACGGGCTCGGGGACGCGCAGGACGGCGACGGGCGGGTGATCGGCACCCAGGCGAACCTCTGGACCGAGTACGTGCCCACGACGGAGTCCGCCGAGTACATGACGTTCCCCCGGCTCCTGGCGTTCGCGGAGGTCGCCTGGCGCCCGCGACTGGAGGAGGGCGAGTCCCGGGATCTCGACGGGTTCCTGGAGCGGGTCGAGCAGCACCTGCCGCGTCTCCATGAGGCGGGCATCCGGTACCGCCCGCTCGACGGCGACACCGAGTAGTCCCGCCCCGCCGCTCGCTGCGGGCAACAACGTTCTGACGAGGGCGAGCGCTACCGCGGTTCCTGCGAGCGGCGAAGGAGCCGCTCGATCACCCGCCCCTTTCCCTCGGTGTACGCGCGACGGTCGTCCCGGAGCAGCCCTGCAAGCTCGAACTTGACCCGGGCGTATTCGGCGCGGGCCAGCGGGTCTCTTCGCAGAAGGTCCCGGAAGTCGAGGTGGTCCCGGAGGGCTCGACTCCCCTCCACGACGACATACAGGTGGTGGTAGGGCAGGCTTGGCGCTGGCCGGAACGCCGAGCGACCCGCGACTCCCAAGTCGCCCTCGGGCTCGAAGCCTGCCATCGCAAGCATGCGCGTCACGCCGGCGACCCCATGCTCGGCCGGCACGACGATGTCGAGATCGATGATCGGCTTCGCCGCGAGTCCGGGCACCGCGGTGCTGCCGACGTGCTCGATGCGGTACGGCAGCCCCGCGAGCAGCTCGGCGAGGAACGCGTGCAGCACCGCGAAATCGCTCTCCCAGCGCGGGTCGTACTCCACGACGACGCTTGACGCGACCGCCTGGTCCGGCTCGTTCCCGGTGCCGCGCCCCTCGTTCACTGGCCCGTCGGGGCTCGGTCCAGCTTCACCGGCTCCTCGGAGAAGCGAGCCGCGCGCGGGTCTAGCTCGTCGCCCATGCGCTTCGTGAGGATGCCGTAGAGCTCCGGCCGGCGGCCGCGGATCCAGCGGCGACCGGTCGACAGCGGCACCAGCTCGAGGTCGAGGTCTGCGGTGACGATCGCCTCGCCCGCCGCCCAGGTCTCCGCCACGATGCGGCCGTAAGGGTCGAGGATCATCGAGTTGCCGGTGCGGACCTCGTCGTCGTCCCGGCCGATGCCGTTGCTGAACAGCACGAACAGGCCGTTGTCGTGCGCGCGCGCCGGCAGCCAGCGCAGCAGCCACTCGCGTCCGCTGGATCCGCGGATCGCCGCCTCGATCGCGGACGGGTCGCTCTCCCGGCGGTCCCAGACGTCGAGCGGGATCGGCTTCATGCCGTGCGGGCTCCGTGAGTTGGTGCCGCCGGTCTGATGCGGCGCGATGAGCACCGTCGCGCCGAGCAGCGCCGTCGCGCGAACGTTTTCGACGAGGTTGTTGTCCCAGCAGATGAGGACGCCCATCCGCACGCCCCACGGGGTGTCGAACACCGTGTACGTGTCGCCGCTGGAGACCGCCTCGTGCTCGAACGCGTGCAGCTTCCGGTGCACGTGCACCGCACCGTCGGGCAGGCACACCGCGTACGAGTTGTAGAGCCGTTGACCGTCCTGCTCCAGGAAGCCGACGCCGATGCCGACCCCGAGCCGCTGCGCGAGCTCCCGGACCGCACCGATGTGCGGACCGCCGGCGGGTTCCGAGAGCGCCCGCAGCTCGTCCGCCGAGCGACGTCGAAGATACCAGTACCCGATCAGGCACATCTCCGGGAAGACCACCAGCTGCGCACCCTCGGCTGCCGCCTGCTCGGCGAGCCGGCGCACCGTCCGCAGGTTCGTGTCCGCATCCTGCGGCACAGGCTCGAACTGGATCACCGAGGCGCGGATCGCGCCCCGCTCCGCGTCGGAATCCTCGGACACCGCTGTTCCCTCCAGCTGCATGCGGGCACCGTCCTGGCGACGCCTCAAGCGGACGCCACGTCGGGGTCCTGCGCCCCAGCCGCGACGGTCAAGGCTAGGTCGACAACGACCGGATAGTGGTCGGAGGGCGGCATCCCGTCGAACTCATCCCGCAGGATACGCGCCTGGCGCACCTCGATCCGGGCACCTGGATGCCCGGGGCGGGCGAGCACATGGTCGATCCGCCGGTTGTACTGCAGGGTCGCCTCCGCCGGTGCGAACCGGTTCTCGTCGCTGAGCGTCCGCTCATCGTCGTCGCGGTCGGCGGCGACCGCCCAGCAGTCGGTCAGAATCTCCGTGAGCTTCCGGAAGTCATCCGCCTCTGGCCCGGCGTTCAGATCGCCGACGACGAGCACCGGCAGCGGGCCGTCGAGCGCCGGCATCAGCGCGAGCTCTCCGAGCTCGGCGAGCTGAGCGGCGCGGATCGGCAGCCGCTCGGGTTCCCAATCGGTGCCGGCCACAATGACGTGCAGCGGGCCGAGCGGATGCGCGACCGTGACCGACAGCGCGACGACGGTGGTGTCGGGCGACGGCATCGGAACCGCGTCAACGTGCAGGACCGGCCAGCGGCTGAGCAGGCCGATGCCCATCCGGACGCCGCGCTGATCCTCCGTCTCGACCGGGTCGGGCTCCGGCGGCAGCGACATGGGCGCGAACGCCGCGTGCATGCCGAGCGCACGCCCGAACTCGTCCGGCTGGCTCGTCTCGTCGGTGGCCCAGGCCTCCTGCAGGCCGACGATGTCCGGGGCCTCGTCTCGCAGCACGCTCAGGATGCCGGGCTCACGCTCCCGCCAGTTGCCGCCGAAACGCCACCAGACATTCCAGGTCATCACTCGAAGCTCGTCGTCGGCGCGCACCACGCCATCCTCCGACGGCCATCTTCTCGGCGCAACGAAGTTCCGCAACTGTTCAGGTGCGCCGGTTCCGGCGACAGTCAGGGCGTCAGAGGACGCCCTGCTCCGGCGTGCCCGCCGGGATGGGCCTGAGCCGCGTGACGACGACCGGGGACGCGATCACGTCGGCGATGGCGGCGCTCAGCCGTCCGACCGCCTGACCCTGGGAGTGGGCGTCGAGCAGGTCCTCCGAGGCCCACCTCTCGATCATCACGATTGTGCCGTCGGGCGCGTCGTGGATGGCGTACAGGATGCAGCCGTCCTCCTGGTGCACCTCCGCGATGGCCGGCTCGAGGCGGCGGACGAGCTCGTCGCGCATCCCCTCGACGGGAGTGAAGACCGCGGTGACGACGACTGGTTCGGCTGCTGGCATCCGCCCAGCCTAGAGCGGCTGCGCTAACGTTCCCCCGATGCCTCTCTTGCCGAAAGCGCCGCCCGCGACCGTCGTCATGTCGGCCGAGGGGTACCGCATCGCCACCTACGATCATCCGGCCGAGCCGGACGCGCCAGTGGTGCTGGCGGTGCATGGGTTCTCGTCCAGCGCATATGCGAACTGGCAGGCGACCGGGTGGGTCCGCGAGCTCGCCCGGGCCGGTTACCGCGTGATCAGCTTCGACCAGCGCGGGCATGGCGCGAGTGACAAGCCGCACGACCCCGGCGCCTACACGATGGAGGCGCTCGTCGCCGACGCGGAGGCGGTCATCGAGACCTACCTGCTCGACGAAGTGACCTGGGTCGGCTACTCGCTCGGTGCTCGCGTCGGCTGGCATGCCGCGATGGAGCTGCCGCACCGCATCACCCGGGCGGTGCTCGGCGCCATCCCGGACGGCGATCCGCTCACCCGCTTCAGGGTCGACGAGGCGAGGGCGTTCCTGGCATCCGGCACGCCGGTCGATGACCGGCTGACCCAGGCGTACCTGAAACTGGCGTCGGGCATCCGCGGCAACGATCTCGAGGCGCTGGTGAGCCTCGTGGAGGGGATGCGGGGCGGCGCCCAGCCCGATCCGGCCAAGCCCCCGACCCAGCCGCTGCTGTTCGCGACCGGGAGCGAGGACCGCATCCTGGACGCGTCCAAGGCCCTCGCGGCCGCCTGTCAGGCCGGCGAGTTCTACGAGATCCCCGGCCGCAACCACTTCAACGCCCCGACGTCCCGAGACTTCCGGACCCGGGCGCTCGAGTTCCTCGCTCGCTGACCGCGGCCCGGCGATCCTCTGCCCGTCGTCGTCAGCGCGGTGAGCGGGTGGACCGCATCGCGCGCTTGACGGTGACCGGACCACCATCGGGCGCCGTGCCCGCGGCCAGACGCGCGTATTCCTCCGACTCCACGGGGAAGATCGCGACCCGTCCGTCCCCGTCCGCGTGCACACCCCATCCGTACCGCTTGCCGAGGTCGCTCGACCGCAGGCACGGCTGCCCCTTGCTGAAGAACTGAGCCCTGGCGGCCGGACGGTCCGCCTCGGCGACGCCGTTCCGGTCCGCCCACACGGTGAAGATCACATCGTCTGAGGTGTACCGGTACGGGTGCTCAGCGATCATCCGATGTGTGAGCTCGGCGGTGCTCGGCGTCGCCCGGGACGGCGGAACGGCGCCTTCCGCGGCGGTGCAGTCCTCGGCCACCTCGATGAAGGTGTCGAAGTAGTTCGTCGTATGCAGGCTCGCCATTCCGTGCACGTTCCCTTCCTCTTCGCGGACCGCGACTCTTCCCATCATCGCGCCCGCCGCCGACATCGACGGCGCCCGTCAGCCGGACGGCGCGGAGCGCACGCCGATGACGACGGTGGCGTCCAGCTCCTCCGACCGGCGGATTTCGGGCGTCAGCCCATGACAGGCGAAGATCGCGGCCGCGATCGGCGCCTGCCGCTCGCTCGTCTCGATCAGCAGCCGACCACCGGGGGCGAGCCAGGCCCGCGCCTCGGCGGCGATCCGGCGATGCAGCTCCAGCCCGTCCGTCCCGCCGTCCAGCGCCCTGAGCGCCTCGTGCATCCGCGCCTCGGCGGGCAGCAGCGGGATCTCCGCGGTCGGAACATACGGTGCGTTCGCGATGATCATGGCCAGCCCCCCGCGCAACTCCGCCGGAACCGGGTCGAAGAGATCGCCCTCGACCACCGCCGTGCCCGGCGGCAGGTTCCGTCGCGCGCATTCGACGGCCGCGGGGTCGACATCCGCGGCGACCAGCGTCAGCCCCGGCCGAGCGGTGAGCAGCGCCGCGCCGATCGCACCGGACCCGCAGCACAGGTCGAGCACGACCACCGCGGGTGGCAGCAGCCCCGCCGCCTCGGTCACCAGGAACTCGGATCGCGGCCGGGGCACGAATACGCCGGGCGACACAGCGATGCGGAGCCCCGCGAACTCCGCCCAGCCCAGGACGTATTCGAGCGGCTCCCCCGCGATCCGCCGCCCGAGCATGACCTCCAGGTGCTCAACATCGCGGGCCGCGGCGGTGAGCAGCCTTGCCTCGTCCTCGGCGAAGACGCATCCGGCGGCACGGAGCCGTTCCACCGGCGCGTTGGGCGGCGTGATCTGCGCCACTCAGACCCCGCGGTAGATGGTCGACAGGTAGCGCAGGCCGGAGTCGCACAGGATGGTCGCCACGGTGGCACCAGGACCGAGCTTCTCGGCGACCCGCAGGGCCGCAACGACGTTGGCTCCGGACGACGTCCCGGCGAACAGGCCCTCCTCCCGGGCGAGCCGGCGCGCCATCGCAATGGCGTCATCCGCGCTGACCTGCTCGATCGCGTCCACCTGCTCGGGCTCCCAGAGCGGCGGGACGAAGCCGATGCCGATGCCCTCGATCCGGTTGGAGCCCGATGGCCCACCGGAGAGCACGGCAGATTCGGCCGGCTCCACGGCGACGATCCGGACATCCGGCCCGTGGCCGCGAAGCGCACGGCCGACGCCGTGGATGGAGTGAGCCGTGCCGACGGCGTGGACGAACGCGTCGACGCGGCCGGCCGTCTGCTCCCAGATCTCCTCACCCATCGGCAGGTACCCGGTGACCGCGTCGGCGTTGTTGAGCTGATCGCACCACCAGGAGCCGGGCGCCGCCGCGACCTCCCCGGCGCGGGTGATCATCCCCTTGATGAGTTGCTCGGTGATGCCGAGGCCGCCACTCGGCACATCCTCGACGGTGGCCCCGAAGGCCTGCATCGTCCGCCGTTTCTCATCGCTGAACGCGTCGGAGAAGACGACATGAAGCCGATAGCCGAGCGCAGCGCACACGAACGCGAGCGAGATCCCAGTGGTGCCCGCCGTGTATTCGACGACGGTCCCTCCCGGCTCGAGCCGGCCGCTGGTGACGGCCGCTTGGATGGCTGAGCGAGCCATCCGGTCCTTCATGCTGCCGGTCGGGTTCGCCCACTCGAGCTTCGCCACGATGCGCGCGCAGTTCGACGGATGGATCCGCTCGAGCTCGACCAGTGGCGTGTTCCCGATCCCGTCCAGCGCACCCATGCCGGTCAGCGTGCCACCCGTCGTCGTCCGCCCGCAAGCGGCGGCACATCGACAGCGCACACGATGCGCTGGTAGCCTCGTCCGCATGGCCGCTTTCATCCGGATTCGCCGCTCCTAGCGGCGGGTCTGTCGATTCTGCAGGCTCCGCCGCTCTCCTGGCCCATCGCCGGAGCGGCTCTTCTTCTGCACCGCCCGGCTTCGCCCTCTTCCGCGGAGCTTCTTCATGTCACGGGTTTCCACCCACGGCCGGCACGAGACCGGCCAGAACTTCCTTTCCGATGCGTCGGTGATCGCGGAGATCACGACGCAGGTCGCCCATACGCGTGGGCCGGTCCTGGAGATCGGCGCCGGCGACGGTGCGCTCACCCGCCCGCTCGCCAGGCTGTCGCGCCCGATCCTCGCCCTCGAGGTCGATGCCCGTCGCGCGCAGCGGCTCGATGCCCGGACGCCCGCACACGTGCGGGTCGTCGCGGGTGACGTCCTCCGGACGCCGTTCCCCGACCAGCCGCACGTGGTCGTCGGCAACCTGCCCTTCCACCTGACCACAGCCATCCTCCGGCGACTGTTCGCCGAGCGCGAGTGGACGGATGCGGTGCTGATGCTGCAGTGGGAGGTCGCCCGCCGCCGGGCCGGCGTGGGCGGCGCCACGCTGCTCACCGCGCAGGAATGGCCGTGGTTCGACTTCCGCCTGCTGAGGCGCGTGCCCGCGCGGGCGTTCCGGCCGGTGCCGAGCGTCGACGGCGGGCTGCTGCGGATCACGCGACGGCCGGAGCCGCTGGTGGACCTCGCCGAGCGACGCCGGTACCAGCGGTTCGTCGGCGATGTGTTCACCGGTCCCGGGCGGGGGCTTCCCGCGATCCTGCGCCGCACGTCGCCGGCGCCAGGGGTTGACAGCTGGCTCCGCGCCAACGGCGTGACGGCGGCGACGCTTCCGAAGCACCTGGACGCTGACCAGTGGGCGAGCCTCTGGGCCTGCGTTCGCGACCTCCGCGCCGGCGCCTCGAGACGTTCGGCCCGGCGCTAGTGCGCGGCGTCGACCAGCTTGAGACCGACGACGCAGGCCACGATCCCGAGGATCAGCAGCAGCTTGATCACCGATGCCGGCTCGCTGCCGGAGATCATGGCGTAGAGAACGGTCAGCGACGCGCCGATCCCCACCCACACGGCGTAGGCGGTCCCGGTGGGGATCTCGCGCATCGCCAGGGCGAGCCCGCCCATGCTGAGCACGAGCGCGATCCCGAACACGATGGTGGGGCCGATCTTCGTGAAGCCCTCCGACTTGCCGAGCGCGGTCGCCCAGACCGCTTCCAGCACACCGGACACAACGAGAAGGAACCAGAACACGACGAGCACTCCTGCTGGCCAGTCTTGTCGCGTTCCGGGTACTGGTCCCTCGTCCGGGAGCGCGCCACGCGCTCTGCACATCACGCTAGCCGGACCGCGTGGCCATCGCCTGGGCACGCTTGTGTATATAACCGCCCGGTTATATGCTCGGCTTGTGCATGCGTTCGACGTTCTGGGCGATCCGGTGCGGCGGCGGCTCGTGGAGCTGCTCGCCGCCGATGACGCCCCTGCGGGCGCCGTCTCGCGGGTCGTCGAGCAGGAGTTCGGCATCAGCCAGCCCGCCGTCGCGAAGCACCTCCGGGTGCTGCGCGAGGCCGGGTTCGTTGCGGTGCGGCCAGAGGGACCGCGCCGCATCTACCGGCTCGAGCCCGCGGTGGTGGAGCAGCTCGAGGAGCAGGTGGCGCGCTATCGAGCCCTCTGGTCCCAGCGGCTGGACGCGCTCGAGACAGAGATCACGCGCGGCAAGCGTGAACGGAAGGAAGCGGAGCAATGACCTCACTCTTCGGCAGCGTCGCGAAGGTCGGCGCAGGCTACGACCTGGAATTCGAGCGGGTGCTCGCCACCGACGTGGACGACCTCTGGTCGGCGATCACGGATGCCGACCGGCTCGCGCGGTGGATGAACGTCTACACCGGCGAGCTGCGACTGGGCGGCACCTGGCAGGCGCTGCTCGACGACGGTTCGGTCTACTGCACGGGCACAGTGACCGAATGCGATCCGCCGCGAAGCTTCGTGACCACGTGGCACGCGATCGAGGAGCAGCCCACCACGCTCCGGATCAGCGTCGAGCCGGCCGCCGACGGCGCCCGCCTGCTGCTGCGCCACGAGGGTGCGCAGTCGATCTACTACGGTCCCGGTTGGCAGAGCTATCTCGAGCAGCTGGACGAGCACCTCGGCGCGGCGCCGTCATCGGAGGTCGACCCGTCCCGCACGGCGGGCATCGCGTGGGACGCCCGCTACACCGAGCTTCGGGGCGTCTGGGAGAAGCGGTTCGGGTCACTGCGCAGCTGATGCTGCCGACCGGGGCGACGGTGCATCGCCGCCCCGACGGGACGACGGCTCGTCACCGCGTGAGCTTCCGCCATCCTCCGGCACGGTTGTTCGCGATGATCTGCCGGAAGTAGTCGACGAGTGCAGTGGCATTGACCGGCTCGTCCTTGTGGATCGCGATCATCCGGCCGGTCCGGTTGCCGTGACCTCCCGTGACGATGCCGTGCGGGTCCGGAACGATGCCGCCGTCGTACAGGAACACCGTCACGTGGTCCTTGGCGGAGAGCAGCGCGCACACATTGCCCTGGAGCACGAAGTATGGCTGCACGGTGCGCTTGATCGTCTCGTCCACCTCGGGGTCCGCGGCGTGCACCAGGTCGCGCACCTGACGGCAGATCTGCTGCTGCCAGTCGGGCAGCGCGTCGATGTACGCGTCGACCCTCGCGTCCTTCGCATAGGTCATGCTGTCTCCTCCCCACGACTCTGCTCTCACCTTGCAGACGAACGGCGGCGCCGCATTTCGACACCCCGCGGCGTTTTCTCCGCCGCGCGGCATGTCCCCCGCTCCGGGCGGTGCCCGATAGTCTCCGGCACATGAACGGCGTGGGGGCCTCATCGGCTGATGGCGTGGACGAGGGCACGGCACGGGTCGTCGAGAGCGAACCAGGCGAGGAGGAGCTGGAGCCGGAGGAGCCTGAGGGCTGGGTCGACATCTCGTTCGAGCACCCGCGGGAGGACGCGGTCGAGCGCTTCCGGACGATCTTCACCAACCACGGCATCCCGGCCGTCTTCTGGCGCACCGGACTCGGTGACTGGCTGCGGATCGACGCGCGGATCATGTTCGGCCGCGGAGGCGAACTGCTCCGCTGGAGCGGCGTTCCTGGGCGGGAATGGGCGCCGATGTCGGTCGAGGAGGTCAACGCTGTCGTCGACTCCCTCGGGGTGACGGTGCAGCTGGGTGACCTCGAACGTGAGCCGGCCGAGCCCCTCGCTGCGACGCCGACGGGCGTACGGCGCCTCGTCGACGCCATGGTCATGTGCGCACGGGAATCATCCGTGACAGCGGATCTGATCGCCCGGGAGGCGAAGGCGCCGGTGGTGCTCAACCGGTTCGGGGACTGGATGATCATCTCGCCATTCGGCGAGCCCAGGGCTGTGGAGGCGTCCAGCGTTTGGGGCATGCCGGATGTGATCGTGCTGTGGCGACAGGGCGACGAGCGCGGCACCTCCACCTTCCGGAGGGGCGACCAGCACGGACACGCGTGGGGCTTCGAGGCGGAGTTCCTCGACCCGTCGAACCCGTGGCATCGCGACCACACCGGCAAGACGGTCGCCGAGTGGCTGGAGGCGACCCGCCCGGAGCCGCCCGAGTGGGAGCCGTGGGCGAAGGTCGCCGCCCTCGACGATGACTCGGCCCAGCGGCTCCGCTTGGCGTTGCGGCGCCCGGACAGCGACGAACAGACATTCCCGCGATTCGCCGACGCGCTCGGGCTTCCCGCGGTCGTGGTGGATCTGCTCGACCACGACCTCGATCCGATGTCGCTGCCGGGCGCCGAGGTGGTGCGGCCGGCCGGCTTCCTGCGGGGCGTCTGGGAGGCGATCCGTCGGGACGTGCGCAACGTCGCTGCCGAGCGGAACGAGCCGAAGCCGTCGAGGCCGCCCGCGAAGCTCCCGGCGCTGACGGTCTGGTGGCTGCGCGTGACCTGCACCCGGCCGTGGTGGTACCACCTGCTCGCGCTCGGCGCGATCGGGATCTTCGGCACGCTGCTGGTGGTCCGGCTGCAGGAGGACGGTTCGCTCTGGGCTCCGGCCGTCGGCCTCTTCTTGGCGCTGGCGGACTACTCGATCCCGCGCCGGATGTTCGCCGCCGATCTCTTCCCGGACACCGACGACGAAGGTGGGCCGCGCCAGTCGGACAAGTGACGCCTGGCGGAATCGGTCCGGGCGGTGTCCGTCGCCGTGTCTAGGGCAGCGAAGCGCGATTCCGCGCCAGCGCCGCGGTCAGCTCCGCAGTCCACAGCGGCAGCACCGCCTCATCCGTGTAGCGCTCGGCGGTGCGGCGGGCGTTTCGGCGCATCCGGTCCACCTGCTCTGGCGGCATCCGCTGCAGCTGGAGGATCGCGTGCGCGAGGGCACCGGCGCCTCCCTTGCTCACGAGGAAGCCGTTCTCGCCGTGCTCGATGAGCTCCGCGGGCCCGTACCGGATGTCGTAGGAGATCGGGATGCAGCCGGCGGCCATCGCCTCGAGCAGCACGAGCGCGAACCCTTCGGTGCGAGAGGTCATCAAGAGGAACGAGACCTCGGCAAGCCGGTCGCGGGCGTCTGGCTGATAGCCGTGCAGGCGGATGAACTCCTCGGCGTGCGCTTCGGCGATCTGCCGCTGAAGCGCACGCCGCAGGTGGCCCTCGCCGTAGATGTCGAGGTGCAGGTCGGTGCCGGTGAGCCGGCGGGCGAGCAGCACCGCGCGGATCCCATGGTCCACGCGCTTCAGCTCGCTGAGGGCGGAGAGCATCGCCCCCGCGTTCCGTGCGCGATCGGTGCGCTGCTTCTCGAGCGGAGGCAGCGGACGGCTGTTCGGGATGACCGCGAGGTTCCTGTGCCGCCCGCTCAGCAGCTCAGCATCGCGCCGCTGTCGGTGCGTGAGGAACACGACGGAGTCGAAGGCGTCCAGGTCGCGGAACACCGCCGCGCGGCTCGGCACGAGCCTGCCCCACGGTCCGACCCTGCCCCGCAACAGGTGCGAGCCGTGCACCACGTGCACGGTTGCGCGGCCCGGCTTGCGGTACGTCCGCAGGTATTCGGCCATCGGCCGGCTGTCCACGATCAGGAACGCGTCGGCGCCCTTGGTCAGCCGGTCGAGCCACCAGCTGTAGAGAGACCAGCTCTTTCCCCACGACCGGATCGGCTCGCCAGAGCGGTCGCAGAGGACCAGGGACCGGCCGCCGACCACACCCTCCTGGTGGCCGTCCCTGCGGTCGCTCAGCAGCAGGGACCCATCCGTCCGGAAGTGGTCGACCTGCAGCTCCGTCTTCCCGTCGGCGGCATACCGGGTGCGGAGCACCTCGACGCCGTCGCGGCGCTCCGAGCGGTATGCCGGGTCGGCGCCGAGTGGGGTGAACACCCGCTGCGGCGAGCCGAGCGGCTCGGGACGCCGCGCCACCTTCGCGTCCCGCAGCCAATCCCACACATTGAGCAGGCGCATGCCGTCGATGAGCTCCCGGCGCTCGCGGAGCCGCTGTCCGAACGCGGGATAGTCGGCGCGCGGGTCGAACGTCAGCACGTCGACCGGCACGCCGCCGACCTGCACGAAGGCGCGGGACCGGTGCAGCATGGAGCTCGTCTGCCCGCCGTAGGTCTCGGGAACGGTCCAGGTCAGTGCGAAGTGCCGTCCTTCGGGAAGCCGAGCGTCGGACATGCGGACAGGCTAGGCGGTCGATACGGTGAATATGGCGCAATCGGCACCCTCAGCGAGGAGACGGTCGTATGAACCCCGAGGTGCATTTCCTGACCTTCGCCACGGCGGATCTCGACGCCGCCCGGGACTTCTACAAGCGCGGTCTCGGCTGGGAGCCGATCGCCGATGTCACCGGCGTGATCCTCTATTTCCAGGTGGCGCCGGGCCGCGTGCTCGGCCTCTTCGATGCGCTGAAGTTCGACCGGGATCTGAACGGTGAGCTCATCACCGCGGGCATCAGCGGGGTGACGCTGACATGCAGTGTCGGCAGCATGGACGAGGTCGACGCGACGCTGCTGCGACTGGTGGGAGCCGGAGCCCACGTGCTCAAGCTCCCGGAGATCGGCATGTTCGGCGGGGTCTACCACGCGTACGTGCGCGACCCGAACGGCATCGTCTGGGAGGTCGCGCACAACCCCGGCTGGCTCATTCGGGACGATGGCACCGTGGAGCTGGGCGACCGCCACGGCCGCCACCGGCTGTCCCGCCGCAAACGCCCTGAGCGCTCCGGACCGATCCCGCTGCCCATCAGCCCGCCACCGCCCGAGTGACATCGCTGGTCGCGGAGCGGTGAAGCCCCCGTCTTGGGAACCCGGTGTCTACTCCCCCAGCTCCCGCAGCATCGCCATCCCATGCCGATCCACCGAAACGGCGGTGGCGCTCAGCAGCACTACGGCCGTGGCCGCGGCGCGGTCCAGCCCGATCCACGTCCGGAAGCCACCGGTCCCCCCGTTGTGCCACGTGATCTGCCGGCCTCTCGTCTCGAGCGTGATCCAGCCGGCGCCGATCCGCACGGCGGGCCCGGTGTAGTTCCGAACCGGATCGAGTGCAGCCGTTCCGGGTGCCGACCCGTCCAACAGTGCCCGCGCCAGCCCCGCCGCGTCAGCGATGGACGAACGGATGCCCCCTGCCGGTGCAAGCGCCTCGCCCGTCCACGCCTCAGCGGCCCGGCCGCGTCGATCCCGGCCGAGGATCGCCGCAGGTCTCAGGTCGGCCGGCCGCGACGGCGCGTACATCGTGGTCAGCCCGAGCGGCTCGGTGAGCCGGTCCCGGAGCAGCTCGGTGTAGCTGCGACCGGCTGCGCTGGCGACGGCGTGGCCGAGCAGCTGGAAGCCCAGGTTCGAGTACCGCGGCCGCGGTGTGCTCAGCGTGACGGTTCGTGTCTGCTTCAGCACCTGGTCGAGGGTCTGGCCGTACGGGTTGCTGCCGCGCGTCCAGAGCCGGAGTGATCGCCGCAGCGGCTGAGCTGCGGGCGGGATGCTGGGCAGACCCGAGGTATGCGTGCTCAGCGCAGCGAGCGTCACACCGGCCGCGGCGCTTCCGTGCAGCGGGAGCAGCTCGCCCAGTGTCGATTCCGGGCGGACCTCTCCCCGTTCGATGGCGTCGGCGTAGAGCAGGCCGGTGATCCCCTTCGAGATGGACCCAAGCTCGAAGTCGGCGTCGAGGGTGGCACCGAGAGCGCTGACGCCGATGCGACCGGCGGACACGGTCGCCGCTGCAGCCACCGGATGGCGCGACCCGATGCGTCTCCTCAGGGCATCGGCCAGCACCTCATCCGGGGAGAACGTCACGACCGTCACGCTACCGGCACCGGCGTCAGCAAGCGGCGCGGTCGTCCCGCTCAGGCTGGAAGCGCGTGCACCATCCGATCGGCGGTGTCGCGCAGGAACCGGGTGAACTCCTCGTCGCCGCGCACCTCGTACTCCACGCCGGCCGGCACCCAGGCCAGCGCAGAGAGCAGCTCCTCGTTGCTTCGGCCGCCGATCGGCCAGCGGGTCCGGTCCGTCCCGACCGGCTCCGCGCCACGCGCCCAGGGCCCGAAGTGGGCACGCATCTCACCGATCGGCATCCGCATCACCACTTCCGCGTTGCGCGGTAGCGGCACAGAGGTGGCGGCCGCCGCCACGAACTCGGCGGCGTCCTCTGCGGGCAGCTCGCGCGGCGTGAAGTGGGCCCGGGTGAGGAACAGGTCGCTCATCCGGTCGGCGCGGAACGTGCGCCAGTCGTTCCGGTGCACGTCCCAGCAGACCAGGAACCACGCCCGGTCGGAGGAGACGAGGGCGTGGGGCTCGACGAGCCGCCTGGTCTCGTCCCCGCTTCCGGACACGTATCCGAACCGGATGCGCTCGTGGTCGCGGCAGGCGAGCGCGAGCTGGCCGAGCAGCTCGGCGGAGACCGGCGGATTCGGGGATCCGTACAGCGGCCGCAGCGGCTGCACCGTCACGGCCAGGGCGTTGACCCGCTGGCGGAGGCCTGACGGCAGCACCTGCTCGAGCTTCGCGAGCGCGGTGAGGGTGGTGTCGGCGCCGTGAGTGAGACCCTGCGTGGCGGCGACCCGGAGGCCGATCGCCATGGTGACCGCCTCGTCGTCGGTCAGAAGCAGCGGCGGCAGGGCGGAACCGGCCTCGAGGCGGTACCCGCCGGCGGCGCCGGGCAGCGACTCCACCCGGTATCCCAGGTCGCGGAGCCGCTCGACATCACGGCGGAGCGTGCGCGTGGTGACGCGAAGCCGGTCGGCGAGCTCCGTGCCGGTCCAGTGCCGATGCGTCTGCAGCAGGTTCAGCAGCGACAGCACCCGCGAGGTGGTGGACTCGGTCATGATGCCATTGTGCCCCTCATCGCGGACAGCTGTTGTCCGCGATGACCACGGTGGTTGAGGAGCCCGCGAAGCGGCCGTCTCGAAATCACCCACGGGTGCCAGGGCGGCGAACTAGACCTCGACGTCGACGCTGACCCGGTCTTTCGTCACCGACCGTGTGAATCCGGCGGCGACCACGTGGTCCGGGTGCTGCTGATAGACCGCCAAGGCTTCCTCGTCGTCATGCTCGGAGACGAGCACGATGTCCCAGTTGCCGGCGGTGGCTCCGACATCACGCGAGACGCTTATGCTGCGCAGGCCCGGCACCACCCCGCCGAGCCCCTCGAGCTGGGCCTTCACCTGCTCGAAGGCGGTGGTGCGCTCTGCCGGGTCGGTGGCAACGAGGTTCCAGGCGACGATGTGACGGATCATGGTGCTCCTTCGGGGGTCCTCCGGAACTGTATCGGAGCACCCGGGAAACCCGGTCCCTGAGCCTGTCGAAGGGCCCCGCACTCGAGCTTGTCGAAGGGCCCGGCAACCTCAGAACCCGCCGCGCTCCGCCCAGCGCAGCACCCGCAGCGCGCGGAGCGTGTTCCACCGGCTCGGCTCCCCCACCTCCTCGTCGAGGGTGAAGAACAGCCCGCCCCATTCGCGGTACCGGGTGTCGAGCAGCCACCGGCCGTCCTCCTGCCGCTTGTCGCGTACGAGGTCGATCGCCTCCCGCATCCGCTCCTCCGGCTGGCGGCCGGACGCGCGGAAGTATTCCAGACCGCGGAGCACGTCGTAGAAGTACTGCGGCGGGAATCCGAAGTTCACGAACTGCTTGTCGATGATCTCGCCGGTGGACTTCCGCCGGAACAGCCGCCGCTCCAGCATGTACTCCTCGCCGCGACGCCGGGCCTCGGTGATCGCAGGCGTCGCGCCGACCGCGTTCTCGTAGTCGAGGTAGCCCTCCAGCACGCAGATGGTCGTGTCGAAGGAGGAGACGTTCGAGTTGCCGGGCGCTTCGCAGTTCCAGCCGCCGTCGCCGAGCTCGTCGGCGAGCAGCCGCTCGAGAATCCGGTCGGCGTAGTCCAGTTCGCCGAAGTAGGCGGCCTCGCCGAGGATCCGCCCGTTGACACATGGCTCGGTCTCCCCGGCGAAGAACGGGTCGCCGCCCCAGTCGTCCGCGCGGAGGTCGTGGACCTTCGCGATCGCTCGTCGGGTCTCGTCCGCGGCCGGGTCGATGCCGAGTCGCTGCAGCAGATCCAGGGTGAAGGTGACGCCGCGGTACGGCGGGTTGTACACGTCGCCCGCCCAGGTGCCGCTCTCGTCCTGCAGCTCGAGCAGCCGGGCGCCCCAGCCCTCGCGGGCGACGCGAGCGCGCTCGGCCGCAACCTCATCCGGCGGTGCGTCGGTCACATCGCGCATCACCTGCCATCGGATTGACGGGTCCGAGTCGAGCAGCCAGTCCAGAACGTTCTTCTCCAGCACCGGGTTCACGCTGACAGGTCCTTTCTCATGATCCATCGCGGACGGCCGCCGCTTCTGGCTTCGGTTCGCAGCACGCGCTCGAAGCCGGCCTTCTCGTAGAACGATGTGGTGCCCATGTAGGCGAAGGTGCTGCTGATCTTGTCGCCTTCGGTGTCGACCGGATATGCCTCCACAGCGGCGACATGCTGCCCGCGGGCGTACTCGACGGTGGCGTCGAGCAGCGCCCGTGCCACGCCCTGACGTCGGTAGGGTGTTTTCACGACGAAGCACACGATGCTCCACACCGCCCGCTCATCGACCATCGGGATCGTGCGCGAACGCACCAGCCGTCCCATCTGGGAGCGGAGACCGGAGCCGCACCATCCGGCCGGCTCGCCGTCGACGTACGCCACCATCCCCGGGGACGGCTCCCGTTCGGTCAGCTTCCGCACGAACTCGGGTCGCTCGGCGCCGCGCAGCCGGTTGTTCTCACCCGAGGTCACCCGGTAGCTGAGGCACCAGCACGCGGGTGCATCGACGCCCCGCGGCGCCAGAATGGCGGCCACGTCGTCGAACCGGCCGATGGCCGGGTGCACTTCGAGCTCCGCCATGCCTTCATCCTGTCCGTCACCCCCGACAGCCACAACGGCGCATACCGGAAGGCGTGCCATGCTGACCGCGTGGACTACGTCGTGTGGTGGCTCCTGCTGAATCTGTGGTGGATCGTCACCCTGGCCATCCTGATGGCGTTCGTCTTCCTCGCCGTGACCCTGGTGCGGAGCACAGTCCGGCGTCGGCGACAGTCGACCGGCGCCGATGACTGAGTAGGGCTTCAAGCACACGTCCATCGAGCCGGTTTCCGGATGAGGACAGTACCTGTCCGCATCCGGTTCTACCGTGCTCGCATGACAGCAGAACCGATCCTCTCCTCTCGCGGCCTCAGCAAGACCTTCACCGTCAAGAAGTCGCCCGTGCACGCGGTCGTCGACCTCAATCTCGACGTCGGCCGCGGCGAGCTGGTCGCCTTCCTCGGACCGAACGGCGCCGGCAAGTCGACCAGCCTGCGCATGCTCACCACCCTCCTGCCTCCGACCTCCGGCACCGCCACGGTGGTCGGCTTCGACATCCGCAAGGATCCCGCCGCGGTCCGCCGGCGAATCGGCTACATCGGGCAGGGGACGAGCGGCGGGCACTCGCAGCGGGTGCGCGACGAGATGCTCACGCAGGGCGCGTTCTACGGGATGAGCCGGGCCGCCACGGTGAAGCGGACGGATGAGCTGCTCGAATCCCTCGACCTCGCGGGGCTCGCGACCCGCACCATCCTGAAGCTCTCCGGCGGGCAGAAGCGGCGGCTGGACATCGCGTTGGGCCTGATCCACTCCCCCGAGCTGCTGTTCCTCGACGAGCCGTCCACCGGGCTCGACCCGCAGAGCCGCGCGAACCTGTGGAAGCACATCCACGAGCTGCGGCAGACGCACGGCACCACGATCTTCGTCACCACCCACTATCTCGAGGAGGCCGACCGGCACGCAGAGCGGGTGCTGGTGATGGACAAGGGCCGCGTCATCGCGGACGACACCGCACCCGCCCTGAAGTCGAACCTCGCCGGCGACGTGATCGGGATCGGCGTCCGCGATCAGACGGACGAGGAGCGGGCCCGGACGGTGATCGACGAGGTGGCGCGGCCGTCCCTGGTCTCCCCGTCGCCCGCAGGCATCGAGCTCACGGTGGACCGCGGCGAGCTGATCCTCCCGGCGCTCCTCCGCGCGCTGGATGCGGCCGGCATCCCGGTCTCCTCTGCGACCCTCCGCCAGCCCACCCTCGACGACGTGTTCCTCGCCCTCACCGGCCGCTCCCTCCGCGACGCCGGCGACGCCCCAGCCTCCGACGAGGAGGAATCGGCGGTCGCTGAGCCTGCCGGAGCGCCCGCCACCCGCTGACCCAACCCCGGTCCCTGCGACAAGCCCACACATCCGAAGGACTCCAGAAATGACCGCCACCACGGCATCCGCAAAGCTCCCCGCCCGCCCCAATGTCGCCCGCGACAGCGTCAACGTCTTCGTCCGCGAACTCCGCCCGGTGCTCCGCGACCCGTTCTCCCTGATCTTCAGCCTCCTGCAGCCGCTGGTCTTCCTCGGCCTGTTCGGTCCGCTCCTGGTCGGCAACTCCGGAGCCCCGGTGAGCGAGACGCTGACCTGGTTCGTGCCCGGCATCCTGGTGATGATCGTGCTGTTCGGCACCGGCTCGACCGGCGCGAACCTGCTGTGGGAGATGCAGACCGGATCCCACGAGCGCACCCTCGTCGCGCCGATCGCCCGGTCGTCGCTGCTGATCGGCCGGGCGCTGAAGGAGATGGCGCCGATCATCGTGCAGGCGACGATCATCACCCTCGTGACCATCCCGTTCGGCTTCCGCGTCAACTGGATGGGGATGGTCGCCGGCCTGATCCTGCTGGCGATCTTCGGTGTCGGGCTCGGCTCACTCAGCTACGCGCTGGCGCTCGCAAGCCGCAACCGGGACTGGCTGTTCTGGGGCGTGCAGCAGACACTGATCTTCCCGCTGATGATCCTCAGCGGCATGCTGCTCCCCCTCGACGCAGCACCCGACTGGATGCGCGCCGTCGCGACCGTGAACCCGATCAACCACGTGGTGCAGGCAGAGCGTGCGCTCTTCGCCGGCGACTTCGCCAACGCGGCCATCGGCTGGGGCGTTCTCAGCGCCGCGCTGCTCGCCCTCCTCGGCCTGGTGGTCGGCATCCGGATGATCCGCAGGAGCGCATAACCCCACCCGGTGGTTGAGGAGGCCGCCCGCGGCCGTCTCGAAACCACTCACCGAATCCACGGTCCCTGAGCCCGTCGAAGGGACCAAGACCAGAAAGGACCACTCCAAATGGACATGAAGATCGAACTCCTCGCCGTCCCCGTCTCCGACATCGACCGCGCGAAGGACTTCTACACGCGCATCGGCTTTTCCGCGGACCACGACCACCGGGTCGATGAGAACATCCGCTTCGTGCAGCTCACCCCGCCCGGCTCCGCCTGCTCGATCGTGCTCGACTACAACTTCACGGAGATGAAGCCGGGGAGCCTGCAGGGCATCCAGTGCGTCGTCGCCGACGCGGACGCGGCGCTCGCCGACCTTCGCGCGAAGGGCGTGCAGGCGAGCGACGTCGACGAGCAGCAGTGGGGCCGCTTCGTGTACTTCTCCGACCCGGACGGCAACGGCTGGGCGCTGCAGCAGCTGCCGGCCTACTCCTGAGATACCGTGCGGGCTAGCCTGGCGGCACGGATCCCCGGACCGTCGCGAAGGAGTCGCCATGACCGACACATCCAGCACCGACCCGACGTTCACCCCGGCGGTGCACTACCAAGAGCCGAAGGCGGCCGTCGCCTGGCTGGAGCGGGCGTTCGGCTTCGAGATCACGGAGGCGATCGACGGCCCCGGCGGGAACCAGACGATGAGCCATTACGAGCTGGGGGTCGGCGGGCGGGGCCGGGTCATGGCCGGCGGCGAGTGGAACGCAACGGTTCGCAGCCCCGCATCCGTCGAGGGTGTGAACACGCAGACGGTGCACGTGCTGCTCACCGAGGACCTGGATGCGCATTGCGAGCGCGCCCGGGCGGCCGGCGCCGTCATCGTCGCGGAGCCGACGGACGAGCCGTACGGCGATCGGGTGTATCGGGCGGCCGATCCGGAGGGCCATCTGTGGACCTTCGCGATGCACCTCCGCGACGCATGACGGTGGGTGCCCGCGCGCTCCGCTCGGACCCGCGAACGGCATCCGGCAGCGACACCGGGCCAGCGCGATGCTGAGGATCGGAGTCGAGGAGCGGCGCGCCCGCCTCGCCCGCCGGCACCGCCTCGCACCCGCGGCCCGCGCCGGAGACGTGCTCGAGGCGACTCGCAGCATGGTGTGCCTGCACGCGACCGAGCCGGTGACGGTGTACCTGTCGGCGTGGGCGCGGGTCGACGGCTTCGCCATGGCGGACATGGAGCGGGCGCTGTACGAGGACCGGACGCTGGTGAAGCACCTGGCGATGCGCCGCACTCTCTTCGCCTTCCCGCGCGAGACGCTTCCCTTCGCGCAGGCGGGCGCCAGCGAACGCGTGGCCGTCGCGGAGCGTCCCCGGCTGATCCGCGACGTCGAGGCCGCCGGCCTGCACAGCGACGGGTCCCGATGGCTCGACGACGCGTCGGCGGCGGTTCTGGAGATCCTCTCCGACGGTCGCGAGGCCACGATGGCGCAGCTGCGCAAGGAAATCCCGCTGCTCGAGGGCTCCATCGAGTTCGGGGTCGGCAAACGCTGGGGCGGCCGGGCGGCGGTCGCGCCGCGCGTGCTGACCGTGCTGTCGACGTCGGGCCGCATCCTGCGCGCGAGGAACGACGGAAGCTGGTCGACGTCCCGGCCGCGCTGGTCGACGACGGAAGCCTGGATCGGCGAGCCGCTGCAGCCGCTCTCCGACGCGGCGGGAACCGCCGAGCTGGTGCGGCAGTGGCTCCGCGCGTTCGGCCCGGGCACGGAGGCCGACCTCAAGTGGTGGCTCGGATCGACGCTCACCGCGGTGCGGCGCGCGCTGGCGGAGGTCGGGGCGATCGAGGTCGACCTCGACGGGCGGACCGGCCACCTCCTGCCCGACGATCTGGAGACGACCGACCCCGTCGAGCCCTGGGCCGCGCTGCTCCCCGCGCTCGATCCGACCACGATGGGCTGGATCGACCGTTCCTGGTACCTCGGGCCTTACAAGTCGCAGCTGTTCGACACGGCCGGCAACGCCGGACCCACCGTCTGGTGGGACGGCCGCATCGTCGGCGGCTGGCGGCAGGGCGAGGACGGCGAGGTGGTGCTGCAGCTGCTTGAGGACGTCGGGTCGGATGCGCGCCGTGCCCTGGACGATGAGGCCGCGAGGCTTGCTGCGTGGCTCGGCGGAACGCGGGTGCTGATGCGGTACCCGGCTCCGCTGTTCGCGGCCGCCGGCTCCGGGGCTGCCGCTCGGTGAGAGGCCGCTCCCCGAACCTGCCGTGCACGAATCCGGGCCGAGTCGGTCGCGCCGGCGTCGGGGTTTCGCAGCTAGCGTGAGCGTGTGCGGGTTGCGGGTGGCAAGCGCGGTCGGGATCGGGCGGCTCGACGTCGGACCGGGCGCATGCGCCGCGCCGACAACGACCTCACCCCGGCCGAGTGGAGACTGATCGTCGGCGCGTGGGGCGGTTGCGCATACTGCGGCGCCCAGGAGTCGGCGCTCCAGCGGGACTGCGTGCTGCCGCTGGCCCGTGGAGGGCGCTACACAATCTCCAACGTGGTCCCCGCGTGTCGCACGTGCAATACCAGCAAGTGGCATTCCGAGGTCACGTCGTGGATGCGCCGGCGCGGCCTGGACGAGCCCGCATTCCTGCTGCGGTGGCACGACATCACCGCGCGGCTGGTGGCGAGCGACGATCCGGAACCCCCGCGCTGAGCCGCCGTCCACGGTGATGTCGGCGTGAGCTACCTCGTCTTCACCGGCTGGCGCAGCACCGTCTTCAGCTTCGCCGCCGCCACCCTCCTCGGGTCGCTGAGGTAGATCTCGTGGTGCCGCCCGGTCTCGGCATAGCCGTGCGCGGGGAGATATTCGTCATGCAGCCGGGCGAGCGTCGGCCCCTCGTCGTCGTAGCTGCCGATGTGCAGGATCTGCACCGACAGCCCCTCCGTGAAGGTCTCCAGCCGCACATTCGCGACACCGGGTCGCTTCTTCGCCGCCTTGGCGATCGCGTGCTCCCAGAGCTCGGGCGGAATCCAGTCCGGCTGGCGGATCATCATCGTCCAGCGCCACTCGCTCTTCGAGCGGTCGAGAAACGAGGCCATGCGCTCGGCGTCCCAGAGCCCCTCGAGCGGACCCACGACACAGTCGCGATGCAGCTCGGCCTTGCTGGCGAACTTCGCGGCATACGAGACGGAGTACAGCGCCTCGACCGCCGCGGCATACTCCGGGCTGGTGTTGGGATCCCCGCGCCCGTCGATCATGGCGAACCGGAACGGCGGAACGTCGACGACGCTGAATCCGTCCGCCTTCGGCGAGTACAGGTCGGGCCGTTCAGTGCGGAAGTCGGTCTTCACGTCTCCAGCGAAGCAGAGTGCGGCATGGTCGCGGAAGGGCGATGCCCGTTGGGGTGCAGCCGCGACCCACCGCCATCAGGATGCGCGGCGGATGCCCGCGCACACGAAGAAGGTCCAGCCGAGAACCCCGGTCAGGCAGATTCGCTCCGCCAACCCGATCAGACCGGGGGCCACGGTGGCGCTGAGCGCGAGCCAGAGGGCGCCGCCGGCGGCAAGGGCGGCGAAGGCCAGCGCAACCCGATACGTCTGGCGCAGCTCCGACTGGTATCGCAGCCACGCGGTGAGAATCAGGATGCCGAGGAGCGCGGCGGCGAACCCGATCGCGGCAACGAGCAGGTGCACGAGCCCACTCGGTGTGGACGTCGCGCTGCCAGTACCGGAAGGAACGTCGACATCGGTGGCGAAGAAGGCGAGCACCGCCGACGATGCGCCTCCGATGCCGAACGAGATGAGCCCGACCCGCCGCAACCCGGTCGCCGGTCCGACTCGGCTGATGGCCAGCAACGCGAACGCCGTTGTCACGGTGCGGCCGAGGAAGTTGAGGTTCATGATCCACCCGAACGGGCCGACCGCCAGGTTGCTCTCGGCCTCGCGGATCGGGTCGTAATGCGGGGGCAGCAGTTGCAGGACGCCGACGACGAGTGCGTAGACGACGACGCCGATCATCGCCGCTGTGGCGAAGCGTCGCCTCCGCGAAACCTCCGCCATTCCCCCATTCTCGCCGCGGCAAGGCGTGATGCGCGCCTGCCGCCGTGGGTCACGCTTCGGCGACGTGGGTGTGCATCCTGGCGCCCGAGTCGTCGAAGATGCTGAGCACCTGCGCGGGGCGCCCGCCGGCGGCGCACATCGCGTGCGGGATGCGGGTGTCGAACTCCGCCGCCTCGCCCCGCGTCAGCGTCAGATCCTGCTCACCGAGCCGCAGCCGCAGCTTTCCGGTGAGCACGTAGAGCCACTCGAACCCGTCGTGCACGCGCAGCTCGGGCAGCTCGCTGACGGGCGGGTAGGTGATCTTGTAGGTGTGCACCGGGGACGCCTCCGGTGCGAGCGGGGCGATGATCAGTCCGTCGCGGCGGAGAATCGGTCGGCGCACCCGCGGATCGGGAGCCTCGGTCGGCAGCAGGTCGTCGATGCGGATGCCGAGCTGCCGGGTGAGCGGCAGCAGCAGCTCCAGGCTCGCCTGCCGCTTGCCGGACTCCAGCCGCGACAGGGTGCTTGCCGACATGCCGGCACGGGTGGCGAGCTCGTCGAGCGTCCAGCCGCGGGAATGCCGCACCGCCCGCAGCCGTGAACCGACCTGCTCGAGCTCCTGCACCATCCGGCACACCCTCCTGTCGACGCACTTGCCGATTCCGCAAGACAGCTTGCAGTGTAGCGCCGCAGCGGGTGATGCTCGATGCATGGAATGGGACGTGATCGTGATCGGTGGCAGCGCGGCGGGGCTTTCGGCGAGCCTCATGCTGGGACGAGCGGGGCGGCGCACCCTGGTGATCGACGCCGGAAGCCCGCGCAACCGGTTCGCCGACCACATGCATGGGGTGCTCGGCAACGAGGGCACACCGCCTTCGGAGCTGCTCGAGCACGGCAGGGCGGAAGCGTCCGGCTACGGCGTCGAGTTCGCCGAGGGCACGGTGGAGCGGGTGGACGAGACCGAGGACGGCGTGGTGGTGACGGTCGCCGACGGTGGGGTGCTGACCGCCCGGGCCGTGATCGCGGCGACCGGGCTGACCGACGAGCTTCCCGCGATCCCCGGTCTCGCCGAGCGGTGGGGCCGCAGTGTGCTGCACTGCCCCTATTGCCACGGCTGGGAGGTGCGGAACCAGCGGCTCGGGGTGCTGACAACCTCGCCGCTGCAGCTGCACCTGGCGCACCTGATCCGGCAGTGGAGCGACCGCGTCGTCGTCTTCACCGCCGGGCTCGATCCGCTCACCGCCGAGGAGGAGGCACGGTTCCGGGCGCGCGGAGTGGAGCTGGTCGCCGAGCCGGTCGTCGAACTCCTCGGCGATGGCGATGCCCTCACGGCGGTGCGGCTCGCCGACGGCCGCGAGGTGCCGGTCGACGCCATCTTCACCGGCGGCACCCTACGCCCGCACGACGGGTTCCTCAGTCACCTCGGCCTGTCGCGCACCGAGACACCGGCCGGCTCGTTCGTCGCCGTCGACGCAATGAACCGCACCAGCAGCAAACGGATCTGGGCCGTCGGCAACGTGGTGAACCCGTCGGCCACCGTGCCGCTGTCGATCGGTGCCGGATCGTTCACCGGCGCGGCCGTCAACGCGGCGCTCGTCACCGAGGACTTCGACCTCGCGCTGGCGGCGGCCGCATCCCACTCCCTGGTTGAGTAGACAGCCGAAGGCCGTCCTATCGAAACCAGCCCACGGTAATCCGTCAGCCGAGGCCCGCGTCATCCGTCTTTGCCGGCCGCGATCTTCGCCTGCCGCTGCTTCTGCTTGTACGCCTGCGCCTTCTGCTCGCCGGCGAGCGTCGCACCCTCGATCCAGCCGAGCACTCCCCCGCCCCTCTCGCGGAACACCTGCCCGTAGCGGATGCGGGTGAACACATCGGGCATGCGGGTGGAGAGGTAGGCGATCGCGATCCGTCCGAAGAGCCAGGCGGCGAGCCATCCGTTCAGCAGACCGACGACCACGGTGGCGGCGGTCAGCCAGCCGGACGGGTTGAGCAGGCTGAACACCGCGAGCGCACCGGTGGGAGCCGCGCCGATCGAGATGAGCAGCATCGCCACCCAGAGGTGCAGGCCGATGTTGCCGTTCGCGTCGTTCGGCCCGACCCGGCGCCGTGGGTCGACCCCGGGTGAGACGCCGACGGCGGAGGTGATCATCGCCGCACCGGCTCCCGAGCCGAACAGCGCCGGCAGCAGGGCGGCGACGGCCGGGGTGACCCACCAGTGCCCGCTCAGCACGAGGAACAGCACGGTGATGGCGAGGGTCCAGGGCAGGAATACCAGCAGGAGCGCCCACTGCCGGCCGCGCACATCCGAGCGGACGGAGGTCGCGTCCTGGCCGACGATCTGCTGCCAGACGGCGCTGCCGTCCTGCCCGTAGACGTTCAGCCCGGCGATGCCCATCATGAACGCGACGATGAGTCCGCCGAATGCGGCGACCGCGGCGAACTCCCCGCCGGCCAGCGCGAAGAACCCGATGGCGAGTCCCGTCCAGATGCCGGTGCGCACCTCGAGCGCTCGCCACGGATCGCGGGTCCATTGCCGGTACTCCTTGCCGATCACAGCGCCGAGCTGCGTTTTCGGCAGCAGCCCGCCGCCGTCGACGAGGCCGGGTGAGAGCCGCCGTCCGCGCCGCCGCCGCGCCGAGACATCCGTCCGCGGGGTGAGCAGCGCGATGGTGGCGAGGATCATCAGCCCATCGAGCGCGGCGAGGGCGGCGAGCAGCAGCACCGCGCCGCCCCAGTTCCCGGCGGCCGCCTGCTCGAGGGCGAGCACCGGCCACGAGCTCGGGAACCCGTTCAGCACCGCGGTGATCGGCCCCTCCGGCGGCCCGTTCTGCAGCAGCACCGGGATGTTGTTCACGGTCGCCGACACCACGATCCATCCGGTGAACATGGCGGCGAACATCAGCCCGAACTGGATCGCCGCGATCTCGACGCCGATCTTCGACCGCATGGCAGCGCCGAGCAGTCCGTAGATGAGGCGTGACAGGGTGACGGCGAAGATCCAGGTGAGCGGGGCGCCGATCAGCACCAGCGCGAGGGTGGCCGGATCGAGCAGCACCGCGTGCACGGCAGCGGCGAGGAACGCGAGCAGCACGAACGCGGAGGCGATGCTGACGAACACGGTGGCAAGGAGTCCCCGGCTGAGCCGGCGTCCGTCGATGGGCAGCAGGGTGAAGTAGTCGGGGCGGAGCACCCCGCTGCCGCTCATCAGCACGGGACCGAGACCTGCGCCGACCGCCCAGCCGGCGAAGAGCAGCGTGAGCACGGTGGAGCGCACCTCGTCGCCGTTGGCGAGCACCGCGGCAGCCCAGGTGGCGACGACGAGCGCGGCGCCGACGATCCAGCCGAAGATCCGGAGGCCCTTGGAGCTGTTGCGGAGGAGCGCGAACTTGAGGTCGATCAGGAGCCGATCCACGACAGCTCCTCCTCGTCGATGTCGCGGGCGCCGACGAGCTCGACGAAGCGGTCCTCGAGCGATGTGCCACCTCGCACCTCGTCGAGCGTGCCGTCGGCGACGACCCTGCCGTTCGCGATGATCGCGACCCGGTCGCAGAGCGACTCGACGAGGCTCATCACGTGGCTGGAGATGACGATCGAGCCGCCGGTCGCGGTGAAGCGACGCAGGATGCGGGTGAGCACGCGCGCGGAGACCGGGTCGACCGCCTCGTAGGGCTCGTCGAGCACCAGCACGCTCGGCGCGTGCAGCAGCGCCGTGGCAAGCCCGATCTTCTTGCGCATCCCGGTGGAGTACTCACCCACGAGGGTGCCGAGCGCCTCCGCCTCCTCCAGTTCCAGGAGGCGGATGAGCTCGGCGCTGCGGCTCGCGACCACCTGCGCGTCGAGCCCGCGGAACCGGCCCCAGTAGGTGAGCAGCTCGCCGCCGGTGAGCCGTTCGGGCAGCGCGAGCCCGTCGGGCAGGACGCCAAGGTGCTTTTTCGCCTCCACCGGGTCCTGCCACACGTCGACGCCCTCGACGAACGCCTGCCCGCCGCTCGGGCGGAGCAGGCCCACCGCCATCGACAGGGCGGTGGTCTTGCCGGCGCCGTTCGGGCCGACGAGGCCGTAGAAGGAGCCACGCGGCACCCGCAGGTTCACGTCGTCGACGGCCACCTTGTCGGCGAACTCGCGCCGCAGGTCGACGAGTTCAAGCGCGTGCTCCGATTCCAGGGTTGAGGTGTCTGCAGCTGCCATGCCGCCAGTGTCCTCCGGACCCGGCGGGCGCCGCATCCGCTGCCAGGCCACAATGCGCGTATCCGTCTGGCCGACCGGCCAGATTTCCGGCCGGGCGGCCATCGCGGGCCCGAGCCGTGGAGCGGCGCCCGCATCCTTCGTATCCTCGGAGCATGAGGCAGGCCGTGTCGCAGCCCCGGTCGCCGGAGGCGGAGCTCCCGGCCCTGACCGGGCGCGCCCGGACGCTCGACGTGGTGCTCATCGCGATCGCGCTGCTGTACGTGCTCGCAAACTCCTTCGGCTTCGGCGAGTTCGCGCGGCTTCCGCAGTGGTACTGGGGCGTCGACATCGCGCTCGGCGTGGTGGCCTCCGTCGCGCTGTGGTGGGCGCGGAAGCATCCGGTGCTTATCGGGGTGCTGATGATCATCCCCGGAACGTTGTCGATCACCGCCGGTCTCGCGGTGGTCGCCGCCGTCTACCGGCTCGGGGCTTCGGCGTCGCCGCGGCTATCGATCCCGGTGGTGGGAGTGCATCTCGCGCTCGCCCTCCCGTACCACTGGGTGGTCGACGTGCCCGGCATGGACTGGCTCACCTGGCTCATCTTCATCCCCCTCCTCTATCTGCTGACCTTGAGCGTCGGGCTCCTCGCCCGTGCCCGCCAGCAGGTGATCGAGGGGCTCCAACGGGCGGCCGTTGCGGACCGTGAGCGGTACAACGCCCAGCTGGCAACGCTCCGGCGGGATGAGCGCGAGCGGATCGCCCGAGAGATGCACGACGTGCTCGCCCACCGCATCTCGCTGCTCTCGGTGCACGCCGGGGCGCTGGAGTTCCGGACGAAGTCGGCGGCCGACCCCGGTCACCGGCCGATGAGCCCGGAGGAGGTGCACGACGCCGCTGTGGTGATCCGCGAGAACGCGCACCTCGCCGTGGAGGAGTTGCGTGAGCTGCTGGAGGTGCTCCGGGAGGACGAGTCCGCGTCGCCCCTCGGCGCCTCCCGCCCGCAGCCGCGGCTGGAGGATGTCCGCGACCTGATCGACGAAGCTCGGCGGGCCGGGCAGCACGTCGACATGACGATCGACGAGGCCGCGGTGCAGAACGCGCGCGCGTCGGTGCAGCGGACCGCGTACCGCATCGTGCAGGAGGGCCTCACGAACGCCCGCAAGCACGCGCCGCACTCCCCCGTCTCGGTCGCCATCCGTGGTGACGACGGCCGGCTGCGAGTGGAGGTGACCAACCCGGTCGCGCTCGGACTGACGGCGACGGAGATCCCGGGCGCCGGCGCCGGCCTCGCGGGCCTCACCGAACGGGTGCGGATCGACGGCGGCAAACTCCGCCACGGGCTGACCGGTGGCATCTTCGCCCTGTCCGGCGAGCTGCCGATCGGGACACCATGACCGCCACCCCCGACGCCATCCGCGTGCTCATCGTCGACGACGACGCGCTCGTGCGAGCGGGCCTCCGGTTGATGCTCGGCGGCGCACCCGACCTCGAGGTGGTCGGTGACATCTCGGATGGCGACGAGGTGCTGGACGCCGTCCGGTCCTGGTCGCCGGACGTGGTGCTGATGGACGTGCGGATGTCCCGGGTGGACGGCATCTCAGCGATCCGCCGCCTGCGCGACGCCGCCCTGCCATCGATGCCGGCCGTCATCGTGCTGACCACCTTCCGCACCGACGCGACCGTGCTCGACGCACTTCGGGCCGGTGCCGCCGGCTTTCTCCTCAAGCACACGCCGCCCTCAGAGATCGTCACGGCGATCCGAACGGCGGCGGCTGGTCAGCCGACCGTCTCCCCCGACGTTTTGCGCCAGCTCATCGACCACGTCGCCGCATCCGAGCTGCGCCCGCCGGCTCCCTCGGTGGACCCGTTGGCGCCACTCACCGACCGCGAGCGCAAGGTGGCACTGGCCGTGGCCGAGGGCCTCGGCAACGCCGAGATCGCCGAGCGCCTCTTCCTCTCCCACGGCAGCGTCAAGGCGCACATCTCCAGCGCGCTGACGAAGCTCTCCCTCGACAACCGCATCCAACTGGCGATCCTTGCGCACGATGCCCGTCCATAACGCATCGTGGACGCCCCTTAGCGAACCCGGGCTCGAACGAAGCACGAGCCTCAGCTCGCCGACTTTCTGAATGCAGGAGGACGAGTGTCCGAATTTTCACCGCTCGTCTCTCAGCGAAATCCGGGCTGAGTACGGCCAATACGATGGCATGGCCGGGGTTCTTTCTGCCCGACTGCTAAACGGCAGTGGATTCTAGGCCGCCAAGGAGCAAGTGTGCATGTGTCGTCGATCCATCTAAGAGGTCTCAAGCGATTCACCGACGCGACGATCACTAGTCTGCCGGCCACGGCGAAATTGGTTGTATTGGCTGGCCCCAACGGGTCGGGCAAGTCTTCCCTTTTTGATGGATTGAAGACGTGGCATTGGTACAACGGCGGCGTTGGGGGCAACTGGGACGAGAGCTATGGCACCAAGGCGGGAGCGGCCAGCGCCAGTTGGACTGAACGCGTGCGCGTGGAGTTTCACGAGCCCCTTCCCGCTGGTGCAGAGGATCGCAAGAAGCTGATCTACACGCGGACGGCCTTTCGCAACGAGGCAGATTTCAATGTGTCGCGTTTCAACCGGCTTGCGTCGCCGCTCGAAACTAGTCGAGTCTCTCGGATGATTGATAACGACGTCACCGTCTCCGAAAACTACCAACGGCTCATCATGCAGACGATCGATGGTGTGTACGACCAAAGTCTCCCGGACACGATGACTAAAGGCGAGATACGTGATCGGATAATCGGGCGCGTCCGAACATCGATGTTGTCGGTCTTTCCCGACTTAGTACTTACGGGTGTAGGCGGGATCGGGGGCCAAACCGGCACGGAAGGCACGTTCTATTTCGAGAAAGGCGCCTCTCCGCGCTTCCTCTACAAGAACTTGTCCGCTGGTGAGAAGGCCGCCTTCGATTTGATTCTGGACGCCGTCATCAAGAGCGAATTTTTCGACGACACCATCTGGTGCATTGACGAGCCCGAGACCCACCTGAACACGAGAATTCAGGCTCAGCTCCTGACCGCTCTCTACAGCTTGGTTCCTGATAACAGTCAGCTGTGGCTCGCGAGCCACAGCATCGGCTTCATGCGCCAGGCTTGGGAGCTGTCGAAAGCTGACTTCGCAAGCGTTTGCTTCTTGGATATGGAAGGACTGGATTTCGACTCTCCGGTCACCCTGACCCCTATCAAGCCGTCCCGCGATTTCTGGAGTCGAACCCTCAACGTCGCTCTTGGCGACCTTGCATCCCTTGTCGCTCCCGAGCGAGTGGTGCTATGTGAGGGGCGCCCGCCCACTGTTGGCGAAGATGCGAAGGCGGCATTTGACGCTCAGTGCTACCGGATAATCTTCGCAGCCGAGCATCCTGAGACCGACTTCCTCTCGGTCGGTAATTCCGCGGACACCGCAAATGATCGTTTGGGAATCGGTCGCGCGATCCAAACCATCGCACCAGGCACGATCGTTTCACGGGTGATTGACCGTGATTTCAGAAGCGACGCCGAGATCGCCCTCCTCGAGAGGCAAGGTACTCGGGTCCTCAGTCGCAGACACCTTGAGGCATTCCTGTTTGACGACGAAGTGATTGCCGCTCTCTGTGCGGAGGTGGAACAACCGCAACGGACTCCGGACGCTCTGAGAGTCAAGTCGGATGCGCTTACCTCTAGCGTGCAGCGCGGCAATGACCCTGACGACGTGAAGCGTGCGTCAGGCTCCATCGCCGAAGGGCTTCGTCGGCTTCTGTCCCTTCAAGGTGCCGGCAGCACTGCTGAGGCGTTCGCGCGTGACACAATGGCGCCCCTTCTACGCCCGGGGTTGACGGTTTACGCAGAGTTGAGCGAGTGCGTATCCGGCCCGACGGAAGGTGGCTGACGACACGTACCCGCTCGACTCGCCCGAAACCGCTTGATTCCCTCGTAACCGCTCATCGAACGAGCCTTCCGAAGTCGCGGTTGTCACCGGTGACAATCCCACGCTTCCAGGCTTATCGTGCTTCAAGCGACGGTGGCTAGTTGGGTGTCGGCACCGCGGACACGCCGTGGCCTTTCCGCTTCTCCCCTTTCTTGATTGCTCGTACTTTCACTGCCTGTTGCTCTCCAAGAGGCGTCAGGCTCCAGTAGATGCCCGTATCACTCACGCTGCGTCTCCGCTCGCTTCTCGTGATCAGCCCGAGCGCCTTTAGTTGCAACAAGATCGTTCCGACTTCGACCGGTTTCAGATCGACATTGAAGGAGAAAGGCACGGCACTTCGCTTCACGCCCTCCCCGCCCGCCTTGGCCGCGTCGGCGAGTGGGTTCGTCAAATCGTCGAGGAAGTTGTACTTCATCCACTCGACGAGGATGCTTCTGATTTCGGCTTCTTCGGCTTCAACTAGAAGGCGCGCGCTTATCGCCGCCAATATGTCATCCCAGGTAGTGGCTATAGAAACCCACTTGCTTTGGGCTTTTCCTCTTGCGCCGTCAGTTAGCTTCGGTGCGCCACTTACCCAAACAGGAATCGTCAGCTGTTCAGCGCCCGACGACAGTTCTTCGACTCCTGCTGGTGGCTCGGCAGCCCCTCTCGCCAATTGCGCTTCAAGCTCCCGCAATTGAGCGTGAGCTTTCGCCAGATCCCGCAGAGTGTCCGTGGACGCCGCCTGATCGGCGCGGACCCACCCCACCGCCGGGTAGAGCTTCACGAACTTGTTGAATGTGAGCGCAACTTGACCCGCAAGGTGGTCTGGCGACGTCCAGAATTTCACGTGCCGCGCAGCCTTCACTTTATTCCGAAAGGCCGCCAGCCGCAGCTGCATCGCTTCTTGCTTCTCAGTCTTCGCGGCCGGCAGAGAGTCCGGATCGGCGTGAAGGAAGGCCATGACCGGCTTCCCAACCGAAGTGGCATAGTCATATTCGCGTTCGGTGAAGCCGACGCCTTCGAGCTCGTGAACAGACCCATACTTCCCAGCCAGGATCAGCAGGTAATAGTCGCTTTCGTCGATTACACGTTTGATCAAGGTCCAAGCGTCGTCGTCTGTGGCCGGGAATAACTCCATTCCCGTCGGGAAAGCGTCAGACTCTAGAAGGGTCGAGGTGACTGCCTGGCGCTCCTCTTGGAGATCCAGGTAGGTCGAGCTGATGAACACCTGGTATCTCACCTGGGGCGGGTTCGTCACTCACTTACCTCCTGCAGAAGACGGCTAACACGGGTCGGAGTGGGCTACCCCTGCGCCCGCTCCAGCACGAGCTCCCTCACGCGCGCCGCATCCGCGGACCCCTTCATTGCCTTCATCACCGCGCCGATGATCGCGCCGGCGGCCTGCACCTTGCCGTCGCGGATCTTCTGCAGCACGTCGGGCTGGGCGGCGAGGGCCTCGTCGATCGCTGCAATCAGGGCGGTGTCGTCGGAGACCACCCTCAGGCCGCGGGCCTCGACCACCTCGTGCGGGGCGCCCTCCCCCGCGATGACGCCCTCGAGCACCTGCCGGGCGAGTCGGTCGGTGAGGTCGCCGTTCTCCACCAGGGCGATGAGCTCGGAGACGTGCTTCGGCGACACCAGCGTGGACGCGTCGACGGCGGTGGCGTTCGCGATGCGGAGGATCTCGCCGAGCCACCACTTCCGCGCCTGGAAGGGCGCCGCGCCCTCGCGCACCGTCTCCACGATCTCGCTGATCAGGCCGGAGTTCACCACGTCGCGGAACTCCTCGTCGGAGAAGCCCCAGTCGCTCTTCAGCCGACGGCGCAGCACCGCGGGCGCCTCGGGCAGCGCTGCGCGCAGCTCCTCGACCAGCTCACGGGTCGGCACGACTGGCAGCAGGTCGGGCTCTGGGAAGTAGCGGTAGTCGTCCGCGTCGCTCTTCACCCGGCCGGGTGAGGTGGTGCCGGTGTCCTCGTGCCAGTGTCGGGTTTCCTGCGTGATGGTGCCGCCCCCAGCGAGGATCGCTGCCTGCCGCTGTATCTCGTAGCGCACCGCCCGCTCGATCGACCGGAACGAGTTCACGTTCTTGGTCTCGGTTCGGGTGCCGAGGGGCGCTTCGACAGGCTCAGCGACCGGGTTTCCCGACGCGTCGACGGCCGCAGGGCGCGGCCGCAAGGACACGTTCGCGTCGCAGCGGAGGTTTCCGCGTTCCATCCGCGCCTCCGAGACGCCGAGCGCGCGCACCATGTCACGGATAGTGGAGACGTACGCCGCGGCGAGCGCCGGCGCATCCTGCTCCGCACCGAAGATCGGCCGGGTGACGATCTCGACCAGCGGCACCCCGGCACGGTTGTAGTCGACGAGGCTGAACTCGGCGCCGTGGATGCGGCCGGTGGCGCCGCCGACGTGGGTGAGCTTGCCGGCGTCCTCCTCCATGTGCGCGCGCTCGATCGGGATGGTGAAGATGCGGCCGTCCTCGAGCTCCACCTCCACCTCGCCGTCGTGGGCGATCGGCTCGTCGTACTGGCTGATCTGGTAGTTCTTGCCGAGGTCGGGGTAGAAGTAGTTCTTCCGCGCGAAGCGGCTCGACTCGGCGATCTGGCATCCGAGCGCGAGGCCGAGCGAGATCGCGTACTTCACCGCCTGCTCGTTCACCACCGGGAGGCTGCCGGGCAGGCCGATGTCGAGCGGGGTGATGAGCGTGTTCGGCTCGGCGCTGAAGTCGTCGCCAAAGGCCGGGTTCGGCGAGTCGGAGAACATCTTGGTGCGGGTCGAGAGCTCCACGTGAACCTCGAGGCCGATCACCGGCTCGAAGAGTTCGAGGGCCTGGTCGTAATCCATGAGTTCAGTGCGCGCCACGGGTCAATCCTACGGACCAGTGCGGAGGGTGATTTCATAGCGAAAGCCTCTCGACAGCCACCGGAGGCGGTGGTTTGGTTGAGCCAGCGAGATCGGGAGCCCGATATGAAGCGCTGGACGGTTGCGGCGTTGGCCGTGACGTTGCTGCTCTCCGGATGCGCGGCGGGTGGGGAACCCGAGGCCACGCCTCCTCCGGAGCTGGGCCCCATCGACGGCAGGTTCTCCGTCGGCGAGCGTGAGTTGCACCTCAAGTGCACCGGTTCCCGTGGACCCACCGTTCTACTGGAGAGCGGCGAGGGGCAGGGCTCGGACGCGCTGGAGCCGATCCGGGCAGCGCTCGGCTCCGACACCCACGTCTGCTCCTACGACCGAGCGAACGTCGGGGTGAGCGACCCTGCGGAGGTGCCCCGCACGGCTGAGGAGATCAGCGCGGATCTCGACGCCTTGCTGCAAGCCGCAGGTGTGCCGGGCCCGTTCGTGCTGGTCGGCCACTCAGCGGGCGGCATGTTCGTTCAGCACTACGCGCGCACCCATCTGGACAACGTGACGGGCGTGGTGGCGATCAATCCTGTCCCACGGTACGACTGGGCGCAGGAGCTGATGTTCGGGCGGATGGACGACGAGCAGGAAGCCGCCGTGGACGCGTACTACACCGGCGAGAACGACGAGGGCATCGACTTCGCGGCCTCGAGTGAGCAGATCGCTTCGGCGCCGGCACCGGGCCAGGTGCCGTTCTCGATCTTGATCTCGACCGTCGGGCAGTGCGACGACGGCGACGACTTCTGCGGGCCGAAATACGCCGGTTACGACAAAGCCATGGTGAACACCGCGGAGCAGTGGGATCACAGCGGGATCACGACGGTGGGCGCCGGTGGCGCCGAGCTCGACCCCGACAACTCCGACCTCGTCGCAACCATGATCAACGACTTGCTGATCACGGCCGGGTGACGGCTCCCTTCGACAGGCTCAGGGACCGGGTCACTGCCCAGCGACCGGGCGGGTGCTCAGCTTGCGGTCACCGCGTCGAGTTCCTCGGCAGCTGCCGGGGCGACGTCGAGTCGCCAGGCGGACAACTCGCCACCGGTCGACTCGATCGCGGTCGGCTGCGCAACCGGGCCGCCGAGCAGGCCGTCCGTGGTCGCGATCTCGAGCACCGGTCCATCGAGGAGCACCCGCACCGCTCCGCCGGTGTAGGGCATCGACCAATCCGACTCACCCGTGCGGCGGAGCACCAGGGCGTCCCCGACCGATCCGATCGAGGCGACCTCCGCATCGTCGGCGCTGAAGGAGAGCCGGGATCCGTCGTCGACCGGGTCCCATTCCAGCTCCACGACCGCGTCGCCGAACCCGCGCAGGTCATTCCCATTCAACGGTGTCCCGCGCTTCTCGGCGAGCTTCGGATGCGGCTCGGCGGCAAGGCGCCCATCGCGTACGGAGAGCAGGTGGGGAACACTGAGCGCGCTGCTCCACCCGGCCTCCGCGTCAGCGACGCCGCGCATCCAGAACATCAGGCACGGACGACCGTCGGCATCGCGGAAGAACGACGGCGCGTAGTACGAGCCGCCGAAGCTCAGCTGCCCCCAGCTCTCCGCCGTGAACCGGCCATCCGCGTAGTCGCCGACCGCGTACCCGGCGTAGAACAGCACGTCGTCGTCCCAGACCGAGCTGACCATCACCCAGCGCCCGTCGACCTCGAACACCTGCGGGCACTCCCACAGCGCGCCCATCCACACCGGCTCGCGCTCGTTCGTGGATCGCTCGAGGGCGACACCGTCGTACTCCCACCGGTCCAGATCCGCGGAGGTGTAGGTGAGCGCAAGCGCATCCCCGGAGCGGGTTCCGGCACCGATGAACATCCGCCACCCGTCGGCCTCACGGACGACGAACGGGTCACGGAACGCGAGGAGGTCCAGGTCCGCCGGCGACTCGACCACGACGTCGCCCTTGACCCAGGAGTTCCAGGCGCCGTCCGCCGGCGTTGCGGTGCGCACCCGGCCGATTCCGATGTCCGGCTGCGTGACCGACGTGTAGAGGATCCGGGGACCGGTGGCGTCATGCACGAGGCTGCCGGTCCAGATGCCGTCGTCGCCGTCCCCGGGGGCGATCGCGATGCCCTGCCGCTGCCAGCTGAGCAGATCCGCGCTCGTGGCGTGCCCCCAATGACAGTTCGGCGCCCAGACGAGACTGCCGGGCACGTACTGGTGGAACAGGTGGTACCGGCCGTCGGCGAACGTGACGCCGTGCGGGTCGTTGATCCAGCCGGTCTCGGCGGTGAAGTGAATGGCGGGGCGCATCGTCACTGGTTCCTCTCGTCGTAGCGGCGGCGGATGGCGCGCGCCTGGTCGCGGTTTCCGCGCTCCCAGTCGTCGACCTCACGCCGGCGCTGCTCGCGCAGCTCGTCGCGGGCGGCGACGAAGCGCTCCATCCGCGCGCCGGCGGCCTCGCGGGCGGCCCGCTGCGCATCGGTCAGTTCCGGCAGCGGCGCCTCGATCACCCGGTCCACCGGGCGCAGCGGAAGCCGCTGCTCCACTGGCGGAACGGTGAGCTGCGGCGACGGCAGCGTCTGGTACCAGTACGCGGTGGACGACCAGTCGTCGGAGAGGTGGTTGCCGTGTCCGTGCTCGAACGTCACCTTGATCCGCTTCTCGAACCGGATCGGGTCGACGAGATGGAACCGGTAGCTGTGGTGGAACCCGGGGACGTCCTCCTCGTGCACGATGGTGCCGTTGAACTGGAACGCGTTCCGCTGCATGCCCCAGGCGTGGCCGAAGTAATCCTCCATGCCGGTGCCGTGCAGGCTCGGCGGCCAGCTGTCGTCGTCGATGAAGATCATGTCATCGCCCTCACCCCACCAGGACCCCTGGAAGTGGCGCACCGCGAGGTTGCAGCCGACGTAGTGCCCGCGGCCCTCGGTCTCGAGCGCGACATAGTTGCCGGCCCCGTCGAGGTTCGGGACCGTCGTCTCGATGCTGTTGGCCTGCAGGTCGGGGCCCCAGCCCTGGTTCGGCAGCGCCCGCCGCCAGTGCGCGTGGAAGTAGACCGTCTCTTCCGGCAGCGGCTCCGGCGCCAGCTCGTAGTCGATGTAGAAGTACTGCAGGTACGGGATGTCGTTCTGGTTCTCGACCACCACCCGCGCCCGCTTGCCGAACGGCATCCGGAAGTAGCTGTTGAACGCGGCGCTGCCGCCGAAGGTGTTGAGCTCGGGCTCCTTCGCCGAGACGGAGAGCGGCAGCGAGTCGTAGGTGCCGGAGAGCGAGTTCATCAGGCCGAAGAAGTCACCGAGCGGCGCCAGCACGCTCGGGGTCTCCTGGTCATCCCAGTAGATCTTCAGCAGCACCTTGCGGTAGTAGTCGGGGTCGACCACCTCCCAGCTCACGCCGAGCGCGTTGTGGATCTCGAGCATCGGCACGCCGACCGCCTCTGGCGCGATCTGCCCGGGGCCGGGCTGGATGCGGCAGGACTGCGTCATCCAGATGTGCGTGATGAAGCCCGGTCCCTCGATCTCCGCGAGGGTGCGCTCCTCCCCCGGCATGATGATCCAGTTGTCGCGGTTGCGACCCGTCTGGTCATAGCTGGACGCCCTGGCCGATCTGCCCGGACGGTGCCGCGTGAGGTCACCGAGCAAGCCCCCCGGCGTGGTTGATTCGTTCATGGTCCGCCCTTCCCCGAGACCACGGTGGCCCGGCGCGCATCGAAACGTTTGCGCAATGGCCGCGATCTTACGCACAGCGTGCCGCCTGGTGCAACCGCGACACAGTCGCTACGGTTTCCGGAAGGTGACGCCCGCCGGAGCATCGGCGGCGTCGAAACAAACGATTGAACGAGGCGCGGCAGATATGGTGACGATCGTCGATGTGGCCCAGCTCGCCGGGGTGTCAACCTCCACCGTTTCGCACGTGCTGAACGGCACGCGGAATGTCGAGCCGGCCACCCGCGGACGGGTGCTCGACGCGATCGAGAAGACCGGATACCGGCAGGATGCGCTCGCCCGGGCGCTGCGCCGCTCCCGCACCGACAGCATCGGACTCGTCGTCTCCGACGCGGGCGAGCCGGCATTCGCGGGGATGGTGCACGGAGTCGAGCAGGGCGCCGTGGACCACGATCTCACCCTGGTCCTTGCGAACTCGGCGGAGGACCCAGCGCGAGAGATGCGCGCCGTGCGCGCGCTCCTCGAGCGGCGGGTCGACGGCCTGATCATCGCCCGCTGCGCGGAGTCCAGCCCAGCGCTCACCCGCTATCTGGATGACGCCGCGACGCCGGTGGTGCTGCTCGACCGCCTCGCCGACAACTCTCCGTTCGACCAGGTCGGCGCCGACAACCGCGAGAGCATGCGGCGCCTGGCGACGCACCTGCACTCCAGCGGACATCGGCGGATCGCGGTGCTGGCAGGCGACACGCGCGTCCCGACCCTGCGCGAGCGGCTCGAGGGCTTCTTCGACGCGATGCCGTCGGAGGGACTGCGCGATCAGGCGATCCTCGAGGGCCACGACGATGCAGAGCTGAGGTCCGCCCTCATCGGCCACCTCCGGGGCGGGGCGTACACCTGCGTCATCGCGTGCAGCACGCCGCTCGCGGTGACCGCACTGGAGAGCATGCGCGACGCCGGTCTGCGCGTTCCCGAAGACCTCGCGTTCGCCACCTACGACGGCTTCACCCACTCGGACCTGTTCTCGCCCACCATCACGACCGTGCGGCAGCCGGCCTTCGAGATGGGCACGGCGGCGGTCAAGCTCCTCATCGACCGCAGCGCCAGCCCGCAGAGCAGTCCGCGCACCATGCGCCTCCGCCAGACCGTGGAGCTGCGCACCTCCACCGAGGAGCACCGGATCCAGGTCGGCTGAGCGACACGCGCACCACCGCTTGACACCGGGCACGCACCGCGCTTATCGTCGGGCAATCGATTCGCGCAAACGTTTCGATGAACAGCGTTCAAACCACGCACCTGCAGCCCATCATCAAGGGAGATGTACATGTTCCGTCTCAGCACCACCCCAGCGTCGCGGAAGCCGGTCGCTGCCACCGCGCTCGCGGCCTTCAGCCTCCTCGCACTCGCCGGATGCGCCGGCGGAGGCGGCGGAACCGACGCCAATGGCGTGACGAAGGTCACACTGTCGATGCAGAACCCCGACGTCGAGACCGCTGATCCCGCCACCTGGGCGATCATCGAGGCCTTCGAGGACGCCAACCCCGATGTCGACATCGAGGTGAGTGGCCAGGCCGTCGCCGAGCACCTGCAGAGCCTGTCCATCGCCGCGCAGAGCGACACACTCCCGGATATCTTCTGGGTCTACAAGGCCACCGCCGAAGAGATGCTCGAGGCGGGCCGCCTGCTCGACCTCACCCCGATCCTCGCTGACCTCGGAATCGACGAGAAGCTCCCCGAGAGCACGATCGACAACTTCACCGTCGACGGCGTCACCTACGGTGTTCCCTACCAGGGTCTGCTCACCGGCCTGTGGGTCAACCAGGCGATTCTCGAGGAGCACGATCTGGAGGTGCCCGAGACCTTCGACGAGCTGGTGAAGGTTGCTGAGACGCTGAGCGACGCCGGCGTCACCACGATCTCGAACGGCGCCAACCAGTCCTCGTTCAGTGTCTGGTCCTTCCTCGTCATGCTCGAGCGGTTCGGGTACGGCGAGAAGATCGACGCGATCCTCGCGGGCGAGGAGAGCTACGACAACGACGACTTCGTGCGCCTCTACGAGCACATCGCCGAGCTGCGGGATGCCGGCGCATTCGCCTCCAACGTCTCCACGCAGACCTACCAGCAGGCCGTCGACCAGTTCCTGAACGGGAATGCGGCCATGCTCGACGCGGGCGTCTGGGCATCGAGCGCCATCCAGGAGTCGGACATCGCCGAGAACGTGACCTTCTGGAAGGGTCCCGAGTTCGAGGACGGCGTCGGCGAGCAGAACATCATCATGAACGTGGCATCCGCCCCCCTCGTCGTCGACCACAAGGTGGGCGACAACGAGGAGAAACTCAACGCGGTCACGGCGTTCCTCGACTTCTACTACAGCGACGAGGCGCAGCAGATCCTCGTCGAGAACGGCCAGCCGCCGGTGACGAAGTACGAGCCTGAGATCGACCCCGAAACGCAGAGCGCGCTGAAGTCGGCGATCGATGCGGCCACCGCGGAGGGCGTCACCAGCCCGCAGTCGCAGCCGGACCTGCTGGTGCCGACCGCGGTCGCCAGCGCGATGTACGACAGCATCTACGGCGTCATCCAGGATCAGCTGACGCCGCAGCAGGCGGTCGAACTGGTTGAGGCCGCCCTCGAGGACGAGCGGTAGCAGGCGGGGCGGGACGCGTTCGAGAACGCGTCCCGCCCACTCTCCGGCTGCGGGCTCGCGGCCACACGCCCCCTGATACGCACCCGCAGTACCTGCACCACAGAAAGGGGCCCCGATGGTCTGGGTCAGCTCCCGCTGGAAGATCGCGATCATGCTGCTGCCGGGCCTGATCTTCTTCACGGCGTTCCTCGTCTACCCGGTGCTGTACGCCGTGGGCTTCAGCTTCACCGACTTCGCGGGCTTCGGCGCCGCGACCTTCGTCGGACTCGAGAACTACCTGGGGCTCGGTGCCGACCCGTTCTTCTGGCAGTCGCTGCAGAACACGGTCATCATCCTGGTGGTCAGCCTCGCCGTGCTGATCCCCGCCTCCTTCTCCCTGGCGCTGCTGCTGCGTCGGCAGGCGCGCGGCGGCGGCCTTCTCCGCGCCCTCGTGTTCGGCCCGGCGATCATCGCGCCGATCCTGATCGGCCTGATCTGGGTGTTCATCCTCGACCCGAAGATCGGCCTGCTGAACCGCCTGCTCGTGCCGCTCGGTGTTCCGGAGATCCAGTGGATCGGGGGCGACACCCTCACCCCGTACGCCGTGTCGCTGGTCTTCATCTGGAGCTCGATCGGGTTCGCGATGACCATCTTCTACGCCGGCCTCCAGCTCCTCCCTCCGACGTGATGGAGGCCAGCGCACTCGACGGCGCGACCTCCTGGCAGCGGCTGCGGTACGTCGTCATCCCGATGATGAACGAGACCTTCGGCATCGTCGCGATCCTGCTCATCACCAACGTCTTCAAGATCTTCGAGCTCGTCTACATGCTCACCGGCGGAGGCCCGGTCCACCGATCGGAGACGCTCGTCAGCTACATGTACTTCGTCACCTTCACCAATCAGAAGTACGGCTCGGGGATGGCCATCGCCGTGATCGTCTTCGTGCTGGGCGCCACCGTGTCCGCCATCTACCTCGCCCTCGCACGCCGACGGAGCATCGCATGACGCAGCTGCACCACACCCCGGATGTCAACCTCGCCCACCGGCCGGGGGCGGCCGTCTCGGACCCCGCCCAGCCACCGGCCGACCGCGGACCGTGGCGTCGCCGCGCGAAGATCGCGGGGATCGTTACGGCGGTCGCCGCCTACCTCGTCACCTTCCTCATCATCCTGCCGCTGCTCTGGATCGTGCTGCTCTCGTTCCAGCCGAGCGACAAGATCCTCGGCGACCCGTTCTCGTTCACCTCGCTGACGATGGAAAACTACGCCAACGCGCTGACGAATCTGCCGCTGCTGCGGATGTACGGCAACACCATCCTCATCGCCGTTCTCTCGGTCACCATCGGCACCGTGATCTCCTTCATGGCATCGTTCGCCTTGACCCGGATGGTGTGGCGCCGCAAGCGATCGCAGTCCGCGATGCGGTTCTACCTCCTGGCGGGGCTCGCGGTACCGGTGTATGTGCTGCTCTTCCCCGTCTACCGCCTCGATCTGGCGCTCGGGATCTTCGGCACCTACGCGGCCGTGATCCTCCCCTACATCGCGGTGTCCATCCCGTTCAACACCCTGCTGATGACCGGGTTCCTGCGCGAGTTCCCGGGTGAGCTGGAGGAGGCGGCGATCATCGACGGTGCCGGGCTCTTCCGGATCTGCATGTCGGTCGTGCTGCCGGTGATGCGGCCGGTGCTTGCGGCGGTCCTCATCTTCAACGTCGTCTACGTGTTCAACGAGTTCCCGTTCGTGTCGATCCTCATCAACAATCCGGACCTCGTGACGGTGTCGCTCGCCGTCTCACGGTTCCAGGGACAGTACACCGTCGACTACGGCGGGATGATGGCGGCCGCCACACTCGTGCTGCTCCCCCAGCTGATCATCTACGCGTTCCTTCAGCGGCACATCATCGCCGGCCTGACCGCGGGCGCGGTGAAGGGGTGACCGGGTGAGCGACGAACGAGGCGCAGCGGCGCGGGTGGTGGTCGTCGGGGACGCGCTCATCGACGAACTGCGCACCGACGCCGGCTCCAGCGAACACGTCGGCGGGTCCGCGCTCAACGTCGCGATCGGCATGTCACTGCTCGGGGTGCCCAGCACCCTCGTCGCGATGGTCGGTGCTGACGACGACGGGACACGCATCCGCGACACCCTTTCGCGGCACCGGATTCCCCTGCTCGCCACCGCCACCCCATTCGGCACCGGCCGCGCCACCTCCACGAGGGTCGACGGCGAGCCCATGTACTGGTTCAACGCCGCCGCGATGCATCGCGCGCTCGACTTCGGCGGCGCGACGGGCCGAGCGCTCCGATTGGCGAGCATGGTCGTTCTTTCCGGGTTCCCCTTCGACGACGAGGGGCAGGTCGACGCCCTCGAATCGGCGCTCGCGGGCCGGAACTCCATCGTGCTGATCGATCCGAATCCACGGCTGGGGCTGATCCGAGACCTAACGGCCTTCCGCCGGAACGTGGAACGGGTCAGCGCACGCGCGTTCCTCGTGAAGTTCAGCGATGAAGACGCCAACCTCTTCGAACTCCCGCCCGAAGTCGCCGTCCAGCGACTGCTCGCCCGCGGCGCCACCAACGTGCTCGCGACCCACGGCGCAGGTGGCGCTTCCCTGCTGCGGCGGGACGGAGCCCCGATCTCGGCACCCATCGCGGCGCTTCCCGACGAGGTCGTCGACACGATGGGTGCCGGAGACTCCGTGCTCGCCACGGTGAGCGCACGACTCGCGGCGATCGGCGCGGCACCGACGGAGGCGCAGTGGGCTGCCCTTCTCGATGAGGCGATGCGCGTGGCCGCCGCCACCTGTCGCGAACCCGGCGCGCTCCTGCGGATGCCCCGCCGGTCGAGCCGTACGGTGACTGCCGACGTCCCTCCGTCCCACAGCCACACGCTGCCCGTCGGGACCCTACCTGCCCTGGAGCGCCAGCCTGCCGGCCAGCAGCACGTACGTCGCGGCGAACGTCCGCCGCATCCAGGTCACGACCTTCGGGCGTGAGATGACGTGCCGTCGCACGCCCGCGGCGAACACGCCGTAGACCGCGAACACGACCAGGGTCACCGCCATGAACACCGCGCTGAGGCCGAGCATCTGCACCACACTGTCCGCCGCGGCCGTGTCCACGAATTGCGGCAGGAACGCGAAGAAGAAGATGGTGAGCTTCGGGTTCAGCAGATTCAGCAGCACGGCCGACCAGATGACGCGGAGCGCGGAACGGGGCGACGGCGTCTCGTCGACGGTGAGCGGCGACCGGTCGCGCCACGTCTGCCAGGCGAGATAGAGCAGGTACGCGACACCGAGCCACTTGATCGTCTCGAACGCCAGGGCGCTCGTGTGCATTACGGCGGCGAGGCCGGTGATGGCGGCGAGCATGTGCGGCACGATGCCGAGCGTGCAGCCGAGCGCTGCGATCAGGCCCGCGCGGGCGCCTCGGGACAGGCCGGCCGCGATGGTGAACAGGGCACCGGTCCCAGGAGTGGCCACGACGACGAGGGTGGTGAGGAGGAAGGCGACGCTCACAGTGGCGATCCGATCATCGTGGCCGACTCCGCATGCTACGTCCCGGGCTCGGCCGCTGTCGAGGTGGGATGCTGGAACGGTGGATGGCGGGATCGACCGAGACGGGTTCGCGGAGGCGGTGGCCACGCGCTTGGGCACCCTCCACTCGGTGGAAGCGGTGACGCTGGGTGGCTCGCGAGCGGAGGGCACCCACCGCCCGGACAGCGACTGGGACTTCGCCGTGTACTACCGAGGCGACTTCGAGCCGGAGAACCTGCGCTCCCTTGCGGGACGTGAAGGGTGGGAGGGCGAGATCTCGGAGATCGGCGGCTGGGGTGGCGGCGTCTTCAACGGCGGCGCGTGGCTGACGATCGGCGGCCGCCAGGTCGACGTGCACTACCGGGACCTCGACGCCGTGGAGGCCGAGATCCGTCGCACCGAGGCGGGCGAGTTCCACATCGAGCCCCTGATGTTCCACCTGGCCGGCATCCCGAGCTACCTGGTCGTCGGCGAGCTGGCGATGAACCGGGTGCTGAGCGGCTCGCTGCCGAAGCCCGAGTACCCGGAACAGCTGCGGCGGACCGCCGGCGCCGGGTGGGCCGGGCGCGCCGAGATGACGCTGCGCTATGCCGAGCACAGCCACGCACCGGCTGGACGACTCGCCCAATGCACCGCACAGCTCGTCGTGGCTGCGACCGAGTACGCGCACGCCATCCTCGCGGCGCGCGGCGAGTGGACCACGAACGAGAAGCGGATGCTGGACCGCGCCGGCCTGCGCGGCATCGACGACATCGTCGCGGGTGCGACTCCCGACCCGATGAGCCTTCGCAGTGCCGTTACGGCGACCCGGGAGCTGGGCCGGGCACGGCTCTGAGCACCGGCGAGGCGGCGAGCGCGCGTGCGTGCGGTTGCCTGCCGCCCCCGCGGCAGCGTCCGCTTGTCTGGTTTTCTTGACACGATGTCTGATAGAGCGTACGTTCGCCATGTCGAGAATTCTTTACATCACTCGACGGGGAGGATGGACGATGTCCGAGGAGAAGCGGGTTTGGGTGTACGGCGTGGTCGCGGCGTTCGTGCCGATCGTGTACTTCGCGATTGTGCTTCCGCAGACCGTGCTCATCCCGGTGCGCGAGATCGACTACGTCTGGCCGCTGCTGGCCGCGATTGCAGCCGGCATCGTGCTGAACGCCATCGCCGCACCGCAAACCGGGAAGACCGACGAGCGGGACAAGCAGATCAACCGCCTGGGCGGCCACGTGGCCTTCATCGTGATGAGCGCGTTCACGGTCGTCCCGCTCGCCCTGGCCATGGCACGAGTCGACCAGTTCTGGATCGCCCACGCGCTCTATCTGGCGTTCATCCTCTCTGCCATCGTGTTCTCGGCGGTCAAGATCGTCGCCTACCGCCGGGGCCTCTGACCGTGGTCAAGCCCACCAAGGTCAGCAACTCGATCCGGGCCCTGCGATTCGCGCACGGGGAGATGACCCAGGCGGAGCTCGCCGAGCGGGTCAACGTCACCCGGCAGACCATCATCGCCATCGAACAGGGCCGATACTCTCCCAGCCTCGAGATGGCGTTCCAGATCGCCAGGGTGTTCAACGTGCCACTCGACGATGTCTTCCAGTACCCGGACGCCGACTAGCCCGGTTCCGTCGGTGCAGCGCGTCCGATTCCACTTCCGACCTCTCGAAGGATCCCCAATGAAAGTCATCGCCTACCGCTCCTTCGGGTCACCGGATGTGCTCCGTCTCGAGGATGTGCCCGAGCCGCAGCCCCAGGGCGGCGAGATCCTCGTCCGCAACTCCGCCACCACTGTGTCCGCAGCCGAGACCGCCGCCAGGAAGGGGAAGGGATTCGCACGGCTCTACTTCGGGCTCCGCCGGCCCCGATTCCCGATCCTCGGATCCACCTTCGCGGGCGAGGTGCTCGCCACCGGATCCGGCACCCGCTTCTCGGTCGGCGACCGCGTGTTCGGAAGCGTCGGGCCCCGGTTCGGCGCGCTCGCCGAGGTCGCCAGGGTGACCACCGGCGGCGCGATCGCCGCCATCCCGCCGAATCTCAGCTTCGCCGAGGCCGCGGCGGTGTTCGACGGCGCGCTCACCGCGCTGCCGTTCCTCCGGGACAGCGCGGAGCTGAAGCCGGGCCAGCGCATCCTCGTCAACGGAGCCTCCGGAGCCGTCGGCACCGCCGCCGTGCAGCTGGCGAAGCACTTCGGCGCGGAGGTCACCGCCGTCTGCAGCAGGCGAAACCATGACCTCGTGCGATCTCTGGGCGCGGACACGGTGATCGACTACACCGCAGAGGATTTCAGGACGTCCGGACGCACCTACGACGTGATCTTCGACGCGATCGGCAAGAGCTCCTACGCGAAGTGCAAGGGATCACTCACGGCGAACGGCCGGTACCTCACCACCGTGCCGTCGCTGGGGATCCTCGCGCGCACGCTTGTGACGAGGCGGGCTCGGGGCCGGCGGGGTGCGATCTCGTTCACCGGGCTCCGTCCGGCAGCCGCGGTGGCGGCGGACCTCGAGTACATCCGCGATCTGGCGGCCACGGGCGCGTATGTCCCCGTGATCGACGGGATCTATCCGCTCGAGCAGACCGCTGAGGCGCACCGGTACGTCGACACCGAGCGGAAACGCGGCAGCGTCGTCGTCACGATCGACTGACTCCGCCGCGTGCGGAGAGCCGACTGTCGGCCGTCATGCGCGGACGCGACCGAGCCGCAGCCGCGTGGGTGCCGCGCGCCGCCCGAGCGGGCGAGCGGGGATCCGCAGCCGGCGCTTGCGAGGCGCCGCCCGGACGCTGTCGCGCTCCGGCGCCGCCACCACGGCGACCGTCGCGCCGAGGTCCGCCAGCTCCGCCAGCACGAGGCGCTGCACGAGCTGAAGCTGCTCGAGGTCGTTCACCAGGCCGTGCGACTCCTCCCAGGCCCGAACCTCGTAGCTCCCCTCGCAACCGCCGGACGGACGGTCGTCGAGCACCACCATGGACCGGAAGCTGGTGTGCAGCCGGCTGCCGAATGTGAACTCGATGGCGCGCGGCGTCGTGCGGGAGACGTACAGCCGTTCGAGAACCAGCGCACGGATCCCGGCCGGAACGCCCGCCTCGACGCCGAGCCCCTCCCGCAGCGCCTGGCCGACCTCCTCCGCCGTCCGGTTGCTCGCGAAGAGCAGCCGGGCGCGGGTTGCCTCTTGCCCGCGGCGGTGCGCGCCGCGGGAGAAGAGCGACTGGTTCAACTTCTTCGTCGCGACGGCGGTCCACTGCCGCCACAGCCACACACCCGAGATGACGGCGACGACGACGACCGTCGTCTCGAGCGGATCAAGCACCATGTCTGTCGAGCGTCCCCTCACGCTGTGCACCGGAGACCGCACCGTGCCGCGTCAATGTCGTCAAGCGGCACCGGTGGGTTGGACCTGTCTACTGCACCCCCGTCGCGGAGACTCGGCGAAACGCCCGAGCGTTGCTCGTCGGTAACCAACGGGCATCCGCCGCCCCCTCGATCACTTCGCCGGCCCGTCATGAACGCCGACCTCCTTTACGCATTCGTGACCGGCCGATCCGCCGCCCGGCGCGCGGTCGGGCGTAATATCCGAAAATGGGACACCAAAGCAGCAGCACCACTGTTGTGGTGATCGGAGACCAGGCCCCGCGCGCGATCCGCTCCGTCGAGGGCCTCAGCAACGTGGATGCGGCCAGCCTCGCCGGAGCCCCGGAAGAGGAAGCCGTCCACTGGGCCCGGCGTGCACACGCCACGTATCTCGTGCACGACTGGGATCCGCTCGGGCACGTCGCGAACTCGTGGGTGGAGTTCTTCGAGGACGAATCGACCTTCGAGGTGCTCGAGCTCGAGATCGACCGCACAGTGTCGGCGCTCGGCAGCGGGTCGATCGCCGTGCCCGACTACTACGTCGTGGTTGAACCCGAGGCGCTCGAGCGCACCTGGAAGCACTGGTGGCTCGGGGTGCTGCCCGGTGCCTCCCCCACCCGCGTCATCCCGTGGACCAACCCCGACGAGTCGCTCGCCAAGCTCCTCCGGCGGCTGCCGACCGGGCGGCCGTGGCCGGAGTCCGGGCCGTGGCTGCGCGGCCTGCGGACCGCCGTCCCGGATCGGGTGGGGCTGCCGGGCGCCGCTTAGCGTTCCTGCCGCAGCTGTCCGAGCGCGGCGAAGACGCACAGCGCACCGGCGCCCAGCAGCAGTGCCGGATACACCCAGCCCGTGAAGTCGCCCTCGCCCGTGAGCAGCGTCACGGCCAGATACGCGCCGCCGCTGACGATGAACACTACGCCGAGCACGATCGCCGCCTGCGGGCTGCCGAACCAGCGGACGCGTCCTGCCTCATCCGCCTTCCGATTCGCGGCCTCGTGCCGTGCCCAGAAGTCCGGTCCGCGCCGCTTCTTCGCGAAGATGAGAAAGCCGATGCCGAGGAGCACCGACGCGGCGCCGATCGCCACCAGCATCCACCCGACGGACTGTCCATCAGCAATCATCGGAATGCCGAGCAGCGCGAGCACCGGGCCGAGCACGATGAGCATGATCGGGAACACCTTCAGCCCGACTTTGCTGTACCCCGCGCCCGCCTTGCGGCTCCACCCTAGGAACTTGCGCTCCCGGTCCGACCGTTCGGACTCGGGCTTGCGCATGATCCGCCCCTCGAACACCATCATGACGACGCCGATCAGGAACAGGGTCAGGCAGGCGAGATAGAAGATTTCCACAGTGCTCTCCGTTCGGGTCCGGATTTCGGAAGGTTAGTGAGTACCGGGATTACCCCACAAGCGCGCTCGGCGTTCATCGAGTGGTGACTGGACGCCTGCTGCCGGGACTGCGTCTTCGGAGGTGTCGGGCCGGCACCGCCGCCGACGCTGCTTCTCCGAAGCGGTGCATCCCGGTCCGCCACTAGGGTCGAGCCATGACCGGTCAGTCGGCGAGGACGGGGCACCGGCGACGCGCCTTGCTCATCGCGGCCCTGCTTACCGGCGCGACGCTCGTCGCCCTGATGGTCGGGCTGCCCGCCAACGCGGTGATGCGGTGGATGCTCGAGTCGTCGATCGGCCGCGTCACCGTTGTCGAAGACGAAGCCGGCGGCAGGCGAACGGTCTACTGGCGCGAGTACCCGGGCGTCGCCGGGGTCGATTCTCGGGACGTGCTCGACGGACCGAGCGCCGAGGAGGCGTACGCGGCCAGCGAGGCGATGACCGCCAGGATGCGTGCCGCGATCACGGCGGAGTTCGGGCTCGAATGGGCGCCACCGGCCAGTGCCGAGCAGCCGTTCGACCCCTTCCATGAGCGCACCCAGAACTGGTACGGCGGCGAGTCGATGCTGACGACCGTCAACGGGCCGACCTCGCAGACTATCGGGGTGCCCACCGACTGGTCCGACAAGGAGCGGATGCTGGAGATCATCGCCCGCATCGCGGCCGACTACGGCTTCTCCGCCCCGACGCTTGACGCCGACTCCTGGGACTGGACCGAGGAGGACCGCATCCGTGACCTCGGAGGTGCGACCCCGGAAGAGCAGGTCATCGTCGCCGGGTCGATGATGGGCCCCACCGGGCAGTGGATGTTCTTCACCTTCCAGGACCTGTCGAAGGATGTCGACGGGCGATTCGAGCGGGATCTCGCGCCGTCCACGGAGCACGGTTGGCAGCTGAACACCTTCAGCTTCGGCTTCGGCGCGAACGCCCTGCTGCCCGAGGGCGATGAGGCCGAGTTCGAGCGCCGGCTGGCTCCCTTCGAGGGGCTGGAGCCGCCGGAGCCGGTCGAGACCTGACCCGTCTCACCCCGCCCAGCGGAATCGGCTGAACGCCCGCCGCTCGGAACCGATCGGGCGTACCCTGGCGGCATGACGGAGGGTGCGACCCAGCCGGGCCTCGGAACACCGAAGCGTGCGCCGAAGCTGCCGCCTCGCTGGTTCGTGCGCACGGTCTGGATGCTGCACCGTGGGCTGTACGCCGCGAGCGGCGGCCGGCTCGGCAGCAACCAGGCGACCGAGACGCGGGCTGGAACGCTGCGGCTGCGCACCGTCGGCCGCCGCACCGGCGAGGAACGGCACGTGATGCTGTTCTACATCTACGACGGCGACGACTTCGTCACGATGGCGATGAACGGCTGGGCGAGCCCGGAGCCCGCCTGGTGGCTGAACCTGCAGGCGAACCCGGACGCCTGGGTGGATCTCAAGGAGGCGACCATTCCGGTGACCGGCCGGGCAGCGACTCCGGAGGAGCGAGCACGGCTGTGGCCGAGGCTTGCCGCGGTCGCGCGACAACTGGACGACTACGCCGCGCTCCGCTCGCGCGAGACGGCCATCGTGCTGCTGGAGCCGCGGGTGGACGCCTAGCCCTGGCCTCGCGTCGCCCGCTCTGAGGCCACCGAGGCCCGGAGCGCCGGAGCCACCTCCGCGGCGAAGCGTTCGATCGCCGCCGCATCGTCGGAGGCCAGGATGAACGTGCCGACGCCCTGCTCGAGTGCCAACGGGAGCAGATCCTCGACCCACTGCCGGCTCGGCCCGTTCAGGAAGCCGCCGCTGCGATCAGCGAACCGGCCGCCGATGTTGAGCAGCCGGCGGATCTCGCCAGGGCCGCGTCCCGCGTCGGCGGCCGCGTCGTCGAGGATGCCGTTGGCCGCCTCGAATCCGCCCGGCGGGAACGACCCGAGGGACGTGAGCCAGCCGTCCGCCTGGCGCGCCACCAGCCGCAGCATCCTCGGCCTCTGCGCGCCGACCCAGATGGGTATCGCGTGTGCCGCGGCCGGGCCGCGCTTGGCGCCCGCCAGCCGGTAGTACTCCCCGCCTGCGCGGAGCGGCGTGCGGTCACCGGTCGTCCAGATGGCGCGGATGACGTCGATCGCCTCGGTCAGGGCCGTGACCGACTCCCCCGGCTCGAGCCGGCGTCCGCCCATTGCCTCGATGGCGTCCCAGAAGGCCCCAGCGCCGAGGGCCAGCTCGAACCTGCCGCCGGAGAGGAGGTCGAGGCTCACCGCCGCCCGGGCGACCACCGCCGGCGGCCGCAGCGGAAGATTGAGCACGTTCGGAGCGAGGCGGATGCGTTCCGTTCTCGCGGCCACCCAGGTGAGGAGCGTCCACGCGTCGAGGAACCTCGGCTGGTAGGGGTGGTCCTGGAACGTGACCAGGTCCAGGCCGACCCGTTCGCTGAGTCGCGCCAGCCGCACCGGCATCTGGGGATCCGCGTTCAGCGGGGTGATGAAGGTGCCGAACTGCAGGTCGTGGCCGAGAGCGGGCATGTGCTCAGTGTCCTCGCGGACTGGTCGTCTCTCAAGGGGCGAGGCCGGCGCGTGCGTCGGTGTCGGGAGGTCCGAATAGGATCCGGCTATGGACCCTCTGGCGGAGGTGGAGCGGGTCACCGGTGCGTTCGCGGCGGAACTCGACGGGGCCGACCCTGCTGCACCGCTGCAGGCGGTGCGCTGGACCGTCCAGCAGGTCGCCGCGCATCTCGGAGCCGTACACCGCTGGGCGGCACTCAACGCACGCACCGGCCACAGGAATCCGCGAGTCAACGTGCCGGAGCTCGACGTCACCCCCGCGGAGTGGTACGCGGAGGCGCGGAGCGAACTGCTCGGCACACTTCACGAGCTCGATCCCGACGCTCGGTGCTACACACTGAGCAGAACCGACAAGACCGTGCGCTTCTGGCACCGGCGGCAGCTCCACGAATCCCTGATCCACCTGTGGGATCTGCGCAGCCGCAACCCGGATGCTGAGCCGCCCGGTGAGGTGAGCGAGGAGGTCTGGATCGACACCGTCGACGAGCTGTTCGACGTGTTCCTCCCACGCTCATCCGCTGCGGACCGACTGGACCTGGGCGGCACGCTCCGGATCGTCGCGACCGGTTGCGGGCGGGAATGGGTTTTCGCGCGTGATTGGTCGCCGGGCGAAGCACGCGCCGCAACCGCGACGGTAGCCGCCTCACCGGCTTCGCTGGCGTTGTTCGTGTGGAACCGGCTGGACCTCGACGCCGTAGACACCGAGGGCGACCCGGACGTCGTGGCCCGCTTTCGCCGGGCACACATCCGGCCCTGAGCGCAGAGAAGCCAGCGGCGACGAGAGTGGAAGAACTGGAGCTCGCCGGCGACGTCGAGCGGAACGCCGCCCGGCCTCCTCCCGCGGCCGGGCGGCGGCATCCACCGATGAGCGCGTCAGTGGCTCACCAGCGAACTGGCCGACATCGCCGCTTCGAGGATGAGCTCGGTCACCTTGTCCGGGTGGCTGATCATGGGGACGTGCGAGCTGTCGATCTCGACCGTCTTCGCCCCGGCCCGCGCGGCCATCACCCGCTCCGCCGACGGCGGGATGACCCGGTCCTGGGTCGCGATCATGTACCAGCTCGGCGCCGACTTCCACGCCGGCGGCCCGGACGGCTCCAAGAGCGACGCGAGCGCCGACGGACGCTGCAGGGCCGCCATGATCCTGCCCTGTTCCTCGGGCAGGTCTTGGCAGAACACCTGCGGGAAGATCTCCGGGTTGAGATACGCGTCGCCGTTCCCCTCCCCCGCGCCCGGGAACGGCCGGACGACCACGACCTGCGACAGATCGACGTTCTCGCCGCCGAGGCCCGTCGCGACCCCCGGACTCTCCCCCTCATCCAGTGCGAACCCCGCGATGTAGACGAGCGCCTTCACCTTGTCCGGAGCGTGCTTCGTGTTGGTGATGACCGCTCCGCCGTAGGAGTGGCCGACGAGCACGACCGGGCTCTCGATGGTGTCGAGGAATGCGTCGAGATACTCGGCGTCGGAGTGCACCCCGCGCAGCGGATTCGAGATCCCGTGGACCGTGTAGCCGCCCTGGTGGAGATTGCGGACGACGTCGTTCCACCCTGACGAGTCCGCGAACGAACCGTGCACCAGCACGATGGTTGGCTTACCGTTCATGACTTTCCCTCCTTCGTTGTCATGTGAACGCGGCCACGGTACGACCGCACGGTGTTCTGGTGTTGACCCGGCGTGCACGCCAGCGGACACGGGGTGCACAATTCACTTGACTTCACCGCGACACCCGCGCCAGGTTGGATTCGGCAGGCGCGCCAGATTCATTGACTTGCCCGGCTCCCACAGCCGCGAACCGCGAGAACGTCCCACGAGCGAGGCGGTTCCGCCCAGGTCCTCAGTTGTCGAGGTCAGCCTTCGGCTGGCATGAGGAGGTGACGTGTTCACCAGGTTCACCACGGCGACCGTGCCCGTGCGGGATCGCGAAGAGCTGCTGCGGGATGCCGTCTGGACGTCGGTGGTCAAGGTCGAGATCGACCATCAGACCGCGCCCCAGGACCTCGACGTCAGTGTGGTGGTCGCACCCTTCGGGCCTGTCGAGCTGTGTTCGGTTCAGGCGACTCCGGTGCACGTGCGGAGGACGCCGAAGCTCGCCCGACTGCTCGAGGAGCCCGCCGTATTCGTCGGCTTGCAAGTGGCCGGCTCGAGCGTGGTCATCCAGCACGGGCGCTCGGCGACGCTGCGGCCCGGCGAGTTCGCGCTGTACGACACCGCCACCCCGTACACGCTGCTCAACGGTGACGGCATGGACCAGCACTTCTTCCGAGTTCCGCGGGCGGCGCTCGCCCTGCCGGACGCGGCTCTGGCCTCGGTCTCGGCGACCACGTTCGGCGACGACCACCCGATCGCGAAGTTCGCGGCGTCGTATCTTGGCCGGCTCGCGACTCAGACGGATCTGCAGGACAGCACCCACGCGGAAGCGTTGGGTGCGCCAACGATCGAGGTGCTCCGCGCCGCGATCGCGACACGGTTGAACGATCGCGGCCTCGCTCATCCCGCGTTGGAGGCGACCCTCGAGGCGAGGATCCTCGACCACCTGCGGCGTCATCTCGCGGACCCGGAGCTGAGCGCCAGTCGCGTCGCCGCCGCGCTGCACATCTCGGTGCGCTACCTCTACGCCGTGCTGGAGAGGTCGGGCATCGTGCTCGGCGACTGGGTCCGAAGCCACAGGCTGGAAGGCTGCCGTCGAGAGCTGGCCCGCCCGGACCTCCGCGACCGGACCATCGCGAGTATCGCGTTCCGTTGGGGGTTCCGGGACGCCGCCACCTTCAGCCGGGCGTTCAAAGCGGAGTTCGGGATGTCACCCCGCGAGTGGCGTCGGCTCTCCGGGTCACTCTGACGACGGCGACCGGGCGGCAGCCGAACGCTGAGACGAAAGGATCCCGATGGACCCGCGACTGCACTTCCTCACCCTCGCGACACCAGACCTCGACGCCGCGCGGAAGTTCTATCGCGACGGACTCGGCTGGGAGCCGATACTCGACGTGCCCGAAGAGATCCTGTTCTTCCAGGTGGCGCCCGGCCTGCTGCTCGGGCTGTTCGACCGGGCCAAGTTCGACGAGGACCGAGCGGCAGCCACACCCACAGCGGGCATCAGCGGCGTGACGCTCTCGCACAACGTCGGCAGCCCGGATGACGTGGTGGCGACGGTCGACCGGCTGGTGGCAGCAGGCGGCACGGTGCGCAAGCCGCCCCAGCCGTCACCATTCGGCGGGATATTCGCCGGGCATGTCGCCGATCCGAATGGTGTCGTGTGGGAGATCGCGCACAACCCCGGTTGGTCGATCGGCGAGGACGGCACGGTGCGCCTCGGCTGATAGCTCGAGAGCCGCAGCGTGCGGGTCGTCCCATCATCGAGACTCCCGATAACACGCATGCCGAAGCCTGCCGCAACCCTCGGCTTCGCCTCGGGTTTCAGTCAGCAAAGCTCCTTGACCGGCATTTCGGCCACCACTGCCCCTGCTGTGTCGGTGATCACCACACCCGCAAGGACACAGCCCGGCGCATAGAGCTGTTCGCTCAAGGTGGCTTCAATCACGCCCTCGCTGTTCTCTATGGATGGATCGGCTCTGCGAACGACTGCTCCCTCCAGGTCCGGCTGCCCTTCCCGCTCTATGTACTTCTCGACAGTCACGTCGACGGCCTGTGTGATGACGCGCACCCAACTCGTCGGACAGTTAACGGATTGCCAAACTTCTGCGGTGGCCATCGGGTCCTCGGTACCGAGGCGCGTCATGACCTCGGTGTGTCGTTTGAGAGCGGACGCCCTGCACTCTGCCGACGCGTACTTGTTGTCGTACGTGTCCGCGATGTCCGATTGGCTCGGTGCGAACGGCCACAGCCGTGCCTGGACGGCAACCGGGAAGTAGACGGCCGCGGCCCCGACCAGGACACCGGCGATGGCGACCAGCGTTGTCACCCACCATCTCAAAGACGCTGACTTCGCTGGCTCGGTTGACCTATCAGCCCCGCCCTCGCCAGTCGCGGGATGTAACTCGACCGCGGAGCCGCTGGTGGTGTCAATCAGGGAGGCACCCGCCGTGCCGTTGCGGACTATGTTGGCCGCGTCGATGCAATCTTTCTTGTTCACGTAGGCCTCGCTTTGCGCGAGGATCTCGTGATTGCCGACTCGACGCACAAGCCACTGATATGGCTCATGCATATCGCTCGACGTCGCGACCTCGAAATACACCTGCGGCACAAGTGCCTCCGTCCACCACAGTGGTTATGGGGACGCTAATGCAGGCGCCTGACGACTGGCGGCAAGAGGGTCAGCTTCGCTCCCCATGCTGTTGGGCCGTCTGAATCGCAGCAAACATCGGGGTTCCCGCACATGGTCGGCAAACGGGCGCCGCACGTGCTCGCTAGTTGACCTCGTCCGGGTTCCCGCCGACCCGCTTGCCGGCGTCGAGTGCGTCGATCGCGCCCATCTCATCCGGAGTCAGCTCGAACCCGAACACGTCGAAGTTCTGCTGCATCCGCTCGCGGGAGTTGGACTTCGGGAACACGATGATGCCCGACTGCAGGTGCCAGCGGATGACGACCTGGGCGGGCGTCACGCCGTGGGCGTCGGCGGCCGACTGGATGGCGTCCATGCCGAAGAGGTCGTACTTGCCCTGCCCGAGCGGTCCCCACGACTCGGTGTGTATGCCGTGCTGAGCGTGCACGGCGCGCAGCTCCCGCTGCTGGAACGCGGGGTGCAGCTCGATCTGATTGACGGCCGGCACGGTGTCGCTGCCGGTGATGATCCGCTCGAGATGGTCGGGCTGGAAGTTGGAGACACCGATGGAGCGGGTCTTGCCCGAGGCCTGGATCTGCTCCAGCGCCAGCCAGCTCTCCAGGTAGCGATCGCGCTTCGGGGTCGGCCAGTGGATCAGGTATAGGTCGACGTAGTCCAGGCCCAGCTTCGTCAGGCTCGTGTCGATCGCCCGGTGTGCGGTGTCGGTGCCCTGGTCGTCGTTCCACAGCTTCGTGGTGATGAACAGCTCCTCGCGGGGGATGCCCGACGCTGCGATCGCCCGGCCGACCCCCTCCTCGTTCTTGTAGATCGCCGCGGTGTCGATGTGCCGGTAGCCGACCTCGAGCGCATCCTCGACGATGCGCTGCGCCTCGGCGGGGTCGACGAGGAAGACGCCGAAGCCGAGCTGAGGGATCTCGTGACCGGAATTGAGGGGAAGCGTGGGAGTCGTCATGCTCCGAGCCTACGGAACGCCGGGTGATTGATTGCTCGGAGCGGGCTGGACACTCAGCGTCGTGCTGGGAACGCCATCACATGGGAGAGGGCATCGATCGCGAACCGGTGCCAGACGTCCGCGGACGCCAGCGGCAGCTCAACCCAGTCGTTGAAGGTGCGGCCGCTCGTGCCGGGGCTGAAGATGGACGCTCCAGGAACATCCAGAGCGGCTTCGTACTCCGGAGTCCAGCGACCGAGGCGCACGGCGAGGTCCGTGTCGTCCAGGCATGCGAACATCCGGCCTTCGAGAGTCATCACCGGGCGGCCGAGCAGCTCTGCCCGGTGCGCACCCAGTCTCTCAAGGGGGGCGGCCAGTTCCTCGAACTCGGCAATGGCGACCGACGCGATCATGCGGGCCATTCTGCGAACCGCGGCTATGGATGTGCCCAGACGAACTCGGCAAGGTGCTGAACGTGGGGCCGGCGAATCAGCGCTTCGCGGGACCGGCGGCGCTGAAGCCCATCGCCGCACGGGCGAACCGCTCCCATTCGTCGATGGCGTCGAGCGGCAGGGCGACCCAGTCGTGGAAACTGCGTTTGCCCTGCCCCGGGCTGAACACGGAGGCGCCGGGCAGATCGAGCGCCTCCTCGAACTCCGCGGTGCTGCGCCCCAGCTTCACGGCGAGCACCGGCCCGTCGAGGCAGGCGAACATCTTGCCGCCGATGGCGAGCATGGGCCTCCCCATCATCTGGGACCGCGCGGCGCCGTCCGCCGCGAGCGATGTGGCGAGCTCGTCGAACTCCGGCTGGGCAGGAGAGGCGATCATGGTGCCCATTATGGAGAAGGATGGGCGGATGAAGTCGGTGCCGGCGTGGATGCGGATCGTCGCGTTGTGCTTCGCGCCCGCCAGGAAGTCGGCCGGTTGAGCGAGGAGCCTGCGCGAACGATGGCGACGACCTTGCGGACGCCCCGCCTGGACCTCGCAGCGTTCGTTCTCGAAGACGCCGAGGGGCTGCACGCGCTCTTCAGCGATCCGCTCACCCATACCTTCGTGAGCGGGCCGATCACCGACATCGCGAAGACGCGGGAGTGGATCGCCCGGCGGCGGGAGGCTCACGAGTGCCGGGGCTTGGCCTGGTACGCCATCCGCGCACGCTCATCGGACGTTCTCATCGGGAACTGCGGACTCTTCCTCGGCCGCACCGGCGACGACCCCGAGATCGGGCTGGAAGTCGCGCACCGTGAACGAGGGCACGGGATCGCGCCCGAGGCTGCGGCTGCTGTTCTGGGTGAGGCGCACGCCGCCGGCATCCGACGGGTGTGGGCGACCGTGCGTCCGGGCAACACGGCGTCACTTCGGGTGCTCGACCGAATCGGGATGCGTCTTCACCGACGTGACGACGACGCACACGGGGAGCTTCTCTACTTGTGTGCCGACTTGGGACGCCTCGGTTCCTGAGCCCGTCGAAGGGACCGAACCGGTACGTCGTCAGCGCGCTTCGGCGAGCTCAGCGACCGAGTTCACCGCAGGCGGCTCTGGCAGGCTCAGCGACCGGTTCGGTCAGACCGCGCCGGACTCCGCCGCGAACATCTCACCGCTCACCAGGTCGGGGGCCTTCGCGAGGAGCGGCGCGCCCCACTGGGATTCGAGCAGGTGCTCGAGTGCCGCGCCGATCGTGTACAGGCGGGCGTCCTCGCGCACCGGCGCCATCAGCTGGATGCCGACCGGCAGGCCGTCTTCCGGTGCGAGACCGATGGGCAGCGCGATACCCGGCACTCCGGCAAGGTTCGCCGGGATGGTGGTGATGTCGTTGAGGTACATCGCCAGCGGGTCGTCGAGCTTCTCGCCGAACTTGAACGCCGTGGTCGGCGCGGCGGGCGACACCAGCACATCCGCCTGCGCGAAGGCGGCGTCGAAGTCGCGCTGGATGAGTGTGCGCACCTTCTGGGCGCTGCCGTAGTAGGCGTCGTAGTACCCGGCGGACAGCGCGTACGTGCCGAGGATGATGCGTCGCTTCACCTCGTCGCCGAAGCCGGCGTCGCGGGTGGCGGCCATCACATCCTCGACCGTGCCGCCGCCGTCCGGCACGACGCGCATGCCGTACCGGACCGAGTCGAACTTGGCGAGGTTGCTGGACGCCTCCGCCGGCAGGATCAGGTAGTACGCGGCGATCGAGTAGTCGAAGTGCGGGGCACTGACCTCGACGATCTCGGCGCCGGCTCCGGCCATCAGCTCCAGGGACTCCTGGAACCGCTGACGCACGCCCTGCTGGAACCCTTCACCGTCGAGCTCCTTCACCACGCCGACCCGGACGCCCTTCAGCGCCTCGCCGGTCTGCCCGGCGCGGGCGGCAGCCGCGAACGACGGCCAGGCGTCGGTGAGCGAGGTGGAATCGCGGGGGTCGTGCCCGCCGATCACGTCGTGCAGCAGCGCCGCGTCGAGCACGGTGCGGGTGACGGGCCCGACCTGGTCGAGCGAGGATGCGAGGGCGATCGCGCCGTAGCGGGATACTCCGCCGTAGGTGGGCTTCATCCCGACCGAGCCGGTGACGGCGGCAGGCTGGCGGATGGAGCCGCCGGTGTCGGAGCCGAGGGCGATCGGCGCTTCGAACGCGGCGACCGCTGCAGCGCTGCCGCCGCCGGAGCCGCCGGGGATCCGGTCCAGGTCCCAGGGGTTCCTGGTGGGACCGTACGCGGAGTGCTCGGTGGATGAGCCCATCGCGAACTCGTCCATGTTGGTCTTGCCGAGCGGCACCAGGTGGGCGTGCCGCATCCGGGCGACGACGGTCGCGTCGTATGGCGGCACCCAGCCCTCGAGGATTCTCGAGCCGGCGGTCGAGGGCATGTCGAAGGTGCAGAGCACGTCCTTGATGGCGACCGGCACACCGGCGAGCGGCGACAGGTCGGCTCCGTCGAGGCGGGCCGCATCGACGGACGCCGCGGTGGCGAGGGCGGCATCCGAGATGTGCAGGAAGGCGTGCACGTCCTGGTCGACGGCGGCGATGCGGTCGAGGTGCGCGCGCGTCACCTCGACGCTCGACACCTCCTTGGCGGCGAGCAGGTCGCCGAGCTCGGCGGCGGTCTTGCGGATCAGGTCGCTCATGGCGCTCCCCTACTGCTCTTCGCCGAGGATGGCGGTCACCCGGAACATCGTGCCGTCGTGGTCCGGCGCTCCCGCGAGCGCCTCCTCCGGGGTCAGCGTCCTGCCCACCACATCCGGCCGGAATACGTTCTGCAGCGGTATGGGGTGGCTCGTCGCCGGGACGTCGGGCGTCGCGACCTCGCTCACCTTCGCCACCGAGTCGACGATCGCGCCGAGCTCTCCGGTGAGCTTCGTGATCTCCTGCTCGGAGAGCCCGATTCGGGCAAGCCCGGCGAGGTGACGGACGACCTCTGGCGTGATTTCAGACATGCGACTCCCAAGAAGGATGAGCGGGGGTACCGGATCAGTCTATTTGCGGCGGCGCGGCGGTATTCCACCGCCCGAGACGTTGCGGTGCCGTCGCCCAGCCGTGGTCCGCCCGGCGAACTCCCGACGGACCGGAGTACCGTCGAGCTCGGTTCGGATGCGTGGACAGCGGAGTTCCGATGGTTCGGCGAGCGGTGCGAAGACTGCGGGTGACCGCGCTGGCGCTGGTGTGCGCCCTGACGTTGGCGGCCTGCGCCCCGCTCTTCCCCGGAGAGGCCGAGGGCCCGTTCGACGGCGACTGGCTGCTGGTGCAGGCCGGCTGGGGTGAGGCCCAGTTCACGGTGGCGGGCGCAGGGATCACCCTGGTGTCCGACGGCGAGTCGGCGTCGGGCTTCTCGGGCTGCCGTCAGTATGCGTACGCGATGACCGGAGAGGCCGAGGATTTCGGTTTCGGCGACCCGCTCGAGCCCGGGCCGACGGCCGATCCCTACGAGGACATGCTGCCCTGCAACGGGTCCCTCGAGCGGATCGAGTCCCGCTACCTGTCGGTTCTGCTCGCCGCCGAGCGCGCAGAGGTCCGGGGCGACGAGCTCCTGCTGACGGCCGGCAACAGCTATCTGTTCTTCAAGGCGTTCCCGCCGTTCCCTGGCCCACAGCTGATGGGCAAGCAGTGGGTGCTGAACGGCTACGGAGACACCTGGCAGGACCGCTGGACCACCGACGTCATCGGGTCACCCACCCTGCGCTTCCTGAGCAGGGACCGATTCGTCGGCACGCTCGGGTGCGGCGGGATCGCGGGCACCTACCGGATTCTCGGGACCGAAGTCTTCGTGACGTCGCTGCACCGGTACGGCGCCGACGGCTGCCTGTCGGCGTTCTCCGAGCAAGACCAGCTGCTGGCGCAGTTCCTCGACGGCTTCCGCGTCATCGTCGTGGGCGATGAGCACCTCGTGCTGGCCCACCGGCGGCTGCAGCTGATGTACCGGGCGCTGCCGGCGGAGTGAGGCGCGTCCATGGCCCGCAGAGAACTCTCCGCCCTGCCACGGCGCCGGTGGCTCCCGGTCGTCGTGGCTCTTCTCGTCGGAGGGACGCTCTGGTCGGCTGCGAGCGTGCCGGCCGGGACCGCGGCGCGACCGCTCGACGGCGACTGGCTGCTCATCCAGGCACGCGACTCCGTCGGGCGCTTCGCGGTGCTGAACGCCGGGATCTCACTCACCGTGCGTGGGCAGGAGGCGTCCGGATACGCTGGGTGCGGCGAGTACCGGGTCAGCCTCTCCGGGACCGCTCCGGAGGCCGAGTTCTCGACGCCCGTCGAACTCCAGTCTGCCACCGCCTTCGAGGTCTGCGCACCGCCGCTGATGCAGGTGCGCGTGCAGTACCTCGCGGCGCTCCGTTCCTCCTCCCGCGCCACAGTCGAGGGGCGGGCGCTCCGGCTCTCGGGACCGGACACGGAGCTGGTGTTCTGGCCCGCCCCGCGCTTCCCGGAAGCCCAGCTGTCCGGCACCTCATGGGTGCTCGAGCAGTATGGGGAGACGTGGAGCCGTCAGCAGAACACTCCGATGTCCCGCCCCTCGACGCTGCAGTTCCTCGACGACGGCAAGTTCTCGGCGGTGCTCGCCTGCCGCAGCTCCCTCGGGTTCTACCGGGTGGCGGTCACGCAAGTCTCGGCCGTGCTTCACGACGTCCGCTCGTCCCCGTTCACGTACTGCCCGCGCGGGGCGGCGGTGCAGGACCTGTTCGTCTCACGGGTCCTCGACCAGTTCCGTGCCGCGGTCCAGGGCGACCGCCTCACGCTGACCAGGGACCGTTTGCAGCTGGTGTACCGGAAGACCGGCGACGCGAGCGGTGCCGGCTGACCTCCCGGTCGGGCGGCGCTGTGGGGGCTGACGCCCCCAACGATTTCGCGATCTCGTTCGTCTCAGCAATCAAGGGCTTGGTCAGCCGACGGCGGGAGGCACGGATGCGCGACAGGACCTTGGTTGCGGCGGCGCTGACCGCCGCGCTGCTGCTGGCGGGAACCGGGTGCAGCGGCCCCGGGGGCGCATCCTCCGGCGCCGGGGCGCTGACCGGCGCCTGGCAGCTGACCTCCGGGGCCGACGCGGAGGGGCCGATCGAACCGGGCGACGCGTTCGTGACACTCATCGTCGACGGTGAATCCGCCGGCGGGCGGGCCGCATGCAACACGTACGACGTCGAGATCACCGGCACCGTGGACGACCTCACCATCGGCGCCGCCACCATGACGGAGATGGCGTGCCTCGACGACGGTCTGATGGAACTGGAGTCCCGGTACATCACCGCCCTCAGCACCACGACCTCGGCCGAGGTCGGCTCGGCGTCGCTGGTGCTGCGCGGGGACGAGGTGGAGCTGGCATTCGAGCCGATCCCAGAGGTGCCGACGGAGAGCCTGACCGACACGGATTGGCGGCTCACCACCCTGCTGACCGGCGAGGGTCCGAACGGAACCGCCTCGAGCGTGACCGGCGAGCCGACCCTGCTGCTCACCGCGGACGGGCGGATCACCGGCAGCGCCGGATGCCGAGGCTTCGAGGGACGCTACGACGCCCACTTCGGCGAGATCACCACCGCGCTCGACGTGGAGGCGGCCGACTGCCCGGCTGAGTTCGTCGACCAGGAGAATCACATCCTGGGGGTCTTGGGCGGCTTCCGCGCGACGGTGGAGGGCGACCAGCTCACGCTGATGTCCACGGTCGGGTCGACCGGGCTCGTGTACACGGCAGCCGCCGCCGGATCCTGAACGGTCCCTCGCTTCGCCGTCACCTGGGAGCGTTAGCATTCGCGGGTACAGTAGGCGCGCGCCCGGACCTGTCGCCGGCTGAGGCCGACGCGAGTCGCCGGTGCAGCGCCCCGAACCTCACGGGAGAGTCATGGAGAACCGCGCCGCGGTGATGCCCGAGCTGCAGACCATCGAACTCCGGGAGGTTCCATACCCTTCCCTCGGCCCGCGCGACGCCGTGATCGAGGTGCAGGCGGTCGGCGTCTGCGGATCCGACACCACGTACTACAAGGTCGGCTACATCGGCGACTGGGTCGTCGATGGCCCCATCATCCTCGGCCACGAGGTGGCAGGTCGCGTTGCCGAGGTCGGATCGGAAGTCACCCGGGTGAAGGTCGGGGACCGGGTGGCCATCGAGCCGGGCTCGCCGTGCCGCGACTGCCGCGACTGCATGGCGGGCAGGTATCACCTCTGCCGGGACCTCGAGTTCCTCGCCACTCCCCCGTACGACGGCGCCCTCGTGCAGTACCTGGCGATGGACGAGCGGAACCTGTATCCCATCCCCGATTCGATGAGCTACGAGGAGGGCGCCCTGCTCGAGCCGCTGTCCGTCGGCATCTGGGCGTGCAAGCGGGCGAACCTGGAACCAGGCGACGACGTGCTCATCACCGGTGCCGGACCGGTCGGCGTGCTCGCCGCGCAGACCGCCCGAGCCCTCGGCGCCGGGTCGGTGACGCTGGTGGACGTCTCCGAGTTCCGGCTGGAGCTCGCACGCCGGCTCGGCTTTCAGATCGAACGCAGCGACGCTCCGTCCGGGCGGGATTTCGATGTGCTGCTCGAGTGCTCCGGCGCCCCCGGTGTGCTTGCCGCCGGGCTCGCGCGGCTGCGCACGAACGGCCGCGCGGCGATGGTCGGGATGCCCAAGCAGCCGGTCGAGCTGCCGCTGTCGAACCTCAACGACAAGGAGCTCACGCTCGGCCTCGTGCACCGCTACTCGCACACCTGGCCGACCGCGATCGATCTGGTGGCATCGGGCCGGGTGGACGTCGAATCCATCGTGACGCACCGCTTCCCGCTGGCCGGATCGGAAGACGCCCTCACCCTCGCCGGCCGCGTGCCCGACTCGATGAAGGCGGTCGTCTACCCCCAGCAGGTGGACACGCTGGACTGACACCGCGCCGCACCGGACTCGCGGGGCACTCAGCGCATCCTGTGGTGGGGTCGATAGCGTCGCGACCATGAGCGATCCGATGGGCACTCAGGAGCCGCCGTTCACCCACCCGCAGTCTCCGCTGCCGCCGCCGACGGGGCCGGACCCGAGTTCGCCGTCGACGGCGCCGCCGCCTCCCTCACCGTCACCGAATCCGATCCCGGATCCGGGACGCGAGCCGGACCTGCCGACGCCCGCTCCGGAGCCGTTCCCCAGCCCGGATCCTGAGCCGTTCCCCGGGCCGGCGCCGGAGCCCTACCCAGGCCCTGAGCCCGAGCCGGTGCCGTAGAGGTCAGCCGAGCGGCGGGCAGACCGCGTTCGCCTGGTCGATCGGTCGGATGGAGGCCGAGAGCGCCGTCGGGGACCTTGGCGGCCGCCTCACGCCTTTGGCCGGCACTCGCTCTCACCCTGCAGGGTCATCGCCGCCTGGTTGGCGCGGAAGATGAACAGGTCGCCCGACGGGTTGGTGCCTCGGAGCTCCGTCACTTCGCCGACCTTGGTGCGTTCCGAGCTCACCTCGAGTGCGTCCCAGTGGTCTTCGACGGTGCGGAGCGCGTGCATCGGCGACTCGGGTGCCTCACCCAGCCGCAGACCCGGGTAGCGGACCCCGTCGACCCAGAGGGGGATCGTGCAGTTGCGTGCGGTCGGGTCATCCACGTTCTCCCACGAGCCCCCGAGAGCTTCCTGCGTGGAGTCGAGGATGCCGATGAACCGCTCCCGGGCTTCGTCCGGCGTGACGCCGCTGCCGGGCGCCATCACGCACCCGGTCAGGCTGAGGACGGCGGCCGCGACGGCGGCCAGCAGGTAGCGCGACTTCATCGATCCCTCAACTGCCGGGTACAGGGGAGGCAACGGTATCACCGGCGTGTGTTCCCGAAGTGGTTTGCGAACCTCTGTTTCGCGGGGTGTCCGGTCGGCAGTCGCGAGCGGGCGCGGGAAGGAGGGGCCGCGCCGGCTCGTCGAGGGGCCGGGCGCTATCGGCCAACGGAAGCGACGGTGCGCTCCTGGTCCCGTTCGGTGCCATCGGTCACCAGGTCGCCCTGGTCGATGGCGAGAAGCGCGAGATTTCGCAGCGACTCCGTGCCGGGGCCGAAGTACTCGTTGTGGCCGATCGACGCCGCGAGGACCTCTTCCCTGATGACATCCAGGCCGCCGCCCACGTCCATCCGCTTGGCGCCGTAGGACTCCGCGCCCGGGTCGCTCCCGAAGTAGGAGCTGTTGGGGATGGGGTCCCAGGCCGCCTCGCCGACGAAGACGTTGCCGTTGCGCACGTTGAGCTCGTCGACCGACTGCGCGGCACTGCCCGGCGAGCCGATGACCGCGAGCGCGTCCACCGTGAAGTCGTTCTCCTCGAGCGCCATCAACGCCGCGGTGGACCCGTACGAGTGGGCCAGGATGGACAGGAACGGCTGGTCCGCACCGCGCGAGGACTGCAGCCCCTCCACCATGCCGGTCAGTGAGTCGCGGCCCTCGCGAGCGAGGTCCAGCGATCCGACGTTCAGCAGGTGGGGGGTCTGGTAGCCGACCCAGGCGATCGTCGCGATCGTGTCGCCGGCTTCGTTCCCCTTCGCACCGAGCAACTCGAGCCAGGAGACCTGCTCCTCGTAGAGGCGGGCGGCGGTGTCGGTCCACTCGCTGATCTGCGAGCCGGTGTTGAAGAACATGCCCGGGATGAGGAAGCTCACGTAGTCGGCCTGCTGCGGGTCGCCGACCGCGATCGCCGCAGTCGGCTCCCGGTCGAGGTCGAGCGAGAGCAGGTAGCGCTGCGGCTCGCTGTTGCCGTCGCCGAGCGCGCCGCGGATGTCCTTCAGCGCCTCCACGCGGCGGAGAGTCTCGCCGAGCTCGGCGCGGCCCAGGTCGGCGTCGAGCTGCGACTCGAGGTGCACGAGCGACTCGGTGAGCAGCGACTGGTTCGCGGCGCTCCGCTCCGGGAACGGGATGCCGTTGAGGTTTCCGACGAGCTCCGGGGCCGACCGGCTGATGGTGTGCTTCCAGGCGGGCGGCACGGACTGCCACCACGCGGTCACTGCGCCGGCGCTCGGCGGGGCGGCGAGCAGCGAGCGGACGGAGTCGGCGTTTCCCACGAAGAACCGGGCGAGCTCGCTGCGTGGCTGCACCGCGAGCTGCCGCAGCAGCGCGACGCCCTTCATCTGCGGCAGCACGGCCGGCTCAACCGCCACGACCGGGCCGATCAGTGCCGCGGCGGTGACCGGGCCACCGGCAGGCTGGGTGAGTTCCGGGAGTACCCCGACCGACGGTGCCGCGTCGGCTGCCCCTGTCGACATCGGTCCGAGCGCCGAGAGGCCGGCGCCGGATCCGGTTCCCGGGGCGGATTGCGCTGCGACGGCCGGCTGGGCCGGAACCGACGCCGTTTCGAGGTCGGGGCCGGCCCCCACGCCGGAAAGGCTCGACGGGGACACCGTCGCCTCGTCGAGCGCGATGCCGCTCTGGTCGGCCGGGTCAGCGGCGAGCAGGAGGCCTGAGCGGCTCTGGGCCTCTGCCTCGAGCGACTGGAGGACACCGGACTCCGCCGTCGGCGCCACCAGCGGGAGGGTGTCGTGCGCGACTCCGACCGGCGTTGGGGAAAGGAGAAGCGCTGTGATCGCGAACAGCAATTCCCCACCCCCTGAGACCCGAATCCCGCGTGGCACTCCCCCAACGATCGAAGCCCCCGCGACAGCGCCATCATATGGGCAACTGCACCCCGAATGTGGGCCGAAATTGTGACAATCCTGTGAAGTACCTCGGTCCCCCGAAGAGGGGCCAGTAAATATGCGGGAGTCCGCCCGAAGGGGGACAGGAAAAAATATGAGAGAACGGCGCGGAATGGTCCGCGAATCGCCCGGCACCCGAGCAAGGCGGACGCGAATCCGCTGCGCCGGGTGGTGCCGCGGCTCGTGCTAGAGGGCGTCGGGTCCCAGCTCCACAAGCCGCTTGAACTGCGCCGCGTCGATGATGCGAACACCGAGCTGCTCGGCCTTCGCCAGCTTCGAGCCGGCTCCCGGCCCGGCGGCCACGAAATCCGTCTTCTTGCTCACGCTGCTCGCCGCCTTGCCGCCGGCGGCGAGGATCGCCTCCTGCGCCTCCTCACGGCTGTAGCCCTCCAGCGAACCGGTGGCGACGACGGTCAGCCCGGTGAGCACTCCCCCGGCGGCGGCCGCGGCTCCGGGACCTGGGTGTCCTGGAGTGAAGAGCTGGGCGCCGGCGGCGGCCCACCGGTCGACGATCTCGCGATGCCAGTCCACCTCGAACCATTCCAGGAGCGCGTCCGCGATGATCGGCCCCACCCCTTCGACGCCTGCCAGCTCCTCGCGACTCGCGCCCCGGATCGCGTCGAGGGACCCGAAGTGCTGCGCCAGCGCGCGGGCGGCGACCGGGCCGACGTGCCGGATGCTGAGCCCCACGAGGAAGCGCCACAGCTCCTTCGTCTTGGCGACTCCCAGGTTCTGGATCAGCTCCACGGCCGCCGCGGACGGCGCCCACCGCTCGTCGCCGAAGAACGGCCCTGTGGGGTCGACGGGCGGGTCGGTCTTCTTCCGCCGGCGACGGAACGGCGCGCGCGCGTCCGGCGTGCCGTCCGGATTCAGCTTGGGCAGGCCGGTCTCCGCGTCGCGCACCTCGACCGTGATGTCGAAGATGTCCTCGAGGGTCAGCTCGAACAGACCGGCCTCCGTCTCGAGCGGCGGCGGGGTGTCGCCGGAGGGCTGGGTCAGCGCCGCGGCGCTCACCTCTCCGAGCCCCTCGATGTCGAGGGCACCACGGCTGCCGATGTGCTCGACGCGGCCGCGCACCTGAGCGGGGCAGCTGCGGGCGTTCGGGCAGCGCACGTCGACGTCGCCCTCCTTCGCCGGCCTCAGCGGCGTGCCGCACTCCGGGCAGTCCTTCGGCATCACGAACTCCCGCTCGCTGCCGTCGCGAAGCTCCACCACGGGGCCGAGCACCTCGGGGATCACGTCGCCCGCCTTCCGCAGCACGACGGTGTCGCCGATCAGCACACCCTTCGCCTTCACGACGTCCTGGTTGTGCAGGGTGGCCTGGCGGACCTCGCTGCCGGCGACCAGCACCTTCTCCATCACGGCGAACGGTGTGGCGCGACCGGTGCGGCCGACGCTCACGACGATGTCGAGGAGCTTCGTGTGCACCTGCTCGGGCGGGTACTTGTAGGCGATGGCCCAGCGCGGCGCGCGGCTGGTCGCGCCGAGCTCGTCGTGCAGGGCGAGCTCGTCGACCTTCACGACGACACCGTCGATCTCGTGCTCCACGCTGTGCCGGTGCTCGCCGTAGTGCTCGATGAACTCGGCGGCCGCGGCGATGGAGTCCCGCACTTGGAAATACGGGGTGGTCGGCAGCCCCCAATCGCGAAGCAGCTCGTAGATCTCGCTCTGCGCGCGGACGGGCGGGTTCGGCCAGGCGCCGATGCCGTGCACGTACATGCTGAGCCGGCTGAGTCGCGCCCGCATCCGCCCCAGCTGGGCCTCGTTCTTGCCCTCCTGCTTCTGCCGGAGACTGCCGGAGGCTGCGTTCCGCGGGTTCGCGAAGACCCGGTCGCCGGCCTCCGCCTGGATCGCGTTCAGCTCGTCGAACGCCGTGACGGCGAAGAAGACCTCACCGCGCACCTCCACGACCGGCGGATGCCCGGACCCGGCGAGCCGGGTGGGGATGGACGCGATCAGCGCCACATTCTCCGTGACGTCCTCGCCGACCACACCGTCGCCGCGGGTCGCCGCTGTGGTGAGGCGGCCATGCTCGTAGCGGAGGCTGATCGCGAGCCCGTCGATCTTCAGCTCGCAGAGGTAGCGGACCTGCCGACCGGAGTCGCGCTCGACCTTCGCGGCCCACGCCTCGAACTCGTCGCGGCTGAACACGTTGTCGAGGCTCAGCATCCGCTCGGCGTGGGTCACCGGCGCGAACAGGGTGGTCTGCGCCCGGCCGCCGACCGTGAGGGTGGGGCTGTCCTGGCCCTGCAGCTCCGGGTGCAGACGCTCCAGCTCCTCCAGCCGGTGGATCATGGCGTCGTACTCCTCATCCGACGCCAGCACGGTATCGCCCTGGTAGTAGGCGTCGCGGAGTTCGAGGATGCGCGCGGTCAGCTCGTCGGCCTCGCGCTTCGCGGCCAACAGGACGGGATCGCCGTGCTCGGGCACCTGTTCGGGTTCCGGCTCGGCCACGATCGTGCCCGTGGGCTCCTGGTCCGGCTGATTCGGGTTCGCCTGCTCCGCCACGGGCCCAGTTTAGAGAGCACCACCGTCGCAGCACCGGTCGTACTGCGCCGCTCTGACCTGCCTGCCAGAATGTGGGGCTCCCTGCCAGAATGTCGCCATGCCGGTGCAGCAGGCATCGCTCGACGCGCTCTGGGACTTCGACGACCCAGTCGCCAGCGAGGCTGCGCTGCGCCGGGTGGCCGATCTCGTCACGGACCCCGTCGAACGAGCGGAGCTCCAGACGCAGGTCGCGCGCGCACTCGGACTGCAGGCACGCTTCGACGAAGCCGAGGAGCTGCTCGCGAGCGTTCCCGAGGTCGCCCCGGTGGTGGCGGCCCGGATCGCGCTCGAGCGGGGGCGGCTGCTGAACTCGGCCGGCGACCCGGATGCAGCGCTTCCCCACTTCCTCCGCGCGATGACCGCGGCGCGGGAAGCCGGCGACGACTTCCTGCTTCTCGACGCCCTGCACATGGCGGCGATCGTCGACACGCAGCACGCCGAGCAGTGGTTCCAGGAGGCGATCGGTGAGCTCGCCGACATCCGCGATCCCCGCACCCAACGCTGGACGGTCGCGCTCTGCACCAACTACGGCTGGCACCTGCACGACGCCGGGCGGTACGCGCACGCGCTCGACGCGTTCCGCGCGGCGGTGACGGCGAGCCTGCGGTTCGGCACCGCCGAGCAGCTGTTCGTCGCCCGCTGGGCGGAGGCGCGGTGCCTGCGCTCACTCGGGCGGCGCGCGGAAGCCCTCCTTCTGCAGCAGGCACTGCACCTGGAGCGTCCGGATGACGAGTACGTCGCCCAGGAGCTCGCGGTCCTGCGCGCCGCCCGCTGAGCATCGGACGCACGCTGCCGGCCACCGTGAGGACGGCTGCGGTGAGATCAGGAGGCGGCGGTGGCCGGGACGGCGGAGACGGTCCTGTCGATGGTGCACTGACCCAGCACACGGGTGCCGAGATAGACCACCGCGGTCTGGCCGGCGGCGACGCCGTTGAGCGGCGTGTGCGGGGTGATCACCAGTTCCCGGGTCACCGTCACGGCCCCTTCGACCGGCGCGGGGACCGATGCACCTTCCGCGTCCGCGGGGACCGGGGTCACCGCGCGGAGGACGGCGATGGCGGGGACCGGGTCGGCGTGGGCCCGGATCTGCACTTCGCACTCGAACGGATCGGCTGCGAAGTCCGGCGCCACACCCGCCCAGCTGTAGCGGCGGCCGGCAAGCTCGGCGATGTCGAGCGCCTCCTTCGGTCCGACGACGACGCGGTTCTGCTTGGGGTGGATCTCGAGCACGAATCTCGGCTTGCCGTCCGAGGCCGGGCGCCCGATCGCGAGCCCGCGGCGCTGGCCGATCGTGTAGCCGTGGGAGCCGTCGTGCGAGCCGACGACGGTCCCGTCGCGCTCCACGATCTCCCCCGGAGCTGTGCCGAGCCGGTCGGACAGCCAGCCGCGGGTGTCGCCATCCGGGATGAAGCAGATATCGTGGCTGTCCGGCTTGCTCGCGACACTCAGGCCGCGCGCCGCCGCCTCCGCGCGCACCTCGGCCTTCGACGGCGTCGCGCCGAGCGGGAACATGGCGTGCGCGAGCTGCTGCTCGGTCAGCACGCCGAGCACATACGACTGGTCTTTCGCCCACGATGCGGCGCGGTGCAGCTCGCGGTTGCCGTCGGCGTCGGTCCGGATCTCGGCGTAATGACCGGTGCACACAGCGTCGAACCCGAGCGCAAGCGCCTTCTCGAGGAGCGCCGCGAACTTGATCCGCTCGTTGCAGCGCATGCAGGGGTTCGGGGTGCGGCCGGCGGTGTACTCGGCGACGAAGTCGTCGACCACGTCGAGCTTGAACCGCTCCGAGAAGTCCCACACGTAGTAGGGGATGCCGAGCACGTTCGCGGCGCGCTGCGCATCCATCGAGTCCTCGATCGTGCAGCAGCCGCGACTGCCGGTGCGCAGGGTGCCAGGCATGCGGCTCAGCGCGAGGTGCACTCCGACGACGTCATGGCCGGCGTCGACGGCGCGGGCAGCCGCGACGGCGGAGTCCACTCCCCCGCTCATGGCCGCCAGAACACGCATGCACCAAGTCTACGCGCGGCGGTGTTCGCGCTTCCCTGGGTGGCGCCGCGGGCGGAATGATGGCGGATGAGAGGGAGGCACGATGCTCGAGATCCTGAAGCTGGCGGACTTCATGCCGAGGCCCGGCACCACGGCGACGTTCGAGGGTGAGCCATACGGCGCCGGCGTCTCCTTCTTCGCCACGAACAACGGAGCCGGTGAGGGTCCGCCGCTGCACTGGCATCCGTACGCGGAGACATGGCTGGTGATCGAGGGGACCGTGCGGTTCCACCAGGCGGGCGAGGAGGCGGACGCCGGACCCGGCGACATCTATACCGTGCCGCCGGAGACGCCGCACAAGTTCACCGTCACCGGCGAGGGGCGCACCCGGATGATGTGCCTGCACCCGTCGCCTCGCATCATCCAGCACAACCTGGAATGACTCCCGGGAACCTCAAGCGGACGCGCGACACGCGGCCCGCCTCGGCACCGGATTGCCGGAGGGCGGACTCGACGCGCGGTTAGGCTCGGCCTCACAGCAGACTGACGGTTTGAGGGGGGACGCACCAGTGAACCTGCCGAAGTACCGACGAACCCGCCGCACCGCCGCTGAGATCGAGGCGGAGATCGACGCCGCGCTAGCGCTGGGCGCCAGGAACGCGGCTCGCGAAGCCCGCAAGACGAGCCCGCCCGACGACGGACGGGAGCACGGCGACGAGGGCGTCGACGTCCTCGACCGTGGAGTCGTGCCCGAGGGTGAAGCGGAGGGCGCCGCGGGCCTCCTCCTCGACAAGACCGATGGCGAGCAGCACGTGCGAGGGCTGGGGAACACCGGCCTGGCAGGCGGACCCCGTGCTCACGGCGATGCCCGCAGCGTCGAGCAGGAAGAGCAGGGAGTCTCCCTCACATCCCGGGAACGTGAAGTGGGCGTTGTTCGGCAGCCGGTCGACGGGGTGACCGCGCAGCACGGCATCCGGGACCGCGCGCTGGACCCCCTCAATCAGCCGGTCGCGGAGCTCGCGCCGGTCGTGGAGCTGTTCAGCCGCCACCCCGAACGCCGCGGCCGCCGGGGCGTCCTGGGTGCCGGACCGGACGTTCCGCTGCTGCCCGCCACCGTGGACGAGGGGCTCGACCGTGGTGCCACGGGAGAGGACGAGAGCGCCGATGCCGAGCGGCCCGCCGATCTTGTGGGCGGAGACGCTCAGCGCGGCGAGCCCGCTTCTGGCGAAATCCAGCGGGATCTGACCGCAAGCGGCAACGGCGTCAGCGTGTACCGGAATGCCGTGCACGGCCGCGTGAGCCACCACCTCGGCGACTGGCTGGATCGTGCCGATCTCGTTGTTCGCCCAGAGCAGGGTGACGAAGGCGACATCGTCCGCGAGCGCCTCCTCCAGAGCCTCGAGGCTGATCTTGCCGTGCTCGTCGACCGGTATCCAGTCGATCACGGCGCCCTCATGAGCGGCGAGCCACTCCAGGGTGTCGACCGTGGCGTGGTGTTCACCCAGCGGCGCCACGATGCGCGGGCGCTTCCGCTGCCAGTACAGCCCCTTCAGGGCGAGATTGATGGCCTCAGTGCCCCCGCCGGTGAAGATGACCTCGATCGAATCACACCCGAGCGCACGGGCGACACGCTCCCGTCCCTCCTCGAGGACTCGCCGAGCGGACTGCCCCGCCGAATGGATCGACGACGGGTTTCCGACGACACGCAGAGCATCCGTGTACTCCGCCAGCGCGGCGGCGGTGAGCGGCGTGGTCGCCGCGTGGTCGAGGTAGATTCCCACTCGTCCTCCAGTGGAGAGCCGACCGAGCACCGGTCAACAGCACCTACTGTAGAGCGCATGTCCTCCGTCCAGCCGAGCATCGACCCGTCGCTCTCCGGACCGCTCTCGCGGCCGACGACCGCCGACGACCTCGGTGAGCTCGGGGCGCGGCGGACGCCGCGCGGCGGGGAGCTGCGGGTGTGGAGCGAGCACGCCACATCGATGCAGCTCTGCATCTGGGATGCGGACGACCCCACCTGGCTCGTGAAGCGGGTTCCGCTGACCCGTGACGAGCACGGCGTCTGGTGCGGCGTCAGCCGGTCGCTGCAGCCCGGAGTGCCGTACACGATCCGCGCGAACGGACCTCGTGGGGCGACCCACGCGTTCAGCCAGAGCCGGGACCTGATCGATCCGTATGCCCGCGGGATCGCCCAGACCTCGGCCGGCGACTGGCGGTCGTATCTGATCGACGGCGAATTCGACTGGAGAGGCGCCACGAAGCCGGAGGTGCCGCTGCACCACACGGTGATCTACGAGGCGCACGTGAAGGGCCTCACCAAGCTGAACTCCGGGATGCCGGAGGACCTGCGCGGCACCTACGCAGGACTCGCCCACTGGACCACCATCGAGTACCTGCTCGAGCTCGGCATCACCACGGTCGAGCTGCTGCCGGTGCAGCAGTTCACCAGCGAAAACCACCTCAAGCGCCAGGGCAAGTCGAACTACTGGGGCTACAACACCCTGAACTTCTTCTCCCCGCACGCCGAGTACGCCACCGAGGCCGCCCGCCGGGAGGGGCCCGATGCGGTCGCCCGCGAGTTCAAGGACATGGTCCGGCGTTTGCACGAGGCCGGCATCGAGGTCGTGCTGGACGTGGTCTACAACCACACTGCCGAGGAAGGTCGCCGGGGCCCGACCACGAGCCTGCGCGGACTCGACAACGCCAGCTACTACCGCCAGGACGCCCGCGGCCACTACATCGACACCACCGGATGCGGCAACACGCTCAACACGGCGACGCCAGCTGCGCAGCGCCTGGTGATCGACAGCCTGAAGTACTGGGCCAACGAGATGCAGGTCGACGGATTCCGGTTCGACCTCGCCGCGAGCCTCGGCCGGGATGAGAAGGCGCACTTCGACCCGAACCACCCGCTGCTGAAGGCGATCCTCGACGATCCGGAGCTGCAGGGCGTCAAGATGATCGCGGAGCCGTGGGATGTCGGACTCGGCGGCTGGCAGGTGGGGAACTTCCCGGGCCCATCGAAGTCCCGGCCCGGCTACGCCGAGTGGAACGACGGATACCGCGACCAGATGCGCGAGTTCTGGCTCACCGACATCGCCGCCGCACGTCAGCACGGCAGCGCGCCGGTCGGAATCGGCCCGTTCGCGGGACGGCTCACCGGATCGGAGCACGTGTTCGGCCAGGAGCGCGGCCCCCTCGCCTCGGTGAACTTCATCACCGCCCACGACGGCTTCACGATGGCGGATCTCACCGCGTACAACACGAAGCACAACCTGGCCAACGGCGAGAACAACCGCGACGGCACCGACAACAATCGCTCCTTCAACCACGGCGCCGAAGGTTCGACGGACGACCGGCAGGTGCTGTCCGCCCGCGCCAAGGCGATGCGGAACATGCTGGGCACGCTCCTTCTGAGCGCCGGCATTCCGATGCTCACCGCCGGGGATGAGTTCGGCCGCACTCAGCTGGGCAACAACAACGCCTACTGCCACGACAACGAGCTCACCTGGCTGGACTGGAACTGGCAGGACTGGCAGCACGAGCTCTGGATGGTGGCGCAGCAGCTGATCCGGCTCCGTCGCGAGAACGCGGCGCTGCGGCCCGCGAAGTTCGGCAAGTGGGGCGAGACCGTCCCGACCGCGACGCAGATGGACTGGTACAACAAGCAGGGCCTCTCGATGACCATCGAGGACTGGAACTCCCCCTCGGAGCGCACGCTGCAGTATCTGGCGGCGTACACGCCCGAGAAGGAAGAGTTCAACCGGATCCTGCTGATCGTCCACGGGCTCGAGGAGGACGTCACGGTGACGCTTCCCGAGCATGAGGGCGTCACCGGCTACTCGCTGCTCTGGGACTCGGCGGCCGACGAGCTGGACGAGCTCGAGCTCGAGCACGGTCCGGGCAGCGAGCTGCGCGTCGCCGCATCCTCGATGCAGCTGTTCCGCGCCCACTGACGAGGCTCGCTCGGTCGCTGAGCCCGTCGAAGGGATCGACCGGTCAGCCCCGCGGTCCCTTCGACAGGATCAGAGACCCGGCTTTCCCTACGCGACCGCGGTGATGCCGAGCTCGGCCGGGTTCGCGAGCAGCGGATGACTCGGCACGACCCGCACGTTGTAGCCGAAGCTTCCGGCGCGGTCGAGACGCAGCCTGCCAGCGAACGTCGCGCTCGTACCGTTCTGCTCGGCGAGCTCCAGTCGGGTGTGCTGCACGTTCTTCAGCCGGTCGCCGTCGTGGGCACGGCCGGACACGACCTCCACGTTGACGTCGCCGGGCTCCACCGCACCGAGGTCGACGAACGCACGAACCGTCAGCTCGTCACCCACCTGCGGCACGATCTCCACGCCCTCCGACTCGACGTGCGCGACGCGCAGGTCCGGCCACGCTGCGCGGATGCGGGCGATCCAGGCGGCGAGCTCCTTGCCTCCGGCGTACGAATCCGCGGAGACACGTCGCTCCGAATGCGCGGCGGGCACGTACAGCCGCTCCACGTACTCGCGCACCATGCGGTCCGCCGAGAGCGCGGGCGACAGCGTCGAGAGCGTGTGGCGCATCCAAGCGGTCCAGCCCCGGGGCACGCCGTCGCCGTCGCGGGTGTAGAAGCGCGGGGCGACCTGGTGCTCGATCAGGTCGTAGAGCGACTCCGCCTCGAGCGCGTCGCGCTCCGCGGCGTCGCCGGCGCTGTCGGCGGACGGGATCGCCCAGCCGTTCTCGCCGTCGTAGTACTCGTTCCACCAGCCGTCGAGGATCGAGAGATTCAGCGAGCCGTTCAGTGCCGCCTTCATCCCAGAGGTGCCGCACGCCTCCAGCGGGCGCAGCGGGTTGTTCAGCCAGACGTCGGTGCCCGGGTAGAGCAGCTTCGCCATGCCGATGTCGTAGTTCGGCAGGAAGACGATGCGCTTACGCACGTCCGGCTCAGACGCGAACTGGACGAGCTTCTGGATGAGGCGCTTGCCCTCGTCGTCTGCCGGGTGGGACTTTCCGGCGATCACCAGCTGCACGGGTCGCTCCGGATGCGTCAGCAGCGCGCGCAGCCGCTCCGTGTCGTGCAGCATCAGCGTCAGCCGCTTGTAGGTTGGCACACGCCGGGCGAAGCCGATGGTGAGCACATTCGGGTCCAGGAGCTCGTTGAACCAGGCGGGCACACCGGCGCCGGGGTTCTGCTCCACCCACGACGCGATGGTGCGCGCCCTGGCGTCCTGCACCAGCTGCGACCGCATCCGGCCCTTGACGTCCCAGAGGTCCCAGTCGCTGATCGCCGCATTGTTCCAGTCCACCGTGGTGGTGTCCCACGCGCCCAGCCGGTCCGAGATCAGGTCGAGCAGCATCGGGTCGGTCCACGTCGGAGCGTGCACGCCGTTCGTGACCGACGTGATCGGCACGTCCTCGGTGTCGAAGTCCGGCCACAGGGCGCCGAACATCCCGCGGCTCACTTCGCCGTGCAGCTGCGACACCCCGTTCGCCCGCTGCCCGAGCCGCAAGCCCATGACCGCCATGTTGAACGTGCTGGGGCTGCCACCGTCGTAGTTCTCGACACCGAGGGCGAGGACCCGCTCGACGTCGACGCCGGGCAGCAGGCCGGTCGAGAAGTAGCGCTCCACGAGCCCCAGGTCGAACCGGTCGATGCCGGCGGGCACCGGCGTGTGCGTGGTGAACACCGTGCCTGCCCGCACGACCTGCAGCGCCTCGCCGAAGGCGAGTCCCTTGCCGACCAGCTTCTTGATCCGTTCGAGCCCGAGGAAGCCCGCGTGACCCTCGTTGGTGTGGAACACCTCGGGCGCCGGTGCGCCGGTGAGCTCGCAGTACAGGTCGATCGCGCGGACCCCGCCGACGCCGAGCAGCAGCTCCTGCAGCAGCCGGTGCTCCCCGCCGCCGCCGTAGAGCCGGTCCGTGACTCCGCGCAGGTCGTCATCGTTGGCGGGGATGTCGGTGTCGAGCATGAGCAGCGGGATGCGCCCGACGTGCGCCTGCCAGATCCGGGCATGCAGCACCCGGTTTTCGGGAAGCTCCAGGGCGACCTGCGCCGGGGAACCGTCCTGTTGACGCAGCACGGTCAGCGGCAGGCCGTCCGGATCGAGCACCGGGTAGCTCTCCTGCTGCCAGCCGTCCCGGGAGATGCCCTGACGGAAATACCCGGCGCGGTAGAAGAGCCCAACACCGACGATGGGCACACCGAGGTCGGATGCGCTCTTCAGGTGGTCGCCGGCCAGGATCCCGAGGCCGCCGGAGTATTGCGGCAGCGCGGCGGCGATGCCGAACTCCGGCGAGAAGTAGGCGATCGCACGCGGAGCGTCCTCGAGGGACTGATACCAGCGCGGCTCCTGGAGGTAACTGTGCAGGTCGTCGCGGAGCGCGTTCGTGCGCTCGACGAAGCTCCAGTCGCTCGCAAGCTCCGCCAGCCGCTCCGGGGCCACCTCGCCGAGGAGGGCGACCGGGTCGTGGCCGGTCGACTCCCACAGCACCGGGTCTATCGAGCGGAACAGCTGGAGCGTCGGCTCATGCCAGGACCAGCGGAGGTTCGTGGCGAGCTCGTCGAGCGCCTTCAGCGACTCCGGGAGCACGGTGCGGACGGTGAACCGTCGGATAGCCTTCACCCGGCCAAGCCTAGGCCGAGTTGGAAGCGCTTGCCCAACACCCCGCCGGTGCGCCTTCCGGGCCTCCAAATCCCCGTCGTTGTCTCTGACAGGTCGCTGGATTGCGCATCGGCGTTCTCTGCACACCGGATACGGTCGAGGTGTGGAGACCGCCTATGAACCTCGCATCGGACGCATCCCCATCCGCAATCTCTCGCCGCTCCAACCGGAGGATCGCTGGCCCACGAAGGCCTTCGCCGGCGAGGTCGTGCCCTTCGAAGCCACCGTGTTCAAGGAGGGTCACGACCAGCTCGGCACCCAGCTCCTGCTGACGGCGCCGGACGGCTCGGTTCGCGTCACGCGGATGACGAAACTGCCGATCGAGCAGGCGGTCGACCGCTGGCATGCGGTCGGTCAGCTCGACCAGGAGGGCGCCTGGACGTGGCGCGTCCGCGCCTTCGTCGATGACTGGCTCACCTGGCTCCACAACGCCGAGATCAAGGTCCCGGCGGGTGTGGATGTCGAGCTCATGTTCCAGATCGGCGCCCAGCTGCTGAAGCGGGCCGGGCGGTCCAAGCCCGTGCTGCAGGCCCTCGCCGCCTTCTCGGACCCCACGCAGAGCGCCGGCGAGCGCCTCGCGTTCGCGCTCGACCCGAAGCTGACGGCACTGGTCGAGACGAAGCCGCTCGCAAGCCTCGTCACCGACTCTGAGCCCCACGAGATCCGCGTCGAGCGCTCGCGTGCCGGCGTCGGCAGCTGGTACGAGTTCTTCCCCCGCTCCATCGGCGCGAAGCAGCGGAAGGACGGCAGCTGGATCAGCGGCACGTTCCGCACCGCGGCGAAGCGGCTCCCCGAGGTCAAGCGCATGGGCTTCGACGTCGTCTACCTGCCGCCGATCCACCCGATCGGGCGTGCCTTCCGGAAGGGTCCGAACAACACCCTCAACGCCGGCCCGAACGACCCAGGCTCGCCATGGGCAATCGGCGCGGCGGAGGGCGGCCACGACGCCATCCACCCCGACCTCGGCACCGAGAAGGACTTCACCTTCTTCCTCGACCAGGCGAAGCGAAACGGCCTCGAGGTGGCGCTCGACCTGGCATTCCAGTGCGCCCCCGACCACCCATGGGTCACCGAGCATCCGCAGTGGTTCACGACGCTCCCCGACGGCACGATCGCGTACGCGGAGAACCCGCCGAAGAAGTACCAGGACATCTACCCGCTGAACTTCGACAACGACTGGGACGGGCTCACGCAGGCGCTGCTCCGAGTGGTGCTGCACTGGGTGAACCTCGGCGTCAAGATCTTCCGCGTCGACAACCCGCACACGAAGCCGCTGCGGTTCTGGGAGTGGCTGATCCACGAGGTGAACGCGGCGCATCCGGATGTCATCTTCTTCGCCGAGGCGTTCACGAGACCGCCGATGATGCAGTCGCTCGGCCAGGTCGGGTTCCAGCAGTCCTACACCTACTTCACCTGGCGCAACACGAAGCAGGAGCTCGAGGAGTACCTCACCGAGGTCTCGAAGGAGACGAGCGCCTGGTTCCGGCCGAACTTCTTCGTGAACACCCCGGACATCCTCACCGAGTACCTGCAGTTCGGCGGGCGCGCGGCGTACAAGGTCCGTGCCGCCCTGGCGGCCACCGCGTCGCCGTCATGGGGCGTGTACTCCGGCTACGAGCTGTTCGAGGATGTCGCCCGGCCGGGGTCCGAGGAGAACATCGACAACGAGAAGTACGAGTACAAGCCGCGCGACTTCGCCGCAGCGGAGGCCGAGGGCCACTCGCTGGCACCGTACCTGCGGCAGCTGAACCGCATCCGGGACAACCACCCCGCGCTGAAGCAGCTCCGGAACCTCGACGTGCACTGGAGCGACGACGGCGCCATCCTCGTCTTCACGAAGTTCCTCGCGGCGGAGCACATCGGACGCGGCGCACGCCCGGACGGGATCATCGTCGTCGCGAACGTCGACCCGCACTCCGTCCGGGAGACCAACATCCACCTTGATCTGACGAAGCTGGGGCTCCCCTACCCGTCGACCTACCAGGTGACCGAGCTGCTCACCAACCAAACCTGGACCTGGGGCGTCAGCAATTTCGTCCGACTGGACGCCTATCAGGAGCCGGTCCACATCCTGAGCGTCGAGTACCCGAGAGGAGCATGATGCCGACCACCCTCGATGCCCACCTGGTGCGCTGGATCGCGTCCGGCAGCCACCCGCGGCCGCACGACCATCTCGGCCAGCGCCAAGAGGGCATGCGGTTCGTGCTCCGCGCGCTCCGGCCGCTCGCGGAGTCGGTCACGGCGGTGCTCGCCGACGGCACCCGCGTGCCCCTCGAGCACATCGGCGAGGGGGTCTGGGAGGGCTCCTACGATGCGCCCGGCCAGGCGTACCAGCTGAACGCCGCCTACGCCGGTGGGCCGAACTGGATCGCGGACGACCCGTACCGGTTCGTCCCCTCGGTTGGCGAGATCGACCGCCACCTGTGGGGCGAGGGCAGGCACGAGCAGGTGTGGCATGTGCTCGGCGCCCACTACCGGCCGCACGAGGGCGTCGATGGCACCTCGTTCTCGGTCTGGGCCCCGCACGCGCGGTCGGTGCGCGTGATCGGTGACTTCAACGGCTGGTACGGCGTGAACTCCGCGATGCGCCGTCTCGACGATGTCGGCATCTGGGAGATCTTCCTTCCCGGAGTGCAGCCTGGCGCCTCCTACAAGTTCGAGATCCTCACCCCTGACGGCACCTGGGTCGAGCGCGCCGACCCGATGGCGCGCGCCGCGGAGGTGCCGCCGGCGACCGCATCGAAGGTGACGCACTCGCGCTACGAGTGGACCGACTCCGCGTGGCTCGACCAGCGGGCGCAGCGCGATCCGCACAACTCCCCGATGAGCGTCTATGAGGTCCACCTCGGCTCATGGCGACCGGGGCTCAGCTATCAGGACGCCGCGGATCAGCTGATCGAGTACGTGACGCAGCTCGGCTTCACCCACGTGGAGTTCCTGCCGCTGGCGGAGCACCCCTTCGGCGGGTCCTGGGGCTACCAGGTCACCGGGTACTACGCCCCCACCAGCCGGTTCGGCTCCCCCGACGACCTCAAGCACCTCATCGACCGCCTCCACAATGCCGGCATCGGCGTGATCATGGACTGGGTGCCCGGCCACTTCCCGAAGGACGAGTGGGCGCTCGCCCGTTTCGACGGGCGGCCGCTGTACGAGCACGCAGACCCGCGCCGCGGCGAGCAGCTCGACTGGGGCACGCTCATCTTCAACTTCGGCGACTCGCAGGTGCGGAACTTCCTCGTCGCCAACGCGCTGTACTGGCTCGAAGAGTTCCACATCGACGGGCTCCGGGTCGACGCGGTCGCGAGCATGCTGTACCTCGACTACTCGCGCGAGGAGTGGCTGCCGAACAAGTACGGCGGCCGGGAGAATCTCGAGGCGATCAGCTTCCTGCAGGAGGTGAACGCCACCGCCTACAAGCGGAACCCCGGCATCGTGATGATCGCCGAGGAGTCGACCGCCTGGCCGGGTGTCACCAAGCCCACCAGCATGTCCGGTCTCGGCTTCGGCCTGAAGTGGAACATGGGCTGGATGCACGACACGCTGAAGTACATGTCGGAAGACCCGATGTACCGCTCGTACCACCACGGCGAGATCACGTTCAGCTTCATGTACGCGTTCAGTGAGAGCTTCATGCTCCCCATCAGCCACGACGAGGTCGTGCACGGCAAGGGGTCGCTCTTGGGCAAGATGCCGGGTGACCAGTGGCAGAAGCTCGCGAACGTGCGCGCGTACCTGGCGTTCATGTGGGCGCATCCCGGCAAGCAGCTGCTGTTCATGGGCAGCGAGTTCGGGCAGCCGGGTGAGTGGAGCGAGGAGCGCGGTCTCGACTGGTGGATCCTCGAGCAGCCGGTGCACCAGGGCCTGCAGCGACTCGTGTCGCGGCTGAACACGGTCTACCGGGATCACCCCGCCCTCTGGGAGCAGGACAACACGGACCGCGGATTCGAGTGGCTCGACGGCGGCAACTCCGGGCAGAACGTCGTGGCGTTCCTCCGCTGGTCGACGGACGGCCAGCCCATCGCCGGCCTGTTCAACTTCAGCGGCAACACCATCCCGACCTACCGGGTCGGCCTGCCGTTCGGCGGCGTCTGGGACGAGGTGGTGAACACCGACGCCGAGGAGTACGGCGGGTCGGGAGTGGGCAACTTCGGCTCCGTCACCGCAAGCGACGAGCACTGGTGGGGCCGCCCCGCGTCGGTGGAGCTCACGCTGCCGCCGCTCGGCGCGCTGTACCTCACCCCGCGGCGCGAGAGCGCCAGCGCGGCCAAGCCGGCACCCGCCGAGGAGGCCCTCGACGCCAGCAGCGAGCCGGACGGCGGCACCGAAGCCGCCTAGCTCCACTGTCGTAGCTGGAGCTAGTACAGGAGCATCGTGAGGCGGCGGCGGGCCGCGATCACGCGAGGGTCCTCGGCGCCGACGATCTCGAAGTACTCGAGCAGCCGCACGCGGATCTTGTCCTTCTGATCCGGCTTCAGCGCCGGGAAGACGTCGAGCAGCCGGCCGAACGCGTCGTCGACGTGACCGCCGCTGATGTCGAGATCCGCCACGCCGAGTTGGGCATCGACGTCCTTCGGCCGGTCGGCTGCGGCCGAACGCACGTCCGCCGGGACCACGCCGTCGAGTCGCTGCAGCAGCTTCGCCTGGGCGAGGCCCGCGACCGCCATCGCGTCGCGCGGGTCCTGGGCGATCGCGGTCGTGTAGGCCTTCACCGCGGTGGCGAAGTCGCCGCGGGCGATGGCGTCGTACGCCTCCTGGTGCAGCGGCGGCAGCGGCGGCTCCTCCGGCTCCGGAGCGGCGTCGTCGGCCCCGTCGACCGGCACGGAGCCGGTGACGCCGTTCTGCGCCGCGAGCTCGAGCACCTGGTCGAAGACCTGCCGCACCTCATCCTCTGCCGGCATGCCGACGAAGAGCTGCAGCGGGCGGCCCGCGACGACGGCGGCCACCGCGGGGACCTGCTGCACCTGGAACGCCTGCGCGAGCTGCGGGTTCGCGTTGCCGTCGACGGTCGCGAGCACCAGGCGGCCGCCGTAGCTCGTCACCACGGTGCCGAGCGACGGCTCGATGCCCTCGGCGTAGAACTCGACGATGACCGGCACACGGTTCGAGAGGTCCAGCACGGAGCTGAACGTCTCGTCGCGGGCCTCCAGCACGACGCCCGGCGCCGTGGCCGACCCGGCCGGGCCGTTCGGCTGGCCTGCGCCTGCCGGAGACGGCTGCTGCCGGGGTCGCACGAGCGACGACAGGTCGACGGCGCCTCTCAGGTTGCCGACCGGCGGAGGAGCGTCGCTCATCCCACCTCCGACGCCGCGATGAGGCTGGTGCTGTAGCCGAGAAGCTGGATCTTGCCCCCCTCGGTCACCGGGGGGACGTAGAACAGCAACTGGTTGCCATAGGTGGCGGTGATGCCCTTGGTGGACTGCTTCTTGCCGGACAGGGCCTTGACAGCGCCGTCGGGGTTCACCGCGGCACCCTCCTCGACCGGTCGCACGGTCTCCTTCTCGTTCACGGCGAGGGCGACGAGGGCTCCGGCGTCATTCGTCGCGAAGGCGATGGTCTCGCTCTTGCCGGGTGCGTTCGAGAACTCGATCTCGGCGGTCTCGGGGATCTTCTTCTCGCGCTTGTCCTTCTGCTCCACGCCGATCTGCGGCAGCAGCGTGTCGTCCGTGAGGTCGAAGAGCTCAGCGAAGTCACTCTCCTCGCCCTTCAGCAGCACGTCGCCGTAGGCGGCCGCGAGGTCCTTGGGCGCGACCGCGAGCAGCTTCGTGTCCTCAGGCAGCCGGGCGGCGCCGACGGTCGGAGGGGCGACGTCGGGGATGACCGTCTCCGGCTCCAGCGTGATGGCGAAGTGCACCTTGTACTGGCTGCGCGGGTCGCGCTGCACCAGGATGAGGGCGACCGGCGGTGCGGACTCCTCGCTGCCGTCCTGCACGATCGTGAAGACGGTGCGCGGCCAGGTCTCGCCCTGCGCGGGCAGCGACAGCTGCTGCGGGAGGGTCAGCTTGACGCTGCGCTGCGGGATCACGGGAAGCTGACCGAGCTCGTCGTCCTCTTCCTGGATCTCATAACTGGCCTTGCGGAACTGCAGTGCGGCGCCTTCCAGGCGCCCACGGGCGAGTTTGAGATCCCGCTCCTCGTCCGCCTCGGCGACGGTCTGGCCGATGTTGGCGACGATGCGGCGCAGCTGCGACTCGGTGACCGCGGTCGGGGGCAGCTCGATCTCGGGCGCAGCGGTCTCCCCGGCAGACGCTGCGCCGACCGGGTCGGCCGTCGCGGGGGTGGCCACGATGGCGGACCCGCCGATCGCGAGGAGGCCGGCGAGCGCGACCGGGGTAGCGATCATGTTCCGCCGGCCGGACCCGGTGGAGGTCATTGCGCGCTGGGCTGGCTTGTACCGCCGCGCGCGTGGCGGCTTCGGGAGCCGCGGCTGCTTGCGACGCGGTCCTCGCGACCGGCGCAGGTGCAGCAGCGCCCAGATCAGCGCGGCGAGTCCGAGGAGCAGCAGGGTCAGTCCCGCGATCACGAGCGGCTCGGCCCACGGGGCGGAGTTGTCGAGCGGCCAGGTGACGCTGATGTTGCTCGGCGCCGGCTCGGCGCCGTCCGCGGCAATGATCATGGAGTAATCCTCCGGGACGTCGACGGCAAAGGTCAGCATATTCTCCTGCGTGTATTCGTTCAGCCAGAGGTCGGACCCGGTGATGGGCGGGACCTGCAGTTCGGAGCCTTCGACGACCTCGGTGACGAACTCGCCGGTCTCCGGGTCGATGTCGATGCGGTTGTACCGGGCGTCGCCGATCCAGGCCAGCACGTCGTCGGTTCGCCCGGTCGCGGCGGCGACCTGCTCGCTGCCGCTGATCTCCACCGACTGCCGGCCTTCATGGGCGTTGAGCACGCTGCCCTCGAGCAGGGTCAGCACGGCGGCCGAGTCGGTGTCAGCGGTCAGGGTCAGCGAATCCGGGCCGGCCCAGACCGTGCGCTGCGCGATGCCGACGCCGATGGCGACGAAGGCGGTCACGAACAGCACGATGGCCACAACAAAACGCACTGGTACTCCTTTCGTGTTCCCCCCGGCTGGTGCTTCACCAGCAGGCCCGGCGCACAGCGCTCGGGTTACCCTGCCCGCGAGACTCGGGACAGCGGGCGGGGAACAGCAAAGACATTCCAGAATAGCTGACGTCCCCCGAAACCGGAAACCGGGGTTCGGCCGCGCAGTCCGCCGGGACCGGCGACCGGCGACCGCGCCGCGCCTCAGGGGCGCTCGTTACACTTCTTCCGACGCGGCAGCGTCGACGCGAGATGCCAAGAGGGGGCACCATGTCGGCTGACGACACTGGGTTCGGGACCGAACTGCGGGGGTACCGGAAGGAAGAGGTCGATCGGGCGATCTCCGAGCTCCGGCGCGACCTCATCAAGGCCAACAGCGATCGCGCGGAGGCTGCCAAAGAGACGAAGCGGCTCGCCGCGCTGGCGGAGGATCTGCAGGCGGAGCTCGACGAGACGGGCAGCCCCACGTACTCCGGCCTCGGCATCCGCCTGGAGCGCACGCTGCGCCTCGCCGAGGAGCAGGCGACGCGGCTGATCAGCCAGGCCGACATCGACGCCGAGCGGCTGCGCAGCTCCGTGCAGGCCGACGTGCAGCGCCTCCGGACGGAGGCGGCCGACGCGGCGGAGCGCATCCTCACCGAGGCCCGGGAGCAGGCTGAGCAGATCCTCGCCCACGCCCGCGCCGACGCCGACGACATCCGCGCCCGCGCGGAGACCGACTCGGAGACCCTCACCCAGGACGCCGTGCGCGAGGCCGCGGCGATCCGGGGCGCGGTGGCGACGGAGGCGGCGGAGCTGCGCTCCACGAGCAAGCGGGAGGCCGCCGCCGTGCGCGCGGAGGCCGCACGGGAGGTCGCGGAGCTGAAGGCCGTGGCGAGTCACGAGGCGGCCGAGGCACGCGAAGCGGCGGCCGTGCTGGCACGAGACACCGAGAAGGCACGGGCGGACTTCCAGAACCAGGACGCCCGGCTGCGCGACGAGCTCGCCCGGTACATCGAGCAGGAGCGCACCGACCTGGAGCGTGAGATCGCCCGCCGGACGGCGGAGCTGGACGCGCACGTCGAGTCGACTCGCACCACGGTCGACGAGGAGGCGCGGCGCACCCGTGCGGAGGTCGCCGCCGAGGTCGAGCAGCTGCGGTCCACCGCCGAGCGGGAGACCGAGAAGCGCCGCTCCGACGCGGCCCATGAGGCCGAGCGGCTGGTCACGGAGGCGAATGGGAACGCGCAGCAGACGGTGCGCGAGGCGACGGCCGAGGCGGAGCGGGTGCTCGGCGACGCGACGGCGGAAGCGGAGCGGACGCTCGGTGCGGCGACCGCCGAGGCCGAGCGCACGCTGCGCGAGGCGACGGCCGAAGCGGACCGGGTGCGGGAGGAGGCGGACGTGTACGGGGAGCGCGTGAGGTCGGCTGCGGACCTGGACGCGGAGAAGGTGCGGACCGATGCTGCCGACGAGGCGGCGGCGCTCCGCGCAGACGTCACGGCGAAGGCCGCCGGCGCACGTGAGGCTCTCGAGCTCGAGCTGCGCGACGCGCGCACCGCCTTCGACAACGAGCTCGCAGACGCCCGGACCCGACTCGCCCACGACACCGACAAGCAGGAGGCCGATCTCGCACGGGAGGCCGAGAAGGTGCGCAGCGAGCTCGCCGGTGAGGTCGAGGCGACGCGGGCGGCGCTGGCACACGAGACGGCGGAGACACGGAGCTCCCTCACCCGCGACGCCGAGCAGGCGCGGATCGACCTCGACGTGGAGCTCAAGGCGCGCCGCGACGACGCCGAGAAGGAGCTGCTCGCCCGGCACGAGGAGGCCGTCGCCCAGACCCAGCGCTACCTCGACGAGGCGCAGGCCCAGCTCGCCGATGCGACGCAGCGGGCATCCGAGAAGCGTCTCGAGGCCGACAGCATCGAGGCGCAGGCGAGGGCGCTGCTGCGGGACTCCCGCGAGAAGGCCGAAGCCACCGCCCGCGAGTCTCTCGCCAACGCCGAGGCCCGCGCCAAGGCGATGCTCGACGACGCGCAGACGCGCTCGGCCCAACTCGTCGCCGACGCTGAACGTCGCCTGGCGGAGCTCCGCGAGGAGCGCGAGGCCGTGGCGAGCTATGTGGAAGGGCTCCGCGGGGTATTGTCACAAGCAGAGAAGGTGACCGCCGAACACTAGGCCCCAAGGACGAGCTTGAGAATACAGAACCCGTTCCGTCTCGGGCTCTTCGGAGGACTCGGCGTCCTCGTCGCCATCGGCATCGGTGTCGCGTTCCTGAATCTGGCGACGATCCTCACCTACATCGGCGCTGCGCTGTTCATCGCCATGGGCATCGACCCGCTGGTCACCTGGCTCGACAAACGCGGCGTCAAGCGCTGGCTCGCGATCCTGATCGTGCTGTTCGTGCTGCTCGGCGCCGTGACGGGGCTGGTGCTGGCGATCATCCCGGTGATCAGCGCTCAGGTGAGCACCCTGATTCAGCAGCTCCCGGACTTCATCGACCTCCTGGTCGACGGGACGGCGCGGGAATGGGCGCAGGACACGTTCCCGTTCCTCCCCGTGGACGACATCGCTGACGAGGCGATCGCCTGGGCGCAGAGCGGCGACACCATCACGAACATCTTCGGCGGGGTGCTCCAGACGGGTATCGCCGTGGCGGGCGGCGTCTTCGGGTTCGTCATCGTGCTCATCCTCACGATCTACTTCGTCGCGTCGCTGCACAACATCAAGCGCGCGATGTACCAGCTGGTGCCCGCTTCGAAGCGCGAGAAGTTCATCGACCTCTCCGAGCAGATCAGCGTCGCGGTCGGCCGGTTCGTGGTCGGGCAGCTCGCGCTGGCCTTCACGAACGGCATCTTGACCTTCATCTTCATGTCGATCCTGCGGGCGGAGTACTCCGCGCTGCTGGCGTTCATCGCGTTCCTGTTCTCGCTCGTGCCGCTGGTCGGAACGATCTCGGGGTCGACGATCATCGTCGCGAGCCTGGCATTGTTCCCGCCGGACGCGACGACCGAATGGGCGGTTCCCGCGTGGATCATCGCCGCGATCTACTACCTCGTGTACATGCAGGTGGAGGCGTACCTGCTGAGCCCGAACATCATGCGGGCGGCCGTGAAGGTGCCGGGCGTTGTGGTCGTCATCGCCGCACTGGCCGGCGGCACCCTCGCCGGCATCCTGGGCGCGCTGGTCGCCATTCCCGTGGCGGCGTCGATCCTGCTCATCTTCAAGCAGGTCGTCATCCCGCGGCAGAACACGCTCTGACGCTCAGGCGGAAGGCCACTCCGTCGGCAGCGGGAGCACACCCGGGTTGAGGCGCGCGACGATCTCAGTGAGCACGCGGTAAGTCTGGCTCTCCCCCACCCACAGGTGCTTGCCGTTCTCGACGGCCACCAGCTCCGCCTCAGGCACCACGGCGAACCTCTCCGCCGCCTCAGCCGGCCGCAGGAAGTCGTCGAACTCGGGGACGACCGCGACGATGTGCTTGCCGCTGCCCGCCCACGCCGTGAGCTCCTCCGGCGTGGTCCGCCGCAGCGGCGGCGACAGCAGGATCAGGCCCTCGAGATCGTCGTGCTCGAGCCCGTGCTTCAGCGCCACCTCGGTGCCGAACGACCACCCGAGCAGCCACGGGCTCCGCAGGCCACGCTCGCGCACGAAGCCCATCGCGGCGGCGAGGTCGTGCTCCTCGGTTATGCCGTCCCCGAACTCGCCCTCGGAGGCGCCGCGCGGCGACGACGTCCCGCGCAGGTTGAAGCGGAGCACTGCGATGTCCGCCATCGCCGGAAGACGGGCGGCCGCCTTCCTGAGGATGTGGGAGTCCATGAAGCCGCCATGGGTCGGCAGCGGATGCAGGCACACCAGCGTGGCGACCGGTGGGGCGGACTCCGGCAGCGCAAGCTCCCCCACGAGCGTCAGTCCGTCGGCCGTCCGCAGCTCGATGTCCTCCCGCCGGGCAGGAAGCTCGCTGCCGCTGCGGATGGGGGTCGTCGCGCCCGCGCCCTGCTCGTCACTCACGGGCGGATGTTCCAGCAGTGGCTGTGCCAGTGGCGTCGTGCCGCGAGGTCGTCCTGCTCGCCGAACAGGCCGTCGGCCCGCCACGTCACCACGTGGCCCGTGCCTGGTCCGATGTCGAGGCTGCAACCCGGGCAGAGATACGTCTTCTGGGCCGACGTCGGCGCGAGTGGCTGCACGTTCCAGATCCCGTCCCGCTTCGCCACCGTGCGGCGGGTGCCGAACAGCACGCGGGTTGGGTCGAACTCGTCATGCGGCTCGAACGAACCTCGCCGCCGGGACGGTCGATTGGAGCGAGGCATGCTTCCACCCTAAAGCTCGACGGCGACGGGCTCAGCGACCGACGAAGTCGATCAGTACCAGCCCACGCTCTGCGAGTGGCTCCAGGCGCCACACGGCGCGCCGTAGCGGCCGGCGATGTAGCCGAGACCCCAGCTGATCTGCGTGGCGGGGTTCGTCTGCCAGTCCGCGCCGGCCGAGGCCATCTTGTTGCCCGGCAGGGCCTGCGGGATGCCGTACGCGCCGCTGGAGGGGTTCTGGGCGTAGACGTTCCAGCCCGACTCTTTGTTCCAGAGCGACACGAGGCAGTTGAACTCCCCTTCGCCCCAGCCCCGGGCGGCGACCATGTCGCGGGCGATGGCCTGTGCGCTGCCCGGGTCGACCGGACCCGCCACCGGGGCGGGCGCGGGCGCGGGCGCAGCGGCCGCGGCGCCATCGCCGCCACCGCTCTCGGCGGGCGGCGGTGCCACGACCTTCGGCTTGGGCTTGGGCAGCTCCACGACCTTGAAGCCGTCGCGCTGCGCCTCGTTCTCGTGGTTCCCGGCCACCGTCAGCGACTGCGCGGCCTGCTGCTGCAGAGCGGGGGCGACCGTCGCCGGGGTGGTGGCGTACGCCCCGGAATACGGCTCAACGATGCTCACCAGCAGGAAGCTGCAGGTGGCGAGGAAGCCGAAGACGGGGAGGGACCAACCGGACCGAGTGTGCCGTCCATCAGCAGGAGCGGCGGCGCCGCTGCGCCGCCCCTCGGGCTGGAAAACGGAAGAGTGCTTGGCCATCTAAGGGACAAGTGTAACCGTTGCGTCACGAATAGCCCATTCGGCACGACGGCACATCCCCCCTTTTCGCGGGCTGCCGCCGTCTCCTCACTGCTGTTTGACCGCCAGCATGACGCTCGTCACGCTGTCGAGCACGAGGTCGACCTGGGTCTCCGAGTACCCGCCGCGGCGCGGCCGGAACGCCACGGTGCGCACCTCGTCGACGGTGAGCGGCTTGCCTTGCTCGAAGTATCCGCGGATCTTCCTGGCGAACCGGTCGACGTCCTCGGGGTGATAGCCGGTGGTGAGCACACCGACTCGCTTGAACTTGTGTCCGTCCGGGCGTGCCGCGCGGTCCAGGATCGCCTGCGCGGTGCTCCGCACGTGTGCCGTCCATGCCTCCGGTCCGGCCTCTGCCAGGGCCCGGTCGCGCTCCCGAGCCGCGAACGCGTCCTCGAGCCGCTCGAGCGCGGCGTCGACGTGCGCCGGCGAGTAGCCGTCCTTCCGCATCGAGAATGCGGTGTGCCGGATCTCCTCGGCGGTGAGCTTCGCCGGCTCCGACATCGGGGTGGAATACGCCTCCCGTGCGGCGTCCAGGAACTGCTTCACCTCTTCGGCGTCGTACCCGTGCCGCTTGACCCGCGGGAAGAGATCACTCACGCGTCAATACTGCCGGATGGCCGGCCCATCTCCCGGGAGCGCGCGCGCCGGCGGCGAGAAGGTCAGGCCAGCAGCAGGTACAGCACATATGCGGCAGCTGCGGACGGCAGCACCGAGTCGATCCGGTCGAGGAATCCGCCGTGCCCGGGAAGCCAGGTGGAGATGTCCTTGATGCCGAGATCCCGCTTGATCAGTGACTCGATCAGGTCGCCGAGGGTCGCGGTCCCGACGATGACCACCCCGAGGAGGATGCCTGCCCACCATTCGACCCCGATCATGAACTCCGCGAGGAAGAGGCTCGTCACGACGGCGATCGCGACCGACCCGAGGAAGCCCTCCCAGGTCTTCTTCGGACTGATCCGGGGCGCCATCGGATGCTTGCCGAAGACCAGCCCCGACGCGTATGCGCCGGTGTCGGCGGCGACCACGACGAGAAGGAACGCGAAGGTCCACCACTGGCCGCCGTCCTCGCTGGTGAGGAGCACCGCGAAGCTGCCGAGCAGCACAACGTATGCCTGCACGAACGTGCCGGCGGCGAGGTCGGTGAGCAGCCTCCTCGCCGGCGCGCGGGAGCTCGGGCGAAGCTGCTCGACCAGGCGCCACCCGCCGACGAACAGCACCCCGGCGAGGAACACGAACCACTGGCCCTCGGCGTGCCAGTAGAACGCCGCCGGCACGATGGCGAGCCCGGCGATCACGCTGGGGATGCGCGGCACGTCGTGGCCGGCGAAGCGGAGCGCGCTCGCAAGCTCGAAGCTCGTGAATCCGATCAGCGCTCCGGCGAGGAGCATGAACAGCTCCTTGTACCAGACGATGCTGAACAGCAGCGCGAACCCGAGCACCAGCCCGATCCCGATCGCCATCGGCAGGTTCCGGCCGGTGCGCGCCTGGATCCGCTCATCCAGGGCGTCCAGCTGGACCCTGGTGGCGTGGACCCGCGCCTCCAGTTCGGCGACCGTGGCCTGCGCGCGAGCCTCGAACTCCAGCCGCGCGGCCCGTCTTCGCCGGCCCCAGCGCGGCGGCGGGCTCTCGGTCACCCCTAGACCTCGAGGAGTTCGGCTTCTTTGCGCTTCAGGGCCTCGTCGATCGCGTCGACATAGGTCTTCGTGATCGACTCGAGCTCCTTCTCGGCGCGAGCCACCTCGTCGTCGCCGACTTCGCTCTTCAGCGCGTCGAGGTCGTCCTTGCTGCGCCGGCGGATGTTGCGCACCGAGACCTTGGCGTCCTCCGCCTTGCCGCGCACGATCTTGACGAACTCCTTGCGGCGGTCCTGCGTGAGCTCGGGGATGGTGACGCGCACGATGGTGCCGTCGTTCGTGGGGCTGGCACCGAGGTTCGGGAACGTCGCGATCGCCTTCTCGATCTCCTTCAGCGCCGACTTGTCGTAGGGCGTCACGATCAGCGTGCGCGCCTCCGGCGTCTGCAGGCTCGCCAGCTGTGCGAGCGGCGTCGGGGTCCCGTAGTAGTCGACCGGGATCTTCTGGAACAGGGCGGCGTTGATCCGGCCGGTGCGGACGGTGCTGAAGTCATCCTTCGCGACCTCGACGGCCTTGGTCATCTTCTCTTTGGCCTCTGCCAGAACGTCGCTGATCAACTGCGGCTCCTTCGTCTCGGATCGAGTGTATCGCCCGGGTGCGGCGTGGCTCCCGCGCCGCCCGGACGCAGTCGGGGGCGGGCGTCAGCGCAGCCGCGTGCCGATCTCCTCACCGAGGATCGCCCGCAGCACGTTGCCCTCCGGAGCCATGCCGAACACGACCATCGGCATCTTGTTGTCCATGCAAAGGCTGAACGCCGTCGAGTCGACCACCTTCAGACCGCGCACGAGCGCTTCTTGGTAGCTGATCTCCTGGATCTTCGACGCCGTCGGGTCGATGTGCGGGTCGGCGGAGTACACGCCGTCCACACCGTTCTTGGCGACCAGCACCACGTCGGCGTCGATCTCCAGGGCGCGCTGAGCGGCGACGGTGTCGGTGGAGAAGTACGGCAGCCCGGCGCCCGCGCCGAAGATGACGACGCGGCCCTTCTCGAGGTGGCGTTCGGCCCGGCGCGGGATGTACGGCTCGGCGACCTGGGTCATCGAGATGGCGGATTGGACGCGGGTCTGCGCGCCGTCCTGCTCCAGGAAGTCTTGCAGCGCCAGCGCGTTCATCACGGTGCCGAGCATGCCCATGTAATCCGCGCGTCCGCGGTCCATGCCGCGCTCGCTGAGCTCCGCTCCCCGGAAGAAGTTCCCGCCGCCGACGACGATCGCCACCTCGACGCTCTTCGCCGCCTCCGCGATCTCGCGCGCGATGCCGGCGACGATGTCCGGATTGACGCCGAGCTGGCCCCCTCCGAACGACTCACCGGAAAGCTTCAGCAGAACCCGTCGTCGCTTGTCCAAAACGTCTCCCCTTGTTTCTGGTCCATATTGGCGTTCGTGCCTGGCTGCAGAAAACGGGGCCCGGAACTTCTCGTTCCGGACCCCGTATCATTCCTCGGCTCAGGCGCCGACCTTGAAGCGGGCGAAGCCGCTGACGGTCAGGCCTGCGTCGCTGAGCACCTTCCGCACGGCGAGCTTGTTGTCGCGCGCGTAGTCCTGCTCGAGCAGCGCCACCTGCTTGAAGAAGGCGCCGAGGCGACCCTCGACGATCTTCGGCAGGGCGGCCTCTGGCTTGCCCTCGTTCCGGCTGATCTCCTCGACGATGCGACGCTCGTTCTCCACCGCATCCGCCGGGACGTCCTCACGGCTGATGTACTGCGGGTCCGCGAAGGAGATGTGCTGCGCGATGCTGCGCGCGGTCTCCGCGTCCTCGCCCGAGTACCCGAGCACGACGCCGATCTGCGGCGGCAGGTCCTTGCTGGTGCGGTGCAGGTAGACGGCCGAATTCTCGCCCTTGACCACGGCGACGCGGCGGAGCTCGATCTTCTCACCGATGGTCGCGGCCTGGTCGTCGATCAGCTGCGCGACGGTGCCGCCCTCGGCGGGGGCGGCGAGCGCCTCCTCGAGGCTGCCGGCGCCGGCCGCTGCGATCGCGTCGAGCACCTTCTCGCCGAGCGCGACGAACTTGTCGTTCTTCGCGACGAAGTCGGTCTCGCAGGCGAGCTCGATGAGCGTGGTCGCGCCGTCCGTCTCCCTCGCGGCGACGAGCCCCTCGCTCGTGGAGCGGTCGGCGCGCTTGGCGTTGCCCTTGGCTCCCTTGAGGCGGAGGATCTCGACGGCCTTCTCGACGTCGCCGTCGGCCTCGACGAGCGCGTTCTTGGTGTCCACCATGCCGGTGCCGAGGCGCTCGCGCAGGGACTTGACGTCTTCCAGGGTGAAGTTTGCCATCCGTGTTCCTTACGTTCTCTGCCGCGGCCCGGGCTTGTGGCCCGGACCGCGGTCCTTGGTGAATTCGGCGGCCGGCCGCCGGTGTTACTTGGCGGCGGCCTTCTTCGCCGGAGTCTTGCGCGCGGGCTTCTCGGCGGCAGCGTCGTCGTCGGCCGGGGTCTTCTCGTCCTCGGTCGCGGCGGCCTCGATCTTCTCCTCGACCTCGGCCCGCGTCTCCGGTGCGTGCACCGGCTCCGCCTCGGTGGTCGGCTCGACGGCCTGGGCCGCGGCGTCCGCGTCGTTCTCCTCGACGGTCGCGCCGACGCCTTCGGTCTGGCCGGCGGGCGTGCCCTCGGGGCTGCCGGGGGTGACATCCGCTGCGGCGTCCGCGACATCCGCCGGGGTGGCCTCGACAGCCGGCGCTGCGTCAGCGGCGGGCGCAACGGCGCCACCCTGCTCGAGCAGCTCGCGCTCCCACTCGGCCAGCGGCTCCGCGGCCTCTTCACCCTCGCCGGGCTTCTGGTGACGCTGGATGAGACCCTCGGCCGCAGCGTCGGCGATGATGCGGGTGAGCAGCGCCACGGAGCGGATCGCGTCGTCGTTGCCCGGGATCGGGTACTGCAGCTCATCCGGGTCCGCGTTGGTGTCGAGGATGCCGATCACCGGGATGCCGAGCTTGGTCGCCTCGTTGACGGCCAGGTGCTCACGCTTCGCGTCGACGACCCAGATCGCGGACGGGGTGCGGGTGAGGTTGCGGATACCGCCGAGCGTCTTGTGGAGCTTGTCGAGCTCGCGACGCTTGATGAGGAGCTCCTTCTTGGTGAAGCCCTTGGTGGTGTCGTCGAAGTCGATCTCCTCGAGCTCCTTCATGCGCGCGAGGCGCTTGGAGACCGTCTGGAAGTTGGTGAGGAGACCTCCCAGCCAGCGCTGGTTGACGTAGGGCTGGCCGACGCGGGTCGCCTGCTCGGCGATGGACTCCTGCGCCTGCTTCTTGGTGCCCACGAAAAGGACGGTGCCGCCGTGGGCGACCGTCTCCTTCACGAAGTCGTAGGCCTTGTCGATGTAGGCCAGCGACTGCTGGAGGTCGATGATGTGGATGCCCGAGCGCTCGGTCAGGATGAAACGCTTGACCTTCGGGTTCCACCGACGGGTCTGATGCCCGAAGTGGACGCCGCTGTCGAGCAGCTGGCGGATCGTGACGACGGCCATGGCCGTGCTCCTTCTCTGGCGTGCGGACACGCCGTTCTCAGTTGTTCTCGTTCCGCCGTGTGGCGGCCGATCCTGGTGCCCGGCGCACATCCGCCCGCACTGTGAAGTGAGGGACTGATGGATGCGCTGCCAGCCGCGATCCGGTCCGGCCGAGGAATCAGCCGATCCGGGGGCGGCCCGTGGGCACGCGAAGTCACCTCGCATTCGCAAGGTGCTCCTCGATGATAGCACCGCCCGTGCGCGGTCGCCGGGGTCCGCTCCCCCACCGCGGTGTGGGTTGGAGGCGGTGTCCACCGAATGCCGGCGTGAGCATCGCATGGCGCCACCGCAGTCGAGGGTTGGGGCATGCCGAGCGTGCTGACTCTCCTGCTGAGCGCCGCCGCCGTCGTGGCGACGCTGCCCCCGCCGCCATGGCTGTGGCCCGTCGACGGCCCGCACGTCGTGGCGCGGCCGTATTCTGCTCCGCCATCGCCGTACGGCCGTGGCCATCGTGGGGCCGATCTGACCGCGCATGAGGGCGCCGCCGTCCGGGCGCCCGCCGGCGGGGTGGTCCACTTCGCCGGATTCGTCGTCGACCGGCCCGTTCTCTCGATCCGACACGACGACGGGGTGCTGTCGAGCTTCGAGCCGGTGGAGAGCGACCTCGAGCGAGGCGACCTGGTGGATGCCGGCGACGTGATCGGCACGCTGCTCCCCGGCCACTGCGATGTGCCATGCCTGCACGTCGGTGCGCGGGTGCTCGGCCAGTACGTCTCGCCGCTGCGGTACCTGGGCGGTATCCCGCGCTCGGTCCTCCTCCCAACGCGGCGCTCCGAACACGGCCGCCCCGGTCCTTGAGCCTGTCGAAGGGACCGAACCGGAAACCGTCAGCTGCTTCGGCCGCTTCGACGAGCTCAACGACCGAGCGCGGTCACGGGTTTCGAGACGGCCGCGGGCGCTACGCGCGGGGGTGCGCCGTCTTGTACGCCTCAGTGAGGCGCTCGCGCGAGACATGGGTGTAGATCTGCGTCGTTCCGAGGCTGGCGTGACCCAGCATCTCCTGCACCGCGCGCAGGTCCGCGCCGCCGTCGAGCAGGTGCGTGGCCGCGGTGTGCCGGAGCGCATGCGGGCCGGCAGGTCCGGAGCCGGGCGTCTCCTCGAGCAGGGCCGACACCAGGGAGTAGACGGCGCGGCTCCCCAGCCGACCACCGCGCGGTCCGAGGAACATGGCGAGCGTCGGCTCGGCCAGCAGCTTCGGGCGCGCCTGCTCGAAGTAGCGCCGGAGCGCCCTCGCGGCCGGGACCCCGAACGGCACGGTGCGCTGCTTCGACCCCTTCCCGGTCACCCGCACCGTCAGCCGGCCGAGATCCACGTCCGGCACGTCGAGCCCGGTCACCTCACTGACCCGCAACGCGGAGGCGTAGAGCAGTTCGATGACGGCGAGGTCGCGGAGCGCGTTCGGATCCTCCGTCGCCGCTCTCGCCTGCAGCCCGTCGAGCATCCGGTCCATCTGGGTCCTTGTGAGCACCCGCGGCAGGTGCCGGTCCGGCTTCGGTGCGCGCAGGCGGGCTCCAGGGTCGACCGGGACCTCGTCGTTCCGCGCGAGCCACGCGGTCAGCCCACGGGCGGCGGCTGCGCGGCGAGCGAGCGTGGCGCGGGAGAGCTCCTGCTGCGCGCTGACCCACAGCCAGTCGCGCAGCAGCTCCAGGTCCAGCTCCTCGACCCGGGTCACGCCCCGGTCCTCCGCGAACGCGACGAGCTGCGTCAGATCCGAGCGGTACGAGCGCACGGTGTTCGGGCTGAACCCGCGCTCGCGCGCGAGGTGCCGCAGATACGCATCGGCAACCCGCTGAACGTCCACGGAACCATCGTCCCTCGCCGCCGCCGAACTGGCGGGCGGCGCGCCAGTTCGGCCTGCTCACACGCGAACTGCAGGCTCCTTCGCGGACTCCAGGCGGATGACGACCGATTTCGAGGTCGGCGTGCGGCTCACGTCGGCGAAGGAGTTCAACGGCACGAGCACATTGGTCTCCGGATAGTACGCGGCCGCGTTGCGACGCGTCGTCGGATAGGCGACGATCCGGAACGCTGGCGCCCGGCGCTCCGCCCCGTCGAACTCCGAGATCAGGTCGACGAGGTCCCCGTCGGCGAAGCCGAGTTCGACGAGGTCATCCGGGTTCACCAGAACGACCCGACGACCGTTGCGGATCCCGCGATACCGGTCGTCCTTGCCGTAGATCGTGGTGTTGTACTGGTCGTGCGAGCGCAGCGTCTGCAGCAGCAGACGGCCCTTCGGGATCCGCGAATACCACAGCTCGTTCGCGGTGAAGTTCGCCTTGCCGGTCGCCGTCGGGAACGAGCGCCCGTCGCGTGCGCCATTCGGCAGGAGGAAGCTGCCGCCTTTCTGGATGCGCTTCTCGAAATCCCCGAAGCCGGGCACGACGCGGGCGATGTGCTCCCGAACACGGGCGTAGTCGCCCTCCAGCGCCGCCCAGTCGGCGACCGGCGCGTTCGGGAGGGGGTGATCCCCCGTGAACAGCCGCCGCGCGATGCGGGCGACGATGGCGACCTCGGAGAGGAGGGAGTCGCTCGCCGGGGCAAGGCGTCCCCGCGACGCGTGCACGGAGCTCATCGAGTCCTCGACGGTGACCCGCTGCTCGCCGGCGGCCTGCACGTCACGCTCGGTGCGTCCAAGGGTGGGGAGGATGAGCGCGCGGCGTCCGGTGATCAGATGCGAGCGATTGAGCTTGGTCGACACCTGCACGGTCATCTCCGTGCGGCGCAGCGCCTCCTCGGTGACCTCGGTGTCCGGGGTGGCGCGCACGAAGTTGCCGCCCATGCCCAGAAAGAACCGCACCCGGCCTGCGTGCATCGCCTCGATCGCGGCGACCGTGTCGTACCCGTGCTTGCGCGGCGACACGAAGCCGAACTCCGCGTCCAGTGCCGCGTGGAACGGCTCCGGCATCCGCTCGAAGATCCCCATCGTCCGGTCACCCTGCACGTTGGAGTGTCCGCGCACCGGGCAGACGCCCGCACCGGGCTTTCCGATGTTGCCCTGCATCAGGAGGACGTTGACGACGTCACGGATGGTCGGAACGGAATGCTTGTGCTGCGTGAGACCCATCGCCCAGCACACCACGGTCGCCGGGGAGCTGGCGAGACGCTCTCCGGTGGCGCGGATCTGCGAGAGCGGAAGCCCCGTCGCCTCGACGATCGTCTGCCAGGACAGGGCGCGAAGGTGCTCCGCATACTGGTCGAACCCGGCGGTGTGGTTGCGGATGAAGGTGTAGTCGAGCACCGGACGCCCGTGCTCCTCGACCTCGAGGAGGTACTTCCCGAGCCCTTGGAAGAGCGCCTGATCGCCGCCGAGCCGCACCTGCAGGAAGTCGTCCGCGAGGACGGTGCCGCCGAGCAGAAGCCCCCGCGGCGTCTGCGGGTTCTCGAAGCGGATCAGCCCCGCCTCGGGCAGCGGGTTGACCGCGACGATGATCGCCCCGTTGCGCTTGGCCTTCTCCAGGGCGGACAGCATCCGGGGGTGGTTGGTGCCCGGGTTCTGGCCGGCGACGAGGATGAGGGATGCGTCGTGCACGTCCTCCAGCCGCACCGACCCCTTCCCGATGCCGATCGTCTCGGTCAGCGCAGAACCGCTCGACTCATGGCACATGTTCGAGCAGTCCGGCAGGTTGTTGGTGCCGACGCCTCGCACGAGCAGCTGGTAGAGGAAGGCCGCCTCGTTGGAGGTTCGACCCGAGGTGTAGAACACCGCGTCGTCGGGACTCGGGAGGTCGCGCAGCGCCTCGGCGACCAGGTCGAGGGCCGCATCCCAGGAGATCGGCGTGTAGTGGGAGGCGCCCTCCTCGAGCACCATCGGCTCGGTGAGCCGCCCCTGCTGCCCCAGCCAGTAGTCGTCCCGCTGCAGCAGCGACGCCACCGAGTGCTCGGCGAAGAACTCCGGACCGACCCGTCGGAGCGTCGCCTCCTCCGCGACCGCCTTGGCCCCGTTCTCGCAGAACTCGGCGGCATGCCGGTGGTTCCCCTCCGGCCAGGCGCAGCCCATGCAGTCGAAGCCCTGCTTCTGGTTGACGCGCAGCAGTGTGCGAGCGGTTCGGACGACTCCCATCTGCTCGAGGGACATCTCCATCGCGGAGAGGATCGCCGGGATGCCCACCGCGTGCGTCTTCGGGGGCGTCACCTTGAGCCTCGTCTCGTCGACGCCCTCCCGCGGTGCCTTCTTCGCCATTCGCCACCCTCCAGCCGCCATCGCCCGTGCGACCATGGTAGGTGCCACGAGAGGGGCGCCATGAGCCGACTGACCCAGCGCCGACGGATCACGAGGCTGACCCTGGTCGGGTCGGGAGGCGACGCCCGGCAGCGATCGAGCCGTGAGGACGTGCTCGCCGTCGAGGAGCCCCTCGAGGTGCGCGTCAACGGGGAATCGTTCTCGGTCACCATGCGGACGCCAGGCCAGGACTTCGACCTGGTAGCCGGCTTCCTGGTGTCGGAAGGGATCCTGGCGCACCCTGACTCCCTCGCCGCAATGCGGTACTGCTCGGGCGTCGACGAGGACGGCCACCAGACGTACAACGTCATCGACGCCCGGCTCGCCGGCGGAGCCCGGCTGCCGGCATCGGTGTCGGCGCGGCAGGTCTACACCTCCAGCTCGTGCGGCATCTGCGGAACCGCATCCATCGATGCCGTCTCCAAGGTGGCGCACTTCGTCGTCGCAGACGACCCGGCGCCGATCGGCCTCGGCGTGCTCGCGAGCCTCCCCGACCGGCTCCGGGAGCATCAGGAGGTCTTCGACCGCACGGGCGGAGTCCACGCGGCGGGTCTCTTCGATCTCACCGGGGAGCTGCTCTGCCTGCGGGAGGACGTCGGCCGCCACAACGCCGTCGACAAGGTGGTCGGATGGGCGCTCCGTGAGGGGCGGCTGCCGCTGCGCGGCACGGTGCTGCAGGTCTCGGGTCGCGCTTCGTTCGAACTGGTGCAGAAGGCGCAGCTCGCCGGAATCCCCATCCTGGCGGCGGTGAGCGCTCCATCGTCGCTGGCGGTGGATCTGGCGAACCGGGCCGGAATGACCCTGGCCGGCTTCAGCCGCGGCTCGAGCCTCAATGTCTACAGCCGCGGGGACCGGATCCGGGAGCCCGCAGCCGGGGGCTGATCCCGTTGCCCGACCCGGGATCGAAGTCCTGCCGAGCGTGCCCGGGCGGCCGGCTCTCAGCCGGCGGGGTCGCGGCGGAGATCGGCTGAGGGCGTCGCCCGGGGTGCCCCGAGACCGGCATCTCTGGCCTGCGCGACCGCCTCCGCCCGGCCGGCGACCTGCAGCTTGGTGAACACGTTGCTGACATGGTTGCGCACGGTCTTCGGGGAGAGGAACAGCCGCTGCGCGATCTCGGTGTTCGTCAGACCCCGCGCCACGAGGTCCAGGATCTCCCGTTCCCGGTCGGTGAGCTCGGGGAACGGCACCACCGCCGCGGCGCCCGGCCCCGCGGCGAAGAAGGCCAGCACGCGGGACGCGATGCCGGAGCTGAACACGACCTCGCCCTGCGCCACCGCCTCGATCGACCGCAGGATCTGCGCCCGATCCGCTCCCTTGAGGAGGTAGCCGCGCGCACCTGCCCGCATGGCGGCAAAGACGGAGTCGTCGCCGTCGAGCATCGTGAGCACGAGCACGGCGGTTCCCGGCCGGTCAGCGACGATGCGGCGGGTGGCGTCGATGCCGTTCAGCTGCGGCATGTGGAGGTCCATCACCACGACATCCGGAGTCAGCTCGAGCGTCTTCTGCACCGCCTCGGCGCCGTCAGCGGCGTCGCCGATCACCTCCACACCGGGCATCGCCGCGATGGCCGTGACGAGGCCCTCGCGGTACATCGGGTGGTCGTCGACCACCAGGACACGCACGCTCATTCGTTCTCCTCCTCGACGGACAGCGGCAGCAGGGCGGTGATCGTGGTGCCGGCGGTACCGGCGCCGGCACCGGCCGTGAAGGAGCCGCCGAGCTCCTCCGCCCTGGCGCGCATCGACGCGAGGCCGACGCCGGGCACCGCGTCGGGGTCGATGCCGGTGCCGTCGTCGGACACCTCGACGCGGAGCCAGTCCCGGTCTCGCTGCAGCCGCACCTGGATCTCGGTTGCGCCGCCGTGCCGCACGGCGTTGGCGAGCGCTTCCGAGACGATGCGGTAGGCGGCGAGGTCCACGGCGGCCGGCAGCCCCTCGACATCGCCGAGTTGCGCCTCGACGTGGCGGCCTGGCCCGGCGAACCGGGCGGCGAGCTCCCGCACGGCGCCGGCGAGGCCCAGCTCGTCGAGGGTCGGCGGGCGGAGCTCGTGCACGAGCGAACGGACGTCGGCGACCGCGCCGTTGAGCCGCGGCACGAGCCGATCGAGGATCTGTGTCGCGGCGGCCGGGTTCTCCTGCACCAGATCACGGGCGGTCTCCGCCTGCAGCGCGAGTGCAGCGATGGACGGCGCGATCCCGTCGTGGAGGTCCCACCGCAGGCGCCGCCGCTCCTCCTCGCGAGCGGCGACGACGAGTTGCCGGGCCCGCCGCGCCTCACGCGTCAGGAGCACCGAGTGCACGGCGACGGCGGCCTGACGTCCGAGCTGCTCGATGCGCTGCTGCTCGCGGAGGGAGCGGCTGCGCCGGGCGAGCTGCAGCTCGCCGACCTCGGCGCCGCCGTACTGCAGCGGCACCCGGTCGACCGACGCCGGCGGCTCGCCGACGGAGACGACTCCCCCGTCGGCGAGGTCGATGGCGACGTACTCGGCGTTCAGCAGCCGCGCGATCCGCGCAACCACCTCCGGCAGCAGCCGGTCGGCCACGTCCGCAGGATCGGAGGTCGCCTCCAGCCGCTCCCCGAGCCGGGCGAGCGCGGTCGTGGGATCGTCCGGCTCGCCGTGCACCAGCCGGTTCGTCCATCGCTGCAGCCGGGAGTGAAGCGGAAGCAGCACGAGCGCGACGACGGCGGTGGCGATCACGGGCGCGCCGGTCATGGCGCCGAGCACCGAGACCACGCCGGCGTACACGGCGATCACGACGACCGAGAGGATGGCGTACCGCAGCCCGACGGAGACGACGAGATCGACGTCCCAGAGCCGGTGCCGCAGTGCCGCGACCCCGCAGGCGGCCGGGATGGGGATGACGGCGAGCGCCGAGACGACCTCACCGGCCGGTTGCGGGACGACGAAGCCGAGTGCGAAGACCAGGACCGTGACCACGGCCCCGACGAGGATCCACTTCAGCTGCTGCCGGCGCTCTCCCGTCGAGGCGCGCCACCGGGCACCGACCGAGGCGAACGCCAGCACGAGCGCGAGCAGGATCAGGGCGATCCCGGCGCCCATCACGACCGGCGACGCGGCGGCGGCGAGCCCGACGGGATTCGCCAGGTCGCGAACGCGGATCGGGAAGTCCTGGAGCTCGTACGGGGTGAGCGCCCAGCTCAGCGCGGTCCACCCCACCGCGACGATCGAGAGGACCAGGGCAGGTCGCCAGCGGCGGGACGGAAGGCGGCCGTCCGGGAGGAGCAGCGGCAACAGGACCGCGGAGGCGATGAGCGACGGTGCCCACAACCAGGAGCCGATCCAGAGCGCCGCCCAGTCGAGCGGGGTCGGGCCGAGGAGCGCGTACTCGTTCAGCAGCAGGGAGAGGCCCTGGCCCAGACCGATCCCGCCGAGCACCTGCGGAATGCGCTCGACCCGGGACCGCGCGCCGAGGATCGCGCCGGTGCCGCCGTACGCCACCGCGCCGAGCAGCCCCAGCAGCCAGAACGACGGCTCGAAATCCCGGCCGGCGGCCTCGTTCGAGGCATGCAGGATCGCGCCGACCAGACCGGCGATCACGGCGGACACGCCGAGCACGATTCTCACGCGGCAATCCTCCCGCAGGGGGCGTCCCACTGTCATGGGACGCGTTGTCCCGACCGGAATCGAGACCGGCGGCTCAGGCGGGGCGGACGCGGGCGGGGGGAGCGTTGCACCATGACTACTCCACTCCGTTCCCCGCTTCCCGTCTCCTCCGCATCCGACTCGGCCGGACCTGTCCGGGATGAACGACGGCTGCTGTTCAGCGGCGTGCTGTTCGGCGTCGCCAACCTGGCCGGATTGATCTTCATCGTCGCCTTCATGGCGACCACGCACCCTCCGATGGATGCCACCCCGGTCGAGGCCGCGATCGGGTTCCGCGACGCCGGCCTGATGGTGGGCATCGGCACGTTCCTGGCGATGCTCGGCCTGCCGCTCGGCCTGCTGTTCCTCGGCGGCCTGGGCTCCGTGCTCCGCCGGACGGGCGACGGGCCGCTCGTCGGTGCTGCCGTCTCCGCCGGCATCGCGAGCTTCCTCATCCCGGCCATGGGATCGCTCGTCTCGGCGATCAGCCCGGCCATCGGTGCCGCCGACACGAGCGCCGCGGCCGGCGCGGTGGTGAAGGCGATCGACGGCGTGATGCCGATGTCGGTGGCGCTCGGCGGCTTCCCGCGCGCGGTGCTGCTTCTCGCCGTCGTGGTGCTGCTCGCCCGGGTGGGCCTTGCCGGGCGCGGCCTGAAGGTCTCCGGCTACGCCATCGCGGTCCTCGGCCTCGTCGGCACGGGTACCTTCATCCTGCAGCCGCTGTTCGGGATCGCGAGCATTTCGTCGCTGCTCTTCGCCGGGTGGGTCACCGTGCTCGCGCTGGTGCTCCGCCGCCGCACGGCCGCGCCGGCGATCTCACGCGCCTGACCGGTCACGAGCGGGCCGAATCGCGAATCGGGGCCGGCCCGGATTCGCCGATTCGGCCCGTTTCGCCCGCGTCAAGCGCTCGGCTCATCGCCGAGGTTCGCGAAGGCGCGCTTCGCGGAGAGCTGCTCGCGCCGCTCCTCCGGGCTCATGGCGAGGATGCCGGGCAGCGCCTCGGCACCCAGCGCGCTGATCTCGGCGAACTCGCCGATCGGCACGACGGAGTGCACGATCCGGTCGTCGTAGACGTGCACGAGGTTGAACGCCTGCCCGCCGTTCAGTCCGGACAGCAGCCGGTTCTCGGCCGTGAGGCTGAGGGCGTAGCAGCTGGCGGGAGCGACTGAGACGGGGACACCCGCGAACACGCTCGAGGTGGCGTAGTGCAGGTGACCGCCGAGGATGCCGCGCACGTCGGTGCCGCGAACGACGTCCTCCAGCCGGTGCTGATCGAGCAGCTCGAGGGTCGCCATCACCTCGATGATGGTCGGGATGGGCGGGTGGTGCAGCGCGAGCAGGGTGCCGTTCGGCGCCTGGCTGCGCAACTCGGCGCGGAGCCAGTCCAGCTGCCCCTCCGTCAGGTCACCGTGGTGGTAGCCCGGCACGCTGGTGTCGAGCACGATCAGCCGCAGGCCGTTCAGATCGTAGACACGGTCTTGCGGCGCATCGCTCGGCTCCTCACGCAGCAGCACCCGCGAGTACTCGGGTCGCTCGTCGTGGTTGCCCATCACCCAGATCAACTGGGCGCCCATCCGCTCGGCGAACGGCTCGACGAGGTCGCGGAGGCGCTCGTAGGCGTCCGGTTCGCCGAGATCGGTCAGGTCGCCGGTGAAGACGAGTGCGGTGATGCGGTGCTCCGAGCGCTCGAGCTGCGTGAGCGCCTGCCGCAGGTTGTCGACGGTGGCCGCCGCCCCGTGGAGCGGCGCTCCCCCGGCGAGGAAATGCGGCTCGCTGAGGTGCGCGATGACCTGGCGCGCGGGCGGGTATTGTCCGAGCTGCACCGCCGACCGTTCCATTCCAGGCCCCTCCCCTTGCGGCATCCCGCCACGCGGAGACTCTAGCCCCCGCCGCCGACGAAGCCCGACGCCGGTCAGGGACGCAGCAGGTACAACCGGAAGAACCCGAGGTCCTCGACGGGCAGCACCTCGACCGACGAGAAGCCGGCTTCCCGCGCGTAGCGCTCCAGCGTGGTGCGGCGCATCACGGTGCCGGTGCCGACCGAGTCGGGGGTCGACAGGCTGTCCGGCAGGCAGACGAGTAGGCTGTAGCCGTACATCAGCCGCTCCACCTCGTCGCCGTTCGGCGCGAATTCATCGGCGACCGCCTCGTCCATGACGACCAGGACACCGGTCTCGGTGAGGGCCGACCGCACCGCCCGGAGCACCGGCACGGGATGCGGCATGTCGTGCAGCGCCTCGAGGATGAACGCGGCGTCGAACTCCCCCTCCGACGTGAGTCCTGCGGCGTCGAACTCACCCTCGGCCGCCAGCTCGGACGCCGGCGCCCCGACGCCACCGAGGCTCGATGCGTCGCCGGCCCGGAACTCGACGCGACCCGAAACCCCCGCCGCAGTGGCGTGCTCCTTCGCCCGCGCGATCGACGGCTCGTCGATGTCGATCCCCACGAGCGATGCCTCTGGGTACGCGCGGGCGAGTGCCAGCGTCGACCAGCCGAGCCCGCATCCGACGTCGGCGATCCGGGCGCCCGGCTTCGAAAGGAGCGTCGTCAGCTCCTGGGATCCGCCGAGCGCGGGCGCGAGCCTCTGCTCGAACAGCGGCCGGTTGACGTCGGCCTGGGACTCGCGGGCGTCGTCGCCGAGCTGCTCCCAGGAGACGCCGCCTCCCGTCCGGTACGCCCGGACGAGCGCCGGGAGCTGCGCCATCGATGCGCCGAACATCCGCGCGATCGGGGCCATGTACGACAGCGAGTCCGGGTCGGCGAGCACTTCTCGCGGGCCTGCGGGCAAGACGAAGCGACGGGGACCGCTGTCGCCACCGTCGACTCCGAGGATGCCGGTGACGGCCTGCTGCTCGAGCCATTCCGTGGCGTAGCGCTCCTGGGTGCCGGTGGAAGCGGCGAGGCCGGCCGCATCCATCCCGCCGTCGCCGGCGTCGGCGAGTGCGCGGTACCAGCCGAGCCGATCACCGAGGTAGATGCTCAGCATGTCGATGAGGCCGAGCGTCGAGTTCAGCACGCGGTCGGCGAACGCGTCGGCGTCCGCCGCGGTCGCTGTCGTCATGGTGCCGGAGTCGATCGAGTCGGTTTCCATTGCGAACCTTTCAAGAAGTGACGGTTGAGCGGCCGCTCGGAAGGGCCGGGTCGCGTTGCGGCCGATGTTCCTCTCGGCGGCATGCGGGCGCAATACCCCGGTGGTGTGCGGTCCGGCGCGAGGTTCAGAGCACGGAGCCGGTGACGCGGCGGCTCCAGTCGTCGTCTCGCGCCGAGTCGTCGAGCAGCGGCGCGGTCAGCACGATGGCGTAGCCGTCCGGGTCGATGGCAGTGAGCTCGAGCGCGTACCAGGGGGTCCGCTCGGGACCTGAGATCGTGCCCGCACGCTCCGCGGCATGCACGCGTCGCCGTGCGGTCTCGGCCACGGCGGTGAGGTCGACCTCACCCGCCGCGAAGGACACCCGGAAGCCCGGCGTGGGCGTGCCGGGCACGAGCAGGATGTCCTGGTAGCGCATCCGCCGGAGGTGGACGACGAGCGGGGCGCCGTCCGGCGCCGGCACGACGGCGAGAGTGATGAACCCGAGCGCCTCGTACCAGGCGCGGGACCGGTCGAGGTCTGCCACCGGGAACGTCGTGAACGACGGCATCGGGTAGATGTCCCGGTCGATGCCGGGGTCGAGCCGGGATCGAGCGGCGTGTGCGTCGGTCATGCGACCCACGCTAGGAGTTGACGCAGCGGCAAGGTCAAGTGCGGTGTGGAGATCGGGTCAGCGCGGCTTCACACAGTGCCGGAGTCGTCGATCTTGAGGATCCCGTCCTCCCGGACGAAGCGGAAGTATCGGCGCTCCGGCTCCTGCGACCCGTCGTCGTAGATGTAGGTGACCGTCGCCTGCACCTCGGTATCGGAGATCGGCGTCACCTCCGTGACGGTCACGTCCTCGAAGCGGTCCCAGAACTCTTCGTAGTAGTCCCGGCTGATCGCCTCGCCCTGCTGATACTTGGCCGTCAGCCGCTCCCACGCCTCGTCGGTGTCATCCGGCAGCAGGGCGTAGTAGCCGGTCACCGCTCCCCCTGGCGTCGTCGCCTGCTCTCGGTCCTCCGGCTCAGGCTCCTCCTTATCCGGTTCTTGTTTGCTCGGCTCTTCGGCGGGCTCCTCGCTCGGCTGCTCACTCGGTTCCTCGGACGGCTCGGGGTCGGGGGTCGGCGCCTTCGTCTCCCCCTCCGCCTCACCGGACGACCCCGACTCGTTCGGCGACGGCTCGTCCGGATCGGCGGACTCGGGAGCGGCGGCGGGCCCCGGGTTCCCCTGCGAGCCCTGGCCGAGCTGACTCAGCATCGGGACGACGAAGATCGCCGCGAGCACCACCGCGGCGGCGGCGAGCAGCAGCGCAACGACGCCCCTGCGTCGGCGTGTCGTGGACGGCGGCGTGCCCCCGGTCTCGGTGGGTGCAGTGGGCGCTGCCACCGTCGCAGCGCTTCCGGCGGCCGGTGCCTGCACGGTGGCGGCCGCGAGCGTCTTCGCCGGGCGCGTCGGGGCCGGCACGGTTGGCGCCGCGCGGGTGATCGTCGGGGACGTCGCGGCAGCGTCCGCGGCAGGGGGCGCATCAGCGGGTGCTGCCGGCGGAGCCGCTGCTGAGGCTGCCGCCGCGCCGAGTCCTGCCGCGCCGACGATCCCCGCGCCGGCGATCCCCGCTCCGGCGACCGGCCGGACGTTCTCGCCGCCCTCGGGCTCCGAGTGCGACTCGGATACGGGTTCGGGTACGGGTTCGGGTTCCGCTTCCGGTTCGGGCTTCGGTTCCGGTTCGGGCTCCGGTTCGGGTTCCCGTTCGGGTTCGCTCGCCGGTTCCGCCTGATCCTCGGGTTCCGGTTCGGGTTCGCCGTCGGACTCGGCTTCGGGTTCCGCTGCGCCGGCTGCTGCGGTCGCCGCGCTCGCGTCGGCGTCTGCCTCGGGTTCCGCGTCGGCTGCTGCGGCCCCGGCGTCGGCTGCCTCTGTCTCCTCTTCTGCTGCCTCAGCCTCGTCTTCCGCTTCGACCGCCGTGTCAGCAGCCTCCTCGGCTTCCGGCTCGACCGCCGTGTCAGCAGCCTCCTCGGCTTCCGGCTCGACCGCCGCCGGCGCCGCGCTCGCATCCGGCTCGGCGCGCGCAGTGGCGGCCGTCTCGGAATCCGCGCGCGGCGTCGCGTCAGCGGATGCAACGGTCGCCGCCTCCGGCATCCGATCGGTGGAGAGCGGTGCCGCACCCGCGGCACCCCCGGCCGCACCGACGGCGGCGGCAACGGCGGCACCCGCTGCCGCGCCAGCGGCCACCGCACCGGCCGCAACGGCTCCGCCTCCAACCGCTCCCGCCGGAGCCGGCTTCGGTGTGCCGTGCCCTCTCCTGCTGAACGGCCACGGCAGCCCCGAGCCACCGGCTCGGGTCGGCTCGTCGCCCGTCTCGCGGAGTGGCTCCTGAAGCGCGACTCCCGCTCCGCCCGCCGCGGCCGGGATGGGCAGCGTCGGCTTCTCCGACCCGACGTCCTTCTGCAACCCGGCCAGGAGCGACGCGATCGCCTTCATCGACGGCCGCTTCTTCGGCTCGGACGCGAGCATGTCGAGCAGGAACGGCTCCAGCACGCCCGCGTGCCGAGGCGGCGTCATATCGCCGGACGCGACCCGGTGCAGCAGCGCGATCGAGTTCGGGTCGGACCCGAACGGCGGTTCACCCTCGAGTGCCGCATAGAGCGTCGATCCGAGCGAGAACACGTCCGAGGCGTAGGTCGAGTCGCCTCCTCGCGCAACCTCCGGCGCGAGATACGCGGGGGTGCCGTAGACCATCCCGGTGCGGGTGAGGGTCGCGTCGCCGAGTGCGTGGGAGATGCCGAAGTCGCTGATGTGGGCCGTGCCCTCCTCGGTGATGAGGATGTTGCCGGGCTTCACGTCGCGGTGCACGATCTTGAGCTTGTGCGCGGCCGCAAGCGCCGATGCGATCTCCGCGCCGATGCGGGCGACCTCGTGCGGCTGGAGCCGGCCGCGCTGGCGCAGGATCGCCGACAGCGGCGTCGACGGCAGGTACTGCATGATCAGGCACGGCCGCCCCTCATGCTCGACGGCGTCGAACACCGGGACCGCATGCGGGTGGTGCAGGCGGGCGGTGATCCGCGCCTCCCGCATGGCGCGGTTCTTCGCCTGCTCGGCCTCGTCATCCGTGACGCCGGCTCCGGTGCGCAGCTCTTTGATGGCGACCGGTCGCTGCAGGCGTTCGTCCCACGCCTCCCAGACCACGCCCATGCCGCCGGTCGCGATGACGCGCACCAGGCGGTAGCGCTCAGCAAGGAGAGTCTGCGGCAGGCTCACCGGGACTCCCTCCTTTCGAAGCTGAGAGTCGAGCCTACGGCGGGTGGATGTGCCGGAGCCTGGGACCGGAACAAATTCCCAGCGTGATCGGCTCTTGCGATCCGAGGGCAGCGAGCTCAGTGCCGTACTGAGCGCAGCGGCGACGCCGCCACCACGATGGCGGAGACCACGAAGACCCCCAGCCCGATCCAGATCGCCGGCCGGTAGCCGAGCGTGTCGGCCAGGAGCCCGCCGACGAGCGCCCCGACCACGACCATGCTGCGGTTGATCGACCGCATGGTGGCATTCATGCGGCCCTGAAGCGCGTCCGGGGTCACCGCCTGCCGGTAGCCCATCTCGTTAGGGTTCTCGACCCCCATCGAGAAGCCGTGGAGCAGCTGCGCCGCGCCGACGACGGTGAGCGTGATCACCGCCCCGGCAGTGTCGCTCGGCGGTGCGAGGGCGATCATCACCCAGGCAACCGGGATCAGCGCTTTCCCGAGCAGGATCGTGTGTCCGGCGCCGATCCGCTGCCCGATCCTGGTGGCGAGCGTCGCGCCGACGAGGCCCCCGACACCGGCCAGGGCGAGCACGAAGCCGAATTGCAGCGGGTTCAGCCCGAGCGGGCGGAGAGCGAACGGGGCGAAGACGGTGAAGAGGATGCTGTGGCCCAGGAACCAGACGTGGGTCGACCACGCCATCGGGGCAAGCGTGCGGTGCCGGTAGACGAACCGGACGCCCTCGGCGACGGAGCGCAGCAGCCGACCGCGCGGGGCCGTCCGGGCGGGCTTCGGCTCGGACACCCGGATCCGGCCGACCAGCACGCCGCTCGCGGCGTAGGCGAGCGCATCCACCAGCACGGCGAGCGGGGCGCCGACCAGGCTCACCAGCCCTCCGCCGATCACGGGGCCAGAGGTCTGGGCGACCGTGAGACTCTGATCGACACGGGCGTTCGCGACGAGGAGGGACCCCCGCGGCACGAGGCGCGGCAGGAACGACTGCGCCGCCGCGTCGCCGAAGATCGCGAGCGTGCCGAACCCGAAGAGCACGACTGCGAGGGCGGGGAGGGACAGCATCCCGGTAACCCACAGCAGTGGGATGGTCAGCAGCAGCAGGCACCGGCCGAAGGCCGTGGCCACCAGCACCGGTTTCCGCCTCCACCGGTCGACGAGTCCGCCTGCGATCAGGCCGAGCAGCATGTACGGCAGGAACTGCACCGAGTTGATCAGTCCGACCTCGGTCGGCGTCGCGTCGAGGGTCTCGACGACCAGCACCTGTACGGCGACGATCGTGACGAACGTGCCGAATCCGCCGATCGTCGCGGCGGACCAGTACTTGGCGAACGCGGGGATCCGGAGCACGCGGTCAGCCCGGCGCGCGTCCGTCATCGGCACTCCTCCCGCTCCGCGACACCGTCCACGGCATCCGCAGTCGCAATCTACCGAAAGGCCGAACGGCCGACCGGGCGTGGCCGGCAGACGGCGACGCAACGAGAGGGGCCACCGTGTGATCGTCAGTGAGTGCGATTCGCGACTCAACGTCTGGACAGATACAGCGCGGTGGCTCACGACGATTATGCATCCGGGACCGGTGATCGGCTCCGGATTCCAGCCAGGTCTCAGGAGCGGGTCGTCCGGTCTCGGGCGGCGGATCCGCTCCGAGGCCTAACCTGTCAGCATGCCGCCCACTGACCTCGAGTCGCTCGCCCGCACACTCCACGACACCGCGGTGCAACAGGACTTCAGCGGGGCGATCAGCCTCGACGCCGACGGGGACGCGGTCCTCGCACAGGCGTATGGGCTCGCCGACCGTGCCCACGGCATCCCGAACGCGCTCGAGACGCGCTTCGGGACGGCGAGTGTCAGCAAGGGCTTCACCGCTCTTGCGATCCACGCGCTCATCGAGGACGGCTCCCTGGAGCTCGACACACCGGTCCGGTCGGTCCTCGGCGAGGACCTCAGCGTGATCGACGACGGTGTGACGGTGCAGCACCTGCTCGAGCACACCTCCGGGATCGGTGACTATCTCGACGAGTCCGACGACCTGGAGAGCACCGACTACGTGCTGACGGTCCCGACGCACACGCTCGCGAACACCGAGTCGTTCCTGTCCGCCATCGACGGTCATCCGCAGGTCTCTCCTCCCGGGGAGCGCTTCGCCTACAACAACGGCGGCTACATCGTGCTGGCCCTGGTGGCGGAGCGGGTCGCGGGTGTGGGATTCCACGAGCTCGTCGCGCGGCGGGTGTTCGAGCCCGCGGGGATGACGGCAACCGGCTACCTGCGGCTCGATGAGCTCCCCGGCGACGCGGCCGTCGGCTACCTCGGGATCGGCGACCGCACGAACGTGCTGCACCTTCCCGTGCGCGGGAACGGCGACGGCGGCGCGTACACCACGGCGGGCGACCTGAGCCGCTTCTGGCGGTCCCTGACCGACGGCCGCATCCTGCCGCAGCCCACCGTTGCGGAGGTACTTCGGCCTCGCCGGACCGTCGAGGAGGAGGGCATGCGCTACGGCCGCGGCTTCTGGATCGACCTGACGAAACCGGACCCCATCCTGATCGGAGGCGACGCCGGCGTGTCGATCGTCACCCGGTTCGACCCGGCGACCCGCACCACGATGACGATCGTCTCCAACACACCCGACGGCGCCTGGCCGCTCTACCGCGCGTACCGGAACTCCTAGCGGCAGGGTGCGGCGCAGCTCAGGTCGTGCGCACCCATCCTCGCTCCCGCAACGACGCCGCGCCGTCGAGCTCCAGCGCGCCGAGCACCGACTGCACGGTGGCGAGTGACAGGCCGCTGCGCTGAGCGATGTCATCGACGGCCCGCGGCGTCCGTTCCGACAGCGCATCGAGCACTCTCGTGTCCTCTGCAGAGCGGCTCGCCGGATCCCCGCCTGGCTCGGGCGCGGGCTCCCCGGCCAGCTCCGCCATCTCCGCCGCGTTCGTGACGAGCACCGCGTCGTACTCGCGGATCAACCGGTGGCATCCCGCCGATGCGGCGGAGGTGACCGGGCCGGGCACGGCGCCGAGCGGCCGGCCGAGGGCCGCGGCATGGCCGGCCGTGTTGAGTGAGCCGGAGCGCCAGCCCGCCTCGAGCACCACGGTGGCGCAGCTGACGGCGGCGATGAGCCGGTTGCGCTGCAGGAAGCGCCACTTCGTCGGCGGCGTTCCCGGCGGCACCTCGCTGACCACCAGGCCGGACGCGACGATCCGGGTGAGCAGCGCCTCGTGGCCGCTCGGATAGAAGCGGTCCAATCCCCCGGCGAGCACCGCGATCGTGGTGCCGGCGCTCGCGAGCGCCGCTCGGTGTGCCATCCCGTCGATCCCGTATGCGGCCCCGGAGACGATCGCGAATCCGCGGTCGACCAGCCCGGCCGACGCTTCCATGGCCACGTGCTCGCCGTAGCCGGTGGCCGCCCGGGCGCCGACCAGCGAGATCGAGCGCGCCAGCCGATCGAGGGCGGACACGTCCCCGCGCACCCACAGCGCCAGCGGACCGTGGGGGCCCAGATCCGCCAGTCCGTCCGGCCAAGCCGGGTCGCCCGGGATGAGCAGCCGCATGCCGTAGCGCCCGGCCTGGCGGAGTGCGAGCAGCGCGAGCGCGGACTTCAGCCGCGGCTGCCAGCGGGCGACCGCCTCGGTCAGGTCCGCCGTGTCCAGCTGACCGCCCGTATCCGACACCTCGACCCCGAGCTGTTCGGGCGGTACCCGGTCGATCAGCGCGGTGAGCGCCCGGCTCGGCCCGAGGGCACCGACGAGCACGCCGGCTGCGCCATCCCCCGGCTCGGCGATGCCCGTCCACGCCGCCCGCGCGAACCGCTCCTCCAGCGCGGCTCGGTCGAGCTCTGCCCCAGCGACCGTCCGCACCAGCTGGGCGGCGATCGCCTCCTGAACGCCGAAGAAAGTCATGCCGAGATCGCCCTTCGCAGATAGAGAGCGCGGCCGAGATGGTCCGCGGTCGGGGAGGTCGCCGAGTCGAGGTCGGCGAGGGTCCAGGCGACGCGCAGCACACGGTCGTAGCCGCGCATCGTGATGCCGCCGCGTTCCAGCGCGCGGTCTAGCACCGCGGTCACCGGCGAGGGAAGACGGCGGCCCGGTCCGCGGAGCCAGCTGCCGGGCACCTCGCCGTTGACCCGCCATGGCGACTCCGACAGCCGGTCCGCCGCAGCAGCGCGCGCCGCCTGCACGCGCTGCCGGGCCGCAGCACTGGTCGCGGTCGGTGCCTCGCCGAGCTTCAGGGCGGTGCTGGTGATCCGCTGCACCCGGAGCTGGATGTCGATCCGGTCGAGGAGCGGACCGGAGAGCCGGCCCAGGTAGCGCCGCCTGGCCTGCGGCGGGCACGAGCACTCGGCATCCCGCACGCCGTAGTTGCCGCACGGGCACGGGTTCGCTGCGAGCACGAGCTGGAACCGTGCCGGGAAATGCGCCGTCGACCGGGCCCGGTGGATCGAGATGACCCCGGACTCGAGCGGCTGCCGCAGGGCGTCGAGCACCGCGCTGCTGAACTCCGGTGCCTCGTCGAGGAACAGCACACCACAGCTCGCCCTGGCTGCTGCGCCAGGCCGGATCTGGCCGCTGCCGCCGCCGACCAGCGCGGCCGCCGTGGCGGTGTGATGCGGGCTCTCGAACGGCGGCGTGGTCATGAGCGCCCGCCCGACGGGCAGCCCGCTCAGTGACCGCATCGACGTCACCTCGAGGGCCGCATCGGCATCGAGCGGCGGCAGGATGCCCGGGAGCCGGGACGCCAGCATCGTCTTGCCTGCGCCTGGCGGGCCGAGCAGGAACATGTGGTGACCGCCGGCCGCGGCGACCTGCAGCGCCTCCACGGCGTCGGCGTTCCCGATCACGTCGGCGAGGTCCAGCACCGGCTGCGTCTCGCAGTCGGTGCTCGCGGGCGGCAGGAGCGGGTCCACCGGTCGCGGGTCGTAGTCGCCGCCATGCCAGATGGCCGCGTCGCGAAGTGACGCGACCCCAACCACGCGGACGGACGGCACCAGCGAGGCTTCATCCGCGTTCCCGGCGGGCACCATCACGGTCGTGAAGCCGGCCCGCGCGGCGGCGAGCACCGCCGGCAGGACGCCGACGCCGGGCCGGAGCCGGCCGTCGAGGCCGAGCTCCCCCAGGTGGAGCACCCGGTCGACGCTCTCCGCGCCGACGTTCCCCGCCGCGGCCAGGCAGGCCATGGCGATGCCGAGATCGAAGCCCGAGCCGTGCTTCGGCAGCGCCGCGGGCGACAGGTTGATGGTGAGCTTGTGCGAGGTGAGCGCGCAGCCGGAGTTCGTCGCCGCGGCGCGCACCCGATGCTGCGCCTCCGAAAGGGCGCTGTCCGGAAGCCCGATGAGCGTGAACCCCGGCAGGGTGCCGGAGATGTCGGCCTCGATCTCGACGACGGCGCCCGTGAGTCCGAGGAGGGCGACGGAGTGCGTGCGCGCGACCGCCATCAGCGCGCCTTCCGGGGTGAATGCATCAGAAGATCCGCCGCAGATGCTCGATCACCGGCTCGCCGGTTCGCGGGGCGAGCACGGCGACCGCGTCGAGGCGGATGCCCCGCGCTCTGGACTGGTGCTCGGCGCACCATGCGGCTGCCAGCCTCCGCAGCCGCGCCAGCTTCGCCGCGGTGATGGCCTCGAGCGGGTGGCCGAAGGCCGTGCTCGCGCGGGTCTTGACCTCGACGAACACCAGTTCGTCGCCGTCCCGCGCGACGAGGTCGATCTCCCCCTGCGGGCACCGCCAGTTGCGGTCGAGGATGACGAGGCCGGCGCCGGTCAGGTAGTCCTCGGCGAGTCGCTCACCCCGCCGCCCGAGCACATCCTTCGCCGCCATGCATCGAGCGTCGCGGATCCATCCTCGTACACCCGCGGTTCAGAACCGTCCGTGGAGTGCGTTGGGCGGGTGTGGCTTCATGACGAGAGGTCGCTACGCTGTCCCGGTGATTTCCGACGACGTCTTCGCGACCGTTCCGACACTCACCACCGAGCGCCTCCGCCTGGAGCCGCTCGGTCCGGAGCATTTCGAGGGCTCGTGGGCCGCCCTCCAGGACGAGGAGTCGATGCGGCTCACCGGCACGCAGAGCACCTTCACCGAGGATCAGATCCGCACCTGGCTCGCCGGCCTCGGAGACCGGCACGACCGCGCCGACTGGGCCGTGATCCGGCTCGAGGACGGCACCCACATCGGCGAGGTGGTGCTGAACGACCTCGACGGGCAGAACGAATCGATGAACCTGCGGATCGCGCTGTCCGGCGACGCCGCGCGGGGACGCGGTTACGGCACGGAAGCCGTCCGCGCGGTGCTCGACCACGGGTTCGACACCGTGGGGCTGCACCGCATCTCGCTGGACGTCTTCTCGTTCAACCCGGCCGCGCAGCGGGTCTACGAGAAGTGCGGGTTCCTGGTCGAAGGCCGTCAGCGGCACACGATGAACTGGGACGGCGAATGGGTCGACTCGATCCTGATGGGCATCCTCGCCACCGATCCGCGCGGCGTCTGAGCGATGGCCCAGCGCGAGTTCAGCCTGCGCAGACGACTGCTGGTCGTCGGCGCCGGCTTCATCTGCGGCGGGTTGTTCATCGGGCTGCTCGCCTTGGTGATCGGGACGACGCCGGCTGGCCGGGAGGTGATGTGGGCCGGGATGATCGGCGGAGCCGTCCCGGTCGTGATCGGGCTCGGGCTGATGATTGCCGGTCTCCTCGTCCGACGCTGAGCGCTCCTCCGGGAGCGTTCGCTAGCCCAGACCGAGCTGCTCGGCGAAGTCCGCCGGGTTGAAGTACAGGCGATGATGGGTGATCACGCCGTTCGCCACCTCCGCGATGTCGCAGCTGCGCACACGGATCTGCCTCCCGGTCGGCGGGATGGACTCGCCCGACGGCAGCCGCAGCACTCCGGTGTGGGTCCCCGTGATGAACCCCTCGTCGATCGCCGTCGTGCTGTCTTCATATTTGTTGAGATGCTCGTACCCGCCGTCCGGAAACGCCTCGCGAAGCTGCAGCAGATAGGTGGCAACGGCGTCACGACCACGGAGCTCACCTTCGTCCGGGGTGCTCAGCACCGCGTCCTCGGCATAGCAGCCGCCCACCTCCGTCCGGTCCCCAGACGTTGTGGCCGCTGTGGTCCGGTCCATCGCCTCACGCGCCTCACCCATGCTGACCTCCACTCCCCGGCGCTCGACGGCCGGTCGGGCTATCCCAGTGAACGCCTGGCGAGTGAATCCGTCGAGGGCCGAACGTCCCGTCCGACGACCACACCACCGCTCGACGGGTGGCTGCGACAGTGAGTGCTACTCGTCGAGCGCGAGTTCCTTCGGAAGCTCCAGCTCCCGGTTGGTGAGCTCCTCGACGTTGACGTCTTTGAACGTCAGCACCCGCACGTTCTTCACGAACCGGTCGGCGCGGTAGACGTCCCAGACCCAGACATCGTGCATCTCGAGCTCGAAGTAGAAGTCGTTGCCCATCTCGCGCACGATCTGCTTGACCTCGTTCGCGAGGTAGAACCGGCGCTCCGTCTCGACGACGAAGCGGAACTGGCCCACGATGTCCCGGTACTCGCGGTAGAGCGCGAGCTCCATCTCCCGGTCGTAGTCTTCGAAGTCGTCGTCATCCATGGCCCGACAAGTCTATGTCGCGGGCCCGAAGCGGATGCGCGAGTCTCCCGGTCGCACCCCATTTGTTGCCATTTCGGCTCGATGTGACTGCCGCGGCGGGAACATCGAGCCGAAACGGGAACTATTGCGAGTCCTGCAGGACGGGTTCGAGCTCCTCGTCCCAGATCTCGTCGAGCAGCGACGGGGTGCGCAGCCAGGTCAGACGGTGCAGCTCGCTCGGGCCGTGCTGGTCGATCGCGGCGTAGTGGGCGCTGGAGGCGTACCCCTTGTTGCTCACCCAGTTGTACACCGGCGTGGTCTCGTGCGCCGCGATCATCATCCGGTCCCGGTGCACCTTCGCCAGCACGGATGCGGCGGCGACGGATGCGCAGTCCCGATCCGCCTTGATGCGGGTCCTGACCGTCATCCGGCGCTCGAGCGCCGGGTTCAGCCAATCCCAATGCCCGTCCAGGATCACCACGGCGTCATCGATCGGGGCCCCCTGCTCCGCCAGCGCGGCGATGGCCCGCGCGCCGGCCATCCCGAGCGCGGCGGTGAGCCCGAGGCGATCGATCTCCTCGTTGCTGGAGAGGCCGACCGCGGAGAACATGGCCCAGCGCCCAGCCTTCGGATACAGCTCCTCCCGGCGCGCCTCGCTGAGCATCTTGGAGTCGCGGAGACCCTTCGGGATCCGCTTCGGTGCAGCGTCGATCATCGCGACGCCGACGCCGATCGGCCCGGCGATGGCCCCCCGGCCGACCTCGTCGCAGCCGATGATGAAGCGCGCTCCGTCGCGGAGCAGCGCCTTCTCGACGCGGAGATTCGGATCGGCGACCGTCATGCTGCTCCCCCGGCGCCCGCTCTACTCAGCCGACTTCTCGACATCGCGGAACACGAACGGGTAGTCGTCGAGCCACTGCCACCGGTTGATGGGCCAGCTGACCACCAGTGCGCGCCCGACCACGTTGTCCATGGGCACGAATCCGCCGCTCGGCTCGGTGCGATGGTACGCGGAGTCGGCGGAGCTGTAGCGGTTGTCGCCCATCACCCAGAGGGCGTCGTCTGGCACGGTGACCTCGAAGGTGTCGCGGGTGACCTGCGACGCGTTCGCGGGCAGCTTCACGTAGGCCTTCTCGTCGATCGAGACGCCGTTCACGGTGAGCTGGCCGAACTCGTTGCAGCAGACGACGGTGTCGCCGGGGAGCCCGATGACGCGTTTGATCAGGTGGTCGTTGCTGTCCGGTGCGCTGAGGCCGACGAAGGCGAGCACCGCGTCGACGCCGCTGACGAACCAGTTCTGCTCCGGCTCGACGGTCGGGGTGAGCCATCCGCCGGGATCCCGGAACACGACCACGTCGCCGTGCGAGACCGGAGTCAGCTCGGGCACCAGCTGGTTGACGATGATCCGGTCGTTCAGCTGGAGGGTGTCCTCCATCGACTCGGACGGGATGTAGAAGGAGCGGATCAGAAATGTCTTGACCAGAAAGGAGATGACGAGCGCCGCCAGGAAGATGAGCAGGATGTCCCGGACGAAGAGACGTGCACTGCGTGATCGGCGCTGACGGTCGCGTCGGACGGCGACCGCCCGCGTCGATTCCACTTGTTCTGACACTTAAACCCCTGAGCTCCCTGCAAGCCTACGATGCAGGGAGCTCAGGTCTGGTACGGAACCGCGCGAATCAGAACTCGCGCTTCTCCTTGATCTTCGCCTTCTTGCCGCGCAGCGCGCGCAGGTAGTAGAGCTTCGCGCGGCGGACGTCACCGCGGGTCACGATCTCGATGTGGTCGATGATCGGCGAGTGCACCGGGAAGGTGCGCTCCACGCCGACCTGGAAGCTGACCTTGCGGACCGTGAAGGTCTCGCGGACGCCTTCGCCGGAGCGCCCGATGACGACCCCCTGGAAGACCTGGATGCGGGAGCGGCTGCCCTCGGTGATGTTCACGTGCACCTTGACGGTGTCGCCGGCGCGGAAGTCGGGGATGTCCGCCTTCAGTGAGGCCGCATCGACGGAATCGAGGATGTGCATGGGTTTTCGCTCTCTGCGACCGCCACAGGTCGAACGCGGGTTCAGTGGTTCACGACACGGAAAAGGGCCTCGAAGCGAGCCGGCTCCCCTGTGGCAGAGCCGAGCTGAGGCACAATCGACCATTCTGCCATAGTCGGCAGGGCCCCGCGAGCACGGCGCATCCGGGACGGGTCGGCCGGTGCCGGTGACCGGTCAGGGCCGGCGGTCGGTCGGCGGCTCGATGCGGATGACCGGCCCGGATCCGGCGTTCTGGCCAGGCCCCTGCCCATCGCGCGGCATGGCCTGCTGCTCGAACGTCGTCACGATGTTCCGGAGTCTCGAACGCGTCTCCCGCACCAGCTGCCAGACGGCCGCCCAGAAGCTCGCCACGGCGAGGAGCACCCCCACCACGGCGACCGCGGTGGCGACGCCCTCATCCCCGGATGCCCCGTACAGGGCGATCGAGAGATACCAGGCGGTCAGCAGCGCCGCGTCGAGCGGTGAGACCGCGCGGGTGGCGCGCACCGACTTGCGTGCCCACACGACGGCGGCCACGATGCCGAGCGCCACGGCGAGGAGCGGCGCGAGCACCAGATAGCCGAGGAAGTCCCAGCCGGTGTCGGTGAAGATGATCCCGCGACTCACCAGCAGCCACGCCGGCAGCACGATGACCGCCCCGAGCATTGCGTAGAAGACGGCTCTGCGGTACCACATGGCCTTAAGGGTATCTTCGCTAGGTGATCCAGTTCAGTCGTTCGACGAGAATCGCGCCCGCCGGGGCTCCCGCGGCCTTCCCGGAGCGGAGCGCGTCGTGATCGAGCTCCGGACCGCGGCCGAGATCGAGGAGATGCAGCCGGCCGGCGCATTCGTCGCGAGTGTGCTCACGGCGACCGCCGCTGCCGCCGACGTGGGGGTCAACCTGCTGGACCTCGACCGGCTCGCACACGACATGATCCGCAGCTCCGGTGCGGACAGCTGCTACATCGACTACCACCCGTCGTTCGGCGCATCGCCGTTCGGCAAGGTGCTCTGCACATCGGTGAACGACGCCGCCCTGCACGGGCTCCCCCACGACTACAAGCTGCGGGATGGCGACCTGCTCTCGCTGGACTTCGCCGCGAAGGTGAACGGCTGGGTCGCGGACTCCGCGCTGAGCCTCGTCGTCGGCACCCCGCGTGACGAGGACCTGAAGCTCATCGAGACGTGCGAGCGCGCGCTCGCCGCCGGGATCGCCGCGGCGCAGCCCGGCAACAAGGTGGGTGACATCTCGGCGGCGATCGGCGACATCGCGCAGGCCGCCGGTCTCTCCGTCAACACGGACTTCGGCGGGCACGGCGTCGGCCGCGTCATGCACGGCGACCCGCACATCCCCAACAACGGCCGCGCCGGACGAGGTATGAGACTGCGCCCCGGACTCGTGTTCGCCATCGAGCCGTGGCTGATGCTGGGCACCGACGAGATCTACACCGACAAGGACGGCTGGACGCTCCGCAGCGCCGACGGTTCCCGGGCGGCGCACGCAGAGCACACCATCGCGGTGACCGACGACGGCCCGGTGGTGCTCACGGAGCGCGCCGGGTCGTGAGCCCGGGGATGGCCGGATCCCCGAGGACGGGCGGCGTGACGGGAAGCGACTGCTGAACGGCGAGCGGCTGCCCGGCGGCGGCTCGGGCGGAGCCTGGCGGGTCGGCGACACGGTGCGCCGGTCCACCGGGTTCTGGACACCGGCGGTGCACGACCTGCTGGCGCACCTGGAACGCGTCGGGTTCGACCGTGCCCCGCGGGCGCTCGGCTACGACGAGCGGGGGCGGGAGGTGCTGAGCTTCCTGCCGGGCGACACCGCCACCGATCAGCCGTGGCCGGAGTGGACCCGCTCCGAGGCTGCGATGCTCGACGCCGTCGACTGGCTTCGCGAATACCACTCGGTCGTCGCCGGGTACGTGCCGCCCGCCTCGGCGCGGTGGCGATTCGGGGAGGTCTGGCGCCCCGGGCTGATCGTGGCGCACAACGACGCGGGGCCGCACAACGCGGCCTGGGGCGATGGCCGCATCCGCGGGTTCTTCGACTGGGACTTCGCCGGGCCGGCGGAGCCGGTGTGGGACCTCGCGTATCTCGCGTTCGCGTGGGTGCCGCTGTACGACTCCGAGCTCGACGCGGAGCGGCCCCGTCGGCTGCGGATGCTGCTCGACCGGTACGGCTACCACGGCGACGTGGTGGAGTTCCGGGATCTCGTGGCGCGGCGGGTGCGGTACACGGCGGCGGCGGTGGAGCGGCTCGGCCGAGCCGGCGATCCGGGCATGGCGGTGCAGTACCGCCAGGGGAACTCCCGGCTCCTCGAGCAGTCCGCCGCCGCGATCGCCCGCCTCAGCCTCTGAACGTTCATCATTCAGGAGGTTGCTTGACGGATGTCGCCCGGCCGGCGGGACCCCGCGACCTTCAGTCGTCACTCAGAACACGCCGACTCCTGAATGATGAAAGCCGGGTCAGTCGAGGAGCTCGGGGCGGACGCGGCGGGTGCGCTCAACCTGCTGGCCGTGCCGCCACTGCGCGATCGCCCCATGGTTGCCGCTCAGCAGGATCGGCGGCACCGTGAGGCCGCGCCACTCCGCGGGTTTGGTGTAGCTCGGATATTCGAGCAGTCCGTTCTCGTGGCTCTCCTCGGTGAGGCTCTCCGGGTTCCCCACTACGCCGGGCACCAGTCGGCCGATGGCCTCGATCATCGCCATCGCTGCCACCTCCCCGCCGTTGAGCACATAGTCCCCGAGGCTGATCTCCCGCACCCGGGCCCGGGTGGCGGTGTGGTCGACGACCCGCTGGTCGATGCCCTCATACCGTCCGCAGGCGAAGACGAGGTGCTCCTCCCCCGCGAGCTCGCGGGCCGTCGTCTGTGCGAACACCTCACCCGCCGGTGACGGGAACACCACCACGGGCAGCGGCGCCGCAGGGTCCCGCTGCTCCGACGCAAGCACGTCGTCGAGCGCCTCACCCCAGGGCTCCGGGCGCATCACCATGCCCGCACCGCCGCCGTACGGAGTGTCGTCGACGGTGCGGTGCCGGTCGTGGGTGTAGTCGCGGAGGTCGTGCACGCCGAGTCGGAGCAGCCCGCTGGTCCGCGCCTTGCCGAGCAGCGACACGTCCAGCACCGAGAAGAACTCGGGGAAGATGGTGACGATGTCGATGCGCACACACCGACCCTAGTTCTCCTGACCAGCACAGATTCTCCTGACCGGCAGAGTCGGCGCGCTACCGGTCGCGCTGCGCCTCGTCGTAGCGGTCGAGCACCAGGTCCACCAGCTGGGCGTGCGGTTCGCTTCGTCCGTCGAGCAGCGGCGCCGTCGTGACGTCCGCTCCTGAGGATGCGGCGAGGTCGGCGAAATACCCGGGTGCGAGCAGGTAGGTGCTGACGACCACCCGCGCTCCGGGGTGCCGCTCGCGCTCCCGCGCCACGGCGTCCGGAAGTCGCGGGCTCGCCGCCGAGATGAACCCGACCGTCACGGGCCGGCCGAGCCGCGAGGCGAGCCTGCGGCCCATGTCGTCGCAGTCCGCGACGGCGCGGGCGTCGCTGGATCCCGCGGCGCCGAGCACGATCCGGTCGCTCCGGCGAAGCCCGGACTGGCGCAGCCGGTGGACCAGCACATCGACCAGACGCTCATCTGGGCCGAGCGCGCCGGCGAGCGAGGTGGGGCGGAGTTCCTTGCCGAGTGCACGCCTGAGGTCGACGTGCACGTGGTAGCCGGCGGAGAGCAGCAGCGGCACGGTGACGGCGCTCCGCTCCGGCGGCAGGGCACCGAGTGTGGCCGGCACATCCGGCTGCTGCACGTCGACGAAGCCCGCGGACACGGTGAGGTCGCGCGCGGTCAGCCGAACCGCGGCGACCAGCGACGCCACGGCCCGCTGCCCCAACGGCGACGAGGTGCCGTGCGAGACGGCGACGAGCGCCGGTGCGACGCTCGTGCGGACCCGAGCCGGTGCGAGCAGCGTCATTCGGCCAGCTCGACCTCGACGAAGCCGCCGACGACGCGTGTGCGGAACGACTGCAGGAACAGGCTCGGGTCGGTGAAGCACTCCCCCGTGCCGAGGTCGTAGACCTCCTTGTGCAGCGGTGATGCGAGAGTCGGACGGTCGCCTCGCGAGCCGACGATCCCGCGCGCCATGACGTTCGCGCCGGTGTGCGGGTCGGTGTGGCTCACGGCATACACCTCGTCCTCGGCCAGCTTGACGACGGCCACCTGCCGGGCGCCCAAGAGCGCCACCTCGCCCCACTCCGGCTCGAGGTCCGATGTGGCGCACACACGTTCCCAGGCGCCGTTCGACGAGGTCGGCTTTGAGCGTTCGACTGCGGTCAGAGTCATGGGTCCTGCCTTTCCAGCTGTGCCCCACGGTATGGCGGCCCTGTTTCGGCCAGACCAAGCGGATGTTTCGCCCGTGTGAAACCGCCCTCACACTTCACCGGGGTCGCTGTGGGGCCGAAGACAACTCCCCGATACATGCGGGAAACGGCGGCGAAATCCCTCCCCTCTACGCTCAAGGCGTCCGACGGAAGGAACGGGTCATGAGCGTGAGCCCTCTCGACCAGGCGCCCGCTGATCGCCGGGAAGTCGTGGTGATCGGCGGCGGCCCCGCTGCGCACCGGCTCGCCGACGCCCTGCACAGCAGGGACGGGGAGCGTGCCCTGCACGTGACTGTGATCTGCGAGGAGCGGCACCTGCCCTACGACCGCGTCGCGCTCAGCAGGCGCCTCGAGCAGAACACCGACCTGACGCTGCAGCCGAGCGGCATCTGGGAGAACGAGCACATTCGCCTGCTCCTCGGCGAGCGCGCCGAGTCGGTCGACGCGGCCACCCGCACCGTCACCACGTCTGCCGGACGCACGCTCCGCTACGACGACCTCGTCTTCGCGACGGGCTCCTCCGCGCCCGTGCCCGACATCATCGGCCGGGAGCTCTGCACGGTGTACCGCACCATCGACGACGTCGACTCGCTCTCCCGCGAGGTCGACGAGCTGGCAGTCCGGCTCGGGCGTCCGGCGCGGGTGCTGGTCGCCGGCGGCGGCCTGTTGGGTCTGGAGGCGGCCGGTGGGCTCGCCCGCCGTGGCGCCGACGCCAGCGTGGTGCACTCCGGCGGCTGGCTGATGTCCGCGCAGTTGGATGAGGGTGCCGGGCGCGCACTGGGGCGGATCATCTCCGCGCAGGGCATCGGCCTGCACCTCGGCACACGCCCGCAAAAGGTGATCTCGGAGGATGGCCTCGTCACCGGCGTGAAGTTCACGAACGGGCAGCAGATCGCCGCTGATCTCGTCATCTTCGCCATCGGCATCACCCCGCGCGACGAGCTGGCCCGGGAAGCCGGGATCGAGCTCGGCCCGCGCGGGGGCATCGTCATCGGCACCGACTGCAGGTCATCGCTCGAGGACGTCTGGGCGATCGGCGAGGTCGCCTGTTTCGAGGGTCGCTGCACCGGCCTGGTCGCGCCGGCGAATGCGATGGCCGAGGTGGTCGCCGACCGGCTGCTCGGCGGCGCCGCGGAGTTCACGAGCATCGACGACGCCACGAAGCTGAAGCTCTCCGGCGTGGATGTCGCCAGCTTCGGTGACGCCCTCGGCCGCACCGAGCACTGCCTCGAGATCGTCTACGCCGATCCCGCACGCGGGCTGTACCAGAAGCTGGTGCTCACCGACGATGCGAAGACGCTGCTCGGCGGCATCTTCGTGGGCGACGCCTCACCGTACGCGTCCCTGCGTCCCCTGCTCGGCAGCGAGCTGTCGTCGGAGCCGGCGGCGTATCTTTCGGCATCCGGGATGGAGCCACCCGCCGGGGACGACCTGCCCGACTCGGCGCTGGTCTGCGCCTGCAACAACGTCGCTGCCGGAAGCGTCCGGGATGCGATCAACGGTGTCCACGGCGACGCCTGCACCGAGCTCGGCGCGCTGAAGGCCTGCACCCGGGCGGGTACCCAATGCGGCTCCTGCGTGCCGCTCGTGAAGAAGCTGCTCGAGACGGAGCTGACGAAGTCCGGCATCGCGATCTCCCGGGCGCTCTGCGAGCACTTCGCCCTCTCCCGGCAGGAGCTCTTCGAGTCGGTGCGGGTGCTGGAGCTGCGCTCCTTCGACGAGATCCTGGCCCGGTTCGGCACCGGCCGCGGCTGCGACGTCTGCAAGCCCGCGGTCGCCTCGATCCTCGCCAGCCAGCACGACGGTTACATCCTGGATGGCGGACGCGGCCGGCTGCAGGACACCAACGACCGGGCGCTCGCCAACATGCAGAAGGACGGCACGTACTCCGTCGTCCCGCGCATTCCTGGCGGCGAGATCACCCCGCAGAAGCTGGCCGTGATCGCGCAGGTCGCCACCGACTTCGGGCTCTACACGAAGATCACCGGCGGTCAGCGCATCGACATGTTCGGCGCCCGACTCGACCAGCTGCCGGAGATCTGGAAGCGGCTCGTCGACGCGGGGATGGAGTCCGGGCAGGCGTACGGCAAGTCGCTGCGGAACGTGAAGAGCTGCGTCGGCTCCACCTGGTGCCGGTACGGGGTGCAGGACTCGGTCGGCATGGCGGTGCAGCTGGAGCTGCGCTACCGGGGACTGCGTGCGCCGCACAAGTTCAAGTTCGGCGTCTCCGGATGCGCCCGGGAGTGCGCGGAGGCGCGGGGGAAGGATGTCGGCGTGATCGCCACCGATCAGGGCTGGAACCTGTACGTCGGCGGCAACGGGGGCTTCCAGCCCGCCCACGGTCAGCTGCTTGCCGCCGACCTCGACGACGAGACCCTCATCCGGTACATCGACCGCTACATGATGTATTACATCCGCACGGCCGACCGGCTGCAGCGGACCGCCCGGTGGATGGAGGACCTCGACGGCGGCCTCGACCACGTCCGCGATGTGGTGGTGCACGACTCGCTCGGCCTCGCCGACGAACTCGAGCAGGCGATGGCGAAGCACGTCGAGAACTACGAGGACGAGTGGGCGGCGACCCTCGCCGACCCCGACCGTCTGCGCAAGTTCCGTCCGTTCGTCAACGCGCCGACCACTGCCGATCCGACGGTCGCGCGCGTCGAGGAGCGCGGTCAGTTACGCCCTGCTACGCGGGAGGAGGTCTCGCGAGGGGAGGCCGTCTTCCTCGGACCTACCCTTCCTGTGAGGGAAGGAGCGCGATGACCGAAGCCGGCACGGTCACGCTCGTCGGAGGGGGCCCAGGCGACGAAGGGCTGCTCACCGTCGCGGCGACCGCCGCCCTGCGCTCGGCCGATGTCGTGCTCTACGACCGGCTCGCCCCGCACTCCGTGCTGTCCGAGCTCGCCCCGCATGCGACGCTGATCAACGTCGGCAAGACACCCGGGCACCACCCCATCGACCAGGCCGGCATCGAGGCGGAGATCGTTCAGCACGCCCGGGCCGGCGCCAACGTGGTGCGGCTCAAGGGCGGTGACCCGTACATCTTCGGACGCGGCAGCGAGGAGGTGCTCGCCTGCCACCGCGCCGGAATCCCGGTCCGGGTCATCCCCGGCGTGACCAGCGCCGTCGCCGTGCCCGCGACGGCCGGCATCCCGCTCACCCACCGCGGTGTCAGCCGCCTCTTCACCGTTGTGAGCGGCCACGTGCCCCTCACCGAGCCGGAGCTCGAGCATCTCGCCGGCCTCGGCGGCACGATCGTGGTGCTGATGGGCGTCGGCACGCTGCCGCCGCTCGCGTTCGGCCTGCAGCGGCACGGCATGGAGGCCGACATGCCCGTCGCAATCATCGAGCGCGGTTTCAGCCCGCAACAGCGCACCACGATCGCGGACCTCGGCACGATCGTCCAGGCCGCATCGCTCGCCGGCGTGAGCTCGCCCGCGGTCATCGTGATCGGCCGGGTCGTCGAGCTGGCGTTCTCCGGCGACCTCGGTGCGACCGAGCTGATGCAGCGGGCTGAGCGGGTGGCGGCCCTCGGATGATTCCTGGCGAGGCCCCGCCGGCACCGGTCCCCGGCTTCCGGCCCGACCAGCTCGCGGGCTTCCGGATCGGCGTGACGAGCGACCGCCGGAGCGAGGACCTCATCGACGCCTTCGAGCGTCGCGGCGCCACAGTGCTCCATGCGCCGACCTTGCACATCGCCCACGCTCAACACGACGAGCCACTCATCGAAGACACTCGGCGGATCGTCGAGGCGAAGCCCGACGTGCTGCTCGCCACGACGTCGTACGGCATCCGGCGCTGGTTCGAGGTCGCCGACGCCGCCGGGCTCGGGCACGAGCTGCTCGACGCGCTGGCCGGCACCGCGATCCTCGTCCGCGGCCCGAAAGCGCGCGGCGCGATCCGCGCGGCCGGCCTCGACGATGTCGGGATGAGCGACGAGGAGACCACCAAGTCGCTCGTCGACAAGGTGCTGGCGGAGTACCCGGGCGCGCGGACCATCGCCGTGCAGCAGCACGGCTACACCGACGAGTCGCAGCTGGAGCGGCTGCGTGCCGCGGGTGATGAGGTGCTCACCGTGGCGCCGTACCGCTGGGTGAACCCCGAAGACACTGACGACCGCGTGCAGAAGCTGCTCGAGGCGATCGTCGCGCGAACTCTCGACGTCGTCACGTTCACCAGCGCACCCGCCGTCGATGCGCTGTTCTCCGCCGCCGAGGCGCTCCGGATGGATGCCGCCGTGGCGGAGGCGCTGCGCGGCGATGTGCTGACCGCCGCCGTCGGGCCGGTGACCGCGGCGCCACTGCTGGCCTCGGGCATCGCGCCGATCGTGCCGGAGCGGTTCCGGATGGGCGCCCTCATCCGGTTGGTCTGCGAGCACCTCGAGCAGCACTGCGTGATCCGGGTCGAGACCCGGCACGGCGTGATCTCCGTCCGCGGCGGTGTCGTCGACCTGCCGGACCAGCGCGTGCAGCTCTCCCCCTCGGGGCTGGCGATGTTCCGCACCCTTGCGCGTGCGCGCGGCGCGGTAGTCTCCCGCAGGGCGCTCGCCGCGGGGATGCCCGGCACCACCGACGAGCACGCCCTCGAGGTGACGATGAGCCGGCTGAGGTCGACGCTCGGGTTGCCGGGCCTGATCAGCACCGTCGTGAAGCGCGGCTACCGCCTCGACGTCTGACCGCCCGCCGGCATCCCGGCACAGTCTCACCCACCCCGGCGCGCTCGTGACTTCGGTGTGACGCGGACCTTGCGGCCACCCCGCGGGGGTGTGAGGGACAGGTGATCAACCGTTAACGCCCCGCACCCGGGACCGAAACACGGGCTCTATAGCGTCGGGACCACGACGGCGAACGCGCCATCCGATCAACGATCTCCCGGACTCCTCGACGGTGCGGATTCCCCGACAGCTTGGAGCAGGCATGACCACGGAACTCACCGCACCGCCGCTCGACCCGCGCATCTCCCCGACCACCGAGACCGAACACCTCGAGCTCGTCCGCCGGCGCGGCCGGTGGATCGACAACTGGGATGCTGAAGACGTCGGCCAGTGGAACCGCGAGGGACGCGGCATCGCGCGCCGCAACCTCCGCTGGTCGATCTTCGCCGAGTTCCTCGGCTTCGTGGTCTGGCAGCTCTGGAGCATCGTCGTCGTGATGCTGCCGGGCGCCGGCTTCGTGCTCTCGACCACCGAGACGTTCTGGCTCATCTCGATCCCGAGCCTCGTCGGCGCCACACTGCGGTTCCCGTACTCCTTCATGGTGGCGAAATTCGGCGGCCGCAACTGGACCATCGTCTCCGCCGGTCTGCTGCTGATTCCGGCCATCGCGCTCGGCATCGTCGTGACAAACCCGGCGACCCCCTTCGCAGTCCTCGTCGGCGTCGCCGCGCTTGCCGGAGTCGGCGGCGGCAACTTCGCGAGCTCCATGTCGAACATCACCTTCTTCTACCCGCTGCGCGAGAAGGGATGGGCGCTGGGCCTCAACGCGGCGGGTGGCAACCTCGGCGCGTCCGTCGCCCAGTTCGTCGTGCCGATCGCGGTGACCATCGGCGCCGGCGCCACCCTCAACCTGCCGCTCGCCGGCTGGATCTGGGTGCCGTTCATCCTGCTCGCGATGTTCGGCGCCTACCGGTACATGGACAACCTCTCGTCGGCGAAGGCGGACTTCGCGGGCTCGGCCGCGGCGCTCCGCGAGCCGCACCTGTGGATCCTTGCCGTGCTCTACATCGGCACGTTCGGCTCCTTCATCGGTTTCGCCAGCGTCTTCCCGAAGCTCATCGCGGACTCGTTCCCCGGCTTCTCCAGCTTCTCCGTCGGCGAGGCATCGCTGTCGCTCGCCTTCCTCGGCGCGCTGGTCGGATCGCTCTCCCGGCCGTACGGCGGGAAGCTCGCCGACCGGTTCGGCGGCGCGATCGTCACCGTCGCCGCGTTCGGTGTGATGGCGGTCGGCGCCCTCGCCGTCGTCTGGACACTCCCACTCGGCAGCTTCTGGCTGTTCCTCGGCTGCTTCCTGCTGCTCTTCGTCGCCTCCGGCGTCGGCAACGGCTCCACCTACCGGATGATCCCGAGCGTCTTCGCCGCGCGCGGCGGCTCCCGGTCGGCGCACACCAGCAGCGGCGATGTGAGCACCCAGCGGAAGGCCGCGGCGGCGCTCGGCCTCATCTCCGCGATCGGCGCGTACGGCGGGTTCGTGATCCCGCAGGTGCTGAACCTCTCGCACGGCGCCACCGGCAGCTACGTTCACGCCTTCTACGGCTTCGTCGGCGCATACGTGCTGTTCATGGCGATCACCTCGGTGGTCTACCTGCGGCGGAACTCGTCGCTCGCCGGTCAGCGCATCTGACGCGTCGCACCACCCAGCACTCCCCCGGAAGGACGCCATGAGCAGCACCGCAGTGCACACGGACACCCACTGCCCGTACTGTGCGCTGCAGTGCGCCATGACGCTCAACCCGGCACCGCACGACGCGACCGGCGGACGGCGTCCGCTGCTGACCGTCTCCGGCCGCGACTTCCCGACGAACCGCGGCGGGCTCTGCAAGAAGGGCTGGACCGCCGCCGAGCTGCTCGACTCCCCCGAGCGCCTCACGGCGCCGCTGGTCCGGACCGCCGACGGCGGCTTCCGGGAGGCCGCGTGGGAGATGGTGCTGGACCGGATCGCGGAGTCGCTCACCGCGATCCGGGTCGAGTCCGGGACGGATGCGGTCGGCGTCTTCGGCGGCGGCGGGCTGACGAACGAGAAGGCGTACGCGCTCGGCAAGTTCGCCCGCACTGCGCTCGGCACCAGCCGGATCGACTACAACGGCCGGTTCTGCATGTCGTCCGCCGCGGCCGCCGGCAATCGGGCGTTCGGCGTCGACCGGGGGTTGCCCTTCCCAGTCGAGGACCTCGACGGAGCAGCGATGATCCTGCTGCTCGGCACCAATGTGGCGGAGACGATGCCGCCCTTTCTCGGGCACCTCGCCGGGGCGCAGGCGGCGGGCGGGCTGATCGTGGTCGACCCGCGGCGGTCGGCGACGGTGCGGCTCACCGAGGAGGGTCGCGGCATGCACCTGCAGGCCGCCCCGGGCACCGACCTGATCCTGCTGCTCGGTCTCACACACATCGTGCTCGCCGAGAAGCTGTACGACGCCGCGTTCGTCGCGACCAGGACGAATGGATTCGCGGCGGTCCGCAGGAGCGTCAGCACGTGGTACCCGGAGCGGGTCGCAGCCTCCACCGGCGTCCCCGCTGCGCAGCTGCGGGAGGTGGCCCGCAGGCTCGCCTCCGGGGCGGGCACCTACATCCTCACCGGACGCGGCGTCGAGCAGCACGTCGACGGCACCGACACCGCGACCGCCGCCATCAATCTCGCCCTGCTGCTCGGCCTCCCCGGGCGGCCGGGCTCCGGCTACGGCACACTGACCGGGCAGGGCAACGGGCAGGGCGGGCGCGAGCACGGACAGAAATCCGATCAGCTGCCGGGCTACCGCAGGATCACCGATCCGGCCGCCCGTCGGCACGTCGCCGCCGTCTGGGGCGTCGACGAGTCGTCGATCCCTGGCCCCGGCATCCCCGCGGTACAGCTGCTCGAGCAGCTGGGCGTGCCCGGCGGCATCCGGGCCCTGCTGGTGCACGGCTCGAACGTCGTGGTCTCGGCGCCGAACGCGGGTCCGGTGCGGGAACGCCTCGCGAGCCTCGATCTGCTGGTCGTGAGCGACATCTTCTTCTCCGAGACCGCAGCCCTCGCCGACGTCGTGCTGCCCGTGACGCAGTGGGCGGAGGAGGAGGGCACGATGACCTCGCTCGAGGGCCGGGTGATCCGCCGCCGGCAGGCCACGCAGCCGCCGGGCGGCGTGCGCAGCGAACTGTGGATCCTATCGGAGCTGGCGCGGCGACTCGGCTCGCCCGCACGGTTCGACAGCGACGCGAGCGCCGTCTTCGACGAGCTCTGCCGCGCATCGGCCGGCGGGATCGCCGACTATTCGGGGCTCAGCTACGAACTGCTCGACTCCGGCGCGCCGGCGTTCTGGCCCTACCCGCCAGGATCGACGGGCACACCGAGACTTTTCGCCGACCGGTTCTTCACCCTGGACGGGCGCGCCGTGCTCGTGCCGGTGACGCCGCGCCCGAAGGCCGAGGAGCTGCATCGCGACGGCGCCCTCACGCTGATCACCGGGCGCCTGCTGGAGCAGTACCAGTCGGGCACTCAGACGCGGCGGGTCGCGGAGCTGAACGACGCCCAGCCCGAGGCCTTCGCGCAGCTGCACCCCGCGACGGCGGCCCGCATCGGCGTCGCCGACGGCCAGCCGGTCGAGCTCCGAAACGACCGGGGCGTGATGGTGCTCCCCGCCCGCGTCAGCGCCGACATCCGCCTCGACACCGTCTTCCTGCCATTCCACTACCCCGGCGACGCGTCGGCGAATCTCCTCACGCAAGACGCGACGGACCCGATCTCCGGGATGCCGGACTTCAAGACGGCCGCCGTCCACGTGCGAGCCGCACGCGTCGAGGTGCAGGCATGATGGCCGCGGAGCGCGTCGTCCTCGTCGGGTTCGGACCGGTGGGCGCCCGGTTCGCCGAGCAGCTGCTTCCGGAGGTGCGGGCCGAGCGGATCGCGCTGACGGTCGTCGGCCTCGAGCCCGTGGACGCGTACAACCGCGTGCTGGTCGCCGACTACGCCGTCGGGCACACCGACCTGGAGACGATGACCGTCGCCTCGAGTGGAGAGCTCGCCGGCGCCGGTGTGGTGGTACGGCTCGGCACCGGCGTGACGGCGATCGACCGCGCCGGCCGCACGGTGCAGCTCGCGACCGGTGAGGAGTTCCCCTACGACCGGCTGGTGCTCGCCACCGGCGCCCGCGCCAACGTGCCCACCCTCGACGGGGTGCAGAAGATCCGGCGCGACAGCAGAACACTCGAGAAGTACGGCTCGACGCTGCTCTCCGGCGACGACCCGTTGCCGGCGGGCGTCACCGTGCTGCGGGACCTCGCGGACGCCGACACGGTGCGCGGCGTCGTCCGGGACGCGAAGCGGATCGTGGTACTCGGCGCCGGCGTGCTCGGGCTCGAGATCGCGCTCGCCGCGGCTCGGGAGGGGGCCGAGGTCTGCGTGGTGCACCACGGCCCCGTGCCGATGCCCCGGAACCTCGACCGCGGCGGGGGAACCGTGCTCGCCGCCGCACTCCGCCGCGCGGGCGTGACCGTGATCGGCCAAAGCCGGGCGGAGGCGATCGGATTCCGCACCGACGGGGACGACGCCACCCCGCACTTCGGCTTCCTGACCACCGCGGACGGCAAGAAGATCCCCGGTGACCTGCTGCTGCTCTCCTGCGGCGTGTCCGCCCGCACCGATCTCGCCATCCTCGCCGGCCTCCGCGTCGGGGCGGGGATCGTCGTCGGACGCGACCTCAGATCCTGGTCCGACGACGCCGTCTACGCGATCGGCGACTGCGCTCAGGTACTCGAGCCGACCGAAGAGCTGCGGCTCCAGAAGGTGCTGCCCGGCACCCCGTCCGGGTTGATCGGACCCGGCTGGGCCCAGGCCGATTGGCTCGCCGAGCGCTTCGCAGATGAGGTGCGGGGCCGGGTCGCGGAGGCTGCGCCGCCTGCGGAGCGAGTGCCGATCGTGATGCTCAAGGCGGAGGGAGTCGACGTCGTCGCGGCGGGCGATGTCGCAGGAGAGCCGTGGGATGAGGAGCCGCCGCGCTGCCAGGGGCACGACCCCGGGCGGCGGAGCGTCGCCCAGTGGGCGGATCCGGAGCACGGCCGCTACGTGAAGATGGTGACCCGAGGCGGGGTGCTCGAGGCGTTCGTGTGCGTCGGAATGCCGCGGACCGCGGCGGAGCTGGCGATGCTGTTCGAGCGGCGCAGCGAGCTGCCGTCCGATCGCTCGATCCTGCTGCGGTTGGATGGGCCCGATTCGGCGACCGCCTCCGCCTCCGACGTGTTCGCCCCCACGGCGACGGTGTGCTGGTGCAACGGGGTGACCGTTGCCGCGATCGAGGAGTCGGTGGCGAGCGGCAGCACCACGGTCGCCTGCGTCGGCAAGGACACCCGGGCGGGCACGGGATGCGGGGGCTGCAAGCGGCGGATCGGCGAGCTGCTCAGCCGCTTCGCCGACCCGCAGGAGGTGCCGGTCGCGGGTTGAGCAGGCCGCGAGCGGCCGCATCGAGACCCCCGTGGTTTCGATACGCGCTTCGGCGGGCGCTCCTCAACCGGCGAGGCGCCGGGATCTCACCAGGGCAGGCCGAGCCGGCGAACCCGGGGCGCGCCGTCGCCGGCCTCCACGACGAGCAGCCCGTCGGCCTCGGCGACGCCGCGGAGCATCGCCGAGCCGCGCCACTCCACGGGGCGCGCAGCCCCGGCGTGCCAGGTGACCGGCACGATCACGGCGTTCCCCCGTGCTGTTGGGGCGACCTGCGCCACGATCTCGGGAGCGTCCACGGACTCCAGCTCGCCCAGCGGCAGGCCGAGCGCACCCCGGAGCAGCGGGACACCGAAACTGAGAAAAGCCGCGAACGCGGCGAAGGGATTGCCGGGGAGGCCCAGGATCGGGCGGCGATCCGAGGTGAGCGCAAGCACGACGGGATGACCGGGCCGCATCTGCACGCTCGCGACCAGCATCTCCCCGCCCGACGACTGGATCGCGTGGCGCAGTTGGTCGCCCCGGCCGTGGGAGCTGCCGCCGGTGACCACGACCAGGTCAACGGTCGCTGCAGCCAGCGCAACGACCGTGTCGTCGAGGCGGTCGGGAAGGTATGCCGGGCTCGAGGTCGTGCCGCCTGCGGAACGGATGAGCCACGGCAGCACGGGGCCCAGGGCGTCTCGAACGGTGCCGGGTGCCGGCTCCCCCGCGGCGGCCACCTCGTCACCCGACACCAGCACCGCCACCCGAGGAAGCGCCATCACCGGCAGCCGATCGTGCCCGGTCGCCGCCGCGAGGGCGACGCGAGGCGGCGTCAGCAGGGTCCCGGCCGGGAACAGCGGGGTCCCGGCATCCAGCTCGTCGCCGCGGCGCCGCACGTTCGCGCCGGACACCGGCGGCGCGTCGTCCGACGGCTCGAGGACCGTGCCGTGGGCGCCGGGCCACACCCGGCCGTGCTCGGCGCGGAGCACGCCGCTGGCACCCGCCGGAACCGCGGCGCCGGTCGGGATCGCGCGCGCGGTGCCCGCCGGGAAGGGTTCGGCATCCGGACGGCTCCCCATCGGCACGGGGTCTCCCAGCGTCCATGGCGGCTCGCCCGCCACGGCCCAGCCGTCCATTGCGCTCACGTCGGTGGTGGGCAGCGGCACCAGCGCGCTCAGCGCCGCGGCGGCGACCCGCCCGACCGCCCGGTCGACGCGGACCTTCTCCGTCGGGATCTGGACCGATCGGCCGGTGGTGTACGCAAGCTCGCGAGCGGCGTCCCAGGTGACGCTCACGGCAGGTGGTCGCCGGTGCCCGACAGCTGCTGCGCGATGCGACTCGCCCGTTCGATCTGCTCCGCTCCGCCGCCGGCCGCGGCCGCCGCGTAGCCGACGAGGAACGTGGTCACCGGAGCGGCGGGACGCATCACCGCGTGGGCGGAGTCGCGCGCCACGTCGAGGATGAGGTCGATGTCCACGGAGTCCAGCTCGATGCCGAGCGCCTCGATCAGGCGCCTGGCCCAGTCGTCCAGTTCCGCCGGGTGCCGTGTGGTCATGCTCGAACCGTGCCCCTCGGGTCTGCTCGAAGGAAGCCGGATCCCGAAGCGCCGGGCGTCTTCCTCGGTGTCGACATCCGAGCACAGATCATCGGTCAGCACAACCTCAGCGAGGTCCAGTCCGTCGATCAGATTCCGCAGCGATGACCCCGTCAGCGAGCCGCCTCTGCGGTGCCGCATGAGCCGGTCGCGGAGCGCCTCCGAACGGTACCTCGCAAGCAGGTACTGACGCCGTCCGGAGCTGTCGACCGCGAGCACGCCGTCGCCGCCGTCGCGGGCGGCGAGCAGGCGCTCGACCGCTGCGGGCGCGTTCGGCTGATCGGCCGCGAGCACCACGACCGAGGGTGCGGCGTCCGCACCCAGCGCATCGAGGCCCGCGCCGAGTGCCGCGGCGGGCCCGCCGAAGGGCGGGTCCTCGCGGGTGAACGTCAACCGGGAGCGGGTCGATTCCCCGACCTCGTGGAGGTCCCGTTCGGGTCCGACGACGACGATCGACTCGGCATCCCGCACGGCGTGGACGGCGGCAGCCAGCAGTGAGCGCCCGCCGAATCGCAACGCCGGCTTGTCCAGCCCGCCGAGCCGCGATGCGCGCCCGCCGGCCAGGAGAACGGCGTCGAACGCCGGAGAGCCCGGTGCGACGCCGCCCTGAGTCATTGCGCGGTGTCGGAGCCCGGACCGGACGAAGCGGCCGGGGTGTCGCCGGGGCTCCCGGCATCGTCGGCGGACGCCCGGGCATCGGACGCTTCGACCGGCTTCGGCGCGCCGGTCTCGTCGTCCTCGTCCGCCAGCTCCTCGAACAGGCCATCCGGCGGGGTGATCGTCACGGTGCCGGCCTCGAGGTCGACCGCGGGCACGATCGCCTTCACGAACGGAACGAGCACCTCACGGTCACCGGTGTCCACGGCGAGCAGGTCCTGCGCGGGCAGGTGATCCACCCGGGCGACCACGCCCACCTTCTCGCCCTCGCGGAGCACGGTCAGGCCGACCAGCTGGTGGTCGTACCAGGCGTCCTCCTCCTCGGGCAGCTCGGTGGCGTCCTGATCGATCCAGAGGATCGCCTTCACCAGCGACTCGGCCTGCGTGCGGTCGGAGACGTCCTTGAAGAAGCCGACCGGATGCGTGTTGTACCAGCGGAGCTCGGTCAGCTCCAGCGTCTTGCCATGCCACGGGGACGTCGTCGGAACCTGCAGCGAGAACACCGCGCCTGGAATGAAGCGCCGCTCCGGGTCGTCGGTGTAGAGCTCGAGCTTGATGGCGCCCTTGAGCCCGTGGGCCTTCAGCAGTCTGCCCACCCGCAACTGCGTCTTGCCCGGGTTCGGCACGGATGGCCGAGCCACGTCAGGCGTCGGAGTCGACGACGTCGACTCGCACCCGCTTGCCGTCGGCGAGGGCGCCGACCAGCGTGCGGAGTGCCTTCGCGGTGCGGCCGGACCGGCCGATCACCCGGCCGAGGTCCTCGGGGTTCACGTGAACCTCGAGCACCTCGCCGCGCGGCGAATCCTTGGCGACGACCTGCACCTGGTCCGGGTGATCGACGATCCCCTTGACGAGGTGCTCAAGAGCGGCTGCGAGCACGAACTACGCCTTGTCGGTGTCCGCGGCGTGCACCGCGTCCACCGCGCTGTTGTCGACGGCCTCGGGCGTCTCCTGCGTGGTGACGGGCGAAGCGTCCGCGGCGTCGACCACCGCGGCGTCGGCCTCGGCGTCGGCCTCGACCGGGGTCGGAGCTGCGGTCGCCTCGGGGGCGGGCTCCGCAGCCTTGGGCTTCAGCACCGGCTGCTTCTTCTCGTCGGCCGAGAAGGCGGCCTTCGCCTCGGGGGTGCGGATGGTGCTCTTCGCACCCTTCTCGCCCTTGAAGGTGCCCCAGTCGCCGCTGAGCTTCAGCAGCACCTGCACCTGCTCGGTCGGCTGGGCGCCGACGCTCAGCCAGTACTGCGCGCGCTCCGAGTTCACCTCGATGAGCGAGGGCTCCTCGGTCGGGTGGTACTTTCCGATCTCCTCGATCACGCGACCATCGCGCTTGGTGCGCGAGTCGGCGACGACGATGCGGTAGTAGGGTGCCCGGATCTTCCCGAGGCGCTTCAGACGGATCTTGACGGCCACAATTCTCCTGTGTGATTTGGTCGGATTGAACTGCTCGCCGAGCGCGTGGGGGCACACCGGCAGGAAAGCTCTGATGGGGTCCGCGGGGCCTGATTAGAGGGTCGGGCGCGCGCAGACTCGACAGACTATTGTGGCAGATTTTCAGCGGGCTCGCGGACCACGGCGGGCCGCTCGGGTCTGGCGACGCTCCGTCGCCGCGACAGCGCCACCCCGGCGAGGCAGACGGCGCCACCGATGATCGCGAGGAGCGCGGGGATCTCGCCGAAGAACAGTGCACCGAACACGATGACCAGCGGCGGGACGATGTACGTCGTCACGCCGAGTTGCCCCGCGGGCATCCGCGAGAGCGCGTACGCCCACGTGGTGAAGGCGATGGCCGTGGGGACGACACCCAGGTACACCATTCCCCACCGTGCAGCGGCGGGTGCGTCGGCGGCGTCGCGGAGGAGGTCGCCGGTGAACGGCAGGCAGGCGACCGCGCCGACGATGCAACCGAGCCAGGTGGCCTGGATCGCAGGCAGGCGCCGCAGCGTCGGCTTCTGGAACAGCACACCGGCGGCGTAGGTGACCGCTGCGACCAGGCACCAGAGCACGCCGGTGCCGTCGCCGAATCCCCCGCCGACCCCGATGCCGATGAGGACGACGCCGAGAAACGCGACGCCCGCGCCGATCGCGAGCCACTTCGGAATCCCCTCGCCGAGGAACAGCCCGGCGCCGAGCGCGATGAGGATCGGGCCGATGTTCACGATCATCGCGGTGGTGCCCGCGTCGAGCGTCTGCTCGGCGAAGTTGAGGGCCACGTTGTAGGCGCTGAACCACAGCAGGCCGAACAGCGCGAGAAACAGCAGGTCCCGCCCGGTCGGGCGCACCCACTTGCGCCCGAGCTGGAGCACGCTCAGTGCGACCGCGCCGACGAGCAGCCGGCCGAGCGCCAGCGCACCGGCGGAGAAGTGCAGACCCGCCCCGCGGATGACGAGGAAGGCGCTCGCCCAGGCGAGCACCGTCACGACGATCGCGACGAGGACGAGGACAGATGCCCTGGGGGCGGATCGCTGCACTCCTCAACGGTAGTTCCGGCCTCCGACACCGAACCCGCGGGAACCGGACATGGCAGTGGCTCCACGGAAGCTGACCGAATCTGCCCCTGCCAGGCACGCTCTGCAAGAATCTGCTCAGTCGACCAGGAGGTGCGCGGTGCCGATCGAGTTCGCCAGCTCGGCCAGATCCACGCTCGGCATCGAGTGGGAGCTGGCGCTCGTCGACCCGGAATCCAAGGAGCTCACCCCGGCTGCTCCTGCGATCCTCGCGCAGCTCGACGACGACCACTCCACGTACCCGCAGATCACCGAAGAGCTGCTCACCAACACGGTGGAGATCGTCAGCGGCGCCCACGCGAGCGTCGCTGAGGCGGTGGCGGATCTCAGCGGAATGCTCCGCGAGGTCCGCAGCGTCGCGCTCGAGCACAACGCGCTGATCATGAGCGCCGGCTCGCACCCGTTCAGCCGTTGGGACGACCAGCAGGTCACCCAGAAGGAGCGCTACACCAACTTCATGGAGGAGATGCGCTGGTGGGGCGGCCAGCTGCTCATCTGGGGCGTGCACGTACACGTCGGGGTCGAGCACCGCGACAAGGCGCTCGCGCTGATGAACGGGGTGCTGAACTTCTTCCCGCACCTGCAGGCCCTCAGCGCGTCGAGCCCGTACTACTGCGGCGTCGACACCGGGTACGCCTCCAACCGGGCGATGCTCTTCCAGCAGGCGTCGACGGCCGGCCTCCCGCCATCCATCCACAAGTGGGACGACTACGAGCGGTACGTCGACGACGTGGTGAAGACCAGCATCGTCGCGGAGTCCTCCGAGCTCCGCTGGGACGTGCGGCCGTCGCCCCGGTGGGGCACCCTCGAGGTGCGGATCTGCGACGCCCCGGCGACCGTCGCGGAGGTCGGGGCGGTTGCGGCGCTCACCCAGTGCATCGTCGAGGACCTCAGCACCCGTCTCGACGACGGGAACCCGATGCCGGACCTGCAACCCTGGTTCGTCAGCGAGAACAAGTGGCGGTCGGCTCGGTTCGGTCTCGAGTGCGACGCGATCATCGCCCCCGACGGCGTGGAGCGCCCATTGCTCGAGGAGGTGCAGAAGCTGATCGACCGCCTGGAGCCGGTCGCCGAGCGGCTGGGCTGCGCTGCAGAGCTGCGGAGCGTCGACGACATCCTCACCGTCGGACCGAGCTATCAGCGGCAGCTCGCCGTCGACGCGCACACCGACGGCGACCTCGCCGCCGTGGTCGACTCACTCGTCACCGACCTGGAGCTCGGCACCCTCGGCGCGTGACCACCCGCCGATCAGGCTGCTGCTCAACTCACCCGTTGAGGGCGTCGCGCCAGCGCAGCCACTTCTCGATGAGTGCGGTGTCGTACCTGTCGCCGGAGACGCCAATCGTGAACAGGGTGACGCCGCGCTCGTGGAGCCGGTCCGCCATCTTCTCGTCACGGTTCCGGATCTCGTTCGAGAGCTCGATCTCGCTCACGTCGCGGCCGACCGCCTCGCCGTGCTCGCGGAGCACGGCGAGCTTGTGGTCCAGGGTCTCGGGATCAGCGAAGCTGTGCCAGATGTCGGCGTGCTGCGCGACGATGCGCAGGGTCTTCTTCTCGCCTGCGCCGCCGATCATCACGGGGATGTCGCGGATGGGCGGCGGGTTGAGCTTCGCCCACCGCGCCTCGATCCGTGGCATTGCCTCGGCAAGCGCGGCCAGCCGCGTGCCAGGGGTGCCGAACTCATAGCCGTACTCGTCGTAGTCGCGCTCGAACCACCCGGCGCCAGTGCCGAAGATGAACCGGCCGCCGCTGATGTGGTCGAGGGTCCGCGCCATGTCGGCCTGCAGGTCGGCGTTGCGGTAGCTGTTGCAGTTCACGAGCGTGCCGAGCTCGACGCGGGAGGTGAGCTCGGCCCATGACCCGAGCATCGTCCACGCCTCGTAGTGCAGCCCGTCGGGGTCGCCGTTCAGCGGGAAGAAGTGGTCCCAGTTGAACAGGATGTCGACGCCGAGGTCCTCCAGCTCCCGCACCCGGTCGCGGAACGCCGAGTATGGGGCGTGCTGCGGCTGAAGCTGGACACCGATGCGGACGGGACGCGAAGACACCATCCGTCAAGCCTACGAGGAGGTCAGCGCACTCCCTGCAGACATCCAGGTCAGTCGGCGGGCAGGCCCCGCACGAGGCGACCGAGCTCCGTGCCGGCGTTGTCGAGCAGCACCAGCTCATCGTCCACCATGCCGGCGAGCGCCGTCGCCGACATCCAGGTGCCGACCGGGGCGCCCTCGCAGTAGATCAGCGTAGACGCACCGGCAGTCGCGATCAGGTTCCCATCCACCGTCGCGGCCCAGCGGCCTCCGTGGCCGTTGCACCCGTCGGAACCCGACCAGGTGCCGTCAGCCGCGAGCTCGATGAACGGCTCGGTGGTCGGCTGCTCCGCCTCGTCGCCCTCGGCCGGCGGGACAACCGGGAGCCACCGGCCCACCAGCTCCTCCACGGGCTCGAGTCCGGCCGGAAGCGATGCCGGGACCGCGAAGAGCGCCTCGACCTCGGGCGTCACCTCCGGTGCTTCGCGGATGCTCGAGTCGAGTCCGGGCGTCTCCGGTGGCGTGCCGTCGATCGTCAGCGTCGCGACGGTCGTCCCATCGGCATCCAGCAGCTCGTAGCCACCCTCCGTCTCGGTGAACTCCGTCACGGACGTCAGCCAGGGCACCATCGGCGGACCCTCCAGCATGGTGCACTCCGGCCAGCCGTGCGCGGCATCCGGGCTCGCGATCAGCAGCGAGCCGGACGCACGGAACGACCCGAACACCACAGCGCACTCGTGCCACAGCACGAACTCGTGAACGCCGAACTTCAGCCACGTGTCCTCGTCCTCGCCCTCGGCCCCGGACACGCGCCACACATCGAGCAGACCGACGGCGTCCACCTCGCTCCCTCCCCCGTTCCCCGGCGCGGCACTCAGCGGGGGGTCCGCGGTCGCCGCGCATCCGCTCAGCAGCAGTCCGGCGACGACGGTCGCGGCGCCGGCACCCAGGGTCCACACACGTCTCATGACTCTCACGGTAGGAGTGCGCCGAGCAAAGCACCACCCAACGTTCGGCGCGTTTCGGGCGTCGCCGGCACCCGTGCACCCTCCGCGAATTGCGGCAGCTCGTGGCTTGAGGCGCGCCGCGCCGGCGATTCGCCGCAACTCGCGGCGTTCCGCGAGGTCAGCGGCCGAGCATGCGCTGCAGCGCGGCGAGATCCTCTTCGCTCGGCTGGCCGGCGCCCGCGCCTGCCCCGAGTCCGAATCCGGAGCCGGCCGCCGCACCGGTCGGCTTGACCGCGCTCGCCTTGGCGGCGTTCTCCGCCGCCCGCTTCGCCGGGTTGCCGGAGCGGGACCCGCCGCCCTTCTTCTGCTGCTTCTTGTTCTTGCCGCCCGAGAACTTCTGCCCGGGCACGGGACCCATGCCGGGGATGTTCGGCACCCCGCCGCGGGCGACGGTCTTCATCATCTTGGCCGCCTGCTCGAACCGCTGGACGAGCCCGTTGACGTCGGTCACCGTCATCCCCGAGCCGCGGGCGATGCGGAGGCGCCGGCTGCCGTTCAGCAGCTTGGGGTTCCGGCGCTCCGCCGGGGTCATGGACTGGATGATCGCCTCGGTGCGCACCAGCTCGCGCTCGTCGAAGTTCTCCAGCTGCTCGCGCATCCCCTTCGCGCCGGGGAGCATGCCGAGCATCCCCTTCAGCGAGCCCATCTTCTTGAGCTGCTGCATCTGCGAGAGGAAGTCCTCGAGGGTGAACGTGTCGGTCGCGAACTTCTCCGCGACCTTGAGGGCCTCCTCCTCGTCGAACGCCTTCTGCGCCTGCTCAATGAGGGTGAGCACGTCACCGAGGTCGAGGATGCGGCTCGCCATGCGGTCGGGGTAGAACGGCTCGAAGTCGTCCAGCCGCTCACCGGTGGAGGCGAAGATGATCGGGCGGCCGGTGACGCTCGCCACAGACAGCGCCGCGCCGCCCCGGGCGTCGCCGTCGAGCTTCGTCAGCACGACGCCGCTGAAGTCCACGCCGTCCTGGAAGGCCTTGGCCGTCGCCACTGCGTCCTGGCCGATCATCGCGTCGAGGACGAACAGCACCTCGTCCGGGTCGATGGCGCGCTTGATGTCGGCGGCCTGCCGCATCAGCTCCTGGTCGACACCGAGGCGCCCGGCGGTGTCGACGATGACCACGTCATGCTGGCGGTCGCGGGCGTACTTCATCGCGTCCTTGGCGACCCTCACGGGGTTGCCGACACCGTTTCCCGGCTCCGGCGCGAACACCGGCACGCCCGCCTGCCCGCCGACGATCTGCAGCTGCTGCACGGCGTTCGGGCGCTGCAGGTCGGCCGCGACGAGGATCGGCGTGTGGTTCTGGCCTGCCAGCCACTTCGCGAGCTTTCCGGCGAGTGTGGTCTTTCCGGCACCCTGCAGGCCGGCCAGCATGATGACGGTGGGCGGCTGCTTCGCGAACTCCAGCCGGCGCTGCTGCCCGCCGAGGATGCCGATGAGCTCCTCGTTGACGATCTGCACCACCTGCTGCGCGGGGTTCAGCGCACGATTCACCTCGTCGCCGAGGGCGCGCTCGCGCACCCGGCCGGTGAACTGCTTGACGACGTCCAGGTTGACGTCGGCGTCCAGCAGCGCGCGGCGGATCTCGCGGACGGTGCCGTCGACATCCGCGGGGCTCAGCTTTCCCTTGGTGCGGAGGTTGCTGAAGGTCGCGACGAGGCGGTCGGAGAGTGTCCCGAAAGTGGCCATGGTCCCGACAGTTTAGCCGCCGTACGGTTGGGTCATGCCCGTTCTCCCTTACGGCGACACGTCGCCGCACGTGTCCGAGTCCGCCTGGATCGCGCCCACCGCGATGGTGATCGGGGATGTGGTGGTGGGCGACGCGGCGAGCCTCTTCTACGGGGCGGTGCTGCGAGGCGACACCGACGCCATCCGGATCGGCGAGGGCAGCAACCTCCAGGACAACGTGGTCGTGCACTGCGATCGCGGTTCACCGGCGACCGTCGGCGCCCGGGTCAGCGTCGGGCACGCCGCGGTGCTGCACGGCTGCACCGTCGAGGACGACTGTCTCATCGGGATGGGCGCCATCGTGATGAATGGTGCGGTCGTCGGACGGGAGTCGCTCGTGGCGGCCGGTGCCGTGGTGCCGCAGGACGCGGTCATCCCTCCGCGCTCCCTCGTCGCCGGGGTGCCGGGCAAGGTGCGCCGGGAGCTCACCGACGAGGAAGTGGAGAGCGTCCGGCAGAACGCCGTCCGCTACCTCGAGTACGCGAACAACCACGCGCAGATCGGCCGAGGCCCTAGCTGAGCAGTGCCACCAGGCTCACGAAGGCCAGGAACACGCACGGCACCAGGATCGCCAGGGAGACGACCCCGGCTGCCCGCGTTCCGCGGTGCAGCGTCGCCCAGACGCCGGCGATCAGCCCCAGCACGGTTGCCGCGATCCCGAACGGGCCGAAGACCCGGCCGACCTCGGTCGAGCCGCCCATCCCCATGAACAGGATCACGACGAAGATCGTGATGGCGAGCACCGAGAGCACCATCGCGGCGAGCGCCACCATCCGGAACAGCCGGCTCGGTTCCGGCGCCGGCCTGGTCACGTCAGCCGACCAGGTTCTGCACGAACACGTGGGGGGTGAAGCCGGTGAGGTCCCGGATCCCCTCCCCCTGACCGATCAGCTTGATCGGGATGCCGGTCTGCTCCTGCACCGCCAGCACGAAGCCGCCGCGAGCGGAGCCGTCGAGCTTCGTCAGCACCAGCCCGGTCACCCCGGCGTGCTGCACGAACGCCTGCGCCTGCGCCAGCCCGTTCTGCCCGGTGGTGGCGTCGAGCACCAGCAGCACCTCGGCGATGGGCGTCAGCTTCTCCACCACCCGGCGGATCTTCGACAGCTCGTCCATCAGGCCGGCCTTGGTCTGCAGCCGCCCCGCCGTGTCGATGAGCACGATCTCGTAGCCCTCGCGCTGCGCCTTCTCGACCGTCTGGTAGGCGACGGAGGCCGGATCCTGCCCCTCGTGCTGCGGCCGGACGATCTGCGCCCCGCCTCGCTCCGTCCAGGTCGCGAGCTGCTCCACCGCGGCGGCGCGGAAGGTGTCCGCCGCGCCGACCAGCACGCTGCGGTCGAAGTTGCGCAGGAACTTCGCGAACTTGCCGATCGTGGTCGTCTTCCCGACGCCGTTCACCCCGACGACCAGCACGACGGCGGGCCGGTTGCTCAGGGTGAGCGTGGAGTTCAGGCGGGAGAACCGCTCCTCGAGCGTCTCGCGGAGCATGCGTTTGAGATCCGCGGGGTCGGTGGTGCGGTGCCGCTCCACGTTGTCGCGGAGGTCGTCCATGATCTCGTCGGTGATGTCCGGGCCGAAGTCGGCCATGATGAGCGCGGCCTCGAGGTCGTCCCAGGTCTCCTCGTCGATGGTCTTCTTGGCGAACATGCCCCGGAGCGCGCCCGAGAGGGACCAGGGGGTGCGTTCAGCCATGACTCCAGGCTAGACGACGGACGGAATCCGCCCGGTGCGGCGACCGGAGTGCGCCCGCCGTTGCCTGAGAGTGCCCAGGAAGCCACACCCGCGACCCGCTTCCGGCCAATAGTGTCGGGCCGATGACGGTAATCGGCTTCCACGCATCCCACGAGCAGATCACACCGCGGCAGCTGCTGCACGACGTGAAGCACGCCGAACAGGCGGGCTTCGACGCGGCCATGTGCTCCGACCACATCGCGCCCTGGAGCGACCGGCAGGGCGAGTCGGGGTTCGCCTGGTCATGGCTCGGAGCGGCGCTCGAGGCGACGAACTTGAAGCTCGGAGTCGTGAACGCGCCGGGTCAGCGCTACCACCCGGCGATCATCGCGCAGGCGATCGCGACCCTCGGGCAGATGTACCCCGGCCGGTTCTGGGCGGCGCTCGGCAGCGGGGAGAACGCCAACGAGCACATCACCGGCGACTCCTGGCCGCGCAAGGAGCAGCGCAACGCCCGCCTGCGCGAATGCGTCGACATCATCCGCGACCTGCTCGCCGGCAAGGAGGTCTCGCATGACGGCTTCGTCACCGTCGATCGGGCCCGCCTCTACACTCTGCCCACCACCCAGCCGCCCCTGATCGCACCCGCCGTGTCACCGGAGACCGCAGGCTGGGCGGCTGAGTGGGCCGACGGTCTCGCCACCATCAATGCGGAGCAGAACGCCGTGGCCAAGGTCATCGACGCGTACCGGTCGGCCGGCGGGCGCGGTCCGGTTGTGCTGCAGGTGCACGTCAGCTACGCCGCCGACGATGAGCGCGCCCTCGCGATCGCGTACGACCAGTGGCGGTCGAACGTCTTCTCGCCCCCGCTCTGCTGGGATCTCGAGACGGTCGAGCAGTTCGACGAGGCCTCGAAATTCGTGCAGCCGGATGATGTGCGGTCGAGCGTGCTCGTATCGTCGAGCCCGGCCGAGTTCGTCGACCGGCTCGCGTCGTATGTCGCTCTCGGAGTCGACGAGGTCTACCTGCACCACGTCGGGAAGGAGCAGTCCGAGTTCCTCGACGTGTTCGGCGAGCAGGTGCTCCCCCAGCTGCGGGAGGCCACCGCATGAGAGTCACCGACACGAGTGACCTGTGGTGGAAGACGGCGGTGGTCTACTGCCTCGACGTCGAGACGTATATGGACTGGAACGGCGACGGCTGCGGCGACCTCGAGGGGCTCGCCCACCGGCTCGACTACCTCGCCGAGCTGGGCGTCACCTGCATCTGGCTGATGCCCTTCTACCCGTCGCCCGACCGGGACGACGGCTATGACATCACCGACTACTACGGCGTGGACGCCCGGCTCGGGCACCACGGCGACCTCGTCGAGGTGATCCGAACGGCCAAGGACCGCGGGATGCGTGTGATCGCCGACCTGGTGGTCAATCACACGTCGGACCAGCATCCATGGTTCGTCTCGGCCCGATCGAGCCGTGAGTCGCCGTTCCGGGATTTCTACGTCTGGGCGGACGAGCCGCCGGCGAAGCAGCCGGAGCCGGTGTTCCCGGATCAGGAGGACAGCCTCTGGGAGTACGACAAGAAGACGAAGCAGTACTACCTGCACAACTTCTACAAGCACCAGCCCGACCTTAACGTCGCGAACCCGAGGGTGCGCGAGGAGATCGCGAAGGTGATCGGCTTCTGGATGGAGCTTGGGATCAGCGGGTTCCGGGTGGACGCCGTGCCGTTCTTCATCGAGCAGCCCGGCTTCGAGGGGCCGCACGACTATCTCCGGTCCTTGCGCTCCTACATCGGCCGGCGCAGCGGCGAGGGCGTGCTGCTCGGCGAGGTGAACCTGCCGTACGAGGATCAGCTGAAGTACTTCGGCGGCCTCGATGCGGACGATGAGCTCACCATGCAGTTCGACTTCGTCGGCATGCAGCAGATCTATCTCTCTCTCGCCCGGGAGGACGCCACACCGCTCGCCGACACCCTCGCCGCGAGACCGGCGCTGCCTGAGGTGGCGCAGTGGGCGAACTTCCTGCGCAACCATGACGAGCTCACCCTCGACAAACTGACCGAGGACGAGCGCCAGGAGGTGTTCGACGCCTTCGCGCCCGAGGAGCGGATGCAGGTCTACGGTCGTGGCATCGTGCGCCGGCTCCCGCCGATGCTGCACGGGGATCCCCGCCGCATCCGGATGGCCTACAGCCTGCTCTTCTCACTGCCAGGGACCCCGGTGCTGTTCTACGGCGAGGAGATCGGGATGGGCGAGAACCTCGACCTGCCGGGACGCACGTCGGTGCGCTCGCCGATGCAGTGGACGTCCGGCGCGAACGGCGGATTCTCGAAGGCGGACCCGGAAGACCTCGTGGCTCCGGTGACGGGGGACGGGTTCGCGCCCTCGCACGTCAACGCCTCGCAGCAGCGGCACGACGAGGGCTCGCTGCTGAACTTCATACGATTGCTGATCCAGTGCTACCGCAACTCGCCGGAGATCGGGTGGGGCCGGTTCACGGTGCTCGAACAGCCCGATCGGGCCGTGCTGGCGCATCAGATCGAGAACGGTCAGGGGCGGTTGGTTGCGCTGCACAACTTCGCGCCGGAGCCCGCCACCGTGCGCTTGGAGCTGGAGGACGTCGAGCCCGGGACCGTGGTCACCAGCCTGCTCGACGCAGACGAATACACCTGGCCCGAGGAGGGACCGTTCGAGCAGCCGCTCGACGGCTACGGGTACCGCTGGCTGCGGGTGATCCGTCCCGGCGACCAGCGGCTCACCTGATTCCCCGCTCTGAGGTCGCGGAAGAGTGGCGCTGTGGAGCCGTTCCATTACGTGACCCGACGCCCCGGCGGTCCCGCTGGGCGGTTCGTCGAGGCGGTCTGGTGGGCGCGCGGGAGCCTGCGGGTCGAGTCGGAGCGGGTGGCGCCGACCGGATCGACGGTGCTCGGCATCGTGCTCGGACCGCCGATCGAGCAGACGCCGCGGAACGGCCGCGGCGAGACGCATCGCGGAGCGACCGGCTTCCTCATCGGACCGCACGACGAGCCGATCGTGAACCGGCCGAGCGGCGAGACGTGGTGCGTCGGGATCGTGACGACGCCGTTCGGCTGCCGCGCCGCACTCGGGATCGATCCGCAGCCGCTTCGCGGCCGGGTCGTCGGAGCGGAGGCGTGGGCGCCGTTCGGGGAAGTGCGGGAGGCGTTGCGTGCCGCCGCCGACCCCGGATCGGCATTGGAGGTCGTCGAGGGCGTGCTCGACCTCGGGGCTCTTGCGGTTCCAGGAGTCGACCGCGTGGAACAGGCCGTCGAGCTTCTGACCGAGGACCCGGCGCAGCCGATCGGCGACCTCGCGGAGCGGCTCGGCGTCTCACACGAGCACCTGGATCGCGAGTTCGCCCGGATCGTGGGGCTCGGACCGCGCACGCTCGCGCGCATCCTCCGCATGCGGGCCCTGCTCCACTCGATCGACGTCTTCGGCACGGTGGCCTGGACCGACCGGGCAGCAGAGCTGGGCTGGTTCGACCAGGCGCACCTCATCCGGGATTTCAGGAAGCTGACCGGCATGTCGCCGTCCGCGTACGTGGCCGCCTATCGGGCCGTCTACGCACCAGGCGAGGACGAGCCGGGGTTCGCGCCGGACGTTCCGGCCCGAGGTCAATTCCGTCCAATCCCCCGGCCCACCGGCGGCCATAGCGTGCGGTCATGACCGAAGCCTTCTCCGCCAGCACCAACGTCGCGGCGCCGCCCGAGCGGGTCTGGGCGACGATCACCGACTGGTCACGCGCCCCTGAGTGGATGCCGGGCACCAGCTCATTCCGGCTGGAGGGGCCGCTCCGGCCCGGAACGGTGCTGCACTACACCGCACGAGGCAAGGAGCGCACGAGCACCGTCACGGCTGTGGCGCCCGAGCGGTCGCTGACGCTGGCGTCGACCGTCGGCAAGGTGCACGCCGCCTACACGTACGTCCTCACGCCGGCGGCCGGCGGTACGCGCGTCGATCTCACGGCCGACGTCCGCACCTCGGGCGCGATGCGGCTGCTCGCCCGGGTCATCCGCGCGGCGATCGCGAAGGCGGACTCCGGCCAGCTCGACCGCCTGAAGCGTCTCATCGAATCCCTGCATCCCGCCTGATCGTGATCGGCTCGCGGAACGGCCGGCGGCGTCAGCTGGCGCGCTCGTCGGGCTGCACCACGCGTTGGCCGACGACGGCGCTGACACCGTCCTGCCGCATGGAGACGCCGTAGAGGGCATCGGCGATCTCCATGGTCCGCTTCTGATGCGTGATGACGATGAGCTGTGAGCTCTGCCGGAGGTCCTCGAAGATCGTCAGCAGCCGGCCGAGGTTCGCGTCATCGAGCGCGGCCTCCACCTCATCCATGATGTAGAACGGGCTCGGCCGTGCCTTGAAGATCGCGATCAGCAGGGCCACCGCCGCGAGCGAACGCTCGCCGCCGCTCAGCAGCGACAGCCGCTCGATCTTCTTGCCGGCCGGCTTCACCGTGACCTCGATGCCGGTCGTCAGCATGTCGTCCGGATTCGTGAGCTGCAGGCTGCCGGAGCCACCAGGGAACAGCACCGGGAACACCTGGTCGAACGCCGCCTTCGTGTCTTCGAACGCGGCGCCGAAGATGTCCTGCATCCGCTCGTCGAGCTCCTCGATGATCTTCAGCAGATCACGGCGGGTGTTCGTAAGATCGCTCAGCTGCTCCGTGAGGAACTTGTGGCGCTGCTCCAGCGCCGCGAACTCCTCGAGCGCCAGCGGGTTCACCCGGCCGAGCTGGGCGAGCTTCCGCTCGGCACGTGCGAGCCGCGCCTCCTGATCGGCGCGCACGAAGGGGATGCCGGTTGCGGGTTCGGTGCCGGTCGCTGAGCTTGTCGAAGCGTCCGCATCCGAGTTCCTCGTGTCGGTCGCTTCGGTGAGCTCAGGGACGGAGGTTCCCTCTTCCGGCACCTGCACCTCGGGACCGTACTCGGCGACGAGCACGTCCTCGACGAGGCCGAGCTCCGCGCCGGCACGCTCCAGGAGGCTGGACAGCTGCAGCTTCTTCTCGTAGATCTGCATCTCGAGGCCGTGGACGTTCTCGCTGACCGCAGCCAGTCGCTCCCGCAGTTCCGCCTCGGTGCGGCGAAGCTGCGACAGCTCCTCGTTCTGCGCGCTCCGCTCGGACTCGGCAGCGGCGAGCCGCACCCGCGCCTCGGAGACCGACCGGTCGACCGAGTCCAGCACGGCCGGGAGGCTTTGGAGCACGGAGGTCGCCGTCGCGATCTGGCGCGCCCGGATCACCGCGAGCCGCGCCTGCTCCTCCGCGGCGGCCCGCTCCGCCTCACGGCGCTGCTCGAGCGAGTCGGCGCGCGCAACCTCGGCACGGACCCGCTCCCTGGCCGTCTCCAGCTGGATGCGGCATTCGAGCTCCGCCGCCCGGGCTGCCTCCAGCTCGCCGACCAGCCCGTCCCGGGCGGACGCGTCGAGGATCGGACGCGGCCGGGCGGCGTAGGCGTCGCGTTCGGCTGCGGCCGACTCCACCGCGGCCTCGGCGAGGTGGACGGCCTCACCCGAGAGCTCCACCGTAGACCTCAGCCGCTCCCACTCCGCCTGCGCCGCCTCGAACTGCCCGCGGGCGCGGGAGAGCCGCTGGCTGTGCTCCGCGAGCCGGGCGTCAAGGTCCCGCAGTGCGGCGAGCGCCGCGGCCGCCGACGATTTCGCCTCGGACAGCGCCTCGCGGCGTTCGGCGAGCAGTGTCCGGCTCGACTCGATCCGGATGGAGACGTCGGCGAGGCGCTCGGCTGCGGCATCCCGCTCGGCGACGAGCTCCAGCCGGCTGCGCTTCGCTCCGCTGCCGCCACGCAGCACGTAGCGGGTCAGCACATCGCCGGTGCGGGTGAGGATCGTGGCGTCGGTGTCCTTCCCGAGCGCTGCCCACGCGGTGCGGGCGGCGTCGAGGTCGTCGGCGATGAGCGTTCCGGCGAGGAGCCCAAGCACCCCGGCGGGCGCCGCGACGACGTCGCTCGCCCTGCGGACCCCGTCGGGCAGCTGGAGTGCGGGCTCGGATCGGCCGCCCTCCGCGGCGAGCACCAGCTCCACCCGGCCGAGATCGTGCGTGCGGGTGTGCGCGAGCGCCTCGAGCCCTGCGGTCCGGTCCTCCGCGAGCACGGCGTCGGAGAGGGATCCGAGGGCCGCGGCGATCGCCGTCTCGAAGCCCGGCTCCACGCGGACGTGCTCGGCGACGAGCCCGCGCACGCCGGCCAGGTTCGCCGCGACGAGGTCCGTCGACCCGTCGCGCTGATCGACGGCCGAGCTGAGGGCGGAGTTGCGGGCGGCGAGGGCGTCCCGCTCGCGTTCCAGCGTGTGCAGCTCGTCGCGCAGCGCCTCGATCTCCGTCTGCAGTTCCGCGACGCGCGCTTCCGCGCTCTCGTGGGCGTCGTCCAGGCCATCTGCGGAGGCGTCGGCATCGTCGTCGTCGACGGCGTACTCGTCCTCCAGCGTGTCGAGCGCCGCCCGGCTGTCATTCCGCCGCGCTTCGGCCTGCTCGAGTGCGGCGCGCTGCCGGGCCGCCTCTCCCCGGACGGCCGCGAGCTTCGACTGCGCGACGTCGACCGCGCTGCCGAGCCTCGCCAGCGCGAGGTCGTGCTGGGAGACGAGGGCGCTCTGGGCGCTGATCTCCTCGTCGAGGGAGTCCAGGCTCGCCTTCGCGGTGGCGGTCTGCGCCGCGGCTCGGCCCACCTGCTGCTCTGCGGCGGCGACGTCCGCGCGGAGCCGGTCGGCCTCGTCCCGCGCCTCCGCGACCATCTGCGCGGTCACCGTCGGACCGGTGCCCGGGGTCTCCACCTGGGAGCCGAGCAGGGCGAGCTTCTGGTTCGCGAGTCCGTAGAGCGAGCGCAGACGCTCCTGCACCTGCTCCAGCCCGAAAGCGGTCCGACGAGCGGTGTCGACAGCGTCGCCGACCATGGCCTGCTCGATCCGGCTCACCCGCAGGCGCGCCTGGTCCAGCTGCTCCTGCAGCACGATCCGCTCGCTCTTGCGCTCATGCTCGCTGCGGGTGAAGTCGCCGAGGGCGGTGCGCAGCTGCACCACATCGTCGGCCAGCAACCGCGCCTTCGCGTCGCGCGCGACTGCGGCGATCGCCTGCGCCTCTCGGGCGATCTCCGCCTGGTGCCCCAGCGGCTTCAGCTGACGGCGGATCTCACCCGCCAGGTCGCTCAGCCGGGTCAGGTTGGTCTGCATCGCGTCCAGCTTGCGGAGCGTCTTCTCCTTGCGCCGGCGGTGCTTCAGGATGCCGGCCGCCTCCTCGATGAAGCCGCGGCGCTCCTCTGGGGTGGCGTGGAGCACGGCGTCGAGCTGGCCCTGCCCGACGATGACGTGCATCTCGCGACCGAGACCGGAGTCGCTCAGCAGCTCCTGCACGTCCAGCAGCCGGCAGGTCTCGCCGTTGATGGCGTACTCGCTGCCTCCGTTGCGGAACAGGGTGCGGCTGATCGTCACCTCGGTGTACTCGATCGGCAGGGCGCCGTCGGAGTTGTCGATCGTGAGCACCACCTCGGCGCGGCCAAGGGGTCCCTTCGTGGCCGTCCCGGCGAAGATGACGTCCTCCATCTTGCCGCCGCGAAGGGTCTTCGCCCCCTGCTCCCCCATCACCCAGGCGAGCGCGTCGACGACGTTGCTCTTGCCGGATCCGTTCGGGCCGACGACGCAGGTGACGCCCGGCTCGAATGCGAAGGTCGTCGGCTGGGCGAAGGACTTGAAGCCCTTGAGGGTCAGGCTCTTCAGATACACGAGCCCTCCCGTCCATTACTCGCGCCGCTCGATGCGACTACGGTACCCGACACTCGACCGGCGCCCCGGCACCTCGCTAGGCTGGTCGGCTGCCGTCTTCAGCCGGCAGACAGCCCGACGAGGAGCCTTGATGGATGAGTTCACGATCGATGAGCTGACGATCCCCGCGAGCCTGGACGTCCCGGATGCGGACGACTTCCGCGCGACGGTGGCCGTCCGGAACGCCTGCGAGCGCGACGGGTACGGAACCGACGAGCTCTCGTACAGCGCCGAGGAGCTGCTGCCCGGCTGGCAGAACGTCGAGCACGAGCCGAAGCGGCTGCTCGCCGCGCGCGTACGCGGCGAGATCGTCGCCCGCGGGATCTACGAGACGCAGCCGAATGAGACAGAGTCCGCGTGGCTGCAGGTGCAGGTGCACCCCGACTACCGTGGGCTCGGAATCGGCACCGCCCTCTCCGACCGTCTGGAGGATCTGGCCGCTGAAGCTGGCAAGCGGAAGGTGATCGTGTACGCGGTCAGCAAGCAGGGGCCAGGCGAGCGTCTTGAGCCGCCGACCGGCTTCGGCTCCGTGCCGCTCGGCAACCCGGAGGTGCGCTTCCTGCTCGGCCGGGGCTACACCCTGGAGCAGGTCGAGCGCGGCAGCCGGCTGCCGCTGCCGATCGAGGAGCGTGCACTCGAGGAGCGTCTCGCCTCCGCATCGGCGGCGTCAGGGGCGGACTACCGGCTGCACACGTGGACCGACCGCACCCCGGAGCGGTGGCGCGAGGACATGGCGCTGCTTTTCACCCGGATGAGCACGGATGCGCCGACCGCCGGGCTGGAGGAGCCGGAGGACATCTGGACCGTCGAGCGCCTCGTCGCGACCGAGGAGAAGGAGGAGCAGAGCCCCCGGACCGCCCTCGCCGCGGCGGTCGAGCATGTGCCGTCCGGGCGGCTCGCGGGTTTCACCATCCTGTCGGTCCCCGCCGAGCTCGACCGTCCGGTGAGCCAGGAGGACACCCTCGTGCTCAGGGAGCACCGCGGCAAGCGCCTCGGAATGCTGTTGAAGGTGGCGAACCTGCTGCACCTGCAGCGCGAGCGGCCCGGACATCCGTCGGTGCTGACCTTCAACGCCGAAGAGAACCGGCACATGCTGAGCGTGAACGAGGCGGTGGGGTTCGCGCCGATGGCCTACGAGGGCGGCTGGAAGAAGGTGCTCGATGCGCCACCGCCGGACGTGGTGGTGCCGGAGGCCTAGTCCGCCGGTGCCCTGCGGACGCGGATGCGCTGGCAGAAGGCGCAGTAGTGCGAGCCGCGGTTCATGAAGGTGTCCCGGACGAGGAGACGCCCGCAGCGGGAGCACGGCTCCCCCTGCCGCCCGTAGGCGTTCAGCGAGTGCGAGAAATAGCCCGAGGCGCCGTTCACGTTGACGTACTGGGCGTCGAAGCTGGTGCCGCCCTCTGCCAGCGCCTTCCACAGCACCGCACGTACCTCGCCGAGCAGCAGCTTCGCGCGTGACCGGCTCAGCGACTCGGTCGGCTGGTCGTAGTGGATCCGGGCCGCCCAGAGCGCTTCGTCGGCGTAGATGTTCCCGATGCCGCTGATCAGCGTCTGGTCGAGGAGCGCCCGCTTCACACCGGTGCGGCGGCGGGCGAGTCCGGTCAGGAACGCGGCGTCGGAGAACAGCGGATCGAGCGGATCGCGCGCGATGTGCGCCACCTGGCTCGGGACGGTGTCACCGGGCACGCCGGTCGGGCGCAGCACGTCGAGCGCCATCGAGCCGAAGATCCGCTGGTCGGCGAAGTTCAGGCGGAGCGGTCCGTGAAGCGGGTGCTCGAGGTCGATGCGGATGCGGGTCTGCTTGTCTTCGACGCCGGGCTCGCGCAGCAGCACCTGCCCGCTCATCCCGAGGTGCACGACGAGCGCTTCGGTCCCGCCGGTACCTTCGACGGGCCCAGGGATCGCAGGCGCGAGCGGGATCCAGAGGAACTTCCCTCGGCGGCGCGGAACGAGCAGCCCACGGCCGGTGAGGCGGTCGACGAAGTCCTCCGACGGGCCGCGATGGCGGCGGAGCGATCGCTCGTCGCGCACCGTCACTCCGGTGACCCGTGCGCCGGTCACCGCCGGCTCGAGCCCGGCTCGCACCACCTCGACCTCTGGCAGCTCCGGCATCAGTGCTGATTCGACTTCAGAGCTGTGCGCGAGAGAGCAGCGTCCACGCCTCGAGCGCCGCGCCCATCTCTGCGTGCTTCTTGCTCGATCCGCTGCCCGTGGCGATGTCCTCGCCACCGAGGCTCACGGTCGCGTGGAACTTCTTGGAGTGGTCTGGCCCCGTGTCGGTCACCCGGTAGACGGGCACGTCGCGGCCGAGCTTCGCGGCGAGCTCCTGCAGGCTGGTCTTCGGATCCATCGCGGCGCCGAAGCGGTCCGGGTCCGCGAACAGCGGCTCGACCAGGCGAAGCACCAGCTGCCGGGCCTGCTCCGGTCCGGCGGAGAGGTAGGCGGCACCGAGGATCGCCTCCACGGTGTCCGCGAGGATGGAGGACTTCTCCCGCCCGCCGGTCAGCTCCTCGCCGCGACCGAGGCGGATATGTGCACCGAGCCCGATGCCGCGGGCGATCTCCGCGAGCGCGACGCTGCTCACGAGCGCCGCACGGCGCTTGGCCAGCTCGCCCTCGTCGACCGCGGGCAGCTCGGTGTAGAGCTTCACGGTCACCGCCTGGCCGAGGATCGCGTCACCGAGGAACTCGAGGCGCTCGTTGTGCGGAATCCCGCCGTTCTCGTACGCGAACGACCGATGCGTCAGGGCGAGCTCGAGCAGCGCGGGATCGATGTCGATCCCGAGCGCGCCGACGAGCGCCCCTCGATCGGGCAGCTCAGACACGGAGTCCCGTGCCGGCTCAGACGTCGGCGACCTTGCGGCCCTTGTACTCCAGGAACAGCGGGGTGCCCGCGGAGTCCTCGACGACCTTCGCGCGGTGCGGGAGGCTGTAGACGGTCTTGCCGTTCTCGATGGTCTTCACCAGGGTGGGCACTTCCGCCTTCCACTGCGAACGACGCGAGCGGGTGTTGGAGCGCGACTGCTTCCGCTTGGGAACGGCCATGGCTTATCTCTTCTCTTCCTGGGCACGGATCGTGTCCGAGTCGTCTGATGCGGTCCGGAAGCTCTCAAGCGCGGCCCAGCGAGGGTCGATCACCTCGTCGGGCACCGAACCATCCTTCAGGCGCTCCCCCGTCTCCGGGTCGAGTCCTGGGCAGTCCGGCCGGCAGACCGGCTGGAACGGCAGCGACAACACCACCGCATCCCGGACTACTGGTTCAAGATCCACGTGGTCGTCTTGAACCGTGTAGTCAAAAGCTTCGTCGACAGAATACGCGAAAAGCTCCTGGAACTCGACCTGGACGTCGAGGGTGAGGTCGTCGAGGCACCGGACGCACTGTCCTGCCGCCTGCGTGTCGAGCTCCGCGGTGGCCAGGATGCCGTCATGGAGGCTCTCGAGCCGCAGGTCGATGTGCAGCGGTGTACCGGGGTTCACGTGGACCACGCCCTCGCCGAGCTTCTCCGGGACGGTGAGGTCGATGGAGCTCTCGCGGTGCTCACCCGGGCGGTGGATGAGATCACGGACGAGAACGGAGTATGGGCTGGTCGGGGCACGCACGAGGGTCGAGTGTACGCGCCGCCGCTCGGCCGCGCCGGGATGTTCGCGGACGGCGAGAGCCCGGTGGCTGTGGAGCCGACGGAGGAGGCGTCTCGAAACCACCCCGACCGGTGGCTCGTGGTTTCGACACGCGCCGGCGCGCTCCTCAACCGCCGAGCACGCTGAGGGCCTCATCGATGAGCTGGAGCCCGCGGGCCGCCTCGTCGTCGGTGACCACGCAGGGCGGCACCACGTGCAAGCGGTTGTCGGCGGTGAACGGCAGCAGCCCGCGCGCGGTCAGCTCCGACTTCAGGGTGGCGATCTCGCCGGCGCCGACCGGCTCACGCGTCGCCCGGTCCGCGACCAGGTCGAGCGCCCAGAACACGCCGAGTCCGCGGACCTCTCCGATCACCTCATGCTTCTCGGCGAGGCCGGCGAGGCCCGGGCCGAGCACGTCCTCCCCGATCCGCTTCGCGTTCGCCACGATGCCCTCACGCTCCATGGCGTCGATGGAAGCCACGATCGATGCCGCGCCGAGCGGATGGCCGCTGTAGGTCAGTCCGCCCGGGAACATCCGGTCTTCGAACGCGTCGGAGATCTCCTCGCTCATCACCACCCCGCCGACCGGCACGTAGCCGGAGTTGCTGCCTTTCGCGAAGGTGATGAGGTCGGGCACGACGTCGAACGCGTGGAAGGCGAACCACTCCCCCGTGCGACCGAACCCGGCCATCACCTCGTCCAGGATGAGCTTGATGCCGTAGCGGTCCGCGATCGCGCGCACACCGGCGAGGTAGCCGGGCGGCGGCACGAGAATGCCGGCGGTGCCGGGCACGGTCTCGAGCAGGATCGCCGCGATGGAGGCTGGCCCCTCGGCCTGGATCACGCGCTCCAGATGCTGCAGCGCGCGCTCGCTCTCCTGCTCCGGGGTCTCGGCCCAGAACTCGGAGCGGTATAGGAACGGCCCGAAGAAGTGCACATGTCCGCGTGCGTACTCGTTCGGGATCCGCCGCCAGTCACCCGTCGAGACGATCGCCGCTCCGGTGTTGCCGTGGTACGAGCGGTAGGTGCTGAGCACCTTGTCCCTGCCCGTCGAGAGCCGCGCCATGCGGATCGCATTCTCGATCGCGTCCGCACCACCGTTGGTGAAGAACACGCGACGGAAGGATGGGCCGGCCTTCTCGAGGATCCGCTTCGCCGCCTCACCTCGGGCGAGATTCGCGTGGGCAGGTGCGACCGTGGCGAGCTGCCCCGCCTGCCGCTGGATCGCCTCGACGAGCGCCGGGTGACCGTGCCCGATGTTGACGTTCACGAGCTGGCTGGAGAAGTCGAGGTACTCGGTCCCGTCGTAGTCCCACACCGTCGTGCCCTTGCCGCCGGCGATCACGAGCGGTTTCAGCGCGCTCTGCACGCTCCAGGAGTGGAAGACATGCTCCCGGTCGAGCTCGTAGGCGCGGGCGCCGTCGGCAGGGTCGAGGTCAGCAGCGTTGCTCATGGAATCCATTCTGTCGTGAACCGGCCGCCGGTCGACGAGGCCGCCCGCGGCGATCGCGCCGGTCGACGAGCGCGCTAGGGGGCGCTCGCCGACCGGCGGATCGGGATGTTATTCGGCGAGCTCCCCGCCCTCCTGCAGCGTCACCTCGATGGGCTCGAAGTTCTCGCCGGTGACGTCGACGTCCTCACCCTCCAGCTCGTCCAGCGCCTGCTGGATCCACTCGTTGGTCATCGCGGTCTCCGGCGGCTCCTGGGTGATGATCCGCTCACCGTTCTCGTTGGTCGTCTCGAGTGAGAGCGCCACGGTCTGGTCCCACCGGTCTTGGGGAATGATCCCGATCCCGTCGGGCGAGGGCCAGATGAGCTTGTTGGTCTCGTTGACCATCCACAGCTCATGCCCCTCCGGCCAGGCGGACCCGGCGGCGCTCACGATGCTCGCCGCCTCCTCCGGGTTGTCCCGCGCGAAGGCCCAGCCTTTGATGACCGCCTTGAGGAAGGAGACGGTGGTCTCCTGATACTCCTCGTCGCTCTCGAGTCGAGCGGTGTCGGCCCAGATCGCGTCCTGCAGCATGGCCCCGCCGGTCTCCTCGTAGGAGATCACGTTGAAGTCGTCCTCGGTGTAGAGCTCACCGGTCTCCGGGTTCACGGACTCCAGCAGCTGGGCGTACTCGTTGTAGGTCATCGCCTGCGCGGCGTCGATGTCGCCCTGCAGGAACGCGTTCATGTTGAAATCCTGCGTGATGATCTCCACCGTCTGGGAGTCGAGCCCCTCCTCGGCCATCGCGCCGAAGATCTCCCACTCGTTGCCGAAGCCCCAGCTGCCGATCCGCTTCCCCTCGAAGTCGGCGACCGACTCGATGCCGCTGTCGGCGAAGGAGACCTGGAGAGTGCCGGAGCGCTGGAAGATCTGCGCGATGTTGGTGATGTTGGCGCCCTCTTCGATCGCACCGAGCACTTTCGGCACCCAGGCGATCGCGTAGTCGACGTCGCCGTCGATGAGCGGCGTCTGCGGCAGGATGTCCGCGCCGCCGGGAACGATCTCGACCTGCAGGCCCTCCTCTTCGAAGTAGCCCTGATCGATGGCGGCGAAGTATCCGGCGAACTGGCCCTGCGGCAGCCACTGCAGCTGCAGCCGCACCTCGGTGAGCTCGCCGTCGCCGCCGCCGCCGCCTCCTCCGCCGTCCGTTCCGCCGCCACCGCCCCCGCCTGCGCACGCTGACAGCACGAGTGCCGCGGACAGTCCGAGGCCGGCAAGGCCGGTTGCACGACGTCTGCTGTGAATCATGTCGTTTCCCTTCGATCGGTGTTGCGGTGTTACTGCCTACCGCCCGCTCGCCCGAATGGGCGGGCTGACGCGGGAGATGCGAGGCGCTCCAATGCGGCGGTGACCAGGAAGAACACCAGACCGAGGATGATCGCGCCCACGACGTAAGCCCAGGCGCGCGCATATGCGCTCGAGGCCGCCGACGTGGAGATGACGCCGCCGAGCCCGCCGCGCGGCCCGCCGAAGTACTCCGCGACGAGGGCAGAGATGACGGCGAGGGAGGAGGCGATGCGGATGCCGGTGAAGATGAACGGACGCGCGGCGGGAAGCGTGAGCACCCGCATCACCTGTCCGGGCTTCGCCGCATACGACCGCATCAACTCCCGGTGCACGGGCCTCGTCTGCCGGAGTCCGCGGAGGGTGTTCACGAAGACGGGCACGAACGCCGCCAGGGCAGCGATCACCTGGCGGCCGACCTGCGAGTCTGCGCCGAACATCGAGTTGAGGACCGGCGCCAGCGCGACGATCGGCACGACCGCGAGCGACGCGACGAGCGGAGCGGCCAGCGAGTCGGCGACGCGGCTCGCGGAGGCGAGGAGCGCCAGCAGGATGCCGACCACCGATCCGGCGACCAATCCGATGAGCGCATTCGTGCCGGTGATGACCCCCGCGGAGACCACCGTCGGCCAGAACTCGACGAACTCCGCGCCGATGGCGAACGGGCTCGGCAGCAGATAGTCATCCACCCCGGCGAAGCTGACCAGCGACTGCCAGATCGCGATCACCAGGATCCCGAAGGCGAGCGGCGCCGCGATGCGCGCGGTGGTGTCGCGCGCCGCGGCACCGCTTCGTGATGCGGGCTGAACCGTCACGGTGTCCTCGATCCGGGTCGCCGGCCGGCCTGCGAACCGGTGTGCAGGGCTTCACGGACCGCCGTCACCATCTCGAAGAAGGCGGCGTCCTCCCGCAGGTCGTCGGCCCGGTCCGCCGTCGCGCCCAGGTGCATCGGCACGACGGCCTCCACGCGGCCCGGCCGCGGCGACATGACGACGACCCGATCCGAGAGGAACACCGCCTCGGGGATGGAGTGGGTCACGAACACGACGGCGGCCCTGGTCTCCGCGCAGATCCGCACGAGCTCGGTCTGCATGTACTCGCGGGTCATCTCGTCCAGGGCGCCGAACGGCTCGTCCATCAGCAGCAGGCTCGGCCGCTCCGCAAGGGCGCGGGCGATGGCCGCCCGCTGCTGCATGCCGCCGGACAGCTGGTCCGGGTACCGGTCGCCGAACTCGCTCAGTCCCACCAGGTCGAGCAGCTCCCTGGCACGCGCCTTCCGGGCCGCGGAGCCGGTGCCGTGCAGCTCCAGCGGCAGCTCGACGTTGGCGGTCACGGTGCGCCAGGGCAGCAGCCCAGCCTGCTGGAAGGCGATGCCGTAGTCCTGATCGAGTCGCGCCTGCCGCGCCGTCTTGCCGAAGACCTCGATGGTTCCGGCGGTCGGCTCGTCGAGGTCCGCGATCAGACGCAGGAGGGTGCTCTTGCCGCAGCCGGACGGGCCGAGCAGCGACACGAACTCTCCCGCACCGACCGTGAGGCTCACCTCGGTGAGGGCGGTCATCCGGCCGGACGCCGTGTCGAAGATCTTCTCCACCCCGCGAACCACGACCGAGTCCACCCCGGCCGCGGTGTCGGGCCGCTGAGATCCGGATAGCGTCACGCGTTCACCTCCGCACGCCGGTAATTGCGCAGCCCCCCGCCGACGAGCGCGACCGAACCCGCGGCGACGAGCCCCAGGACGACGGCGCCGAAGATCGGCCCCCACGCCTTGGACGGGTCACCGCTGGCCTGGCCTGCGAACTGGATGATCATGCGGCCGATGCCGCCTTGGAGGCCTGTGGAGACCTCGGCCACGATCGCACCGACGACGGCGTTCGCTGCCCCAAGCCGGAGCGCCGGCAGCAGGTACGGCACGCTTGCCGGGAAGCGCAGCTTGACGAGGGTGCGCCACCAGCCGGCGGCGTACGTGCGCATCAGCTCCGTGTGGATGGTGTCCGGGGCCTGCAGCCCCCGGAGGGCACCGACCGCGATGGGGAAGAACGCCAGGTACGAGGCGATCACCGCAACGCTCATCCAGTCCTGCCACTCGAAGGCACCCAGCTCGATCCGCGAGCCCCAGCTGCGCACGACCGGCGCGAATGCGATGAGCGGCACGGTCTGGCTGAGCACCACCCACGGGAGGAGGGCGTACTCGGCGAGCCGCCAGCGGAGCATCACGAGCGCGAGACCGACGCCGACGACCACCCCGACGAGCCAGCCGGCCGCGGCGACCCCGAGTGTCGCCATCGATGCCCGGGCGACCTCCAGCCACAGCGGCAGGGCACCCTCCGCCCGCGTGACGGGGGCCAGCAATCGGCCGGCCATGTCCCAGACGTGCGGCATCGCCAGATCCGTGGTGCGCGGGAGGACGCGGGTGTCGCCGATCAGGAGGCCCTCGACCGGGCCGAGGAGCTTGTATGCCTCCCACAGCGCCGCGACGAGCAGCACGCCGAGCACACCGATCCCCCACCGGATGGCGGTGGCCCGGCTCGACCGGCGCCGGCGCAGCGCGGGAGGTGCGTCCTGAGCGGTCATGTGCGGGCGGCGATCTTGTCGGCGAGCGCGGGGATCACGGTCTCGCCGTACACGCGCAGGGTCTCTTCCTTGTTGTCGTGCTGCAGATACCCCGCGAACTGGTCGACGCCGATGGACTTCAGCTCCTCGAGCTTCTCGATGTGCTGCTCCGCGCTCCCGAGGAGGCAGAAGCGGTCGACGATCTCGTCCGGCACGAAGGCGGTGTGCGTGTTCCCCGCCTTGCCGTGCTCGTTGTAGTCGTAGCCCTGGCGGCCTGCGATGTAGTCGGTGAGCGCCTGCGGCACGGCGCCGGATGAGCCATATCGCGCCACGATGTCCGCGACGTGGTTGCCGACCATCCCACCGAACCAGCGGCACTGGTCCCGCATGTGCGCCCAGTCGTCCCCGATGTAGTTCGGGGCGGCGACACAGAACTTGATCGCATCCGGATCCCGGCCGGCCTTCTCCGCCGCCTCGCGCACCGATCGGATCATCCATCTCGCGATGTCGACGTCGGCGAGCTGCAGGATGAATCCGTCGCCGACCTGCCCGGTCAACTCGAGCGCCTTCGGCCCGTACGCCGCGACCCACACCTCCAGCTCACTGCCGACGCTCCACGGAAAATGCAGCGTCGCGTCGTGGTAGTCGACCGAGCGGGAGTTGGCGAGCTCCCGGATGACATGGATCGACTCCCGGAGGGTGGTGAGCGTCGTCGGCGACCCGCCGGTGACCCGCACCGCCGAGTCGCCGCGGCCGATGCCGCAGATCGTGCGGTTGCCGTACATCTCGTTCAGCGTCGCGAACAGTGATGCGATCACGGTCCAGTCGCGCGTCGCAGGATTCGTGACCATCGGTCCGACCTTCACCCGCCGGGTCTCGGCGAGGATCTGGCTGTAGATCACGAACGGCTCCTGCCACAGCAGGTGCGAGTCGAATGTCCACACGTAGTCGAACCCGTGCTGCTCGGCGAGCTTCGCGAGGGCGACGGTGCGCGATGACGGCGGGTTGGTCTGGAGTACGGTGCCGAATTCCATTCGCTACACCTCGCGCTTCCGTGCGAAAACGGCCGACTTCGGCGTGATCGGTGCGCCGCGGCGGGCCGGATACGCCGAAGCGGCCCGCATTCGGGAGTGGACGCCCATCAGACGAGGTACTGCGAGAGGCCGCGCTTGAGGTAGCGGCCGTCGCCCTTTGCGCCGAGGTACTGGTTGCCATCGACCACGACCTTGCCGCGGCTGAGGACCGTGTCGACGTGCCCGTCGATCTCGAAGCCCTCCCACGCGGAGTAGTCCATGTTCATGTGGTGGGTCTTCTCGATCCCGATCGAGGTGTGCCCGTTCGGGTCGTAGACGACCAGATCGGCGTCCGCGCCCGGCTGGATCACCCCCTTCGTGCCGTAGAGGCCGAACATCCGGGCCGGCGTCGTGGAGGTGAGCTCCACCCAGCGCTCCAGCGTCAGCTCGCCGGTGACGACACCCTGGTACATCAGGTCCATGCGGTGCTCGATGGAGCCGATGCCGTTCGGGATCTTGCGGAAGTCACCGAGCCCGAGCTCCTTCTGGTCCTTCATGCAGAACGGGCAGTGGTCGGTCGAGACCATCTGCAGGTCGTTGGTGCGCAGGGCCTGCCACATCGAGTCCTGGTGCCCCTCCGCGCGCGAGCGGAGCGGCGTCGAGCACACCCACTTCGCGCCCTCGAACCTGCCCCAGTTCTCGCTGGAGGCGCCGAGCTGCTCCTCGAGCGACAGGTACAGGTACTGCGGGCAGGTCTCACCGAACACGTTCTGGCCACGATCCCGTGCCCAGGCCAGCTGCTCCACCGCCTGCTTGGCGCTGACATGCACCACATAGAGCGGGGCGCCCGTGAGGTGCGCCAGCATGATGGCGCGATGAGTTGCCTCCTCCTCCATCTGCCAGGCGCGCGCGATGCCGTGGAAGTACGGATCCGTCTTGCCCCGCGCGACCAGCTGCTCGGCCAGCACATCGATGGCCAGGCCGTTCTCCGCGTGCATCATCGTGAGCAGGCCCGTGTCGGCGGATTTCTGCATCGCCCGCAGGATCTGCGCGTCGTCGCTGTAGAAGACGCCGGGGTAGGCCATGAACAGCTTGAAGCTGGTGACACCCTCGTCGATCAGGCCGTCCATCGCTGCGAGCGCGTTCTCGTCCACGCCACCGATGATCTGGTGGAAGCCGTAGTCGATGGCGCAGTTGCCTGCCGCCTTCTCATGCCACGCCGCGAGCCCGTCCTGCACCCGCTCCCCGGTTCGCTGCACGGCGAAGTCGATGATCGTCGTGGTGCCGCCCCAGGCCGCGGCACGGGTGCCGCTCTCGAACGTGTCGCTCGCGGCGGTGCCGCCGAACGGCAGCTCCATGTGGGTGTGGGCGTCGATGCCGCCCGGGATGACGTACTTGCCGGCCGCGTCAATCACGGTGTCGACGCTGCCTTCCAGGTCGAAGCCGAGGCGGGCAGAGCCCGGCTCCAGCACCGCGACGATCGTCTCCCCGTCGACCAGCACGTCCGCCGCACCGCGCCCGGTGGCGCTGACCACGGTGCCGTTCTTGATCAGGATCCTCATGCTCGTGCTCCTTTGCAGCAGTCGGCGGTCACGGCTTGGTGATGGCGGCGTAGGAGTCCGGGCGGCGGTCCCGGTAGAACTGCCACTGATTGCGCACCTGGCGGATCATGTCGAGGTCCAGGTCCCTGATGACGACTTCCTCCTTCTCGTTGCTGCCGCGCTCCCCCACGAAATTGCCCTGCGGGTCGGCGAACTGGCTGGTGCCGTAGAACGTGACGGCGAGGTCCCCGTACTCGTTGTCCTCGGTGCCGACCCGGTTCGGGGCGGCGACGAAGTAGCCGTTGGCCGCCGCAGCCGTCGCCTGCTCAAGGTCCCACAGCCGGTTGGAGAGGCCGGGCTTCGTGGCGTTCGGGTTGAAGACGATCTCGGCGCCGTTGAGGCCCAGCTCCCGCCAGCCCTCGGGGAAGTGGCGGTCGTAGCAGATGTAGACGCCGATCTTGCCGGCCGAGGTGTCGAACACCGGGTAGCCGAGATTCCCGGGCCGGAAATAGAACTTCTCGTAGAACTTGTCGAGGTGCGGGATGTGGTGCTTCCGGTACTTGCCGAGGATGGTGCCGTCTTTCTCCACGACGACCGCGGTGTTGTAGTAGACGCCCGGCTGGTCCTCCTCGTAGATCGGAAGCACCATCACGATGCCCAGCTCCTTGGCGAGCTTCTGGAACCGCTGGACCGTGGGCCCATCGGCCGGCTCCGCGTAGTCGTAGTACTTCGGGTCTTCCGTGATGCCGAAGTAGGGACCGTAGAAGAGCTCCTGGAAGCAGATGATCTGCGCGCCCTGCGCCGCCGCGTCTCGGGCGAACTGCTCGTGCTTGGCGATCATCGACTCCTTGTCGCCCGTCCAGGTGGTCTGGGTGATGGCGACGCGGACTACTGGCATACAAAACCTCCTGCTGCGAGAACCCCATTGTTCGGGGAAGTTGTTTCCTGAGTATTTCCCTTTGTGACCCGGAGGTAAATAGAGTTGTTGACAACGAACCCCCGCACCCGATTTGGCGCGGTGAGCTGATCCGTCTTGGGTCAGGTGGCGTCGATTGTCCGCGGCTCCCAGCCGCTGTTCCGCCCGCTCCCAGTGTCGCGAGACGTCGCACCGGAGGTTCTGTCATGCGCTCGGTCACAATGCTCGGTCCCCTCGGCCTCGCGGGCCTGCTTCTCGCGGGCTGCGCCAACGCGTCGCCGGAGCAGGCCGCGACGGGCGCCGCCGGGGCGGCCGTCACGGTGGACAACTGCGGCAGGGAGGTGACGTTCGACACCGCGCCCGAGCGCGTGGTCACGATCAAGTCGAGCACCACCGAGATGCTGCTGGCCCTCGGCGTCGGCGACCGGATCGTGGCGACCGCGTACCCGGACGGGCCGGTGCCGGAGGAGTGGGCCACCGAGGCACCGGAGCTGCCGGTGCTGGCCGATCGCGTGCCGTCCCAGGAGGTCGTGCTGGAGCAGGAGCCGGAGCTCGTCTACGCCGGCTGGGAGTCGAACTTCACGGCGGACGGTGCCGGCGAGCGGGAGTCCCTCGAGGCGCTCGGAGTGCGCACCTACGTGGCCCCCTCCGCGTGCAAGGGCGAGGGCTACCGTCCGAACCCGCTGACCTTCGACGACGTGTTCGCCGAGATCCGTGAGGTCGCGAGCATCTTCCGGGCATCCGCCGCCGGCGAGGGGCTCATCGCCGGGCAGGAGGCGCTGCTGGCGGAGGTGACGCCGTTGCCGGAGCCGGCATCGGCGCTGTGGTTCTCGTCGGGCACCGACACCCCGTTCGTCGGCGCCGGCATCGGAGCCCCTCAGCTGATCCTCGACACGGTCGGCCTCACCAACGTCGCGGAGCACATCGAGGACTCGTGGGCGCCGTTCAACTGGGAGGCCGTCGTCGACGCCGACCCGGACGTGATCGTGCTGGTCGACGCCGACTGGAACCCGGTGGAGCAGAAGATCGAGGTGCTCGAGTCGAATCCCGCCACCGCGAACCTCACCGCGGTGCGCGAGAAGCGGTATCTGACCATCGACTTCGCGGCGACCGAGGCGGGCGTCCGCACGGCTTCGGCGGTCGCGGAGCTGGCGGACCAGCTGGCGACCCTCGGCCTTGACTGACCCCGCTCGGCGTCGCCGGCGGTCGGCGCCGGTCGTCGCGGCCGCCGTGCTTGCGGCGACGCTCGTCGGGTCGCTGGTACTGGCCGTGACGTTCGGGCCGGCGGAACTGACCTTCGGCGAGGTGTGGGCGTCGATCGGCGGGCACCTGGGGCTCGGGGAGAGCCCGCTCAGCCGCCTTCGGGATGGCATCGTCTGGGAGCTGCGTCTGCCGCGGGTGCTGACGGCGGCCTGCGTCGGGGCGGGGCTCGCGATCTGCGGTGCGGTGATGCAGGCGCTCACCAGGAACCCGCTGGCCGACCCGTACCTGCTGGGGCTCTCCTCCGGCGCGTCGCTCGGCGCCGTGGCGGTGCTGTTGCTCGGCGTGTCGGTGCTGCTCCCCGCCGCGGCGTTCGCGGGCGCGCTGGCGGCGCTGGTGCTGACCCTCCTGCTGGCGAGCGCGATGGGCCGGATCACGCCGACCCGCACGATTCTCGCGGGACTCGCCGTGTCCTCCCTCGCGTCGGCGGTGACGAGCTTCGTCATCTTCTGGAGCGCGACCGGGGACTCCTACCGCGAGATCCTCGGCTGGCTGCTCGGCTCGCTGAGCGGCGCGCGCTGGCCGGCGGTCGCCATCGCCGCGACGGCGGTCGTGGTCGTCGGGCTCCCGCTGGTCGCCGGTGGCCGGGTCCTCGACGCCTTCGCGTTCGGCGACACGTCCGCCGCGGCGCTCGGCATCGAGGTGCAGCGCACCCGCTGGATAATGCTCGGCGCGACGGCGCTGCTGACCGGCGCGCTGGTCGCCGTCAGCGGTTCGATCGGGTTCGTTGGCCTCATCCTGCCCCACGCCGTCCGGCTCGTCTTCGGCCCCGGCCACCGGGCGCTGCTGCCCCTGTCCGCGCTGGTCGGCGCGGTCTTCCTGGTCTGGGCGGACACGCTGGCCCGCACCCTGTTCGACCCGCGGGAGCTGCCAGTCGGAATCGTCACGGCGATGGTCGGCGCGCCCGTGTTCGCGGCGCTGCTGCTGCGTCGCCGGAGCATGGCATGAGTTCTCTGGGCGCGAGCGGGCTGGAGGCCGGGCGGGTCCAGGTGCGCGCCGGCGGAAAGCTGATCGTCGACGGCGTCGACCTGCGCGTGCAACCCGGATCGCTCACCGCGCTGGTGGGCCCGAACGGCGCAGGGAAGTCCACCCTGCTGCGGGTACTCGCCGGAATCGACCGGCCGGACAGTGGCGAGGTCCGGTTCCGCGGCGACGACCTCTTCGCGATGCGCCGGCGGGCCCGCGCACGATTGGCGGCGCTCGTGGAGCAGGACGCCGTCACGGATCTGCCGCTGACGGTGCGCTCCACCGTGGCCCTCGGCCGCCTGCCGCACGAATCGCTGCTGGGCGGCACGGATTCGGACGCTGCGGACATCGTCGGCCGCTCCCTCGCCCTGGTCGGGATGACGGGATTCGCCGACCGGGAGCTGCCGACGCTGTCCGGCGGTGAGCGGCAGCGCGTGCTGCTGGCAAAGGCACTCGCCCAGCAGACGCCGCTGCTGCTGCTGGACGAACCGACCAACCACCTGGACATCGCGGCGCAGCTGTCGGTGCTGGCCCTGCTGGAACGGGTGGCATCGACGGGCGCCACGGTGCTCGCGGCGCTGCACGACCTCACGCTCGCCGTGGCCTTCTGCCACAGCGTGATCGTGATGGCGGGCGGCCGGGTCGTCGCCGCCGGATCGACTCGCGAGACCCTCACCCCCGCCCTGCTGCGCGACGTCTACGGCGTGCGGGCGGTGCTGCTGGAGAGCCCGGTCGACGGCCGGCCGGTGATCTCGTTCAGTCCCGGGACCCCGGAAGCATGAGCAGCAGCGACCGCGGCGCGAGGAACGCCAGCAGCCGCTCCCCGAGCCCCCGCAGCCGGGACAGCGCGTCGCGCACGGCATCCACGTCCTCGGGGGACGGCGCGACCCGGGTCGACGCGTAGGACTCCGCCTCCACTGACTGCCGAAGCCGGCTCACCGCGTCCTGGGCGTCCGGGGGAAGCCCCTGGGCGATCCGTCCCGCTGCCACCCGTGCGGTCTCCGTCGAGCGGATCGGGATGCCGAGGTCACGAGCCGTGTCGAGCGTCTCGGTCCACGCCGCCGTGGCGGGTTCCGCCCCGCTCCGCACGTTCCGCAACCGGCGACGCCGCCGGACCACGCGGGTGCCGGCCGGCACCAGCAGGAGCGCGACGGCTCCGAGGAGAATCCCCGCCCCGAGCAGTGGCCCCGAGGCGTCGGCGCCGCCACCGAGCGGCGCGCCTGCAGTCGCTTCGTCCTCCGGCAGCTCCACCGGCGCCCGCGTCGGCGCTGTCGTCGGCTGCGCGGTCGGCTGGGACTCGTCGACCTCCGGCGTGGAGGGGTCGTCCGGCGTCGTCTCGGCGCGGTAGTCCGGGCGGTCGCCGCGACCGGGGGTCGGCTCGAAGCGGACCCAGCCGACGCCCTCGAAGTACAGCTCCGGCCACGCGTGCAGGTCGTGCGTGGTGACCTCGAAGTGGCTGAACTCGCCATCCCGGAACTGCGGCTGACCGGGCTGGAAGCCCACGACGACCCGCGCCGGGATCTCCAGCGTGCGGCTCATCACGGCCATGGCGGATGCGAAGTGAACGCAGTAGCCGCTGCGGACCTCGAGGAACTCGCTGACGGCGTCCATGCCGGTGCCGTCGAACTCCCCGTCCACCGGCGCCTCTTCCGAGTAGCGGAACTCCCCGTCCGTGAAGAAGCTCTGCAGCGCGACGGCGCGGTCGTAGTCGGTGTCTGCGTCCCTCGTCACCTCCACGGCGGTGGCCGCGATGTTCTCCGGCAGGTTGTCGGGGACTGCGGTCAGCTGCGGCGGCGTGCTCACCGACGGCGCGGCGTCGAGCTGCTCCTCCGTCGGCCGGAGGCTGAGGCTGGAGACGGTGTACAGCTGGCGGCGGGCGTTCGCATCGGGTGTCCGAACGGCGAGTCCGTCCCGCTCCCAGAACCAGGATCCCTCCAGCCCCTCGATGCTCGTCGTCGGGTACGGCACCGGGAGCCATCGGGCGGCGAGGTCACCGATCTCGACGGTGGTGCTCACCTCGGTGCGCGCCACCGCATCCGTGAGTCCCGGCGGGTCGGCGAACTCGACCACCGTGTTCTCGAGCTGGGTCTGCACCTGCAGCGGCTCCCAGCGGTCGCCGGAGAAGCGGGTGAGCGTGGTGAGCTTGAAGTAGACGGCCTCGGTGGAGCTCGTCGTGTAGGTGAACGCGAGCGTGGAGTTCGGCCGCCGGAGGTCCTGCCCGAGGTCGATCACCGGGTTGATCCCGATGCTGGCGGCGCCGCTGGCGCCTGGTCCGCCCGCGGCGCTCGGGGACGGGACCGCACCCGGCAGCACGAAGGCGAGCACCAGCGCCGACGCGCCGAGTGCGAAGGCACGAACGGGCTCGCGCCGCCGCCGCTGCAGCTGCAGGAGTGCGAGGTAGGTGGCCGCGGTGAGGACGAAGAAGACGGCGTCGAAGTCTCCGGGACGGACGACCACGGGCACCGCCATCAGCGCGAGAGCCGGCACGGCGGTGAGCGCGGGCGCGCGGAGCGGGAAGGCGAAGGTGTCGGCGGCGAGCGCGAGGAAGCCGAGGGCGAGTGCCACGAGGAACGAGATCCCCGTCGTGACGTCGGCGGGAGCCGCCTGCTCCGCGATGGAGATCCGGCCTTCCCGGACCAGCTCGCCGGCGCGCTCGAAGCTGCCCTCGAGCGGCACCAGCCCGAGCAGTGCGGTGTCGCCCGCGAAGACGAGGGTGAGTCCGCAGACCAGGGCGGCGGCCCCGGCGATGAGCGGCAGCACCCGCCCCGGCCGCGCGACCCGAACGACTCCGGCCGCCGCCAGCACCAGGCCGGCGATCAGCAGCGGTGGCAGCCACCAGGCACCGCCGGTGAGGAGCACCGAGAGCGACCCCAGCGAGAAGGCGAGGAGCAGCAGCAGCGCTCCGGAGAGCGCCCAGTCCTGGCGGACCGACGAGCGCGGGCGCCTCCCGCGGGTGGCAGCAGAGGGTCGGAGATCAGCGGACACGGAGCGGCTCCCCTTGCCGGACGGCCAGGGACCAGGCCTCGACGGGGTCGGAAGCCGGGTCGACCGAGACGCAGAGCCACCCGGCCGCTTCCAGGCGCTCCCGGGTGGACCGTCCGGCCGACGGGAGCACGAACGCGGTCGCGCGGTCGCGGCCGGAGCGGAGGTCCGACATCCACCGGACCATGCGGGTCGACGAATCCGCCACGACGGCGAGGACGGGCGCCGGATGGTCCATCCAGTGCTGCGGCCGGCCCTCCGGCTCTCGGGCGTCGAGCAGCTCAGCCGCTGCCAGCGACTCCAGGAACGCACCGTCGCGGGTCGCGTCGGTCATGCCCTCGACCGGCGCGATGAGCTGCGCGCCCGCAGACTCGAGGATCGTCACGCGGAATCCCTGGTCGCTGAGGTGCGCCGCCATCGACCCGGTCATCCGGATCGCCCACTCGAAGCTCTCACTCTCGCTCGGTCCGAGCATGGGGCCGAATGCGACATCGTCGTAGGCGGCCCGACGCGTGTCGAGCACCAGCCGGACCTCCGGGTGGCTTCGCGGCTCCTCCTGGCGCACCATGAGGTCGCCACGCCGCGCGGACGCCTTCCAGTGCACACGGCGAAGCGCGTCGCCGGGCCGGTACTCCCGGGTGATCAGGTCGTCGAAACTGCCGGATGCCCGCCGCTGGATCACTGTCGACTCCCCCTCGGCCCGGGTGAGCGCGCCGCCGGTGGTCGGGAGCCGCACGAGCGGCGGAGCGACGATGAGCCGGTCCCCCGACCCGACCCGGAGCGTGGTGCGCACCAGCCCGAACGGGTCCTCGTAGTCCACGACCAACGGCCCCACCGCGAAGATTCCGCGGTGCGGCGCCCGGATCGTGTAGCGCAGCCGGGTGGCGCGGCGCGGTGCGATCGGCGGGATGGGGATGACGGGACCCGGGGCCGTGCTCCACGCCACCTGATCGGCCCCCTCCGCGCCCCCGGACGGCGTCCAGCCGGTGTTCCTGGCATCGATCTCCACGGCGACCGGCGCCCCGGCGGTCGCGACCGGCGGCCCGAAGCGTCGCACCACGGCGAGGCGTGGCCGCCGCAGCACCGAAACCAGGATGCTGGCCGCCAGCAGTGCCGCGGCGAAGCTCGCGAGGTAGAGCGCCTCACGGTATCCGGCGGCGTAGGCGATCACCACCGCTGTGAACGCGCCGACGAAGATCGCCCAGCCGCGGCGGCTCAGACGGAGTCGCCCTCGCGTGTGCGCCATGTCACACCGGTGCCGGCCCGAGAGGCACCGGCGTCTCGGCGACGATGCGGCGTACGATGTCGGCGATGGTCGCATCCCCGACTCCGACGCTGCGTGCGTTCGGCACCAGTCGGTGCTCGAGGACCTGAACCGAGAGCGCGTCGATGTCGTCGGGCAGCACGAAGTCGCGGCCGTCGAGCGCCGCCCGACCCTTCGCGGCCCGGACCAGCTGCAGTGTGGCGCGTGGGCTCGCCCCGAGCCGCAGCTCACGGTCGCGCCGGGTGGCCTGCGTGATGGCGACGGCGTAGTGCTCGACGGCGGGGCTCACGTAGACGCGCCGCACCTGGGCGATCATCGCCAGCAGCTCGTGGGTTCCGACGACGGGCAGGAGCGCATCCAGCGGGCTCGACGTCTCACGCTGCCGGAGCATCGCCAGCTCGCTCGCGGCGTCCGGGTATCCGAGGGAGATTCTCGCCATGAACCGGTCCCGCTGCGCCTCGGGAAGGGCGTAGGTGCCCTCCATCTCGATGGGGTTCTGGGTCGCGATGACGGTGAACGGAATGGCGAGCGGATAGGTCTCGCCGTCGACGGTGACCTGACGCTCCTCCATGCTCTCGAGCAGCGCCGACTGCGTCTTCGGGGACGCCCGGTTGATCTCGTCGCCGATCACGAGGTTCGCGAACACGGGTCCCGGCTTGAACTCGAACACCCGCTCGACCGCATCCCACACGGAGACGCCCGTGATGTCGGCGGGCAGCAGGTCGGGGGTGAACTGGATCCGCGACACGCTGCAGTCGAGGCTCCGTGCCAGCGCGCGGGCCAGCATCGTCTTGCCGACGCCCGGCACGTCCTCGATGAGCAGGTGCCCCTCGGCGAGGATCACGATCAGCGCGGTCTCGATCTCGTCGCGCTTTCCCTCGATCACGGACTCGACGGCGGTGACGATGGACCTCGCGGCACGGCCGAGCTCGTCGGGCGTCGCCATCTCTGAAGGCGACTGCACGTCGGTGTGCTCGGAGGGTGACCCCGCCGCGAAGCTGTTCACGCGTCGAGTCTGCCAGATGATCGCTCGGAGAGCGCCTGGGAGGTTGAGGGATTGACAGCGCCGGACGCCGCCCGCCCTGCCTCGAACCCGGCCCGCCATGCCTCGTCACTGCCCTGCCGGAACAGGTCCTCGGATGATGGCCGCACGATGCTGCGCGCGCCGGGCGCATCCTGCTCGGTCACCAGGTGCGCCAGTCCGCGGATCACGGCGACAGGCCGGCCGTCCGCCTTGCCCTTGACGAGTTCGGCGGCGGCGGCCAGCTCGTCGGCGACCGCGACGATCGTCGCCTCGAGACGGCGACCGCCCGCATCCTCCGAGCCGCGCAGGTCGTCCAGCACGACGACGCCCGCGGCACCGATGGCGACGTCGGTCTGCCCGAGCCGCCACGGCCGGCCGAGCGTGTCGCTCACGACGACGCCGAGCCGCACCCCGAACCGCTCGCGAAGCGCGACGCACAGCGCCCGCGCCGAGCCATCGGGATCCTCGGGCAGCAGCAGCACGGTCCCCTCCGGGGTGTTGCTGGAGTCGACGCCGGCGGCGGCGAGCACCAGCCCCTGCCGGTTCTCGACGATGCGCGTCATGCCGCCAGGGTGTGCCCGCGTTGCGACGACACGCACCGTCTCGGCGGTGATCGCGTCCTCGCGGTCGGCTGCGGACACCTTGCGGCCCTCCGCCTTGCTCACGATCTTGGAGGTCACCACGAGGATGTCGCCGTCCGCCAATGAGCCGTCCAGCGCGTCGCCGACGACGGCGGCGAGATCATCGCCGGGCCGGACCTCCGGGATGCCGTCGATCGCGAACACGCTGAACGCTGGTGTCGCAGCCATCACCGGGTGAGCTTCGGCAGCACCTGCTCGGCGAAGACGTCGATCCACTCCCGCTGGTTGCGGCCGACGTTGTGCAGATAGATGCGGTCGAAGCCGAGGTCGACGAAGCGCTGGATGTAGGCGCGGTGCGCGTCGGGATCGCTGGAGATCACCATGCGGCCCTCGAAGTCCTCCGGGCGCACGAGCTTGGCCATCTGCTCCAGCTCGAACGGCGAGCGGATGTCGCCCTTGGGGAACTTCATGCCGCCGTTCGGCCACTCGACCATGGCGTTGGTGAGTGCCTCCTCGTCCGTGGGCGCCCAGCTCAGGTGCAGCTGCAGCACCTTCGGCATGGTGGAGGGATCCTTGCCCGCCTCGCGGGCGCCCTCATCGAACTTGGCGAACAGGCCGGAGATCTTCTCCAGCGGCGCCCCGACCGTGATGAGCCCGTCCACCGTGCGGCCGGCACGCTTCGCCGTGACGGGACCCGCGGTGGCGACGAGGATCTCCGGCGGCGTCTCGGGCATGGTCCAGAGACGGGTCGACTCGAGCTTGTAGAACTGCCCGGAGTGCTTCACGTCCTTGCCGGTGAAAAGCTTCTTGATGATGTCGATCGCCTCGAACATCCGGGTGATGCGTTCGGGCGCCTCCGGCCAGTACTGGCCGGTGATGTGCTCGTTCAGCGCCTCACCGGAGCCGAGCCCCAGCCAGTGACGGCCGGGGTACATGGCGGCGAGGGTGGCACTCGCCTGCGCCACCATCGCGGGGTGCCAGCGGAACGTCGGCGCGGTCACGCCGGGACCCATGTCGCCGGTGGTCCGCTCGCCGATCGCGGTGAGCACATTCCAGACGAATGCGCTCTGCCCCTGCTGCGGCACCCACGGCTGGAAGTGGTCCGCCGCCATGACCCCGGAAAAGCCTCTGCTCTCGGCGTAGGCGGAGAGCTCGACCGCTTCGGTGGGATGGAACTGCTCGAGCATGGCGGCGTAGCCGACGGTCAGGGAAGCCATGCCATCATCCTTCCACTGCGCGCTGGAGCTTGCGCGGTGGCGTCCGGGTACTACTTCGGGCTGGTCAGGTAGGTCGACACCGCACGCGGCACGTACGGGGAAACGTCACCGCCGAGCGCCGCCACCTGCCGCACCAGCGAGCTGGAGACGTGGGCGTTGGCGGGATCCGGCAGCATGAAGATCGTCTCGACGTTCGCGAGGTTGCGGTTCACGATCGCCATGGGCGTCTCGTAGGCGACGTCGATCTGCGACCGGACGCCCTTCACCAGCACGCTGGCCCCGACATCGGTGCAGTAGTCGACCAGCAGGCCGACGCTCCAGGCCGTGACGACCACGTCGCCCTGCACACGGGCGTCGTCCAAGGATTCCTGGATGAGTGAGACCCGCTTCGCGATCGGCAGCATCGCCGACTTCTCCGGGTTGTGCACCACCACCACATGCAGCTGATCGAACAGCCGCGCCGCCCGGGAGATGACGTCCAGATGGCCCTTGGTGACAGGGTCGAACGACCCAGGAACGACCGCGATCCTGCTCATGATCGCCCACCCTATCGGTCGCTTGTTACCGTTCCGTTACAGGCGCGCTGGCGCCGGCCGCGCCCGCCGTCGGCCCGCGGCGGTTCAGGAACCCGGTGGAGCAGCCTCAGCTCTTCGCGAGGAAGTCCCGCTCGCCGTCGTCGAGGCGGCGCCCGATCGCCTCGAGGAGTGCCGGATGTCCGGTCAGCTCCGAGTCGGCCTCGACGAACGGGGTGGCGAGGGCGCGGGCATCCGCGATGAGCTCGCCGTCCTTCGCAACCCGCAGCAGCCGCAGCGACGACCGCCCGCCGGACTGGACGCTGCCGAGCACGTCGCCCTCCTGCCGGAGGTCCAGGTCCTTCTGCGCCAGCTCGAATCCATCGGTCGTCGACGCCACAGCCTCCACGCGCTCGCGAGCCAGCGTCTCCCGCTCCGCCGCCGTGACGAACAGGGCGAGGCCGGGCACGCTCCCCCGGCCGACCCGGCCGCGCAGCTGATGCAGCTGCGAGACCCCGAACCGGTCGGCGTCGAGCACCACCATGGTCGAGGCGTTCGGCACGTCGACGCCCACCTCGATCACGGTGGTGGCGACCAGGATGTCGATCCGCCCAGCGGCGAAGTCGCGCATCCGGGCGTCCTTCTCGTCGGCGGGCATCCGCCCGTGCAGGGGCTCCACCCGACGTGCCGCCAGCAGCGGGTGCGCGCGGACCGCCGCCGTGACGTCCGTGACGTTCGCCCGCTCCGTGCCCATCCCCGTCCACGCGCCGCCGCCGTTCCCACTCGGCGCGGGCGGCGCATCCGTGTCGGCCTCCGGCGCATCGGCCGGCTCGTCGGTGGTGCGGTCGATCGCCGGACACACGATGAACGCCTGCCGCCCTTGTTCGAGCTCTTCCGCCGTGCGCTCCCAGACCCGGTTCAGCCAGCCCGGCCGGTCGGCGAGCGGAACGACGTGGCTGGCGATCGGCGACCGGCCGGCCGGCAGCTCCGCGATGGTGGAGACATCGAGATCGCCGAACACCGTCATCGCCACCGTGCGCGGGATGGGCGTGGCGGTGAGCACCAGCACGTGCGGCGGCGTGTTGCCCTTGAGGCGCAGCGCCTCCCGCTGCTCGACGCCGAAGCGGTGCTGCTCGTCGACGACCACCAACCCGAGGTCGAAGAACGACACGTTCTCGCTCAGCAGCGCGTGCGTGCCGACGACGATGTGCGCGGCCCCCGACACCACGGCCAGCATGGCCTTCCGGCGCTCGGCGGCGGGCATCTGCCCGGTCAGCAGGGTCGGCCGGAGCCGCGCCGCGAGATCCGGCCCCAGGGACCGCACGATGGAGCGCAGGTGCTGCGCGGCCAGCACCTCCGTCGGGGCGAGGAGCGCGCTCTGGCCGCCCGAGTCGGCGACCGTCACCATGGCGCGGAGCGCGACGAGCGTCTTGCCGGAACCGACCTCACCCTGCACCAGCCGGTTCATCGGGGCGTTCCCGGCGAGGTCGGCCGCGATCTCCTCGCCGACCCGCCGCTGGTCTCCGGTCAGCGCGAACGGGAGGGCGCCGTCGAACTGGCCGGCGAGCAGCCCAGGTGTGCGCGGGGTGGCCGCGCGGGTGCGGAGCTGCGCCCGCTGCTGCAGCAGCGCCGCCTGCAGCACGAACGCCTCCTGGAAGCGCAGCGTCGTCCGCGCCGAGCTCCAGTCTGCCTCGGACTCCGGGCGGTGGATGAGCTCCAGCGCCCGGGCGAACGTGAGCAGCTTCCGGTCTGCCCGGATCGGCTCGGGCACCGGGTCGTCGAGCGCCCCGAGCCCGTCGAGGACGACGCCGACGGCCTTCTGCACCTGCCAGGATGCCACGGTGGAGGTCGCCGGGTAGATCGGGATCGGGTGCTCCGCCCACCGGCGCGCGGTCTCGGGGTCGGCCGCGGCCTCCGCGTCGAAGAGCTCGTAGTCCGGATGGGCCAGCTGGAGCGCGCCGCGGTAGTCGCCCACCTTGCCGGCGAAGATGCCGCGCACCCCCGGCCGCAGCTCCTTGTCGCGCCAGGCCTGGTTGAAGAACGTGAGGGTCAGCACGCCCTTCCCGTCGGTGATCTTCACCTCGAGGATCGACCCCCGGCGCTGCCGCATCGGCCGGTTCTTCACCTCGATGACCTCGGCGACGATGGTGACGTTCTCGTCGACGGGAAGCGTGTTGAGCGCGGTCAGCTCACCGCGGAGCGCGTACCGGCGGGGGTAGTGGCTGAGCAGGTCGCCGACGGTGCGGTGCCCGAACGCGCGCTCGAACGCGCCCGCCGAGCGCCCGCCGAGCGTGTTCGCGAGCTTGGCGTCGAGCGGCGAGGTCACCCGAGAAGGCTACCCAAGACGGCGGACCTCACCGCCCGTTGGTCACAGGTCGAAGGCGTAGCCGTTCGTCTGGCGCACGGCGCGGCCGATCTGCTGGACGAAGCGGTCGTCGTTGATCTCCAGGGACCGCAGCTGCCGGTTGACCTCGCGCTCGGCGGACTTCAGGAAGTTCATCGCCACGGTCTTCTCAGCGCCGGAGATCTGCAGCCCGTCACGCTCGAACACCGCGCTCGCCCGGCTGATCACCGCCACCTGGGCGTAGATGCCGGACGCCGCGTTGGCGAGCCGCTTCTGGATCAGCTGCTTCTCCTGCACCTTCTTGCCGTGCTTGCGCAGCGCCGCCTCCGCGCGGTCCCGCAGCCGCACCGTCTGCTCCGACACCGCATTGACCCGGCCGGCGAACGTCGGATGCGCGCCGCGCAGCTTCTCCGGGCGCACCCGGCGGGTGATCCGCCCCGCAACATACGGGCCCAGTACGCCGATCGCCTTCCCCGGGTCGGTGATCTTCAGGCTCGCGACATCCGGCAGGTCCTCGCTGAGCGCCTTCAGTCCGTTCAGTGCGACGTAGGCGCGCATGACGTCGTTCGATCCCTCGAAGATCGGGAAGATGCGGAAGTCGCGGAGCGCCTTGGCGAGCGGGTGGTCCGCCATGAACGCGGTGCCGCCGTGCAGCTGGAAGGCACGGTTCAGCCCGTACCAGCCGAGGTCGCTCGCCTCCACCTTCGTCATCGCCGACTCGAGCGAGAAGTCAGCCTCGCCCCGGTCGACGAGTCCCGTGGTGAGGTAGGAGGCCGACTCCAGGCCGTAGATCCTGGTGTTCATCCAGGCGAGCTTCTCCTCGACCATCTCGAAGTCGATGAGCTCACGGCCGAACTGGCGGCGGGTGGACGTGTGCTCGAGGGCAAGGTCGAGGAATCGCTTCATACCGCCGGAGATCGAGGTGCCCATCGACATGCGGCCGTTGTTGAGGGTGTTCATCGCGATGCGGAAGCCGTCTCCCGGTTCGCCGAGCAGGTTCTCGGCGGGCACCCGCACATCCCTGAAGTGCACCCGCTGCAGTGAGTTGCCCTTCAAGCCGAGGGTTTCGAATCGCGGCCCGGTGGAGAGCCCCTCCATGCCCTTCTCGACGATGAGCGCCACGTGGCCGAGGTCGCTCTGCGCGAAGACGGTGAGCACGTCCTTGTCACCGTTGCCGATCCAGCGCTTCTCCCCGTTGAGCAGCCACGACCCGTCGCTCTGCCGTTCGGCCCGCGTCTCGAGGTTGTAGGCGTCGGAGCCGACGTTCGGCTCGGTCAGCACGAACGCGGCGAGCTTGCGGCCGGCGGCGAGGTCAGGCAGCCAGCGCGCCTTCTGCTCCTCGGTGCCGTAGAGGTGCAGCGGCTTGGTGCCGATCGACTGGTGCACGCCCATCACGACGGCGAGGGTGCCGTCGACCTTGCCGAACTCCTCCATGACCCGGCAGTAGCCGCTCTGACTGAGGCCCCGGCCGCCATACTGCTCGTCGATGAAGAGGCCCGTCAGCTTGCGCTCCCCCAGCTCCCGGATGGTGTCGTCGCCGACCCAGCCGTCCCGTTCGGTGCGCCACGGGTCGTACGTGGCGGTGAGGAACTCCCGAGCGGTGGTGACCGCCTCATCGACCCGGGCACGCTCTTCCGCGTCGAGCAGCGGGTACGGCATCACGAGCTCGGACTGCAGCGCCCCAAGGAACATCGATTTGGTGAACGAGGGCTTGACGGAACGATCGACGCTGGACATGTCTCGTATTGTTCAGCTGCGGGTACGGATGATCGAATCCGTTGTCGTCAGTCTCCAATCTGCGGCGGATCACTCCGACGCCCTGTCATACGTCACCCACATTGGCCGCGACGAAATGAGCGCGTTCCTGTCGAAGAGGCATGAAGCGTCGCAACCATCTGACGGAAGCGCGATCATCCGCGGGACGGCACGGCCGAGCCGCCCTCGGTAGGCTCGCCGGGTGACTCGGATCATCGCGGGGTTCGCCGGTTCGCTGCGGCTGAAAGTGCCGCCGGTGGGAACCCGGCCGACAAGCGACCGGGTGCGGGAGGCGATCTTCAGTGCCCTGGATGCGCGTGGCGTGCTTGCGGGCGCGCGCGTGCTCGACCTCTACGCGGGGTCAGGGGCGCTGGGGCTGGAGTCGGCGTCGCGCGGCGCCGCCCACGTGACCCTGGTGGACCGGGCCAACGCGGCCAGCCGGATCGGCAGCCAGAACGCGGCGCTCGTCCGGCGACAGGCGCCGAAGGACGCCCAAGTCGAGATCGTGGTCTCGTCGCAGCCGGTGCAGTCGTTCCTCAACGCCGCCGTGGATTCCTGGGATGTGGTGTTCCTGGACCCACCGTATGACCTGCGCGAGGCGGAGCTGCTGCACAACCTGGAAGCGCTCGCCCGGCACCTGAACCCCGACGCGGTCGTGGTGCTCGAGCGGAGCGCCCGCGACCCGGAGCCGGATTGGCCGGAGGGACTCGCCGCCGAGCGGCGGAAGGACTACGGGGAGACGGCGATCTACTGGCTCAGCGCGGCCTGAGCGGGTGGCAGACTTCTGGCCATGGACGAGGACACCGCAGCCCGGGTGCGGCGCGCCCACAGCATCCGCATCTGGGCGGGAAGCGTCGTGCTGGTGGTCGGGCTCTTCTATGCGTTCGGCAACCCGCTGTGGGGGCGTGAGAACACGACGCTCGAGATCGTGATCGGCCTGCTGATGGTCGCGGCAGGCGTGCTGAACATCGTGCTCAGCCTGGTGGGGCTGCGGAAGCTGCCGAAGCGGTGAGCCGCCGCCCGGTCGCCTCAGCAGCGCGGGATCGGAGGCCGGCTGTAGGTGGTCGAGCTGGGGGTCGCGACGTAGTAGTCCGACACGAAGTTGCCGTACTCGAGCCGATCCCAGACCGCTGAGGTGCCGACCCGCGTTCCGGACCGCTGGCAGGAGACCCACGCGAGGCCGCCCGCGTAGAGGGTGCGTGCCACTGCGTACCCGGTGCCCGGTCCGGTGCGCTCGTAGAGCGCGGAGGAGATGACCTGGTAGGGATACGTGCACCGCGGCAGCGGCCGGCTGTAGCCGGTGTTGGACGGGGTGCTGATGTAGTAGTCGGGGACGTAGTAGCCGTCGGCCAGCAGGTCCCACACCGTCGATGAGCCGACCTTGGAGCCCGCCGTCTGGCAGATGACCTGGACGGTGGCCCCCGGTTCATAGCGCTTGGCGATGGTGTTGGAGGTCGTCGGGCCCCGCCGCGCGCTGACGACGGTGGATCCGCGCTGCAGATAGGAGTGCGCCACGGTGGCGACGGGTGCGTCGAACCGGTCGTTGTCGATGTTGATCGTCACCCCGCCGTACGTCTCGTCGTGGTCGCCACGGTACTGCTTGCCGCGCTGGTGGTTCGCCCAGTGCGTGTTCGGGATCCCCGCCCAGCCGGTGAGCGCGGAGATCTCGTCCCAGCGTGCGATCCAGAGTGCGTCGGGGCGAGCGGTGCTCGTGGAGTTGTAGGCCTGGGAGAGGTGCAGCGCACCCGAGTTGAGGCCCGCGTAGATGCCAGCCAGGTAGCCCTGCCGGTGCAGCTCCTTGGTCCACGAGGACACGTACGCCAGCACCGCGGTGCGGCACGCGCTGTCGGTCGGGGTGTAATGCTCCACGTCGCCGTAGATCGCGCTGCCGGGGAGCATCCCCAGCGCCTTCGCTCTGGTGACCGCGTCCGCGGCCTCGGTGGTTCCTCGTGCCGACGCGGTGGCTGCGGTGAACTCGACGGAATTGGGCCGGGTGGTGCACGGGGCCTGGGACCCCATGTAGATCGGGATCAGCCGCCATCCCTCCCGGGACACGGTGGAGACCCACGGCGCGGTGAGGTTGCGCTGCGCGCAAGTGCGGTTCGGACCGCCGATGTAGACGCCGACACCGCCGTACGGCGACGACTCCCAGGCCCGCATCGCGGTCAATGACGGCGCATCGCAGGCGTCGAAGGCGAGGCCGTTGAATCGGGTGGCGGAGGCGGCCTGCGGATAGGACACCGACGTCGCCGGTTCCGCCGAAGCACTCGACGCGTTCACGCCGACGAGCGCGGCCAGCAGCACCGCCACGCACGCGGCTCTGCCATACCTGGACATGGCTCGCCTCACCTCGTCGCCACCGGCCCATCCGATGACCTCGAGGCAATTGCATCCCGCCTGCGCGGACAGGGACAGGGTCTTTGGACCCCGTACGCCGTGTGCAGCCAGTCAGCCGGCGGCGCCGTTCCAGCCTTCGAAGGGATCCCAGCCGCCACGGTCGTCGTAGGGGTGGCCATCGACGAGAACTCCGGAGCCGTCCGCCACCGTGCCGATCCTCCGGAATCCGCCCGGCAGCGGAGCGGACGCCGGGAAGGTGGCGAGGAGGGCGTGATCCTCTCCCCCGGTCAGCGCCTCCGGCGAGCCCACCGCCCCGCGGGAGAGGTCGATCGCCACGTCGCTCGCGGCCGCGATGCGGCTGGCGTCGAGAGCCAGGCCGTCGCTGACATCGAGCATGGCGGTCGCGCCCGCGACCGCGGCCAGCACGCCGTCCAGGACGGGCGGGCGGGGTCGCAGCTGCGCGCCGATCCGTTCGGGCTCGCGTTCCGCGGCTGCAGCCGCCAGTGCGGCGTCCGGCGCGCCCGACTCATCGACCGCCTGTTCGAACAGCAGCCGCAATCCCGCGGCTGCGAACCCCAGTTGCCCGCTCACGGCGACGGTGTCGCCCGGGCGCGCACCCGAGCGCAGCACCGGGGCGCGTCCGCCGAGATCGCCGAACGCGGTGACCGCGACGGTGAGCGTGTCGGAGACGCTGAGGTCGCCGCCCACGACACCGCAGCCGGGCGCAAGCTCCTCGCACGCGGCGCGCAGCCCGTCCGCGAACCGGTCCAGGAACTCGAGCTCGATGCCGGCCGGCACGGCGAGCGCCACCACCAGGGCGGTCGGCGTCGCCCCCATCGCGGCGACGTCGGAGAGATTGGTCGCGGCCGCCTTCCAGCCCAGGTCGAAGGGCGTCGACCAGGCCAGCCGGAAGTCCGGGCCGTGGATCATCATGTCCGTCGTCGCGACGAACCGGCCGTCCGGGGCGGCGAGCACCGCGGCGTCGTCGCCCGGTCCGACGAGGGTCGCCGTCGAGGTCGGGAGCCGCGGGAAGACCCGGGCGAGGGCCGCCACCTCACCGACGGAGCCGAGAGTGGTCGCGTCGGCCTGCATGTGGTCCACGGTAGCCTGGAGGCGATGAAACGGACGAGCGGGGCGATCTCGGCCGCCGTGCTCGGCACTCTCGTGGCAGCCGCCCTGGCGGGCTGCAGCGGACCGGTCACCATGGATCCGGCGCCCGACGCGAACAACCCGGAATGCGCATCGGTGATCGTCAATGTCCCGGAGCGGCTTGCCGGACTCGTGCCCCGGGAGACCGACGCGCAGTCGACCAAGGCGTGGGGCGATCCGACCAGCGTGCGGCTGCGGTGCGGCGTGCCGGTGCCCGCGCCGACCGCCGAGTTCCCGTGCATCACCGTCGACGGCGTGGACTGGCTCCGCGACGCGGCCGATGAGCCGGTCACCGTGTTCACCACCTACGGCCGCGACCCCGCCGTCCAGGTGATCATCGACGGCGCCGTCGTGGGCGGAGAACCGGTGCTGACCGGCCTTGCGGGCGCCGTGTCGCAGGTGCCCGCCGAGCGCGAATGCGTGGACGTGACCGACGTGCGATGACCTCAGCGGGCGGTGGCGAGTCCGAGCTCGATGAGCTCGTCGAGCAGCTGCGGATAGCTCATGCCGCTCGCGATCCAGCACTTCGGGAACATCGAGATCGGCGTGAACCCCGGCATGGTGTTCAGCTCGTTCACGACGAAGCCCGTATCAGTGAGGAAGAAGTCCACTCTGGCGAGCCCGGTGCCGTCGATCGCCTCGAACGCCCGCGCGGCGATCTCCTGCATCTCCGCCAGCTGCTCCGGCCGGAGCTCGGCGGGGCAGACCAGTGCCGCCGCATCCGCGTCGAGGTATTTCGCCTCGAAGTCATAGAACTGGCCCTCCGGCGTCACGATCTCTCCGGCGACCGAGACGCGCGGGCGTCCGCCGTTCCGGCTGGCGAGCACCGCGCACTCCACCTCACGGCCGACGATGGCCGTCTCGATGAGCACCTTGCTGTCCTCCGCGAGTCCCACGCGGATCGCCTCAGCGAGGCTTCCACGGTCCGTCGCGCGCGAGACGCCGACGCTGGAGCCGGCGCGAGCCGGCTTCACGAACAGCGGCCAGCCCAGGTGCTGCACAGCCGAGACGACGGCGTCCGGCTTCGCCGCCCATTCGGATGCGGTCACGGTCCGCCACGGCGCCACCGGGATGCCGGCACTCTGCAGCACGGTCTTGGTGAAGTGCTTGTCCATGCCGACGGCGGAGGCCAGCACCCCGGCGCCGACGTAGGGCAGCCCGAGCAGCTCGAGCATGCCCTGCAGCGTGCCGTCCTCACCGAACCGGCCGTGCAGGATCGGGAACACCACGTCGATCTCCCCCAACGACCGGATGCCCGACGCGTCGGTGACGTGCAGCTCGCGGGAGCTCGCCGATGCCGGCCACTGGATGCGGCTTCCGTTGTCAGCAACCGACGGGAGCTCCCGGCTGAGGGAAAATTTCTCGGCGTCGTCCTCTTCCAGCACGAAGGCACCGTCCACCGTGATGCCGATCGGCACCACCTCGTACTTGGAGCGGTCGATGGCCGCGAGCACGCCCCCAGCCGTGGCGCAGCTGATGGCATGCTCGCTGGAGCGTCCGCCGAAGAGGAGGGCGACTCGAATCAAGGGTGTGCTCCTAAGGGTCGATCTGGCTGATGCGGCCGGGCTGTGCCGGTCACTCGCCTTGCGGCTCGTCGGTGTCGGTCTTCACTCGCCTTGCGGCTCGTCGGTGTCGGTGGTGAGGTGCGGTGCGATGTCGCGCGGCGCGAGGGTGCCGGCCAGGACTTCGGCCACCTGCCCGACGATGGGCATGTCGACGCCCTTCGCCGCGGCGAGCTCGAGGATCGGCGCCACTGAGGCGAGTCCCTCGGCGGTCTGATTCATCTGCCGCACGACGTCCGAGAAGCTGAGCCCCTGCCCGAGCAGTCGCCCGGCGGTGTTGTTGCGCGACAGCGGCGACTCGCACGTGGCGATCAGGTCGCCCAGCCCGGCAAGCCCCGAGAGCGTCTCCGGACGAGCGCCGTACGCGACCGCGAAGTCCGTCATCTCCACAAGCCCCCTCGTGATGATCGACGCTTTGGTGTTCTCGCCGTAGCCGACCCCGTCGACGATGCCGATCGCCACTGCGATGAGGTTCTTCAGCACGCCGCCGAACTCCGTGCCGATCACGTCGTTGTTGACGAAGCTGCGAAGGTACGGGGTGTTCGCAGCCATCGCGACAGCGGCGGCGGTGGAGGAGTCGGTCGACGAGACGACGGACGCGGTGGGTTGCTCCTTGGCGATCTCGAGCGCCAGGTTCGGCCCTGAGACGACCGCGATGCGCGCCGGGTCGATCTGCAGCTCCTGCTGGATCACCTCGCTCATGCGGTATCCGGAGCCCTTTTCCACGCCCTTCATCAGGGACACCACCGGGACACCGCGCGGGATGAGCTCGCGCACGAGCTTGAGGTTCTCCCGCAGCGACTGGCTCGGCACCGACAGGTAGACCTGTTCGGCGCCCTCGAGCACCTCTGGCAGGCGCGGGCTCGCCCAGAGGTGCTGCGGCAGGTCGATGCCCGGGAGGTAGTCGCTGTTCCGGCGGGACTCGCTGATCTCCCGGGCGAGCTCGTGACGCCGCGCCCAGAGCGACACGCTGGCGCCGCCGTCGGCGAGCACCTTGGCGAAGGTCGTGCCCCAGCTGCCGGCCCCGAGCACGGCGACCCGGTGCATGCCTGCGACGGCCTCCTCCCGCCGAAGCCCCGCGTATGGGCGCGGGAACTCCGCCGAGTCCAGAAGGTATTGAGCCTGCCCTGAGCCGCTCGCCGGTTCTGAGCCTGTCGAAGCATCACTCAAAGCGGCCGGTCTCCTTCTGGTTGTTCTTCGCCGGATCCCAGCGCTCGGCGGGCGCCGTCTCCCCGCGGAGCCGCTCGAGCAGCCTCGTCACCTCGGCCATCACCACCGCGGTCGCCTCCGTCAGCGTGGCGTTGTCGAGCGGCCGCCCGGCGAACGCGGAGAGATCGACGGGATCGCCGAATACCACCTCGATCGTCTTCTGCGGGAAGGCGTGGATGCGCTTGGCGTACCGCGGCATCAGATGCTGGGTTCCCCAGTGGGCGGCAGGAATGATAGGCACACCGGCCGTGAGTGCCAGCCGGACCGCGCCGGTCTTGCCGCGCATCGGCCACAGGTCTGGGTCGCGAGTGAGGGTCCCCTCCGGGTAAACGATGACCGCCGAGTGCTTCTGCACGAGCGACTTCGCGGCGGCGAGCGGGTCGGCGTTGCGGCTGCTGCCCGCGCGCTCGACCGGGATCTGCCCGGTCCCGCGCAGGATCGCTCCGACGATCGGGACTTTGAACAGCGACGCCTTCGCCAGGAACCGCGAGACCCGGCCCTGCTTCCACATCGCGTATCCCATGATGATGGGGTCGATCTCGCTGTAGTGGTTGGGCGCGAGCACGAACGCACCGGTTCGCGGAACCTTGCCGCCGTCGATGATGCGGAACTTCGCCGCCATCCGCAACGGCGGAATCACGACCGCGGCGATCACGCGCCACCCGAAGGTCTTCTCCGACTTCCCGGCCTTGAGGTTGCCGACTGGCACGGGTGGCCTAACTCGCGAAGTCGAAGTCGGCCCCCAGCAGGTTCAGCTTGTCGATGAAGTGCTCATAGCCGCGGCTGATGATCCCGACGTTGCTGATCGTGGAGCGTCCCTCCGCGGTGAGCGCGGCGATCAGGTGGCTGAATCCGCCCCGCAGGTCGGGGACGTGCACGTCGGCGCCGTGCAGCTTCGTCGGGCCGGTGATGACGGCGGCCTGCTCGAGCGGCCGGCGCGGCACCCGGCGGGTGATCGACTCGATCCCCTGCTTGTGCACCTCGATGTTCGCGCCCATCTCGATGAGCGCCTCGGTGAAGCCGAAGCGGTTCTCGTACACGGTCTCGTGCACGACCGAGGTGCCCTCCGCCTTCGTCAGGGCGACGACGAGCGGCTGCTGCCAGTCGGTCATGAATCCGGGATGCACGTCGGTCTCGACGACGACGGGCTTCAGCGGCGTGCCCGGGTGGTAGAACCGGATGCCGTCCTCCTCCACGTCGAATGCGCCGCCGACCTTGCGGAAGATGTTGAGGAACGTCATCAGCTCCTGCTGACGTGCACCCTTGACCGTGATGTCGCCTTCGGTCGCGAGCGCGGCGGACGCCCAGCTGGCGGCCTCGTTGCGGTCGAAGATCGCCGTGTGGGTGTAGCCGCGCAGCGAGTCGACGCCCTCGATGAAGATGACGCGGTTCGGCTCCACGGTGATGATCGCGCCCATCTTCTGCAGGATGGCGATCAGGTCCATGATCTCGGGCTCGATGGCCGCGTTCTTCAGCTCCGTGACGCCCTTCGCGCGCACCGCGGTGAGCAGCACCTGCTCGGTTGCGCCGACGCTCGGATACGGGAGCTCGATGTTCGCGCCGCTCAGGCCGCTCGGGGCGGTGAGGTGGATGCCCTCATAGCCCTTGTGGACCACGGCGCCGAACGCTCGCAGCGCGTCGAGGTGGAAATCGATGGGCCGGTCGCCGATGCGGCAGCCGCCGAGGTCCGGGATGAACGCCTCGCCGAGCCGGTGCAGCAGGGGCCCGCAGAACAGGATCGGGATGCGGCTGGAGCCGGCGTGCGCGTCGATCTCGGCGAAGTGCGCGCTCTCCACGTTCCGGGGGTCGAGCAGCAGCTCGCCGGTCTCCGGACTCGTCACCAGGACGCCGTGTGCCTCGAGGAGGCCGCGGACGATGTTGACGTCGCTGATCTCCGGAACGTCACGGAGCAGGCTTTCGGTCTCGCCGAGCAGGGAGGCCACCATCGCCTTCGTCACCAGGTTCTTGGCGCCACGGACGGTGATGGTGCCCTTGAGCGGCTTGCCGCCGTTCACGATGAGCTTGTCGGACTTCAGCCCGACGCGCTTGCCGTGCTCCTGGGCATCACGGAGAAGTGAGTTCACTTGACCACTTTCGCTTGCTCTCTCACCGGGAGCGTTGCCGGCCGCCAGCTTTCGCGGCGGGATTCGAATCGGGTGATCTCTGCTTCGTCGCGGAGAGTGAGGGCGATGTCATCGAGCCCCTCCATCAGCCGCCATTTAGTGTAGGCGTCGATCTCGAAGGTGACGCTGAGCTCGCCGACTGTGACGGTCTGTGTCGGGAGGTCGACCTGGACCTCGAGACCCGGCGTCGCCTCCAGCAGCGACCAGATCCGCTCGATCTCCGGCTCCGCGACGACTGCCGCGAGCAGGCCCTGCTTGCCGGAATTGCCGCGGAAGATGTCGCCGAACCGCGGGCTGAGCACCGCCCGGAACCCGAAGTCGCGGAGCGCCCAGACGGCGTGCTCCCGGCTCGACCCCGTTCCGAAGTCGGGCCCGGTGACGAGCACTCGTCCCTGGTCGTATGGCGGGGTGTTCAGGATGAACCCGGGGTCCTGGCGCCAGGCGGAGAAGAGCGCGTCCTCGAAGCCGGTCTTGGTGACCCGCTTCAGGAACTGGGCGGGGATGATCTGGTCCGTGTCGATGTTCGAGCCGCGAAGCGGCACACCGACGCCCGAGATGCGAGAGACCTTCTCCATTACGCGTTCACCCCCGATCCGCTGCTGTGTTCTACAAGCCGGGCGTCCGATTCATTCCGAAGATCCCACGGGCTCGACAGGGTGCCCCGGATCGCGGTGGCGGCGGCGACCAGCGGGGACACCAGGTGGGTGCGCCCGCCCTTGCCCTGCCGGCCCTCGAAGTTGCGGTTCGAGGTGGAGGCGCAGCGCTCCCCAGGTGCGAGTTGATCGGGGTTCATACCGAGGCACATGGAGCAGCCGGCGAAGCGCCACTCGGCGCCGAAATCCTCGAACACCTTGTGCAGCCCCTCGGCTTCGGCCTCGAGCCGGACCCGGGCGGAGCCGGGCACCACCATGACGCGCACGCCATCGGCCTTCTTCCGCCCGCGGACGATCGACGCGAACGCGCGGAGGTCCTCGATGCGGCTGTTGGTGCAGGAGCCCATGAATACCGCGTCCACGCGGATGTCCTTCAGCGGGGTGCCGGCCTTCAAGTCCATGTACTCGAGGGCCCGCTGGGCGGCGGCGCGCTCGTTCGGGTCGAGGATCGTCGTCGGGTCGGGCACCCGATCGCTCAGTGACGCCCCCTGGCCCGGATTGGTGCCCCAGGTGACGAACGGCTCGAGCTCGTTCGCGTCGAGGAACACCTCGGCGTCGAACACCGCCGTCTCGTCGGTCTTCAGCGTCTCCCAGTAGGCGACCGCGGCGTCCCAGTCGGCACCTTCCGGGGCGTGCGGGCGTCCCTTGAGGTAGGCGTAGGTGGTCTCGTCCGGTGCGACCATGCCTGCGCGGGCGCCGGCCTCGATCGACATGTTGCAGATCGTCATCCGGCCCTCCATGGAGAGCGCGCGGATGGCGCTGCCGCGGTACTCGAGCACATACCCCTGGCCGCCGCCGGTGCCGATCTTGGCGATGACGGCGAGGATGATGTCCTTCGCGGTGACGCCATCGCGGAGCTCGCCCTCCACGGTGATGGCCATGGTCTTGAACGGCTTCAGCGGCAGGGTCTGCGTGGCGAGCACGTGCTCGACCTCGCTCGTGCCGATGCCGAACGCCATCGCGCCGAACGCGCCGTGGGTCGAGGTGTGCGAGTCGCCGCAGACCACCGTGATGCCCGGCATGGTCAGCCCGAGTTGAGGGCCGACGACGTGGACGATGCCCTGCTCGACGTCGCCGAGCGAGTGCAGCCGGATGCCGAACTCTTTCGCGTTCGTCCGTAGCGTCTCGATCTGGGTGCGGCTGATGCGGTCGGCGATGGGCTCGAAGATGCCGATGGTCGGCGTGTTGTGGTCCTCGGTGGCGATGGTGAGGTCGGGCCGGCGGACCGGCCGGCCGGCGACGCGAAGGCCGTCGAACGCCTGGGGGCTCGTCACCTCGTGCACGAGGTGCAGGTCGATGTAGATGAGGTCGGGGGTTCCGTCTTCGCCCTTGACGACGACGTGGTCGTCCCAAACCTTCTCAGCGAGAGTTCTGGCCTTCTCAGCCAGCGTGCGCGGCCGCACGGAAGTGTCGTTCATTCCTGCAAGTCCTTCTTCGATCGGGAGGGAGGCCGACGTCGGACACCGCGACGAGTGAGGCCAGAACTAGGACTCGTCGCGGCGACGAAGGAGAAGCCGATCGAACAGCATTCACCGAGGGTACCATCCAGCCGGGTGCGCGGCCGTGTCAGCCGAGCACCTGCGTCACCATGTCTGCGGTGTAGCCGGCGGGCCCGAAGTTGATCCACAGGGTCCCGAACCACAGCCCGTCCCGGATGAAATGGGACTCCCCCAGTGTGTTGCCCTCTCCGGTCGTCTCGGTGACGTAGCGCACCCCGCCGAGCTCCTCGATCGCGCCGTAGCCGAGTTCGATCAGACGCGCGTTGGCGGCGGCCGCCTGGTCCGTGGTCAGCTGCGAGACGGAGGTGAAGATACCGACCTCGCCGCCGCCCTCCGGCTGGACCCAGGCGCAGTCGACCCGGTCCACCGTGCCGAGGAGTTCCTGCAGCTGGCTGTCCTCCGACGGCAGTCGCACGTCACCGCCCGACACGTACCACTCCGGGTTCAGCGCCAGCCCGGCGTTCTCGATCGTCCCGCGCATCGAGTCGCTGTAGAGCTCGTCACAGGACGCGGGAAGCGGTGTTGCGGCGGGATCCGCCGGCGTCGATGGTGTCTCGGACGGCTGCGGCTCGTCGGTCGCGGGAGCGGATGCCCCGGGTGTCTCGGGCGCCGCGCCGCCGTTCCCGCCGCCGAACGGCAGGAGCCCGCTCGCGGCCGCCCAGACGCCGCCCGCGACCAGCGCCAGCGCGACCAGCACGATCGCGAGGATCAGCGGCAGCCGCGACTCGCGGCGAGGCGGTTTCGTCGGCGGCGGTGGTGTTCTGCGCGGTGGCTGGGGTGGTGCTGCGGCAGCCCCCGGCTCGTCAGCGAACGGATCCCACGACTGCTCGGCAGCCGATGCGGGCGGAACCGACAGGGTGGGCGCGCTGGAGGAGGCGCTGCGCCGGGGTCCGGGCGGACGTGAGTCGATCGGCTCGTCGGAGCCGGATCGCGGCTGCTGACCTCGCCCCCACTGCTCAGGATCCAGCAGCTGCGCCATGACACTCCCCGCTCCCTCGGCCTGCACCCGGCACGCTAGCAGGCGGCGTGCGGACAGGCCAGGGACGTGGGTCCTACTTCGTGTCGTCCGGCTCCACGGTGACCGCGACATCCTCGTGCCGCTCGTCCTTGACGACCTTGAGCCCCTCGCGGCGGAGTTTGATGAGGCTCGCGACCACCGCGATGGCCATCGAGACGACGATGACGGCGAGCGAGGTCCACGTGCCGATTTCCGGCGCCCATTCGACGTGCTCGCCGCCGTTGATGAACGGCAGCTCGTTCTCGTGCAGCGCGTGGAGGAACAGCTTCACGCCGATGAAGCCGAGGATGAACGCGATGCCGTACTTGAGGTAGACGAGCTTGTCGACCAGGTCGCCGAGCAGGAAGTAGAGCTGCCGCAGGCCCATCAGCGCGAAGACATTCGCGGTGAAGACGATGAACGGGCTCTGCGTGATTCCGAAGATGGCGGGGATCGAGTCGATCGCGAACACCAGGTCGGTGGTGCCGAGGGCGATGAAGACGACGATCACCGGGGTGAACACCTTGGCGCCGTTCTTGGTGATGCGCAGCTTGCCGCCCGAGTACTCGTCGGTGATCGGGATGCGCTTCCGGAGGAAGCGGATGATCGCGTTCTCCTTCTCCTCCTCATCCTCGTGGTCCATGAAGGCCTGCCGGACCGCGGTCCAGATGAGGAATGCGCCGAAGACATAGAAGATCCAGCTGAAGTTCGCGATCAGCTGGGCGCCCAGGATGATGAAGATCCCGCGGAAGACGAGCGCCAGGATGATGCCGACCATCAGGATCTCCTGCTGGTACTTCCTCGGCACGGAGAACCTGCTCATGATGATGAGGAAGACGAACAGGTTGTCGATCGACAGGCTGTACTCGGTGAGCCATCCCGCGATGAACTGTCCGCCGTGCTCTGCATCCCCGAGAAGGAACATCAGCCCCGCGAAGACGAGCGCGAGCGTGACGTAGAACCCGATCCAGAGCGCGGACTCACGGGTCGACGGGACGTGGGGACGCTTGTACGCGAGCGTCACGTCGATCGCCAGGATCAGCAGGAGGACGATGTACGTCCCGATCTCGAACCAGGCGGGCAGGGCGAGTTCCAATGAGCGTCCTTCAGGGTATGGGTCGGCAAGACTCGAAAGTCTCTCCCCATCCGAGAATCGGATGCACCGTGCCCGGAGCCCCAGCACAGCGGCTCGTGATGACGATCACGGCAATCGGGATACTCCCCTTCGCGGTGCCAATGCTACCGCACGGGGTGAGACCGAACACTTGAGGGCGCTCCATGCGCGCTGAACGTCGGGTCCACGTGTCCGGGACTTTCGGCACTGGCGGCCGCTCCGGCGCCGGTTCTAACGTCCCGCCATGACCGAGAACCGCCTCGCCGAGGACGACCTGCGCACGATCGCGCGGAAGCGCTTGAAAGCGCGCAAGGACTTCTTCGACTTCCTCATGATCTGGGCGGCCGTGTCGCTGCTGCTCGTGGCCATCTGGTTCTTCAGCACACCGACCGGCTACTTCTGGCCGATCTGGCCCATCCTCGCGATGGGCATCGCCGCGCTGTTCATGGCGATGGACGCGTTCGGGATGCGACGGCCCATCAGCGAGCGTGATGTGGAGTCAGAGATGGAACGGCTGCGCGGTCGCATGCCCTGACCGGGCACCGGGGGGCCGTCAGGCGGCCGAAGCGGTCACCACCAGGCCAGGCAGAAAGGGTGCCCGGACGGGTCGGCGTAGACCCGGTGGTGCTCCGCGTCGAACCCGAGGCGCGTGGCGCCCAGTGCCAGCGCCTGCCGCTCGGCTTCCTCGATGTCCTGCACGCGCACATCGATGTGCATCTGCGCGGGGTGGTCGGCGTCCGGCCACTCGGGCCGAACGTGCCGGTCCACCCGCTGGAACGCGATGCCCGGGCGGTCAGGCGCGTCGCCGATGACGAGGAAGTCGGGATCGTCCTGCACCCGCACGAAGCCGAGCAGCTCCTGATAGAAGGAGGCCAGGGCGTTCGTGTCCTCCGTGTCGATGACGAGTCCGTGCCAGGTGCCGATCATGGAACCACTGTTCCAGAACCGGCCGACGCAGGGCAAAGGTCTCGACGCACTGGTCAGCCGGTGAACCGGGAGAGGAACGCCTGGGTCCGCGGCTCTCTCGGGTGTTCCAGCACCTGGCTCGGCTCGCCCTGCTCGACCAGCACTCCCCCGTCGAGGAATACCACCCGGCTGGCGACGTCGCGGGCGAACGCCATCTCGTGAGTCGCCATCACGATGGTCGTGCCGGCGCTCGCGAGCTCGGCGACGAGCTCGAGCACCTCGCCGACGAGTTCCGGGTCGAGGGCGCTCGTGATCTCGTCGAGCAGCAGCAGCTCAGGGTCGGTCGCGATCGCCCGCACGATCGCCGCCCGCTGCTGCTGGCCGCCGGAGAGCCGGTCCGGGAAGTCGTCCGCCTTCTCGGCGAGCCCGATCCGGGCGAGCAGCTCGATCCCGCGCCCCCGCGACTCGGTCCGCGACTTGCCCCAGACGTGCCGGGAGGCGAGGGTCACGTTGTCGATCACGCTGAGATGCGGGAACAGATTGAACTGCTGGAACACCACGCCGATCCGGGCCCGCACGGCATCCGGCTTCACCCTCGGGTCGGTGATCTCCAGGTCTCGGAGCCAGATGCGGCCGTCGTCGACCGGCTCCAGCAGGTTGATGGTGCGCAGCAGCGTCGATTTGCCCGACCCGCTCGGCCCGATCAGGGCCACGACCTCGTGGCGGGCGACGTCCATGGATATGCCGCGCAGCACGTCCAGGTCCTTGAAGGACTTGCGCACGTCCTCCAGCCGCAGCACGACCTCCCGGCCCCCGGCCGTTGCGCTCATACGATCGTGCCGATCTGCTCCCGCGAGCGGAGCCGGGCGGTGTACCAGTCGGTGAGGCGGATCATCGGGAGCGCGAGCAGCACGAAGAGCAGCCCCGCCACGACGTACGGCGTGAAGTTGAACGCGGATGCCGTCTCGATCTGCGCCGCGCGGACTGCGTCGATGGCGCCGAGCACCGAGATGAGGCCGACGTCCTTCTGCATGGCGACGAAGTCGTTCATCAGGGCGGGGGTGACCTTCCGCACGGCCTGCGGCAGCACCACGAGCCGCATCGTCTTGCCGTGGCTGAGGCCCAGAGACCGGGCGGCGAGGCGCTGCGACGGGTGCACCGCCTCGATCCCGGCGCGGAAGACCTCCGACACGTACGCGGAGTAGGTGAGGATCAGCGCGATCGTGCCGAGCACCTCGGCGGGAATCCGGTTCTCCGTGAACTCCAGGCCCGGGATCCCGAAGCCCACCAGGTACAGCACGATGATGAGCGGCATCCCGCGAAAGAGGTCGGTGTAGCCCGCCGCGAGCGCGCGGAGCGGGAAGAACACCGGCCCCCGGAGGGTGCGGATCGCGGCGACCAGCACGCTGAAGACCAGCACGCCCGCCGCCGCGACCAGCAGCACCCGGATGTTGAGCAGGAAGCCCTGAGCGACCCGGGGAAGCGCAGCCAGCGCGACCTCCGGGTTGAAGAACGACTGCTGCACGCGTGCCCAGCCGGGCGTGTTGACGACCGTCAGCCACGCGATGCCGGCGAACAGCAACGTGCTGACGATCGCGATCGCGACGGAGCGCTTGCTCTGCTTCCGGCGGTACGCGCGGCGCTCGAGCTCGACGTCGCTCGGCTGCCAGACCGGGGCGGCGGGGGCGGGGGCGGTCACCCGAGAACGCTACCGGCTCGACGAGGTGCTGCGGTCGTCGCTACTGCAGGACGGGTGCCTCACCGGCGCTCGCCAGCCACTCCTCCGCCAGCTCGTCCAGCGTGCCGCTCTCGCGCAGCGCATCCACGGCGGCGGTCACGTCGTCGGTGAGCGGGCTGTCCTTCTCCAGCACCAGTCCGAACTGGTCGCCGGTGCCGGCCTCCGCGGGCAGCTGGCCGACGATGACACCCTCGGTGAGCTCCGCGCCGGTGAGGTAGAAGGCGGTCGGCAGGTCCACGACGATGGCGTCCACGGTGCCGTTCTCCAGCGCCAGTTTCGCGTCATCGTTGGTGTTGAAGACCTGCGCGCCCTGGTCCGGGGCGATCGTCGACTCGATGGCCTGGAAGCTCGTCGTGCCGGTCTGGGCGCCGATCAGCAGCGGCTTGAGGTCGGCGATGGACGTCGCGTCCGCCGCCGGCGACGACGCGGTCGTGATGACGACCTGCGTGGTCTCGTAGTACGGCGAGCTGAAATCGACCGACTGCTTCCGCTCGTCGGTGATCGAGAACTGCTGCAGGTTGAAGTCGAAGTCCTTCGGGCCCGGGGCGATGGCCTCCTCGAACGTGGTGCGAACCCAGACCACGTCGTCCTCCGCAAAGCCCAGCTCCTCGGCGACGGCGTACGCGACCGCCGCCTCGAAGCCCTCACCGGACTCCGGGGTGTTCTCGATCACCCACGGGTAGAACGCCGGCTCCCCGGTCGCGACCGTGAGCTTCCCTTCGGTGACGTACTCGGCCGAGGCGTCGGCGGACGCGTCGCCGCTGGGTGCCTCGGATCCGCCACCGGTGGAGCCGGCACAGGCGGTGAGGCCGACGACCGCGGTGAGGGCCGCAGCGGACAGCGGGGTGCGGGTGGGACGGTGGGTTCGGGCGAGGCGGATCATGGGCGCTTCCTTCGGGGCTGTGTTGCTCCATTTTCGTCCGCGCGCGATCTGCCGCTGGTATCGGCTACGAACTGTTACGACCTCGAGACCACGGCCGTACGCTCGGGGAATGCAGAAGATCTCCATCGAAGCGCTGGCGCGGCAGCAGCTCGAGGCCGCGGGACGGGCCCCGAGCGGGCGGGCCGCCGACACCGTCTACGGCGGTCACGAGAAGGTGCTCCGCCAAACGGTCATCGGAATGGTGGCGGGGACCAGCTTGGCCGAACATGCGAACCCGGGCGACGCCACCGTGTATGTGGTGCAAGGCAGGGTCCGGATGCGGGCGGGAGAGCACTTCTGGCAGGCGAGGACGGGAGACCTGCTCATCGTTCCGCCGGCGCGGCACAGTCTCGAAGCGGAGGAGGATTCGGTCGTGCTCCTCACCGTGGCGAAGCACGGTGCGCGTCTGCCGGCGGAGGTCCGGCCGGACTGATCCGGAACGCCTCGGCCCGAAGCGACACTGGGGCAGGAACACAAAAGAGCGCCCGGCAAGCCGGACGCTCTTTTCGTGCTGTGACCCCAGCGGGATTCGAACCCGCGTTACCGCCGTGAGAGGGCGGCGTACTAGGCCGCTATACGATGGGGCCGTCGGACAACTCATCGAGTATGCCACACCGGAATGCGGGCGCAAAAACGGCCGCCGACACTCCGCCAGTACACTGACAAAGGCACTCGCGGGAGTGGTGAAATTGGCAGACACGCAGGATTTAGGTTCCTGTGCTTTCGAGCGTGTGGGTTCAAGTCCCACCTTCCGCACTAGCGCCTCTCGACGTCTGGAGCCCATGCTGTGAACCCTTCCGCGCTCATCCCGTGGCTCGACCCCGAGACGCTCGTGACCGGCTTCGGACCGTACGCGCTGCTCGGTGTCTGCCTGATCGTGTTCGCGGAGACGGGTCTGCTGGTCGGCTTCCTGCTGCCCGGCGACACGCTGCTCATCATCACCGGTCTTCTCGCCTTCCGGCCCGACTTCCCGGTCGACATCTGGTGGGTCTGCCTCGCGATCGGATTCGCGGCCTTCGCGGGCGGTGAAGTGGGATATCTCATCGGTCATAAGGCCGGGCCGAGGATCTTCGAGCGGAAAGAAACGGGCCTCTTCAGCAAAGCGAACGTCGAACGCACCAACGCGTTCTTCGAGCGCTTCGGCGGCCTCGCGGTCATCCTCGCCCGCTTCGTGCCGATCGTGCGCACCTTCACGCCCGTCGCCGCCGGCGTCGGCCACATGGACTACCGCAAGTACACGCTGTACAACCTCGTCGGAGCGCTGATCTGGGGCGCTGGACTGACCTTCTTCGGATACCTGCTCGGCTACATCCCGCCGGTCGCGTTCTTCGTCGAGGAGTACATCGACCTGATCCTGCTCGCCGCGGTGGTGCTGACGCTCATCCCGACCGTCTACCACTACGTGCAGTCCTCCCGCCGCGCGAAGAAGCTCGCAGCCGAGCTCGGCAGCGGCGAGCCGGTCGAGGTGCCTCCGTCGGCCGAGGAGCTCGCGCTGGCCCGCGAGAACTTCGACCAGGACCCGAAGAACGACCCGCCCCACCGCTTCAGCTGAGTCTCACCGCCGGGCGGCTCACGCGCCGGTGAAGAGCAGGTAGAGCAGCGTCACGTTGAGCGTGATGAGCAGGCCCGCGGCGATGGACGCGGTGACGGTGGTCGGCACCGCGTTCACCGCATCACCGAGCAGCTGCTTGTTCGTCGTCAGCCGCACCAGCGGGATGAGCGCGAAGGGGATGCCGAATGACAGCACCACCTGGCTCAGCACGAGGGCGAGCGTCGGGTCCACTCCGAGCACGAGGATGGCGAGCGCCGGCAGGATCGTGATGAACCGCCGCAGCAGCAGCGGGATGCGCACGTGCAGCAGCCCCTTCATGATCTCGGCTCCGGCGTAGGCGCCGACCGACGTCGATGCGAGTCCGGAGGCGAGCAGGCCGACCGCGAACAGCATCGCGATGACCGGGCCCAGCGCATCCTGCAGCGACGCGTGCGCCCCCTCGAGCGTGTCGGTGCCCTCGATCCCCTGCAGGTTCGTGGCGGCGAGCAGCAGGATCGCGGCGTTCACGGTCCCGGCGATCGCCAGCGCGATGGTGACGTCCACCTTCGTCGCACGCAGCACCTGCTTGCGCAGCGGCCCCTCCGGGACGCCGCCGAAACGGTCGCGGGTGAGTGCCGAGTGGGCGTAGATCGCGTGCGGCATGACCGTCGCGCCGAGGATCGATGCGGCGAGGAGCACGGAGCCGGAGTCCTCGAAGCGCGGCACGAGTCCCGAGGCCAAGTCGGCGGGGGCTGGCGGCCCGATGATGATTCCGGCGCAGAAGCCCACCGCGATGACTGCCACCAGGGTGGTGATGAGTGCCTCGAACGGTCGTGACCCACGCCGGTCATGGAGTGCGAGCAGCACCATGGAGACCGTTCCCGTGATGAGCCCGCCCACCAGCAGCGGCAGCCCGAACAGCAGGTTCAGCGCCACGGCGCCGCCGATCACCTCGGCGACGTCGGTCGCCATGGCGACGAGCTCGGCCTGCACCCAGTACGCGTAGCGTCCTGTGCGCTTCTTCAGCCGCGCACCGAGCAGGTCAGGGAGGCTCCGGCCGGTGGTGACGCCGAGCTTGGCCGACAGATACTGGATCAGCCACGCCATCACGTTGCCGACGACCACGACCCAGAGCAGCAGGAACCCGTACTTGGCGCCCGCAGTCATGTTGCTGGCGACGTTGCCGGGGTCCAGATACGCCACTCCCGCCACCATCGCGGGCCCCAGCAGGGGCAGCAGCGCCCGGGTGCTGCGGACCCGGCCGTCAGCGATGGTGGTGGTCTTCGTGCGCGGCATGTTCGGAGGGCTCCAGTTGGAAGGTGGAATGGGCGACGTCGAAGTGATCGGTGAGGCATTCGCCGAGGCGGTCCAGCAGCTGCCCGGTGCGACCCGCGGTGAAGATCTCGGAGGCGACGACGACGTGGGCGCTGAACACCGGTGAACCGGAGGTGATCGCCCACACGTGCACATCGTGCACATCGACCACACCCTGAGTCTCCAGCATGTGGCGGCGGATCTGTGCCACGTCCGTCTCGCGCGGCGCCGACTCCGTCAGCACCCGGGCGACATCGCGCAGCAGCAGGAATGCGCGCGGTGCGATCAGCACCGCGATGGCAATGGATGCGATCGCGTCCGCCTGCGCGAAGCCGGACAGCAGGAGCGCGACGCCCGCCGCGACCGTGACCACGGATCCGAGCAGATCCCCGAGCACCTCGAGGTATGCGCCGCGCATGTTGAGGGATCGCCGGTCGCCCCCGCGGAGCAGCAGGAGTGTTCCGGCGTTGGCGACGAGACCCACCACGGCGACGACGAGCATCGGCGCGGCGAGCACCTCCACCGTCTCGGGAGCGGCGAGACGGCGTGCCGCCTCGACGGTGATCGACACCGCAAGCACGGTCAGCAGCACCCCGTTGACCAGGGCGGCCAGCACCTCCACCCGGCGGAATCCGTAGGTGTGGCGATCCGTCGCGGGACGGGCGGCGACAGCGCTCGCGACGAGCGCCACCCCGAGTCCGATCGCGTCGCTCGCCATGTGAGCCGCGTCGCTGAGCAGCGCGAGCGACCCGGTCAGGATGCCGGCGACCACCTCCGCGACCAGCACCGCGAGCACGACGGCGAGCGCAGCGGCAAGCCGGCGGCGATCGCCGGAGCCTGAGCCATGCGCATGCCCGGAGCCCACGCCTCAACCTTAGAACCCGGCGGTACGTGCCTTGCGTCAGGACAGGTGCTCGCGGACCGTCGGCAATATCGCGCGGAAGGCGCGCGAGCGGTGGCTCACCGCGTTCTTCTCGTCCGGCGTCAGCTCGGCGGAAGAGCCGTCCATGCCGTCGGGTGAGAACACCGGGTCGTAGCCGAATCCGTTGGTGCCCCGCTCCTCCCGCAGCACCCGGCCCGGCCAGATTCCGAGCTCCACGTGCTCGAAGCCGTCGGTCACGAAGGCGGCCGCGCACTCGAACCGGGCGGAGCGGTCCCGCTCGTCGCCGAGGCGCTCGAGCAGCAGCATCCGGTTGTCGCGGTCGTCCCGTGTGCCGGCATACCGGGCGGAGTGGATGCCCGGCGCGCCGCCCAGCGCGTCGACGCTGATCCCGGAGTCGTCCGCAAGCGCCGGGAGCCCCGTGTGGCGGTGTGCCGCGCGTGCTTTGATGAGCGCGTTCTCGGCGAAGGTCACACCGTCCTCGACCGGTTCCGGGCCGTCGTAGCCGATCAGCTCGATGTCGCCGAGCTCCAGTCCGAGGATCTTCCGCAGCTCCTCGACCTTGTGGGCGTTGTGGGTGGCGAGCACCACCCGGCGCGGTGCCGCACTCACGGCCGGGCGAGCTCTTCGCCGAGCGCAGCCAGCTGCAGCTCGGTGAGCCTCGCGGTGCCGCCGAGCGCCAGATCGAGCAGGGAGTCGAGCTCACGCCGGTCGAATGGGGCGCCCTCCGCGGTGCCCTGCACCTCGACGAAGAGCCCCCGCCCGGTGGCGACGACGTTCATGTCGGTCTCCGCCCGCACGTCCTCCACGTAGGCGAGGTCGAGCAGGGGTTCACCGTCGATGATCCCGACACTGACTGCCGCGACGCTGTCGACGAGCGGCTGGGACTTCTGACCGATGAACTTCTGCGTCCGTGCCCACTCGATCGAGTCCGCAAGCGCCACATACGCACCGGTGATGGCGGCGGTACGCGTGCCGCCGTCGGCCTGCAGCACGTCGCAGTCGATCACGATGGTGTTCTCCCCCAGCGCCTTGGTGTCGATCACCGCGCGAAGCGAGCGGCCGATGAGCCGCGAGATCTCATGGGTGCGTCCGCCGATCTTGCCCTTCACCGACTCGCGGTCCATCCGCTCATTCGTGGAGCGGGGCAGCATCGAGTACTCGGCGGTCACCCAGCCCTTGCCCTTGCCGTTGAGCCAGCGCGGCACGCCGTTGGTGAAGGAAGCCGTGCAGAGCACCTTCGTGGCCCCGAAGGAGATGAGCGCGGAGCCCTCCGCCTGGCTGCTCCAGCCACGTTCGATGGTGATGGGGCGGAGCTCATCCGCCGCCCGGCCGTCGGCTCTCGTCATGCTGGTTCCCTTCTCGCGGGCAGCGGGATGGCGCCCGTCTCGAACGTGTCGACCCTGGTGACCTCGGGCCCGAGGAATCGCGCGGCGAGCTGCTTGAACCCCGCCTCGTCCGCCCCGGTCGCCTCGAACCGGTGCCGGGCACGGTCGCCGGCCGGGCTCTCCAGACCGTGCTCGACGAGCATCCGGTAGAGGTCGTATGCCGTCTCCTCGGCGCTCGACACGAGCCGGACGCCGTCGCCCATCACGTACTGGATGGCGGCTGAGAGCAGCGGGTAATGGGTGCAGCCGAGCACGAGAGTGTCGACGTCCGCGTCCTTCAGCGGACGGAGGTACTCCTCCGCGACCTCGAAGAGCTCCGGTCCGGTCGTGACGCCCGCCTCGACGAACTCGACGAAGCGCGGGCATGCCTGCGTCACCAGCTCCAGATCGGACGCGGCGGCGAAGGCGTCCTCATAGGCGCGGCTGCGGATCGTCCCCTCGGTGCCGATCACCCCGACGCGGCGGTTGCGGGTCTGACGCACCGCGGAGCGCACGGCGGGCTGGATCACTTCGACCACGGGGATGCCGTGGCCGATCGTGTAGCGCTCGCGCGCATCCCGCAACATGGCGGCGGACGCGGTGTTGCAGGCGATGACGAGCGCCTTGACCCCCTGATCGACGAGGTCGTCGAGCACCGCCAGGGCGTACCGTCGGACGTCGGCGATGGGCTTCGGTCCGTACGGCGAGTGGGCGGTGTCGCCGACGTAGAGCACGGACTCGTGCGGGAGCTGGTCGATGATCGCCCGTGCCACGGTGAGCCCGCCGACTCCGCTGTCGAAGACTCCGAGGGGCGCGTCGGTCACGATCGTCAAGCGTAGCGCTCGCATGCGCGTGTCCTGAGGTGCCTCCCAGGGCCATGCGACGGTCGGCGGACACACCCTAGGCTCGTCGCCATGAGCACGGCGCTGCTGACGGACCGCTACGAACTGACCATGATCGACGCGTCGCTGGAGAGCGGCCGGCACGCGCGGCGAAGCGTGTTCGAGGTGTTCGCCCGGTCACTCCCGGGTGCCCGCCGGTTCGGCGTGGTGGCCGGGACCGGGCGGCTCCTGGAGCTGATCACCGAGTTCCGGTTCCGGGAGCCGGAGCTCGAGTGGCTGAGGACGAACTCGGTCGTCGACACCGCAACGCTCGACTGGCTCGCCGACTACCGGTTCCGCGGCAACATCTGGGGCTACCAGGAGGGCGAGCTCTACTTCCCCGGCTCTCCCATCCTCGTCGTCGAAGGCACCTTCGCCGAGGGCGTCATCCTCGAGACTCTGATCCTCAGCGTGCTGAACTACGACTCCGCGGTCGCGAGCGCCGCGGCTCGCATGGTCTCCGCCGCATCCGGCAGGCCGGTCGCGGAGATGGGGTCACGGCGGACGGCGGAGCGCTCCGCAGTGGCGGCCGCCCGCGCCGCATACATCGCCGGCTTCGGCGCGACCAGCAACCTCGAGGCCGGCCGCAGCTGGGGCATCCCCACCATGGGCACCGCGGCGCACTCCTTCACCCTCCTGCACGACAGCGAGGAGGAGGCGTTCCGCGCCCAGATCACGGCGTTCGGTCCCGGCACCACCCTGCTGGTGGACACCTACGACGTGCCGAAGGCCGTGGAGACCGCCGTGCGGCTCGCCGGACCGGAGCTCGGCGGGGTGCGGATCGACTCCGGCGACCTGCCGGAGGTGGTGGCGGCCGTCCGGGCGCAGCTCGACAGGCTGGGTGCGCCGAACGCGAAGATCACGGTGACGAGCGACCTGAACGAGTACACGATCGCCGCGCTCCGCGCCGCGCCGGTCGACTCCTACGGGGTCGGCACGTCCGTCGTCACCGGATCCGGCTTTCCGGCCTCCGGCATGGTGTACAAGCTGGTCGCGCACCTGGACGACGACGGCGCGTGGATCCCCGTCGCGAAGAAGTCGAGCTCGAAGAACTCGGTGGCGGGCCGCAAGTTCCCGATCCGGTCGATGCACCGCGGGACGGCGGTCGCCGAGACCATCCACGTCGGCGCCGAGCCGGAGTTCGGGATCGACGGCCGCCCGCTGCTGGTGCCGCTCGTCGTCGAAGGAGAGCCCGACCAGCGCTTCCTCGGCCCGGAAGGCACCGAGCTCGCCAGGGCTCATCGGGCGTCGGTCATCCAGGAGCTGCCGGTGTCGGCGTTCGGCCTGGGCGAGGGCGACCCCGCCATCCCGACGCACTACGTGTAGCCCCCCATCATCGAGATGCCGCGACTTGCGGCGAATCGATGCCTTCAGTGCCTCGCAGCAGCGACTTGCCGCAATTCACGAGGCCGCAGACCTCGCTCGACCATGCGGCGGTGCAGTCGGGCGAGGAAGCGGTTCGGTCGCGCGAACACGTCGTCGCCCGTTGCTCGCAACCCGGTCCATCCCGCGTCCACGAATGCCTCCATTCGGTCGATGTCCGATCGGAACTTCGCTCGCGAGAGGCGGTGGCCATCGCCTTCGTATTCGACGAGGACGCGGGAGTCCGGCCAGCTGAGGTCGGGGCGGAATACGGGGCGGCCCGCGGAATCAGCGACGAGTACGTTGATGTGCGGTTCAGGCAGGCCTGCGGCCACGATCTGCAGGCGCAGCAGGGTTTCCGGCCGCGACATCGCCCCACGACGAAGCAGCGGGAGCGCGGCGCGCGCTGTCCGGCCGCCTCGGCCATCGCCCCACGTTCGAACGGCAGCTTCGAGGGCGGCACGGGTCGATCCCCCGTCGGTCAGCATGGCATCTCCGAGTGCCACGAGGTCCGGCACGTCCAGAGCAGAGGCCATCGTCAGCCAGGTGACTGCGTCGGTCGTGATCGGGAGGGCGACCAGCGCATCTTCCCGATTGATGAGGACCTCGCGGATCGCCCAAAGGTCTGAGCGCAGCACGTGGCCACGAACGCCGCGCCCTTCGGGGGCCCGGCCGGTTGCGCTGCACGCCACATGAATCGGGGACGGACCGAAACGGAGGGGCAGTGGGAGTCCCCGCAGGAGGGCCGCGGTCGTGTGACTGAAGGCAGCATCGCGACGCATCCGGGGAAGGTAGGCACGCGCGAGGGACTCGACGGTCACCTCTGTGCCGGCGCGGTCGCGAACACCGTGAAACGGGGCGGTGAGATCACGCGCGCGGAGCCGGCTGTCCGTCACGCCGGCGTCGAGGGCTTCCCGGTATGCGAATGGTCCGTCACGCAAGCATTCCGGGAGGGGCCGCGGTCGCACCATTCAGCAACCATCGCCCGAGCGCGGCTCTGCCGAACAAGGCGGCGCGGATCGGTGAGTCACCCGACTGGATCCGGAGCTGTGGGGGCAAGGTGTGGTTACGAAATGCGGCACTTCGCAGCATCACGCGCGTCGAACCGGCGGCTTGCCGCAAGTCGCGCCCAGGCCGGCTACTCCTTGAGCTTCTCGTAGATCTCTTTGCAGGTCGGGCAGACCGGGAACTTCTCCGGATCGCGGCCGGGGGTCCACAGCTTGCCGCACAGGGCCCGAACCGGCTTGCCGGTCAGCGCCGACTCGAGGATCTTGTCTTTGGGCACGTAGTGCGAGAACCGCTCGTGGTCACCCTCTTCGAGCTGCTCCTGGTTGAGCAGCTGCTCCAGCTCGCGGTCGAGGGTGTCCGTGCCGCCGCCCGTCGGTTCGGTGTCGCTCATACAGCCGAGTCTAGTTTCGGGAGCTGAAGGCGAGCAGTTCCGGAGCGCGTGCGGTGAAGATGCGACCGCCACCCGCGATGCCGAACACGAGCACCGAGACACCGATCGCGAGCCCGACCCAGAAGGTCGCCCAGTTCAGCGCGGCGTCCTCGAGGAACGACAGCACGCCGAGCAGCAGGGCCGGCGCGGCGAGCAGCAGGATGGCGACGAAGGAGAACGACTGCACGAGCGCCGATGCCGTGCCCGACTGCGGCTGCTGGAACGGGCTGTCGCCCGGCCGCACCACCGCATACGGGAACGCGGCCGACGTGATGCTCGACAGCCCCACCCCGGCGAACAGGATGCAGAGCGAGACGCCGATCAGGGTCGGCGCGACGTCCCAGTCGCCGTGCAGGAACGCGCACGCGAGCGAGCCGAGCACGAGGATCGGCACGCCGACGATCAGCACCGGAACCGCCCTCCCCCACCGGTCGGCGCGCCCGCTCGTGTGGGTGGCGAGGTGCAGCCAGATCGCGGTGTGGTCCAACGCGACGTCGTTGTGCAGCGACCAGCCGAGGAACAGCGCCATCACCGGCATCGGCAGCAGCCACAGCCAGCTGAGCGGAACCCCGGCGATGAGCAGGGGCACGAACATCGCAATCGGGATGATCGGCACGACCGCGAGCGACACCATGTACCGTGAGTCGCGGCCCCAGTAGGTGAGGGTGCGAGCGGCGATCGCGCCGGCCGGGCGGGCAGGGAACCAACGGAACCAGCCGAGGCCGATGTACTCCTTCGGGTCGGACTGGCGGTGCCGTGTGACCACCATCGCCGCGACGAGCCGCTGCCACGCGAGCCACAGCAGGCCGGCGAACCCGAGCGCGATGAGCATCCGGAGCAGCGCTCCGCCGATGTCGCCGTTCGCCGCGGCGGCGGGAGCCGCCCACGCGGCGCCCAGCGGGGTTATGCCGAGCAGGTCGGCGAGTCCGGTCAGCACCTCGAGCCCGTCATCGGCCCAGTCGACGTTCGCTGCCAGCACGAACGCCGGTGAAGCCAGCACGATCCCGACGAGGCCGATCAGCCCGGTGGCGTCCCTGGCGCGGCGGCTGGAGAGCAGGAGCGCTCCGAGCGAGGTCGTCACCCTGGCGCCGAGCACGCAGGTGACGACGATCGCCGCCACGGAGATCACCGCGAGCAGGAAGGACAGCACGTCGCGCGTCCAGGTGATCACCTGGGCGAGCGCGATCAGGATCACCACGACGGAGGGCACGCTGATCAACGCCGCGAGCGAGAGCCCGAGCGTCAGCCGCGGGGAGTCGATCCCGAACAGCGAGAACTTCCGCGGATCCATGGCGTCATCGACGCCGAAGATCAGCGGCACGAGCAGGAAGCCGAGCGTGATCGCGGATCCGAGCACGATGACGACGGGACCCGCCACGTCCGCCGGTGCGACGCGCAGCGCGAAGAGTCCGGCCAGCACGAAGCCGGCGAGGACGAGACCGTAGATCGCAGCGCTGAAGATGCCGATCAGCTGCCAGGGACTGCGCCGGAAGGCGTTCAAGAACAGCCGGAGACGCAGGGTGACGAACGGCTTGACGTCGTTCAGGACTGCGTTCATCTCGCTGCGGTCATTTCTTCTTCGGCGCTGATCAGCCGTTCCCTCCCCGGGGCGGCGTCTTCCCACCCTAGGAGACATTCGCCAGGGCGCGCGTCGCGTGGGCGGGACGTCCGCCGATCAGCCGAGCGAGCCGACAGCGGGCCATGTCGTCACAAGGGTCGCGTCGCACCGAGGACTCCTCAACCTCAGCGGGTTGTGCTCGGTTCGCCGTGCCCGCTACCCTGGCGGTCCGGTCCTTGCTGACTTACCCGCTGCAACCCGAAGGGACCGGGCGCTCTGCTTACCCGGCAGGTCTTCGCCACCCGATCGAAGACCGTCGAGCGCGATGCAGCCATAGCGAAAGCTGCGGTTCCCGACGATGCGCAACCCGCTCAAATCCCTGAGGCTGCTTCCTGCCGCCGTGGCGGCCGTGATGACCGCCACGCTGCTGACCGGTGTCCCACCGGCTCCGGCGGGCGCTGCGGCACCGGTGCTGGCAGCGGACTCGTTCTCCCGCACCGTCACCGGGGGCCTCGGCACCGCTGAGACAGGTGGCACATGGTCGACCAGCGCGGCATCCGCCTACGCGGTGAACGGCTCCACCGCGCGAGTGACGACGGCGCGCTCGACGAACCGCCTGGCGCACCTGTCGGACGTGTCATCCACCGAGACTGAGCTGCGCACCGCCGTCGCGTTCGCGCGCCCCACCAGCAGCTCCGTCTACGTCGGTGTCGTCGGCCGACGGATCGGCACCGCGACCTATGGCGCACGCGTCGTCGTCGGCGCGACCGGCGCGCCGCTGCTGCAGCTGCAGCGGAACACCGGCGTCATCCTCGGCTCCGCCCGCCTCAGCGGATTGAACTTCTCCTCCGGAGATCAGCTCCAGTTCCGGCTCCAGGTGGTCGGCACCAACCCGACGAGCCTTCGAGTGAAGGTGTGGGAGACCGGCACGACGGAGCCGGCGGAGTGGCAGGCAACGGCCACCGACTCGACGACCACACTGCAACAGCCCGGCACGGTCGGCCTCTACAGCTACCTCGGCGGCGCCGCGAACCCGTCGTCGATCGTGGTCAGCTACGACGACTTCTCGGCGGTCTCCACGGCGGCTCCCCCGCCGCCGCCTCCGCCTCCGGCGAACCAGTTCCCCACCGCCTCGTTCACGATGACGCAGGAGAACCGCACCGTTTCGCTCCGAGGGAGCGCTTCCGACCCGGACGGGGAGATCACGGAGTATCGCTGGAATCTCGGGGACGGCACCACCGCCTCAGGGCAGAACGTGACGCACACCTACGCGGCGCCGGGCCGCTACCTGATCTCCTTGACCGTGCACGACGACGCGGATGGGAGCGGCGGGTGGAGCCGGGAGGTCCGGATCGTGGACGAGAGCCCGGACCCGTCCGCGGTCGGCGCGCTGCTCGCCGCCGATTCGTTCGAGCGGACCGCGAGCGGCGGGCTCGGAACCGCGGAGACCGGCGGCAGCTGGACGGCCAACAATTCCTCCGGTCTCTCGGTGAGCGGAGGCGAGGCGCGCATCAGCCTGGCGCCCTACAGCCGCCGGACGGCGACGCTCAACGGTGTGCGCTGGGCCGACACCGAGGTGCGGGCCGCGGCGTCATTCGTGCGGCCGACCAGCGGTTCCGTCTACGTCGGGGTGATCGGCAGAAGCCGTGGCGGCACGCCCGCGTACGGTGCGCGTGTCGTGGTCGGCGCGAGCGGGGCGCCCCTGCTTCAGCTGCATCGGGATGTCGATACGGTGCTCCGCTCGTTCCGGTTGACGAGTGTGAGCTTCGCATCGGGCGACGAGCTTCAGTTCAAGGTCCGGGTCACCGGTCTGTCCCCGTCAACCGTCCAGGCCAAGGTATGGGAGTCGGGAACGGCCGAGCCCGCGGACTGGCAGGTCACCGCCTCAGACGCCGTCGTGATTCAGGACCCGGGAGGAGTTGGCCTCTCCACATACCTCTCCGGAAGCGCGACTCCCTCGACGCAGGTGGTCAGATTCGACGACTTCTCCGCCCGCTCCACGTCGGACATCCCGCCGCCCCCTCCCGGCGTGACAGGCGGCGGCACGCTGACACTCAACACGATCCTGCTCTCCGGACAGAGCGCCCTCTTCTCAACGGGCGACGAGCTGACGTATCCGACCAGGCCCACGCTGACGAGCGGCATCGAGGTTCGAGCGGCCCCGACCGCGACGACGGGGGCCTACTCCGTCCGCATCAGTCCGGCCTACGACGCGCCGCTCACCGAAGGTCATTACCGCCGGGTCAGCTCGAACCGAACCGACCTCCAGCCCGCCGTGCAGATCTCCGTCGGCACCCAGAGCTACAGCTTCCTCGGCGACCTCGACATCCTGGACATCCAAGCCGATGCCTGGGGAAACATCACGGCGTTCGACATCGTCTTCGGCGCTTCCGACACGACTCCCGCCACCCAAATCTGGGGCCAGTTCCGCCTCGGCCAGCCGGACAACCCCACGTACGCGTTGGCGGCGCGGCAGATCAGCTGGCCGCATACGCCGGCCGGCGTGCAGGAGCCGACGTATGCCACTCAATGGGTCCGGAACATCTCGGCGAGGAACATCGCGATCGGTCAGGCGTCGGTCAGCGCCGGAACGGCCGGCGACTACTCCATTGCCGCTGATGCGTGCAGCGGACGCACGCTCGCGCCCGGTGCGACATGCACATTGCGGGTCGGATATCAGCCAGACGGAGCGGGTGCCCGGAACGCGACGCTGACCGTGCCCATCGACGGGACCGTCGAGAGGGTGGCACTCAACGCGATCACCCGATCCGGTGCGTCCAGCATCACGATCCAGAGCGACGACCTCCACCACCCGCAGTCGCTCCGGCACGGCGACGACTCGAACTTCGTCTTTCCGAGCCTGGGCGCGTACCGCTACTTCCACGCCAACTCGTTCGATGGGGACCGCAGGATCTCGGTCGCCTTCGACGTGCCAGGCGACGGTGAGCCGAAGGTCGGCACGCATGCGATCGTCGAAAGACCGGTCACCGACCCCGCACGCCATGCGATATTGCTCAGCGTCGAGGGCCGGAGCTGCGCGGCGTTGCCGGGCAGCAGCTACACCGTCCGCGCCTACGAGCTGGGGATCGATGGCGCTCCCGTCTACGCCGACATCACCTTCACCGTGTACTGCCAGTTCGGCGCGGGCAAACCGAGCACCGGCCGCATCGAGTTCCGGGTGCGGGACGACGTTCAAGCGCCCGCGCAGGCGACCGGCGTCACGGTGACCGGATCCGGCACATCACGCACGGTCTCCTGGACACCGTCCACCGCGGCCGACCTCGCTCACTCCGTCGTGCGGCTCGTGCCGGGAAACGCGCCGGTGAACTCAGCGACCGCCGGCTATGCCGTCTACACGGGCACCGGGCGGTCAGCTCCCCTGCCGCCGATGCGGCCGGGGAAGAAGTATCAACTGCAGGTCTACTCGGTCGACGAGACCGGCAACGTCGGCGAGCCGAGGACTCTGGAGATCACCGGCTGAGGCAGTGGGCCGGGTGGTGCCCACCCGGCCCACTCACTCACCGGCCTGAGGCGTGAGCCAGCAGAGGCAGAAGGGATGCCCGGACGGGTCGGCGTAGACCTGGAATCCGTCCGGCGTGCTGAAGTCCTCCGCGGGCTTCAGCAGCCGAGCACCCACCGACAGCGCGTGCTCGTGCGCCTCGTGGATGTCGTCGACGTACAGGTCGAGGTGGACCTGCTGCGGCTCACCGTCGGGCCAGTCGGGCTGAACGTGGTTCGGCGCGAGCTGGAAGCCGAGCCGCGGCTCGCCGTCAACGGAGACGGTGTGCCAGTCATCGTCCTTCTCGATCGTGCCGCCCATGAGATCGGCCCAGAACTTGCTCTCGCTGTCGAGGTCGGCCGTGTCGAACACGACGACCTGTCGTTTGATCTTCATCGCGTCATGGTTCCATGCGGCCGCGTCCCGCTGGAACACGATCGCAGGAAACCTCCAGCACCGGAGGACAGCAGAACTCGAACGGCGCTCAGTCGCTGAAGCTGTGCAGCCACTCCATGCCCTCGGCCGCGCGGCGACCGCCCGCGAGCTCCACGAAGCGCTCCTCGAGGGAGCCTTCGCCGCGAACCTGGTCGACCGAACCGGTGGCAAGGATCTGGCCGTTCACCACGATGGCGACGTCGTCGCAGATGCGCTGGATCAGGTCCATGCTGTGGCTGGAGAGCACCACGGTGCCGCCCGCCGCGACGTAGCGCTGCAGGATCTCGGTGACGTTCGCCGCAGACACCGGGTCCACCGACTCGAAGGGCTCGTCGAGCACCAAGAGGCGCGGTGAGTGGATCATCGCCGCGGCGAGCGCGATCTTCTTCGTCATGCCGGCCGAGTAGTCGGTGACCAGGCGATCGAGTGCGTGGGTGAGACCGAACGCCTCCGCGAGGTCAAGCGTGCGCGATTGCACGGTGGGCGCGTCGAGCCCCCGCAGTACGCCCGCGTAGTACAGCAGCTGCGCGCCGGTCAGCCGGTCGAAGAGCCGCAGGCTGTCGGGCAGCACGCCCATGTTCCGCTTCGCGACGACGGGGTTCGACCACACGTCGGCTCCGTGCACGATGACGGATCCCGAGTCGGGCCGGAGAAGGCCCGTGACCATCGACAGCGTGGTCGTCTTTCCGGCACCGTTCGGACCGACGAGGCCGAAGAAGGATCCGGCGCGGACCTGCAGGCTGATCCCGGCGACGGCGGTGGTGGATCCGAATCGCTTGAACAGGTCGTTGAGCGCCAGCACGATCTCCACGCGCTGACGGGGGTGTTCGAGCGGCCGGACGGCACCCGGCTCGGGGCCTTTTCGCTTCTTCGTCCTCGGGGCGCGCGGCGGCGCCTTCCGGGTGGGCGCCTCCGCGGCCGCGGGCTGCGCACCGACCTCGGTCGCTTCGGCGGATGGGGCGGCGGCCGCTCGGACGTCCCGCTCGGGCACGGCCGTCGCCCCGTCGCCGCCCGCCTGGGAAGCCGGGTCGGCCGCCGTCGGCGGTTCTTCGACGATCGGGTCGCGTCGGGCGGCGGGTCCACGCGCGGCCGGTTTCTTGGGCTCCCGGACCGCGGACGGGGTCACATCCGACCGCGCCGACGCGGCGGGCCGTTTGGCCGGCCGAGGTCCAGCCGTGGATCCCGCTGTCGGGTGCGTCCCCCTGCCGGCTCGGGCCTTGCCGCTGGGCCGCTGTTCGGCGGCGAGCTGCGATTCGGCGCGCTCTGACCCGCCGTCCGGCGAGTCGGCCGGCATCGCGGGCTCGGGCGAGGACTGCGCGGGGCCGGCGCCGCCTCCGTGCACGGGCGGCACGGGCTTGCGCCGCGCCGAGGACGGCCGACGCGGGACCTGCTCCTCGCGTCCGCCCGGAAGCGCCGTGGGACCGGTGGATGCTGCCGCCCTGGACTCCGTACCGGGAGCCGCGCGGGCGGCGTCCGTGGCTTCGGGGTCCGGGTTCACGCCTCTACGCTATCAACGGCTTGCGGCGATGCCCGGAACACACCTCGGAAGCATTACGAAACCGCAACGTAGAGCACAACCCCCTGGGACGTATCGGAAACGTCCATTACCATATTAAGAAGCACGCCGGAGTGCCCACGAATTGAACTCGAGTTGAACACCCCGTCCGCGGTGCCTCGAGACGCCAACCCAGCCGATGCTGGAGTACGAACGAGGAGATGGACGTGAGCACGCAAATCGTGATCCTGGCTGCCGGAATGGGCAGCAGGCTCGGCCGTTCGCTGCCGAAGCCGCTGACCGAGCTGAGCGACGGTCGCACGATCATGCGGCAGCAGTTCGACAACGTCCGCGCAGCGTTCGGTGACAGTGCCAAGGTGACCATCGTCGTCGGCTACAAGCTGGAGCACATCATCGAGGCCTTCCCGGAGGCGTCGTATGTCTACAACGAGCAGTACGACCAGACCAACACCTCGAAGAGCCTCCTTCGCGCCTTGCAGGCGTCGTCGGCCGGCGGGGTGCTGTGGATGAACGGCGACGTCGTGTTCGACCCGATGGCGCTGGTGCGCGCCTCGAAGCTCGTCGCCCGGGACCAGTCCTTCGTCTCCGTCAACACCGCGAAGGTGTCCGACGAGGAGGTCAAGTACACGACCGGTCCGGAGGGCTACATCCAGGAGCTGTCGAAGACCGTCGAGAACGGTCTCGGCGAGGCGGTCGGCATCAACTACGTCGCCCGTCGCGACAAGGCTGCGCTGGTGCGTCAGCTGCAGCGCGTCGACGACCAGGACTACTTCGAGCGCGGCATCGAGCTCGCGATCGAGCAGAACGGCCTCCGGTTCGAGCCGGTCGACATCTCCGACCTGTACGCCGTGGAGGTCGACTTCGCCGAGGACCTGGAGCGGGCGAACCTCTTCGTCTGACGCTGCCGGCACGCCGTTCGGCCGCTTCGGCCATCGCCGGGCCGATGCTTCGGCGCGCCCAGCGAGCGTTCAGCGACCCTGAAGGAATCCCAGGTCGGCGGTGCAAGACTGAGCGGATGAGCGACCAGCGCATCTCCCCCGACGACCCCCGCTTCTACCGTCTCATCGACGGAGCGCTCGGCGTGCAGCGACCGCTCGTGCTCGCCCATGTGCGGAAGATCCGCCGCCGGTACCCGTCTGCGAGTCCTGCCGAGGTCATCCGGATCCTGGAGAAGAACTACCTCACCGCGGTGACTACCGGCGGTGCAGCGGTCGGTGCGAGCTCTGCCATTCCGGCCGTCGGCATCACCGCGTCGCTCGGGCTGTCAGCGGTGGAGACGGCGGGATTCCTCGAGGTCAGCGGCCTGTTCGCCCAGGCGGTCACCGAGGTGCATGGCATCGCGGTCGAAGACCCCGATCGCGCCCGCGCGCTCGTGATGACGATGATCCTCGGATCGGGCGGCTCAGACCTCGTCCGCCAGCTGGCGGCGCAGGTGACGGGCGAGGCGCCCGCGAAGAACGCCAACTGGGGCGAGCTGATCACCAAGACGCTTCCGTCCACCGCGATGGGATCGATCGCTGACCGGATCAAGCAGACCTTCATTCGACGGTTCGCCCGCGCGCAAGGCGGTCGGGTGCTCGGCCGTGTCATCCCGTTCGGCGTCGGGGCCGTCATCGGGGGCGCAGCGAACAACGCGCTCGGGCGCAAGGTCATCGAGAACGCGCGCACCGCCTTCGGGCAGGCTCCGGACGTGTTCCCGCCGGGACTGGAGCCGGTGTACCGGGCGGACGAGACGGCGGGAGCGGCCAGCCCGCGGCGAGGCATGCTTCGACGCCGGAGCGGCGCCCGTGACGGAGCTCAGGCCGAGCTGAGCGGATTCGTCAAGCCGCGCCGGGGGCTCGTGCGGGGCAGGATCACCGGCCGGGATCGCCGCGACGAGACGGACCCGGCGCTGCACCAGACCGAGGGCTTCGTCGCCCCGTCGCTGGACGAGGAGACGGCCACGGCGACTCCGCCGTCGCAGTGATCACACGGCTGCAGCGCTGACCGTCGGGCGGGTCAGTCGCTGCCCGGCAGTCCGTCGTCGGCGTCGTCGACCTGCAGACTGCCGGTCGGCTTCGGGTCGCCCGCGTGGAGGGCCGCATGCCGGACCCACTCCGCAAGGAGGTGGCGCACGGCGGTGTGGAAGCGCTCCGTCGCCGAACCGCGGCTGGTGTCGCCGAAGTGATGGCGTGCCCAATGCTTCAGCCGCTCCTGCGACTCGTCGCTGGTCAGCACCCGCTCGAGGATCGGCACCGCGGCTCCGGCGTCGGGGCCGTCCAGCCATTCGGCGTCGCCGAGGTAGCCGCCCTCGTCGATCTCGGCGAGGGGCGAGTCCGGCCGCGTGACAACGACCGGCTTTCCTGTCGCGAGCCGGTCGTAGATCATCGCTGAGATGTCCGTCACCGCGATATCGGCGGCCGCGAGCTGCCAGCCGAGCTCCGGCCCGTCGTCGTAGATGTGCTGTGCCTTCGAGTCACGGGCGTTCGCCTCACGGATCATCGCGATGATCTGCTGGTTCGCGGCCTTGTACTCGCGATCCAGCACGCCGCTGCGCGGGTGCGGCCGGTAGATCACCCGATGGCGCCCGGTCGCCAGCAGCGCTTTCACGAGCGCGACGCCATGGGAGCGGACGGACCCGTATGCCGCCGCGGGGCGGTCGCCCTCCCACGTCGGGGCGTACAGCACCGTCACACGGTCGTCCGGCTGGTACGGCAGCGCGCCGGCGAAATGGTCGGCCTGCGGACGCCCGATCTGGATCGCCCGCTTGTCGAAGTCGTAGTCCCACAGCGCCCGGCGGAGCCGGTCGAGCGCCGCTTGACCCGCCACCAGGGCGTAGTCGTACGCCTTGAACTGGTTGGTGGTCATGTACATCTTGTCGCTCTCGCCGTGGTTGATGAACACGTGCCACATGCGGCCATAGCGGAACATCTGGAAGTTGCGGGAATTCTGGTTGACGTAGAAGACGATCCGCAGGTCCTGCTCCGCCACGAACTCCTCGAGGTCGACGACCTGCCGCAGATACAGCACCGGCACCGGGGACTCGTCCCACAGCGCGAGGGCCGATCCGGGCGAGCGGGAGATGACCGCGACCGGGGCGACCTTCGACAGCTCAGCCAGCGGAGCGAGCCACTGCCGCACCTGGTAGAGGTTCACCGGCCCGTCAGCGAAGTAGACGGCGACCTGGATGGTGCCCGGCGCCGGCCGCTCGATCCCCGGCTGACGGGCGGCGAGGGTTCGCCGGTCACGCCGGGACTCGAGGAGGTTCAGCACGAGTCGGGAGGCGGTACGGACGTCGTTGAAGAGCGGCACTTGGTTGATTAAATCAGCGGCGGCCGCCCGGAACGGGTCATCCGCCAGACCGTTACCCACTTGATGCTTCGCCGCCCGCCCGGCGAGGTGCGGATGCCCTCCCACCAGCCGCGGAACCACGGCTTCAGCGTTCCGGGGTTCCTCAGCCCCGCCCGCAGGAGCTGCACCCCCGTCCAGCTCAGCACATACAGGGGCGCCAGCACCCACGGCAGGTTGCGCTTCGCCAGCCACACCCGGTTGCGTGCGTTCAGCCGGTAGAAGAACGCGTGGCGGGTGGGCTCGTTGGCGGGGTGGTGCGCGACGAGGTTCCCGGCGTACCAGCTGCGAAGCCCCTGGTCCCACACCCGCCAGGCCAGCTCGATGCCTTCGTGGGCGTAGAAGTACGGCTCCCCCCAGCCGCCGACCGCGTCGAAGACGGGCCGCGGCAGCAGTGTCGCACCCTCCCAAACGGAGAACACGTTCGACGACTGCGTTGCGGACCCTTTCCGGATCCGCGGCACCCAGCGGCGAGGATTCGCCCGCCCGTCCGGATCGACGACCCGGGGCTGCATCAGCCCGATGCCGGGATCTCTCTGCAGGAGCGCGATGGCGTCACGCAGGAACGTCGGCGACGGCAGACGGGCGTCGTCATCCAGGAAGAAGACGTACTCCCCCGCCACCGCGTGCGCCCCGGCGTTCCGGCCCGCGGTGATCCCGAGGTTCTCTGGGAGGTGCACGCCGCGCGCCTCCGGTGGCAGCCCGATCGGTTTCCACCCGTTGCCGACCACCACCAGGTCGACCACCACATCGCGTTGCGCAAGCACGCTCTCCAGTCCCGCCGCGAGGTCATCCGGCCGGGTGCCCTGGGTCAGCGACACCACGCCGACGGTCGGCAGCGACCCGGCAGGCCCGGACGCGCCGCGTTCGGGTCGGGTGTCAGCCACGGACCCGCTTGGAGGCGAGGATCGCCACGAAGTGTCCCGCCAGGGCGAGGGCGGAGAGCGGCAGCAGCACGAGCAGCAGCACACGCTCCGCCACCAGCGGCTCGAGGAACAGGCCGACCACTGCCGCGGCCAGCACGAGCAGGGTGAGCTCGACGGAGTGGTACAGCCGGTGGAACGGCACGAACCGTGCCGCTCTGCGGAGCCGTGCGATCAGGCGCCGGCTGGGCTCCGCCTCTCCCCGCCGGTCGGCGAGCTTGGGAAGCCCGGCGTTGGCGCGCGCCACGTGCACCATGTCGTTGAGCGCCTTGTTCAGCACGATGATGAGCGCGAGTGAGAACCCGGCGGTGGTCCACGCGAAGTCGTCGGGCCACTCCAGCGGCCACCCGGCGGCCCGGAGGCCGAGCGCGATGGGGATCAACGCCTCGGTCGTGTAGTGGCCGACCTTGTCGAGGAACACGCCCGCCGGCGACGAGGTGCCGCGCCATCGCGCCACCTCGCCGTCGCAGCAATCGACGAGCATCTGCAGCTGGCCGAGCACCACGGCGAGCAGGGCACCGGCCATCCCGGGCACGAGGATCGCGGCGGCGGTGGACCAGCCGACCAGGATCATCAGCCCGGTGACGCCATTGGCACTGATGCTCGTGCGGACCAGCAGCCAGGTGAGATACGGCGAGATGTTCCGAAGGTAGAGCGACGCCGTCCAGTGCTCGGCGTTGGCCCGCAGCCGCACCTCGGGAGGCTGGGTGCGCCTGCGCAGCTCGTCGATGCTGACCGGGTGCTCGGTCATCAGCGTCCCGTCCGCGCGGTGATGTTGCGGGTGAGCTTCAGGAACCCCAGCAGGAAGCCGGTGCCCCAGCCGATGTGGATGGTCGGCAGCACGACGAGGTACCAGAGGAATGCGCGGAGCCCGTTGCGCGCCGTCTCGATCGCGGCGAACACGACGAATGCGGCGTACACGCCAGGGATGATCAGCGCCGCCGTCAGCAGGCCGTTGCCGGTCGCGAGTCCGACTGCTCCGGCGACGAGCCCGCCGATCACCCCGAGCACCGCGAGTGGCGGGATGAAGTAGCGGATCGAGTTCGAGGCGGTGAAGCGACGCGCCAGCTCACCGCGCCACATACCGGTCGCGACGAATTGTCGGGCGAGCCGCCGGAGGCTGGACCTCGGGCGGTATTCCACCTGCAGCTCCGGCGTGAACCAGACCGTGCCGCCGGTGGTGCGCAGCCGCCGGTTCAGCTCCCAGTCCTGGCCCCGCTTGATCTCCTCGTCGAAGAGGCCAACCGCGAACAGGCGGTCGCGCCGGAAGACGCCCAGGTAGACGGTCTCTGCGGGCCCTTCCGCCCCGCCGACGTGGTGCGGCGTGCCGCCCAGCCCGGTTCGTGAGCCGTAGGCGGTGGCGACCGCCTTCTCGAACGGGGTGACTCCGACGGCCTTCATGATGCCGCCGACGTTGTCCGCACCGGTGCGCAGGAGGGTGTCGACCGCGATCCGGGTGTAATCCGCCGGAAGCACCGAATGGGCGTCGACCCGGATGACGACCGGGTGGATGGATGCGCGGATGGCGGCGTTCAAGCCGCCCGGAGTCGATCCGAGCGGATTGGGGATGCTGCGGATGCGCGGATCCTGCGCCGACAGCCTGCCGACCACGTCGTTCGTCCCGTCGGCGCTTGGTCCGAGGGCCAGCACCACCTCGGTCGGTCCCTCGTAGTGCTGCGCTGTGAGGCTGAGCACCGCGTCCTCGATGTGCTCGACCTCGTTGAGCACGGGCATGACGTAGGAGACGCCGGGAAGGGGGTCTGCCATGTGGTCCAATTCGGGTTCGATCCGGGCCCGTGGTTGCATTGTCGGCCGCGGCCGAGCCTACCAGCAGGGGTCATCCGGGACAGCGGAGCGGCGCGGGGGCAGACCCCGCGCCGCTCCGGCCGGTATGGCGGCCCAGGGTCAGTCCAGCTCGCCCAGGGTCACCTTGACGAGCTGCGCGGCTCCTCCGCGCACGTAGGCGATCTCCGCATCGGAGCCACCCGCGAGGGCGCGGATCTGCGCGGTGAGGTCGGTGCTGGAGGTGATCGGCACGCCGTTCACACCGGTCACGACGTCGCCGACACGCAGGCCCGCCGCAGCGGCCGCACCGCCGTCGCTCACCTGCTGGATCACGGCGCCGACCACGTCGGCGTCCACGGTCGTGTCGCCGGTCGCGTCGGTGACGCTCGCGCCGAGCAGGCCGTGGCTCGCCTTGCCGTCTTCGATGAGCTCCTGCGCCACTCGCTGTGCGAGTTTCGAGGGGATGGCGAAGCCGAGGCCGATGTTGCCGCCCTCTTCCCCGCCGGTGCTGGCGATCGCGACATTGATGCCGATGACCTGACCGGATTCGTTGACGAGCGCGCCGCCGGAGTTGCCCTGGTTGATGGCGGCGTCGGTCTGGATGACCGCGAGCGACACCCGCTGGCTCGCGCTCGACGGCTCCTGTTCCTGGCCCGGGATGTCGAAGTTCCAGAAGTCGAACGGGGGCGGGGACTCCTCGGTGCCGTTCTCCGGCACGACCTCCTCGGGCACCTCGGACGACGACACCGTGATGCTGCGGTTGAGCGCGCTGACGATGCCGCTGCTGACGCTGTTCGCGAGCCCGAGCGGCGCGCCGACGACCACCGTGGTGTCGCCGACGTTGAGCTCGTCGGAGTCGGCCCACTCGGCGGGCTGCAGCCCGGCAGCACCGTCCACCTTGATGACGGCGATGTCGGCGATGGGGTCGCGTCCGACGACGCTGGCGTCGAGCAGGCGGCCGTCGTAAGTCTGCACCTGGATCTGCGGGTCGGCGACCGCGCCGCCGAGGGTCACGACATGGCTGTTGGTGACGATGTAGCCGTCTTCGCTGATGACGACGCCGGAGCCGCTGCCCGCGCCGATCTCGGCCGTGACGAACAGGGTGACCGTGGAGGGCGCGGCGGTCGCTGCCGCCGCGGTGATCACCGTCGCGTCAGCCGGCTTGTTCACCGTCACGGTGGTCGGGCTCGAGGAGGTGGTCTCGGTGGTCCCGGCGTTGTTCAGCGTCAGGGAGGCGATGCCGGCGCCCGACGCGCCGCCCGCGAGCGCACCGACGACGAGTGCGCCGACGACGAGCGGAACCGTCTTGGCGCCCCGCTTGCGCTCCGGCTCTGCGGGCGCGCCGGTCCGTGCGTACTCGGTGGTCGGCTGCGCGTCTGCGCTCGGGGGGTAGGCGGCCGTCGGCTGCGGCCCGGTGGCATACCCCGGGGCGCCATACGCGTTCGGGGCGGCGGCGTTCGGCACGGCCGCATCGGTCGCCGCGTACGCGGGTGCCTCGTGCTGCGGCCGGGTGAACGGGGACTGCTGCGCTGGCGGTTGCACGCCGTACTGCGGCGCAACCGGTGGCTGAGTCGTGGCGGAGGCGGCCGGAGCTTCCGGAGTGGACGGGGTGGAGGCAGCATCAGGATGCTGCGGGCGCGACGCGAAGTCGGAGTTGTCGGTCATTCTGTTCCCTTCGGACCGCGTCACTATCAAGTGCCAAGCTGTGCATTCTATAAGTCGCCACTTGGAGCGCCTTAAGACCGGCCGAACGGCGGAGCCCGAGGGCTCCGCGTCGCACTGCTGGTCACCACATCAGGTCCCTCCAACAGGTGCTGCGCGTCGACCGACCCGAAGTAGCGCTTTCCGGACCCGAACACCACGGGTACGACGTCCATGCGCATCCCGTCGATCAGGCCCGCGGTAATCGCGGCCGAGTGCGGTCAGCAGCCTGGACCGGAGGCGGCTTCACACCCGCGTTCGACGAGCAGAGTGTCCGCGGTTCCGATGCGCACGCTGAGCGGCGGCGCGTCGGCCACCACGGTGCCGTCGACGGTGCGCCATGGCAGCGGCCCGAAGCGGTACTCGGCACCGAACTCGACGGTGAGCCCCACGGCATAGGTGCCGGTCGATGAATATCGGTGACTGGTGGGGGTCGGCTCGAACTCGTCAGCGCTTCCCCACGGTCCACCCGCAGTCGACGTGACGGCGCGCGTGCCATCGCCGTACGACCAGTGCCAGGCGACCGGGGTGAAGCGCACCGTCGCGGGAATGCCGAGCAGCTCGCCCTCGAGCTCCTGCACCCCCGTCTCGGCGTAGAAGTTCGTCTCGAGCCCGACGATGCCCCATCCCGCGGGCTCCCCGACGGAGACGCCCGCAGTTGGCACGAAGCTCGCGAGATCGGTGAGCGTGACCTCCGGCGCACCTTCGACCGTCCAGTCCCAGCGCAGTGGCGGCTCCACTGGCTCCGCGGGCTCCAGAGGTGGGCCGACCGCCTCGCCGTTGGCCCCCGGACCCGGAGTCGGGAGCAGGTCCACTACCGGGGGCCGTGACCTCGCCGACGAGGTCCACCTCGCGACCGTCCGTCCCCGCGTCAACGGAAGCGCAGCCGCCGGTTGCCGCAGATAGTGCACTACATTCGCTCTGCGCCGCGGCCTGATTCACGGCGGGCAATACTGCCAGTGCAAGCATTATTCGCAGAAGTTCGAGGACCACTGCTCGCTCCTTTGCAATACGAGTTCCTGCGACCCCTCGTCTGCGGAAACGAATATGACGCTGAGCGGCTGCCTCGCCTCCCGGGCGGGCGTTATGTCTCTGCCGCTCTCGTCGACGACACGGACGTCCGACACGTCGAGGCAGACGTAGACCGTGACCTGCGCAACCTTGGAGAGGCTTTCGTACTGCTGTAGCGAGAACGTGTTGAATCTTGAGGAGCCACGAGTCTGACGACCGGATTCGGCGAATGCCTCGAACTCCGCTACCGCCCGTACTAGCTCATCACGCGTCACGAGCGATCCGAGGCGCTCAGGGTCTCGGCCGCCATCTCGAGCGATCGCGTCAGACATTTCGAGGTATTCCCGGTACGCATCCTCCGCCGCGGCGAGCGCCTCCTCTTCGGACGCGAAAACGGGGATCGCCGTGGGCGATGGTGTCGAGGCGGGTGCCTCCTGCTCCGGTTCACCGCTGCATCCCGTGAGAGCGGCAAGGGTCGCGGCGACCAACAGCCCGACGACCAACCGCATGCGATCAACTTACGGCTGTCGCGCCCTCGACGTCACGGCTCTCCACAGCCGTGACCGGCCGCTGCTGCTCTCGCGGGACCACGGTGAAGCGGCGCAGCTGCAGTGCGGGGTTCTGGTGTCGCACCTCAGCGATCCGCGCGTGGTCGACGGCGGCGACGAGGATGCCGGGGTCGTCACCCAGCGTCGCCATCACCACCCCGGCCGGGTCGATCACCATGCTGGTGCCGACGCCGTTCGGGGTGGCCTGGTCGGCGGCGGCGATGTACACCGTGTTCTCGATCGCCCGTGCTGCGAGCAGCGTGCGCCAATGCTCCACCTTCAGCGGTCCGGGCACCCATTCGCTCGGCACGAGGACGAGCTCGGCGCCGGCGTCGACGAGACGTCGCGTGACCTCCGGGAATCGCAGGTCGTAGCAGGTCTGCATGGCCACCCGGATGCCGCCGACCTCGAAGGTCTGGGGCGGCTCGATCGGCCCGTGGGCGGCGAAGTCGCTCTCTCTGGCGCCGAAGGCGTCGTAGAGGTGCAGCTTGCGATAGGTGGCGACGAGGGCACCGCTCGGGTCCAGCGCCACGAGCGTGTTCGAGAAGCGAGCGCCGCCGTCCACCGCCTCGATCACGCCGGCGACGAGGAAGACCCTGAGTTCCGCGGCGAGGTGCGCCATCCTGGTGACGAAGGGCCCGTCGAGCGGCTCCGCCGCCTGCAGCCAGGAGGGCTCCAGCTTGGGGGTGAAGTAGTGGGAGTACTCGGGGAACACCACCAGCTGCGCACCGTCGCTCTGTGCCGCGACGGCCGCTTGCCTGATGTCTTCGAAGTTGGCACCCACATCTGCGCCTGGCCGCGACTGCACCACCGCGACGGGCACGGATGTCGGCGGAGCGGTCATCATGCGAACAGCTTATTTCCCCGGTGAAATCCCTGCCCGTGGGGGTTACCGTCGGATCGTGGACATTCTTCGGAACATCCTGATGATCCTGCACTTCGTCGGACTCGCGTCGCTGCTCGGCGGGGTGCTGGTGCAGCTGCGCAGCATCCGCACCGGCGACGCACGCATCCTGCCGGCGATCCTGCACGGGGGCTACCTGCAACTGCTGACCGGGGTGGCGCTGGTCGCGGTGATCCAGGGCGCGGATCTGGGCGAGGTGAACAGCATCACCATCGGCGTGAAGCTGCTGGTGCTCCTGCTGCTGACGGGGCTTGCGATCTTCTACCGGCGTCGGACGACCCGCACACCGCAGTGGGTCGTCCCGACGATCGGCGGGCTGGCCCTGCTGAACATCGTGGTGGCCGTGCTCTGGTGACCGGCCCGCCGAGTCAGCCGGTCAGGCGAACGGGTCGGGCGTCATCGTGTACTTGGGCGACAGGTACTCGTGGATGCCCTCGAAGCCGCCCTCACGCCCGATGCCCGACATCTTGATCCCACCGAAGGGCGCCGATGCGTTGGAGATGACCCCGACGTTCAGGCCCATCATCCCGGTCTCCAGCCGCTCCATCAGCCGCTGACCCCTGGCCAGATCCCGGGTGTAGACGTAGCCGACCAGCCCGTACTCGGTCGAGTTGGCCAGCCTGATCGCCTCGTCCTCGCTGCTGAACCTGGTGATGCTCAGCACCGGGCCGAAGATCTCCTCCTCGAGGATCTTGCTGCCGGGGCGCACGTCCGTCACCACAGTGGGCTGGTAGTACGTGCCGGGACCATCGATCGCCGAGCCGCCGGTCAGCACCCGCGCCCCGCGCTCGACGGCATCCGTGACAAGCTCCACCGCCTTCTCGACCGCGTCCTCGTCGATCAGCGGGCCGATCTTCACGCCGTCCTCGGTGCCACGGCCGACCGGCATCGCCGCGGTGCGCTCGGTCACCCTCCGCTCGAACTCGTCGGCCACCGACTCGTGCACCAGGAACCGGTTTGCCGCCGTGCAGGCCTGGCCGATGTTGCGGAACTTCGCCGCCATCGCGCCCTCGACCGCCTTGTCGAGGTCGGCGTCCTCGAAGATGAGGAAGGGCGCATTCCCGCCGAGCTCCATCGAGGTGCGGAGCATTCCGTCGGCGGCCTGCTTCATCAGGGACTGACCGACCGCGGTGGATCCGGTGAAGCTCAGCTTCCGCAGGCGGGAGTCGCCGAGCAGCGGCTTCGTCACGGCCGACGATCGGGTCGTGGTGAGCACGTTGACCACACCGGCGGGAAGCCCCACCTCCTCCAGCACCTTCACGAACAGCAGCGTCGAGAGCGGTGTCAGGCTCGCGGGCTTCACGACGACCGTGCAGCCCGCGGCGAGCGCCGGCGCGATCTTGCGGGTCGCCATCGCGAGGGGGAAGTTCCAGGGGGTGATGAGATACGACGGGCCGACCGGCATCTGGGAGACGATGGTGCGGCCGGTGCCCTCGGGGTTGACCCCGTAGCGACCGACGATGCGGACCGCCTCCTCGCTGAACCAGCGCAGGAACTCCGCTGCGTACGCCACCTCGCCGCGCGATTCCGCGAGCGGTTTGCCCATCTCCATCGTCATGAGGAGCGCGAACTCCTCCGCGCGCGCCGTGACGGTGTCGAACGCCCGCCGCAGCAGCTCGCCACGCTGCCGTGGTGGCGTGCGGCCCCAGTCCGCCTGTGCCGCGACGGCGGCGTCCAGCGCGGCGACGGCGTCGTCCGGCCCCGCATCGGCGATCGACTTCAGCTCGTCGCCGCTGGACGGGTCGTACACCGCGAAGGTCCCGCCCTCCCCGGCGGCGGTCCACCGACCGCCGAGGAACAGCCCGTCCGGCACCTGCTCGAGCAGGTCCCGCTCAACTGCGCTGCGTTCTGTCATGTTCCGCTCCCGGGATGCTGATCGCCTTGATCGCTCCCAGTATCGCTGGTCTGGACCGGATCGTGAGCCGCAGGCCACCCGGACGTCGGCAGAGTGCCACCTCCGACCTTCCTGGGTAACCAGGCCTGCCCTGGAGCGGAGTCCGTCCACAAGCGCAGGATGGGGCTTCGGGAGGCCTCATGAAAGCCATGGTGTACCGCGGGCCGTACAAGATCCGCGTGGAAGAGAAAGACATCCCTCCGATCGAGCATCCGAACGATGCCATCGTGCGGGTCACCCGGGCGGCGATCTGCGGCTCGGATCTGCACCTCTACCACGGGATGATGCCGGACACACGGGTCGGTATGACGTTCGGCCACGAGTTCATCGGGGTGGTGCACGAGGTGGGCTCCTCGGTGCAGAGCCTGAAGGTCGGCGACAAGGTGATGGTGCCGTTCAACGTCTACTGCGGCTCCTGCTACTTCTGCGCCCGCGGCCTGTACTCCAACTGCCACAACGTGAACCCGAATGCCACGGCAGTCGGCGGCATCTACGGCTACTCCCACACCTCCGGCGGGTATGACGGCGGGCAGGCTGAGTTCGTGCGGGTGCCCTTCGCGGACGTCGGGCCGAGCATCATTCCGGACTGGATGGACGACGAGGACGCGCTGATGTGCACCGACGCGCTCGCGACCGGCTACTTCGGGGCGCAGCTCGCCGACATCGTCGAGGGCGACACGGTGATGGTCTTCGGCGCAGGGCCGGTGGGCCTGTTCGCCGCGAAGTCCGCGTGGCTCATGGGCGCCGGGCGGGTCATCGTCATCGACCATCTGGAGTACCGGCTGGAGAAGGTGCGCACGTTCGCGCATGCCGAGACCTACAACTTCGCGGAGTACGACGACATCATCGTGCACGCGAAGCGGATCACCGACGGGCTCGGCGCCGACTCGGTGATCGACGCGGTCGGCGCCGAGGCCGACGGCAGCTTCCTCCAGCAGGTGACCGGCACGAAGCTCAAGCTGCAGGGCGGCTCGCCCGTCGCGCTGAACTGGGCGATCGACTCCGTGCGGAAGGGCGGCACCGTGTCGGTCATGGGTGCGTACGGGCCGCTGTTCAGCGCGGTGAAGTTCGGCGACGCGATGAACAAGGGCCTCACGCTGCGGATGAATCAGGCACCGGTGAAGCGGCAGTGGCCGCGGCTGTTCGAGCACATCAGGAACGGCTATCTCAAGCCTAACGACATCGTCACGCACCGCATCCCCTTGGAGGACATCGCCGAGGGGTACCACATGTTCTCCGCCAAGCTGGACGGCTGCATCAAGCCGATCCTCATCCCGAGCGCGGCCTGAGGAAGGACGAGCAATGCCATACACCGCAGACAAGCCGAAGCTCGCGAAGTCCAGGGAAGAGCTGCGCGCAACGATTCCGGGCTGGGGCGCCGACCTGGACCCGAAGGACCGGCCGGCGTTCCCGCGCGAGCAGTCTCTCGACAGCGGCGCCCACTGGGACTTCCCGGAACGCCAGCCGGAGAAGTGGCCTCGTGAGCGCTCGATCGAGCACACGATGCTGACGCCGGTGTTCGGCACCTCCAGCCCGCCCAGAGGCGTCTCGGGGGCGATCCGCAAGTACGCGTACCGTCAGTTCAGCGAGGGCCGCGCAGCCCACTGGCTGCTGCTGATCCTCGCCGATCGGGTGGATGCGGTGGAGCATCACGCGCAGTCGCTCCTGACCCTCCGCCCGGACAACCCGATCACACAGACCGGTGTCCTGGCCGAGCCGAAGCGCCACCCGATTTCATCGCGGTTCTCGGGCAAGCGGGCAGACACCAAGCACCAGTGGCTGGATCCGATCGTGGTCGCCGGACCGTGGGTCGTCGTGGGCACCACGGTGATCCTGCTGGCGCGGAACCTGCTGGGGGCGTCGAAGAAGTAGCGCGGCGGAACTTTCTGCACCACCCTTGGCGAGTGGTTTGATGTTGCGCGTCAGCCTCCGCTCAGCAGCAGTCCGGCGAGAAGCACCGCGGCGCCGACGACGGCCAGCCCGAGCTCGGTGAGGGCGACGTGCGACTTCGCGAACCGGGCCGCCGCCATGTTGACGACGGAGTGCAGCGGCAGCGTGATGAGCACCAGCCACGGGTTGGCGAAGATCATCAGGGTGAACCCGATGTGGAGCGCGATTGCGCTGAGCCGCTCGAGGAAGCCCCACAGCGGGTGGTGCCCGGTCATCATGCCCTGCGCTGCGAGGATCTCGCGCGCCTCACGCGACTTCGGGTCGTCCTTCGTCATGAGGCCGGCGATCGCGAAGCCGTTCACGGCGATCAGCACCACCTCGATCGCCGCCCAGCCGAAACCGGCCCACAGCGCGCCCTGGACGTTTCCGAGGATCAGGATCACGAGGCCGAACCGCACGAGCTCCTCCGCCGGCCCGGAGAACCAGCCCACGATCGTCGCGGCGCGCTCCTGACCGCCGGCACGCATGGCGATGAGCGCGACCGGCTGACGGAGGACCAGGGCGATCATCCACCCCGCGGCGCCGAGCACGAACGGGAGCAGCTCGAACGGCCCGCTCACGACCGCCATCACGATCCCGACGAGGATCGGCGCAGGCAGCAGTGCGAACGCGTTGATGCGGGTCTTCGTCGCGAAGTCCTCCGGCGCGATGGTGGTCATGGTGTCCCTTCTGCGGCGGCCGAGCCGACCGGCATGGTGATGGTGGCGAGGAGCCGCGCGCTTCGATCGGCGCTCGGCGGGTATGCAGCCCGGGCGGCGATCGACGCCCGCAGCTCGGCGAGCAGGTCGCGGAGCTCGTGGTCCGTGAGCTGGAGGACGTGTTCGCGGAACCCGACCCCGTCTCGCTCGAGGTCGACCTCCGCGCCGTCGAGGTAGGCCCCGTACTCCCCCAGCAGGCCCGCGGCGAAGGTGGCGAAGTACCGGAAGTGATCGTCCCTGGTGGCCTCGGCGAGGTCCGCGCCGCTCAGGACCGCCGACCCGGCGAGCGCGTACGTGCGTGTGACCGCTCCGCGCACCTGCTGCTCTTCGACCACCTCGACGAATCCGCTCTCCAGCAGCATCGACATGTGGCGGTACAGCGTCGCCTGCGCGATGTCCGGGAGTGCATCCGCCAGTTGCTTGGTTGTCCGCGGCCGCGTCGCGAGCACACGGAGGATCGCGAGGCGCTGCGGATGCAGCACCACCTCAGCCGGCTTCTTTCTTCCCATTCCGCAACATTATCAGAATTGGGAACGTTCCGGACGATCAGCGCTTCGGAGTCGGCTCCATCCCCGCGGAAGGCGTCGCAGCTGGAACAGCTTTCGGCCCGCGCCGCCGAAGGACCAGCGAGGAAGTGATCGCTGCGGCCACGAGCGCGAGGCCCGCCGCGGTGCCGAACGCGCCGCGGAACCCATCGAGCAGGTCGGCGGGGCCGGCGGCACTCCCTGCCGCACCGGCAGCGACGATCGCGCCGAGCATGGCGATGCCGATCGCGGCACCGATCTGCGAGCTGGCGTTGGACAGCCCGGAGGCAAGCCCCGACCGCTCCGCGGGGACACCGGAGGCGATCACCATCGTCGACGGCGTGAAGCTCAGGGCCACCCCGGCCGCGATCAGCAGCAGCGCTGGGAGCACGTCGGCGAAGTAGCTCGGGCCGAGCGGGCTGCGCGCGAGCCACAGGTGGCCGGCGGCCAGCACCAGCAGGCCGATCAGCACGACCGTCTCGGGCGCCAGGGCGCGAAGCACCCGAGGCAGCAGCAGCACCGACACGGCGAAGCCTGCCAGCGAGGTGGGCACCATGCCGAGGCCGGCGAGCTCCGGGTCGAGCAGCAGCACCTGCTGCAAGAACAGCGCCACGAGGAAGAAGCTGGAGGCGCGGGCCGCTCCCCCGAGGACGCCGACCGCGACACCGACCGACACCGCGGGCGCGCGGAACAGGGCCAGCGGCAGGATCGGGTCCGCGGCCCGCCGTTCGATGAGGACGAAGGCAATGAGGGATGCACCTGCCCAGCCGAGCCCGCCGAGGACCGGCAGCGACACCAGTCCGGACGCCGGGACGGACAGCGCGGCGAAGATCAGGCCGAGGGCCGCGCCCGTCACGGCTGCCGCTCCGGCGAAGTCGAATCGGGCGCCGCCGTTCCCCTCCGCTGCCGGGAAGAGCAGCGGCGCGGCGACCACGAGTGCGGCGCTCAGCGGCACGGTGACGAAGAACACGGACGGCCAGCCGAGCAGGCCGGTCGCGACGCCGCCGACCAGCACGCCGGTCGCCCCGCCGAGGGTGGACGCGGCGCCCCACGCGCTCATCGCCTTCGCGCGGGAGGGGCCCGGGAACATCACGAGCAAGATGGACAGGGCTGCCGGGCTGAGGGACGCCGCCCCGATGCCCTGCAGCACCCGCGCGACGAGCAGCATCGCCTCGGAGGAGGCGAAGCCGGCCAGGAGGGAGGCCGCGGTGAACAGACCCGCGCCGAGCATCAGCATCCGGCGCCGCCCCACGGCGTCCGCGAGCCGGCCCGCCACGAGGAGGAATCCGCCGAACGCGAGGAAGTAGGTGTTCACGACCCAGGCGATCCCGGTGTGGGCGATGCCGAGGTCCGACTGGATGGACGGCAGCGCCACGTTCACGATCGAGGTGTCGAGCATCACCACGAACTGCGCGGCGACGAGCACGACGAGGGCGACCCGGGTGCGCGCTCGCGAGGGGTGGGTCATGGCAGACATCCTTCCAATTCTCTAGTGCTCGCGGGCGATCGGCCCGCGGATTCTCCGAGCGAGCTCCGCGCCGAGCTGCAGCGCGGCGTGGCCGTCTGCCGCGGTGGCGTACTTCCCGTCGAACACGAAGGGGTTCCCGACGGGGGTGGCGCCGTGGCCGGCCAGCTCGAGGCTCCGGGAGCCCGCGTGGCTCGCCGCGCGGCGGCCGTGCAACGGACCGGCGGCCGCGAGCAGCAGCGCACCCTCGCCGACACCGAGCGTCCAGCGCGAGGTCGCGTCGGCAGCGCGGAGCCACTGATGGAGCGAGCCGTTGGACATGTGGCGCCGGCGTCCTGCCCCGCCAGGCACCACGATCACATCGGGATGCGGGATCTCGGCGAGGACCGCGTCGGCGACGAGCGCGAGCCGCCCGGAGTCGCTGCTGACGGGGCCCACCCGCTCGGCGGCGAAGGTGACCTGCACGCCGGGCACCCTGGTGAGGGCGTCGTGCGGGCCCACCACGTCCAGTGCGGCGAATCCGTCGAAGAGCATGACTGCGATCTGCATGAAGCCATGCTCGGTCGCGGGGCCAGGGGGTCGCACCGGCGGAATCGCCGGGTTCGGTCAGGCGGCGTGGTCCAGGTCGATCTGGGTCAAGGCACCGCGCGACGTGATGCCGAGCTTCGCGAAGACGTTGCGCAGGTGGAAGTCGACGGTCCGCGGGCTCACGAACAGCCGTGCGGCGACGTCTCGGTTCGCCAGTCCCTGCTGCACGAGTCTCGCCACCTGCAGCTCCTGCGGGGTCAGCGGACTCACCGCCGAGTCCTCACGCTTGCGCAGTGACTCCCCGGACGCCCGCAACTCCTCGGCCGCGCGATCGGCCCACCGCCGCACGCCGAGCGTCTCGAAATCCGCGAACGCGCTGCGCAGGTGCTCCCGCGCGTCGGTGCGCCGTCGTGCGCGGCGGAGGAATTCGCCGTATGCGAGTTCTGTCCGGGCCCGGTTGAACAGTCGCGTGTTCTGCGGTGAGCGCGCCAGCGCGGAGCGGAAATGCCGCTCTGCATCGTCGCCCTCGGCCAGCAGTGCCCGTCCGTGTTCCGCCGCCGCCGCCGCCCACGCGGCTCCGGTGTCGGCGGCGAAGGCGGCGAGGTCGGCGGCGACGGCTCGGGCGTCGTCCGGCTTGTCGGCACGGATCGCCGCTTCCATTCGATCGATGGCGATGATCCGCGCCATCGCAGAGTGCGAGACCCGCTGCAGGTGGTGCAGTGCCACGGCGGGCGTGGTGGCGTCCACGGCCTTCGCCCATTCGAGCGTGTCGCGGACGAGGCCGTCGAGGACGCCGGCCGGATGCGCCGCGAGGGCCTGTTCAGCGTCCGCCAGCTTGTCGGCGAATCGATCGCTGCCCTGGAGGGCGGCGAGCAGTGCCTGCTCCGCAAGGGGGAATGCCCGCTGGTTGACCTGGCCGGTCGTCCCCGCGATCTCCAGCACCTCGGCTGCAGCCGTGCCGACCGCGGGGAATCGTCCGACGGCCAGCTGCACGATGGTGCGCCGGGTCAGAGCGTGCAGGATCGCTGAGAGCGCCGCGCGTTGGCGGCCCTCGTCGAGCTGGATGTCGTGCCACCGCATCGCCGCGTCGTCGTCGCCGACCAGCACCGCGGCGATCCCGATGTTGGTGAGCAGGTCGGGATCCCTGAGTCCTTGTGCCGTCGCGAGGGCCTGCCGGAGCTGGGCCGCCGCGTCGCGCGTATCCTTCCGGACGATCGCCGCCATCCCTGCCAGCAGCTTCCCGAAGGTCTGCGCGAGAGGATCGTCGTCGTCGGCCGGCGGCGCGACCGAGACCGGATCGATCCCGATTCCCGAGTCGAACCCGAAGGCCGCGAACGCCGTGGCGACCATCGCGAGCTTGCGCGCGCGTGCCGGGTCGTGGCCGGCGACGTCGCGGGCGGCGCTCATCAGGATGCCGTGACCCACCCGCGGTGAGCCGAAGTTCATCTCGAGGAACGCGCGCAGGCTGTCGATGTCCGCCAGCAGTTCCGGATCCGATGCCTCGGCGCGTGCCGACTGGACGAGCGTGCGCGCCCGGTTCGGCTGGCCCGCGAGCCATGCGCTCAGTGCCGCGCAGTGCCTCCGCGATGCGCGCTCCCCCGGCGTGCGGCTGAGGTCGGCCGCCCGCTCCCATGCGGCGGACGCCGCTTCGTGACCGCCGTTCTGCCCTGCCCAGCGTGCGACCCGGTCGAGCTCCGCGGCGGTCGCCTCGTCCGGCGATTCGAGCGCGTCGGCCCGGTGCCACACCGCCCGGTCGGGATCGCCGCGTTCGGTGAACGAGTCGGCGAGCGCCTGGTGTGCCCGTCGCCGGTCCACGCTCGTGGCCGCCGTGTACACCGCGGAGCGCACCAGCGGGTGGCGAAGCTCCACCGTCGTTCCGGTCACCTCGAGCAGGCCGGACCGTTCGGCGTCCGGCAGGCCGGCTGCCGCACCGAGCAGCTCGGCGGCACGGCGCACGCTCAGCAGGTCACCCGAATCGTCGGCCGCGGCCAGCAGCAGCAGGGTGCGGCCGTCCTCCGAGAGCCCGCGGAACCGCTCCAGGAAGACCCGTTCCAGCCCGTCGGTCAGCGGAAGATGCGCCGGCAGCGCCGCTTCGCCCACGAGCTGCTCCAGTGTCAGCGCCGCCGGCAGCTCGACCAGCGCGAGCGGGTTGCCGTGCGTGCGGGCGACCAGCTGCGACACGACGGCGGCGGGCACCGGGGCAGGCGCCGCGTCGAGGAGCAGCCGTTCGGCGGATTCCGCGTCGAGACCCGCCAGGTGCAGCGTCGCGAGCTCTTCGGGGTCGAATCGGCGCAACCCGCCGTCGCGCGCCCCGAAGACCATGGCGATGCGCTCGAACTCGACCCGCCTGGCGATGAACCGCAGGGCCGCCGCGGACGCGTCGTCGAGCCAGTGAGCGTCATCGACCACGCAGAAGATCGGATCATCCTCGGCTGCATCCGTCAGGAGTCCCAGCGCCGCAAGGAACACGAGGAACCGGTCGCTGCCCACGGCCCCGCCTGCCTCGAGCCCGAACACGGCGCCGAGAGCCTGGGCCTGCGGCCTCGGCAATCGGCCGACGCGGCCGAGAAGCGGTCGCAGGAGGCGGTGCAGCGCCGCGTACGCGAGCGGCGATTCCGCCTCGTTGCCGCGGGTCCGAAGCACCCGGAATCCGCTGCTCTGCCGGACCGCTTCGGCGAGCAGCGTCGACTTGCCCACTCCCGCCTCACCGTGCACGACGAGCGCACCGCCGTCCCCGCCGCGCGCACGCTCGAGGAGGGCGCGAACTGCGCGGAGCTCCGGGTCGCGACCGACGATCACAGCCCGGGAGTTTAGCGCCGAAGTGCCGCTTCCCGGCGATCTTCAGAGGTGGCGCGCCAACTCGTCAGCGGGGTGGTCGCACCATGACCCAGACCGGCGGCACCCCGCCCGCGGCGTCAAGCACGCCGGACACCTCGAATCCGAAGCGGCGATAGAACGCCACGTTGGCTGCGGTGGAGGTCTCGAGAGCGGCTGCGGTGCCCGATGCGTCCGCCTGAGTCAGGACCGGTTCCAGCAGGGAGCTCGCAAGTCCCCTGCCTCGGGCCGCGGGACGCGTCCCCATGGTCGCGAGCAGCCAGTGGGGTTCCCTCGGCCGCAGCGGAGCGAGTCGCTCCTCGACGGTCGACAGCGCGTGCATGCGCGGACCGATCGTCTCTGCCGCGACCCGCTCCGACGCGCGAAGCAGTTCGTCGGGAACCGGTGGCGGCCCCGGCCGGATCCACGCCGCGACGCTGGCGGCGTCCTCAGCCATCCACACCTCACCTTGGTGGGTGATCGCCAGCGCCAGGTGATGGGAGAACGATCGGCGAAGTCGCTCCGCCCGGCGGTCTTCGGCCATTGCGAAGTCGGTCCACGGGTACCCGTCGAACGCGAGCACCAGCGTTTCGGCGAGCGCGCCGAGATCCTCGATGGTGGCTTTCCGCACCTGTGACACCGGACCTCCTCTCCACGACGCGGCTTCCCGACAGACAGTAGCGAAAGTCGGCCGCCGGGCCCTTCGGCCCTTCCGGCAGCCGGAGGCGGCGGCGAGGCTCGATGGGTCCCCGGTCGAGGCGGTGCCTCGGAAAGAAGTCCGTGATGCGCGCCCTCGTCGTCTACGAGTCCATGTTCGGCACCACGCGGGAGCTGTCCGAGGCGATCGCGGCGGGCCTGAAGCGCTCGCTCGATGTCCGCCTGTGCCGCGCCGACGAGGTGCAGACAGAAGATGCCTCTGCGGCAGAGCTGCTCGTCGCCGGAGGACCCGCCCATTCGCAGTCCTCAGCCACCCCCGCGTCGCGGCAGGAGGCCGCCGTGTGGGGAGAGGATCCGGCAACGGGCTTGCGAGTCGATCTGACGGAGATGACGACCGGTCCGCGCGAGTGGTTCGACGAGCTCGAGTCGGTGCCCGGCCTCTTCGCCGCGTTCGATGCACGCACCGACATCCCGAAGCTGCTGACCGGGGCAGCATCCGTGCGGATCGGCCGGGAACTGCGTCTGCGCGGGTCGACCCCGGTGGTGCCGCCCGAGAGCTTCCTGCTCACCCGGTCCGGCGGCCTGAAGTCGGGAGAGGCGGAGCGGGCGCGCTGGTGGGGCGAGCAGGTCGCCGAAGCGGCCCGCCGGGCCCGTCCGCGCACGACCACCGAGACGTCGACATGAGCTCGTACGTCGTGGGGGTCGACGGCTCCGCGCCGTCGAAGGCGGCTCTGGAATGGGCGCTGGAGCGATCGGAGTCCCGGAGGCGGCACCCGCTCCGCCTCGTCCATGTGCTCGACGACGAGGCCGGGCTCGCCGGCCCAGACATCCAGCTGCAGGCAGAACGGGAGGGCAGGCGACTCCTGGCCGAGCGCCTCGAGGAAGCCCGGCAGCTCTATCCGGACTTGGAGCTCAGCTCCACCGTGCTGCATGGCAGCATGCCGTGGGAGCTCTCGCACGCCGCCGGCCCTCCCGACATGCTGGTGCTCGGCACGCACCGCTCGAGCAGCTCAGACGGACGTGTGCTGGGCTCGCGCAGCGTGCAGGTCGCCTCGATCACCCCGGCCACACTCGCGGTGATTCCGGACCGGCGCCGGAATCCCGCGGGACCGGTGGTCGTCGGGGTCGGGATGCGGGAGCCCGCCGGCCCGGCGGTGGTCTGGGCGGCGCACGAGGCCGCCGCGACCAAACTGCCGTTGCTGCTGGTGCACGGGATGGGAAGCGCCGAGCGCCGGGCCGGCGCGCCGCACCCCGAGCTCGCCGCCATCAATCTCAGCGAGGCCAAGAAGCTGGCCCTCGAGATCGAGCCAGGTGCAACGGTCTCCACCCGGCTCTCCCCCGACGGCGCCGCGCAGGCGCTGCTCGCCGCGGCATACGAAGCCAGCACGCTGGTGGTCGGCCCGTCCCGAACCTTCGGCACCGGCGCATCGCCGATCGGTACGGTGACCCAGTCGGTCCTGCTCAACACCCATTGTCCCGTGCTCGTCACGCGGTACAGCGCGGGCGCCTGAACTGGGCCGAAACTCGCTCGACGGAACCCTGGCCTCGCGACAGGTGCGGAGTACAATCCGAACTGCCAGCTGGTACACCAGGGGCGGGACGGCGTATGACCGAGCAGAGCTATCGGTTGACGTTCACCGATGGTCACCGGTCAGAGCTCGATCGGACCCTCGGCGAACTGATGGAGAACGCCCGAAGGGTGCTCGAGACCCAGGGCCGCCTCAGGAGTCTGCTGCGAGCCGGTCAGGCGGTCGTCGAGCAGCTGGAGCTGCCCGTCGTCCTTCGGCGTATCGTCGACGCGGCGGTGGAACTGGTCGGCGCCCGGTACGGCGCGCTCGGGGTGATCGCACGCGACGGGCATCTCGAGCAGTTCATCCAGGTGGGGATCCCCGAGGACGATGCAGCCCGGATGGGCCCGCTTCCGCATGGCGACGGCCTGCTTCGTGCACTCGGGAGCGAGCAGCGGCCCATCCGGGTGAAGAATCTGACCCGCGACCCGCGGTTCACGGGTTTCCCGGAACACCATCCTGCGATGGAGAGCTTCGTCGGGGTCCCGCTGCGGGTGCGCGGAGAGGTGTTCGGGAACCTGTATCTCGCCGATGCCGAAGCCGGCGAGTTCACGGCAGAGGACGAGGAGCTGCTGATCTCACTCGCCGCCACGGCCGGGACGGCGATCGACAATGCTCGCCTGTTCGACGAGACGCAGCGCCGGCAGCGCTGGTCGTCCGCGCTGGCGGATGTGACGGCTGCACTCCTGTCCGACCCGCCGCACAGCCCGCTGGATCTGCTGGTCGATCGGGTGCTCGCCCTGGCCCAGGCGGACCTGGTCGCGCTCGTGCGGGCGGTGTCTGCGGAATCGATGGTCGTGGACCGGGCCACCGGACCCCTCGCCGACGGGGTGGCGGGACTCGTGTTCGCCGCCGCCGGCACGATCACCGGACGCGCCCTGGAGACCGGCCAGCCCGTCGTTGTCCCCCTCTCGGAAGGCACGCGAGAACGGCCGCTGATGCTCGGCCCCACCATGGTGATCCCCATGATCACAGCCCGCTCACCGCTGGGCGCCCTCGTCGTCTCCCGACGCCCGGGATCGCGCGAGTTCACCGCGCGTGACGTGGAGCTGGCGGCGGAGTTCGCCACGCAGGCGAGCGTCGCCCTCGAGCTTGCCGCGGCCAGGGAGGACCAGCAGCGGCTGCTGGTGCTCGAGGATCGCAGCAGGATCGCCCGCGACCTCCACGACCACGTCATTCAGCGCCTGTTCGCCGCGGGGCTCAGCCTCCAGCTCACCGCGGCCAAGGTCGCCGACCCCGATACACAGGCGCGCATAGCTGACCAGGTGCAGTCCCTCGACGAGGCCATCGTCGCGATCCGCACCGCGATCTTCACGCTCACCTCTGAGCCGGAGGAGCGTCCACCCCTGCGCCACCGGGTGATCGGCCTGCTCACCGAGCTGGCCGGCCTCTTCGACGCCTCCCCCAGGCTGGTGATCGCCGGCCCGGTCGACCTGGCGGTCCCGGACGACGTCGCCGACGACGTCCTCGCCGCACTCCGCGAAGGGCTCACCAACGTCGCCCGGCATGCGCGAGCGCGCGAGGTCACCGTCGCGTTGACGGTCGAAGGAGACGGACTGACACTCGAGATCACCGACGACGGCGTCGGCATCGGCGACACCGGGCGGCGCAGCGGCATCGCGAACCTCGAACGGCGGGCAGCGCGCCGGGGCGGGACCGCACGAGTGGAGCGCCGGGCCGAGGGAGGAACCAAGCTGACGTGGCGTGCCCGGCTCGACGTTCGAAGCACCGGGGAGGGGACGGATGATCCGGGTATTCCTGCTCGATGACCACGAGATGGTGCGCCGGGGGCTTGCCGAGATGATCGACGCCGAGCCGGACCTCGAGGTGGTCGGTGAGGCATCGACCGCCCAGCAGGCGGTGGGGCGGATCGCCGCGACGAAGCCCGATGTGGCGATCCTGGACGTCCACCTCCCCGACGGCAACGGCATCGACGTCTGCCGTGAGCTTCGCTCCACGGGATCCGCCGTGCAGTGCCTGATTCTCACCGGCTTCGACGACGATCAGGCGGCGGCAGCCGCGGTGCTGGCCGGCGCAGCCGGCTACGCCCTGAAGGACATCCGCGGCCAGAAGCTGGTCGAGAGCGTGCGCCGGGTCGCGCGGGGCGAGAACCTCATGCCCGCCACCGTCAGCCGCACGGTGGTCCAGCGAATCCAGGCAACGGCGGCGGATCCCGCCCGGGCCGACCTCACCGCTCGCGAGCGTCAGGTGCTCGGCCTCATCGCGGACGGGCTCACGAACCGGCAGATCGGCGAGCGGCTCGAGCTCGCCGAGAAGACCGTCAAGAACTACGTCTCCGGGCTGCTGGCGAAGCTCGGGATGGAGCGCCGCACCCAGGCTGCGGTGTACGGGGCGAGATTCCGCGGGACGTGAATCAGGACTTGGCGAGCGACCCGAGGATCGCCGTGATGTCGATGGGCTGCGTCGGCTGATCGCCCGCGGGCGGGCTGACGGCCGACTGGGGAGACTCGTGCGGGGACATCGGGATACCTCCTGCTGCTGTGAGACAGCATCCGCTGTCTGTGCCTGCATTGTTCTCCGCACGAGCACCGGCCGGGTAGGGACTTTGGTCACCCGCCACCGACGTCAGAGTGTCACTTCCCGCCCTTCGGCGGCAGACCGGTAGCAGGCATCGATGATCTCGGCCCGCACGAGCGCGCGTCCCCCGTCATGCAGGCCCCATTCCTCCGGGCGCCGAACCGCGCCGATGAAGTCGTCGACCACCTTGATGTGGCCGCGGCCCGGGCGCGTGGGCACCCGGAAGTCGGCGATGCGCCCGTCCTCGTCGCGGAACACCCGGATCTCGGCTGCCTCCAGTGCGGTGGCGCCGACGATCGAGAGTTCCGCTCCCCCGTCGGAGCCCAGGACCGCGATGTCCATCAGATCGACGGGATCGCGGAAGGCCGCCCACGATGTCTCCAGCACCAGGGCGGTGCCGTCCGCGAACCGCACGAAGGCCGCCGCCATGTCCTCCACCTCGAACTCGGACGTGCCCTCGAGCGCGGTGTCGCGTTCGCTGCCGCCGAGGCCCCGTGAACCGAGCGCGGCGTGGGTGACCGCCGAGACCGACCGCACCTCCGGCTCGCCGAGGGCATACAGCGCGTAGTCGAGCACATGCACGCCGATGTCGAGCAGGGCGCCACCGCCCGCCATCTCGCGGTTCGTGAACCAGCTCCCGAGCTTGGGGATGCCCTTGCGCCGCATCCACGAGGCGCGTGCGTGGTACGGGGTTCCGATGCTGCCCTCGGCGATCAGGCCGCGCAGCGCTTCGATGTCGCCGCGACGGCGGTGATTGAACGCGACGTCGAGCACCTGGCCGGCGGCCCGAGCCGCCTGCACCATCTGGGCGGCCTCCTCCGCGGCCCTCGCCATCGGCTTCTCGGTGAGCACGTGGATGCCGCGCTGCAGTGCCCCGATCGCCACGGGCGCGTGGAGGTAGGTGGGCACTGCGATGCTGACGACATCGAGCGGGGTGCGCTCGAGCAGCTCGCTCCAGTCGTCGACGAACAGCGGGACGCCGAACTCCTCACAGAGGCTGAGGCCCAGCGCCTGCTCCTTGCCGGAGATCGCGACGAGGTCGACGCCGGGGAGCTCTGCGTACGCCTTCATGTGCTGCTGGCCGGCCCAGCCGAGCCCCACGACGGCGGCGCGGAGCGGCGGATCCGGAAGAGGTGGGCTGGAGGAAGAAGCCTCGTCGTTCACCACGCCGTCATTATCCGGCTGGAACATCCTGAAGTGCCTAGCCCGCCCGGGCAGGCGGGGAGGACGATTGGATTCGGGCCCATTGGGTCCGCGAATGCGAAGGAGCGGAGATGGACACGGTTCTCGTCGCGGTGGACGGCGGCCCCGCCAGCCGGGCAGCCCTCGACTGGGCCCTGGAACGCGCCGGACGGGCGCGCTCTGCGTTGCGGGTGGCGACCGTGGTGTGGACGGGGCACGCCTCATTCACCTTCGACTCGGAGGTCGAGCCCCTCTATGAGCAGGTGCTGCTCGACGCAGAGCAGCATGCGCGGTCCGCGGTGCCGGGGGTCGAGGTGACGACGAGCATGCTGCACGGCGTGCCGCAGGCCGAGCTCGTGCAGGAATCGGAGGGTGCTTCCATGCTCGTCATCGGCACCGACAAGTCCAGCAAGATGGCCGGGCTGGTCTACGGCACGCTCCCCATGCGGGTCGCGGCAAGGGCGCGCTGCCCGGTCGTCGTGGTGCCCCGCACCTGGCAGTCGCGCGAGTCCTCCCCCGTCGTGCTCGGCGTCGGCGACGAGGAGCCGTCTCCCCAGGCAGCGGAGTTCGCCGCCAGGGAGGCGATCGTGCGGGAGACGCGCTTGGAGCTGCTGCACGTATGGGCGTCATCGCCGGTCTACCCGGTGCCCGTGCGGCAGCATGTGGGACATCTGCACGAGTCCATCCGGCACTGGCATGAGGAGGTCATCACTGACGCGGCGACGGCGATCCGCAGCGCCTTTCCCGAGCTCGACGTCACGGAGCGGCTGGTGGAGGGCCCTCGCATCCCGCATCTGATCGATGAGGGCGAGCGCGCTCAGCTGCTCGTGGTCGGCAGGCGGGGCGGAATCCTGCGGGGCCTGGTGCTCGGCTCGGCCGCGCACGACGTGCTGATGAATCCACCGTGCCCGGTCGCGGTCGTGCCGGTCGACGAACAGCGCGAGCTCACTGGTGCCGAGACGGCACCAAGTGACGCGCGCGCCGGCTGATCACTGCCGAGAGTGACCGTCAGTTCAGCGCGTCGGCCGGCTCCGCAGCCTTGCGAGAAGCACCACCGTACCGGCCCCTGCCCGCCGTCCGCCCGCTGAAGAAGGACTGGACCCCCTTCGTCACCCGTCCGATCGTGTCGTCGCTCATGTACGGGTGAAGCGGCAGGGTCAGCACCTCCTTCGTGACCCGGTCGGTCACCGAGAGGTCTCCTCGCCGGCTCGCCGCGTAGAAGCTGAAGTTGTGGGCCCCCAGGAAGTGGATGCCGGTGGCGATGCCGAGCGACTTGAGGTGAGCCATCAGATCGTCGCGCACGTCGGAGGCGACCCGGATCACGTAGATATAGGGGGCGATGCCGTCCCAGTCCGTCTCGAACAACTCGATGCCGTCCACATTCCGGAATGCCTCGTCATAGGCTCGGCAGTACTGCTGGCGATTCGCGATGAACTCGTCGACCAGGTCCATCTGCGCAAGGCCGATCGCTGCCGGGACCGATCCGAGGTGGCACCGGAAGCCTTGGCGGACGACATCGAACTCCCAGTTCCGCTGATTCCGATAGCGGGCGTCGGTGTCTGAGTCGATGCCGAGGTGACGCAGCTCGTGCAACACCTGGACATCGTTCGGATCGGCGGTCACCACGGCACCGCCTTCGAGGGTCGTGATCGTCTTCACCGGGCCGAAGCTGAAACAGGTGATGTCGCCGAAGGAGCCGATCGGACGCCCGTTGCTTCGTGATCCGAAGGCATGCGCGGCGTCCTCGATGACGCGGAGCCCGTGCTTGTCGGCGATCTCCATCAGCTCATCCATGCGGCAGGGGAGGCCGAGGAAGTCGACGGCCATGATGGCACGCGTGCGGTCGGTCACCAGTGCTTCCACGGCGGCCGGGTCGATGCTCAGCGTCTCAGGCTCGATGTCGCAGAAGACGACGGATGCGCCCGTCCGGCTCATCGCCTGATGCCCTGCCACGTAGGTGAACGATGGGCAGATGACCTCGTCCCCTGGGCCGAGCCCGATCAGCTGGCCGGCCAGGTGCAGCGCCTCGGTGCAGGAATTCGTGCTGACGACACGCCGGCCATCCAACTCGAGGAACTCTTCCAGCCGTTGCTCGAACTGCTGGCTGAGGCTGCCCATCCCGAGCCACCCGGCTTGGATTGCAGATCGGGCGGCATCTTGGATCTCAGGACCGAGGTACGGTCGATATACCGGTATGGGGCTGGGTTCGGCGGTTCGGCTCATGGGGTCGGTCGGGGGCCGGCACACGGCTCACGTCCGCGGACGGTCGGCGCCCATATCCCTTCGTATGGTCGTCTCGGGTTAACTATTCACACGAATCAGTTGGCTCACTGTAGCAACCAGGCGCTCTCAGCGGAAGGAAAGCGGGCCGGACCCGCCCCCGGACCGGCTCTTTCCTCGACGCGATGGGCGCCGGTGCCGCCACTGCCGCGGTGCCAGGTCCCGGGTCCGCCCTGGTCGGTCAGCGAGGAGGACCGGCTCCGAATCACCTCAGTGATACGCGGCCGGCACTGGGGCGCTGAGCCTGACCTGCCCGAGCTCGGTCGGGTTGCCGAACCGGTGCGCGGTGACGCTCACCGCCTGCTCCTTGAGGAACGGCAGCAGCTCCACGCGCCCCGCTTCGGTGACCGGCTGCCCATAGACGGCGAGACCTGGTCGTCCGCCGGTGGCGTCGGCGACGGCTTCAACGCTCCCGCCGATCAGCCGGAGGCGCTCATCGTCCGCGCGTGCGAGCCGGCCGAGCCAGGCGGCGTCCGACTCGACCCGCACCCGGATCCCCCGGTCCGCGAGGATCACGCCGATCGGCTTCGGCAGCGGCACGGCGCTCGACACCGTCACCGCGGCGGAGGCGAGCATGGCGGCTGCGAGAACCCGCACCAAGGACCCGACCGGCTCACCCTCGGCCAGGCGCACCGCAGTGCGCGTCGGCAGATACCGGAGCACATTCCGTTCCGCGGACAGTCCGCTCGCATCCTTCGCGACGCCGAACTCGCTCCCCCACGCTGCGGCATCGCTCCGGGCCGCCCGCTCCAGGTATCCGGCGTCGGGGGGCAGCTCCTCCCTTGCCGCCTCGAGCAGCGCGGCGACCGTGGGGTCGCTCACCGGCACCGAAGCCGCACTCGGGGCCGCGGACCAGTTGCCGAGCCCGACCAGATAGTTCGGCCCGCCCGCCTTGGTCCCGGCGCCGACCGACGACTTCTTCCAGCCGCCGAACGGCTGACGGCGCACGATCGCACCCGTGATGCCGCGGTTGACGTACAGATTCCCCGCCTGCACATGCTCGACCCAGTATTCGACCTCGCGCCGGTCCAGCGAGTGCAGGCCTGCGGTGAGACCGAAGTCGACATCGTTCTGCAGTGCCACTGCCTCCTCGAGGGAGCCCGCTCGCATGACGCCGAGCACCGGGCCGAAGTACTCGATCCGGTGGAACTCCGACCCGCGACGCACACCCTCGCGCACACCGGGGCTCCACAGCTTGCCCGAGTCGTCGAGCTGCCTCGGCTCGATGAGCCACGATTCCCCCGGTCCGAGCGTAGTCAGCGCCTCGAGCAGCTTGCCGGACGCCGGCTCGATGATCGGCCCCATCTTGGTGGCCGGGTCGTCGGGATAGCCGACCTTCAGCGAGGTCACCGCATCGACGAGCTGGCTGCGGAACCTCCGCGAATCGGCGACCGATCCGACCAGGATCACCAGGGACGCGGCGGAGCACTTCTGACCGGCATGCCCGAAGGCGGAGTAGGCGACGTCCTTCGCCGCGAGATCGAGGTCGGCGCTCGGCGTGACCACGATCGCGTTCTTGCCGCTGGTCTCCGCCAGCAGCGGCAGGTCGGGGCGGAATGAGCGGAACAGCTCGGCGGTCTCGAACGCGCCGGTCAGGATGACTCGGTCGACGCTGGGCGAGGCGATGAGCTCCCGGCCGAGCGAGCTCTCGCGCACCTGCACGAGCCGGAGCACGTCGCCCGGGACGCCGGCCTCCCACATCGCCTCCGCCAGCACGGCGCCGCAGCGGGCCGCCGGATGCGCCGGCTTGAGGATCACGGCGGACCCGGCCGCGAGTGCGGCGAGGACGGATCCAGCCGGGATGGCGACCGGGAAGTTCCACGGCGGTGTGACCACCGTGAGCCTGGCGGGTGTGAAGACGGCGCCGTCGACCGCGTCGAGCTCACGAGCGAGCTCGGCGTAGTAGTGGGCGAAGTCGACGGCCTCCGACACCTCGGGGTCGGACTGGTCGAGCGTCTTGCCTGCCTCTGCGGCCATGACCTCCATCAGCTCCGCTCTGCGGCGTTCGAGCGCATCGCCGACCCGGTGCAGCACTGCGGCACGCTCGGCGCCGGATCGCGCACCCCAGGCTCGGCCGCTCTCGGCCGCCGCGGCGATCAGGACGCTCAGCGCCTCGGCGTCCTCGATCGTCGCGGCCGCCACCGCATCGACGCCGAGTCGTGACGCCGGCACCCGGGAGAGGATGTCGCGGCCCCAGCGCCGGTTCGCCGGAAGCGATGGGTCGGTGTCCAATGCGTTCTCGAATGCGGAGCGCAGCCCCGGGACGGGCGGCCGCGTACGGTCCTGTGTCCGGTTCGGCCCCGGCACGGTGTCGTCGAGATCCGCGAGCGAGTGCAGGAACCGCTGCTTCTCGCGGTCGAAGAGCAGCTGATTGTCAGCGAGCTCGAACACCGCCGACATGAAGTTCTCGGAGCTCGCGCCCTCCTCGAGCCGCCGGATCAGGTAGGCGATCGCGACGTCGAACTCCTGCGGGTGCACGACCGGGGTGTAGAGCAGCAGCCCGCCGACGTCCTTCTTCACGGCCTCGGCCTGCCCCTGCGCCATGCCGAGCAGCATCTCGAATTCGACGTGGCTCTCCACACCGCGCTCCTTGGCCAGCAGCCAGGCGAAGGCAAGGTCGAAGAGGTTGTGCCCGGCGACGCCGAGCCGCACGTTCGCGGTGCGCTCCGGGTGGAGGGCGTAGTCGAGCACCCGTTTGTAGTGCGTGTCGGTCTGCTGCTTGGTGCCCCAGGTGGCGACCGGCCAGCCGGAGAGGTCGGACTCGACGTGCTCCATCGGCAGGTTCGCGCCCTTGACCAGCCGGACCTTGATGCCGGCTCCCCCCGCCGCGCGCCGGGTCGCCGCCCACTCCTGGAGCCCGATCATCGCGGCGAGCGAGTCGGGAAGATACGCCTGCAGCACGATGCCGGCCTCGAGGTTCTTGAGCTCGGGTGAATCCAGCAGCCGCTGGAAGACGGCGATCGTGAGGTGCAGGTCCTTGTACTCCTCCATGTCCAGGTTGATGAACTTCGGAGTCGGCGCCGACGCGGCATACCGGTACAGCGGCGTGAGTCTTTCGACGATGTCATCCACCGCCTCGTCGAACGCCCAGGGCGAGTGCGGCTCGACGGTCGACGAGACCTTGATCGACACATAGTCGACGTCATCCCGTTCGAGCAGCCGGCGGGTGCCGTCGAGGCGACGCGCCGCCTCCTTCTCGCCGAGCACCGCCTCGCCGAGCAGATTCATGTTGAGCCGCACGCCGGGTGTGCGGATTCTGCGAATGGCGCGGCCGAGCCTGGCGTCGGTGGCGTCGATGAGCAAGTGGCCCACCATGCGGCGTAGCACCGCACGGGCGATCGGGATGACGATGCGCGGCAGGATGGGTGCCACCACGCCGCCGAGGGCGACGGCTCCGCGCAGAACCGCAGGAAGGAACTTCGGGATCTTGCGTCCGAGCCCCCGCAGGTTGCGCGCGGCGACGCGGAGATCCTCGGGGCGGACGACGCCGTCGACGAAGCCGACGGTGAAGTCGAGGCCATCCGGGTCCCGCAGCACGCCGGCGAGCTGGCGCGCCGACGGATGCACCGGCAGGTTCGCCGCCTCCATGAGCCAGCGCCTTGCCACCTCGACCGCCTCGTCCCCGAGCGCACGGGTGGATGAGGCTTGAACGGCTGGAACGTCGAGCACGTCGGTCATAGCGGCTCCCGATCTGAAGAGGACGCCTTCAGTATGCGAAGCGATTCGCGTAAGGTAAAGCGATGCTTTCTTACCGGTATTGCTAAGCAGAACTGGACAAACGATGCTGGATGTGCGGCGGTTGCGGGTGCTCCGCGAATTGAAGCTGCGGGGCACACTCGCCGAGGTCGCGCTGGCGCTGAACCAGAGCCCGTCGGCCATCTCGCAGCAGCTCGCCCAACTGGAACGGGAGGTGGGCGTCGAGCTGCTGCGGAAGACCGGGCGCCGGGTCGCCCTCACGCCGCAGGCGGAGATCCTCGTGGACCATACGACCGCGGTGCTCGAGCGCCTGGAGCTCGCGGAGTCGGAGCTCGGCGTGTCCCTCGGCTCGGCCACCGGCACGGTGCGGCTCGCCGTCTTCCAGTCCGCGGCGCTCGCCCTGCTGCCCGGCGTGCTGACGCTCCTTGCCGAGGAGCACCCGGCGCTCCGGGTCGAGGTCACTCAGCGGGAGCCGGAGACCGCGCTCTACGAAACCTGGATCCGGGACTTCGACCTCGTCGTCGCCGAGCAGTACCCCGGGCACGCGGCACCGCACCACCCAGAGCTCGACCGCATCCCGCTGACCACCGACGCCATCCGGCTCGCCGTGCCGCCACGGTCCCGCTCCAGGACCCGCATCGCCACGATCGAGCAGGCGGCCTCATCCCCGTGGGTCATGGAGCCGCGCGGTGCGGCATCCCGCCACTGGGCCGAGCAGACGTGCCGCTCTGCCGGTTTCGAGCCGGACGTGCGATTCGAGACGGCGGACCTCCAGGCGCACATGCGGCTCGTGGAGTCCGGCAACGCCGTGGCACTCATGCCGGACCTGGTCTGGACGGGCCGGAAGACGGGCGCTCAGTTGATCGATCTGCCCGGTCTCCCGCGCCGCACGATCTTCACGGCGGCCCGCAGCGCCAGCGTGCGGAATCCCTCGATCCTCGCCTGCCGCGACGCGCTGCAGCGCACCGCCGCGCAGGTGGCCGCAGGTTGATCAGCGCACCCGCTTGACCGCCGGCCGTGCGCGCCGACGGAGCAGCATGCCCACCAGCACTCCCCCGGCGAGCGTCAGCGCGGTGGTCGCCATCGAGCCGCGCACTGGCAGGAACCGCGCACCGTTCGGGCCGACCTCGAACATCCCTGCCGGGATGACCCGCATGCCGCCCCCGCCGCCGAGCCCGGTGTCGCCGTTGGCCCCCGGCTTGGTCCTGCGCTGCCTGGCTCCCGCCTTGCCCTTCTGCGCCGCGCTGCCGTAGCCACCGCCGAAGCCGTAGGCCACTCGCGCCACGGGGATGATGGTGCGGCCGTTCTCCTTGCGTGCGGGTCCGAAGACCGTCTCGGCGGATCCGCTCGATCGCATCTTCTCCACCGATTCCTTCAGGAACACGGGAAGCTTCTTCTCGGCTGCTCTTGATCGCCTGTCCATCGACATCGCCCCTTTCGGCCAGTCGTGCTCACCTGAACGGCGCCCCGGCGTGATCCGGACCGCACGCTCAGCAGTATCCGCCCGCATTCGGAATGCCGCCAGGACTTTGGTCCCGCTCGGGCGGCCGCCTCTGGCCACGCAGCCCCCCGAGCCGGCGACACCCTTCCGATCCGGTGCGGCGGACCGCGTCGCTCACGCCTCGATGTCGTACACGACCACGCGTTCCGCGTGGGCTCCGATCAGATCCGCGAGCACACGGTGCACGGGATGCGGGAGGTACCCGTCCCGTGCCGCGGCGTCCGCGAACCGGATCACGAGCCCGTAGTCGAACCCCTGTTCCAGCCCCTCCGGGCTGACACTCGGCCCCTCGACCACCGACACCGTGCCGGGAATGACGCCGACGAAGCCGCGCGCCGACGCCCGCGCCTGCTCCTTCACCTCGGCGGGCACGTCGGCCCGCCACTGCACCAGGACGACATGCGTGATCTCAGCCATGACCCCATTCTGCCGCCGGTCGGGGAGCGCGAGGCGGAGCCGGACACTAAAGATCGAGGACGAGCCGCTCCGACCGTGCGCGGCTGACGCAGATCATCATGGTGTCCCCGGACTCCCGCTCGCCCTCGGTGAGCACGCGATCCCGATGGTCAGGCTCGCCGTCGAGCACCCGGGTCTCGCAGGTGCCGCACCAGCCCTGCTCGCATGAGGACGGGGCGGATGGCACGAGGTTCCTGACCGCGTGGAGCACCGTTTCGCCGGCCTCCACCCGCACCGTCGCCCCGGAGCGCGCCAGCTCGACCGCCAGCGGCCGGGCCGGTCCGTGCCCGGAGGGCTCCGGCTCGCCTCCCTCGAACGCCTCCGTGAACACCTGGATGCGATCCCCCTCGGCGGCCGCGAGCGCCCGCACCTGCGCGATCATCCCGGCCGGACCGCATGCGTAGACGGCAGTGCCCTCCGGCGCCTCGGCGAGGAGCGCCCGGAGATCCGGGCGGCCCTGCAGGCTGCTCTCGACGAGCCGCGCGTTCGGCAGCGCCGCGGCCTCGTCCGCGAGCGCCATCGAGGCGAGGTCCCGGCCGGTGTACACCAGCTCGAAGGACCGCCTCCGCCGGTGCAGGGACGCCGCCATCGGCAGCAGCGGCGTGATGCCGATACCGCCCGCGATCAGGAGCGAGTGCTTGGCCTCCCGCAACCGGAACCGGTTCCGCAAGGCGCGCACGTCGAGCTCCAGCCCGGCCTTGGATTCGGCGAACAGCTCCGCCGATCCGCCGCGACCCGACCGCTCCCGGAGGACCGCGATCCGATACGACGAGCGGTCGGCCGGATCGCCGCAGAGGGAGTAGTGCCGCACCAGCCCGGACGGCAGCGACACCTCGAGGTGAGTGCCCGGCATCCACGCCGGCAGCGCGGCTCCATCCGGGGACGCCAGCCGGAGCACCACGATGTCGTCGGCCGCCCGGACGCGCTCCGTGACCCGCAGCCGCATCCTCGCCGGAACCGGCGCGTCGTCATAGACCACTCCGTCGATGACGGCGATCGGGTGCCGGCGCAGGCGTGCCGCGGAGCCCTCGGCGAGGTGCTCCCCGCTCAGCAGGTCGAACTCCCAGCCGTGCCACGGACACTGGAGGATCTCCTGGTCCCGGCCGTACTCGTACTCGTAGACCGCCGACGTCAGCCGCGTGCCGTCCACCGTGCCGCGGCAGACCGGAGCCGCGCCGTGCGGACACACGTTCCGCCAGGCGACGATCCGCTCCCCCACCCGGTAGAGGCCGACCTCGACCCCGTCCACCGCCACCGTGAGCGCGCCCGCACCCTGCGGCGGCACCGCCGCCACCTCGGCGAGGGGGGTCCGGTTCACTCGGCCGGTCCCGCCTGCGCCATCGCGACCGGGACGCCGTCCTCCGCCGGGGTGAAGGGTGGCAGGGCCTCCCGCGCGGGCCTCGTCGTCAGCCCGTAGACCTCGCGCGCGGTGCCTCCCATGATCCGCTCCCGCAGCTCAGGGGAGATTCCCGGAAGGATCGCCTGCGGGTTGTCGAAGTCCCAGTGCGGATAGTCGGAGGAGAACATGAGCGTGCGGCCCGCGTCGATCATCTCGAGGATCTGCAGCAGGTGCTGGGGGTTTGCCGGCTCCTCGATCGGCTGGGTGGTGAGCACCACGTGATCCAGGATGTACTCCGACGGCAGCCGCTTCAGCCATGGCGCCGTGTCGCGCAGCGCCTTGTAGTTCTTGTCCATCCGCCACATCAAGTGGGGCAGCCACGCGACGCCGCCCTCGATGGCGACGAATCGCAGGGTCGGGAACTTCTCGAACACGCCCTCGGTGACGAGGCTGTTGATCTGCGCCATGAACCCGATGGGCAGGATGTTGTGCCACTCCATGTAGCGGGACGGCCAGCCGACCGGGGTCGGCGGCCAGGCCGTGCCGGCGCCCTCCGTTCCCGGGTGGATCGCGACCGGCATCCCGAGCTCACTGGCGACCTCGTAGATCGGGTGGAAGTCCCGCTGGCCGAGCGGCTTCCGGGTCGCCGCGGCGACGATGATCTGCACGAACCTGCCTTGTGCGGCGCAGCGCCGGATCTCACGGACCGCACCCGCCGGGTCCTCGCTGTTGATGAGGATGCTGCCCAGGTATCGGTCGGAGACCGGCAGCCAGGCGTCGAGCGTCACGTCGTTGTAGGCGCTCGCGATCGCGTTGAGGTAGTCGACATCGTTCGCGAGCGGGAGCAGCCCCGGACCGGTGAGGACGGCGTAGTCGATGTCGTACCGATCCAGGTGGTCGCTGAGCAGGAACAGCGGGTCGCTCGCGGGCGCTGCCCCGTTCGGCGGAGTCACGTCCCGGCGGGACACTCCGCGCGGGTTGCTGTAGTTCCACCCCGCGCCCATGCCGGTGGCGGACCAGCGGTCGCGCCACACGCGCGGCAGGTACGGCAGCAGGTCGGGGAACGCGTTGTGGATGTCGGTGTCGACGCGCAGCGGCGAGCCGGCGGCCGCCGGCACCTCACCCGGCCGGACCCCGCCCTCGGGGTGCGAATGGTTCATAAGGATCAACCTTACGAGCCGGCGGGTCTGGAATCCAGGACTCCCGAGTGAACCGCCCAACGGTTCGGAAGCGGCAGCGCCGCGCATCGAGAGCTCAGTACGCGACGTGGAAGCGGCGCCGCGAGTGCTTCGGCTGCTCGATCTCGTCGAGGATGGCCACCGCCAGATCCGCGGCCGAGATGAGGCTCTTGCCGTTCTCGTCGGTGAGCAGCACGTCGTCGCCGAGCCGATATCGTCCGGTGCGCTCACCCGGCGCCCAGGCGCCGAAGCCGGCGGCCGGGCTGACGAAGAACCAGTCGAGCTCCTCGGGAGCCCCCCGGACGATGTCGAGCAGGGCGATGCCGGTGTGGACCTCGACCGCGACCTCGGGCGCCGGCGGACGGACGTCCACGAGCCTCGGGCCGCCGGGCGAGACCTCGAGCGACGACGCACCGCCGAGCACGCCGAGCCGAACCCCGGCGGCAGCCGCAAGCGGCAGCAGCCGGCCGACCACGCCCTCGAGCTTCCCGGCGAGCTCGCCGCGCGGCGACAGCGCCTCGAACACGACGTCGGGGCCCCGGACGGACTCTGCGAGGACGGCGTCGTCGAGCACGGACCCGGTGCGGTAGAGGACGCCCGGGACCGGCTCGGCGGGCATGGCTCGACTGAGCGAGGTGACGTCGTGTCCCCGCCGCTCCGCCTCCCCCGTGATCGCGCTTCCCGCGTAGCCGGTCCCGCCGAGCACCGTGATCCGCATGCCGTTTCTCCTTCTGGTCCGCAACAACGTGGAAGCGATTCCCCCACTGATGGAGTGCAACCGCGCCTGCCCGCACCCATTCCCGGACCGGACGCAGCTGCGGCAATTCGCGGCACGATGCTGTAGACCGATCTACGATTCGGTAGTCTGAGCGGACTCGCGCGTCGGAGCCGCCGCGCGACGCGAAATCGCGGATTCGCCGGCTCCAGATCGGGCGCGTGGGCGCCGGAACGGAACGCGGATGATCGAGACGATTGCGGGACCGCCTGCGGAGGCGGTCGCGATCCGCGAAGCCCTTCGGCAATGGAGCCCGGACCCCTTCCCCGACCAGCCGGAGCCGCGAGACGAGCCCGCAGGGCGATGGCTGTACCATCGGGGCCAGTTCGAGCTGGGCAGACTTCACCGCCGGGTCGCCGAAGGGTTCGCAGCCAACCGGTTCGTGCACTACGCCGCAAACTATGGCGCTCTTGCCCCGCGGGTGTTCTTCGGACGGGCCCTTTCCGGTGCGGCCGGCCGAATCACCTTGTGCACGTCTGGAACGGCGGACGTCTCGGTCGACGGAACGCTGCTCGCCCAGCGAGCCGACGGCGCGGCGCGGCGCGAGGCCGACGTGCCTGCGGGCGCCGCGTGGCTGCAGATCGAGGTTCGCGCCGCGGCGGGTGAGCCGGCAGCGCTGCTGGTCCGCGACGGCCCGGTCTTTGAGACTGGCAGCGAATGGGCATCCTCGCTCGACGGAACGGATTGGCATCCGGTCTCGTCCCGAGCCGGGACGGAGCTGGTCGCACCGCATGCGCGCCGGGAACCCGTCGTCACGATGGCGATGGAGCTCGCCGAGGGCATCTTCGAACTCCCTGTCCCGGTGCTCGGCCGGCCCGTGATCGACTGCGACGGCCGTCCGGGCGTCGTCTCCGGCGAGTCCCGGGAAGAAGCCGCCGACCCGAACGGTGTCTCCGAGTCGCGCCACGAGGTCGTGCTGCGTCCCGACGGGCGATGGACGACGTTCCACGAGCTGGGGTTCCGATTCCTCACCGTGTCCGGCGCCCGCGTCCGCTCGGTGAGCGTCGAGGCGTCGGCGCACCCGGTCGCCCGACGCGGCGCCTTCGTCTGCGCCGATCCGGAGCTCAACCGGATCTGGGCGCACAGCGCCTTCACGCTGCGATCCTGCATGCACGAGCTCATGCTGGACGGCATCAAACGCGACCGGATGCCCTGGATGGGCGACCAGGCGCTCAACACGCTCTCGAACGCGTACGCGTTCGGCGAAGGCGACATCATCCGCGACAGCATCGTCGCGCTCGGCAGTCCACGCCATGGGTACGTCAACGGGATCTCCGACTATTCCCTCTGGTGGCTGATCAACACCGGGTCGTACTTCCGGCTCTTCGGCGACACTGCGCACCTCATCGGCGAGGCCGAACATATCCACCGCTTCACCGAACGGCTCGCCGGATACCAGGGACCAGGCGCGCTCTTCCGACCGGCGAATGAGCCCGATTCGTTCACCGACGCGACCGAAGGCGCGGTGTTCCTCGACTGGGGAGCAACCCCGCAGCGCGGCAAGGACGCCACGGCGCTGCAGGTGCTCTGGTTCTGGGCCCTCCGCTCCGCGGCGGAGCTGCTGGACGCCGCCGGTCACGACGGAGCGGCACGCTGGGCGGCGCTCGCTGACGACGTCCGGTCGACCCTGCACCGTGAGGCGTGGGACGCCCGAACCGGATCGTGGGCGGAGCACCTCGGACCGGAGGGAGAGTCACCGTACCCGAACTTCCTCGCGATCCTGAGCGGCCTCTCTGCTGCTCCCGTCCCGTCTGGCGTCGTCAGTGCCATCACGGCCGGCGAAGGGCGGATCGGCACCCCGTTCATGGCGTCGTTCGCGCTCCGGGCCTTGGTGCTCGCGGGCGAACCTGCCCACGCCATCGCAGCCATCCGGACGCGATGGGGCGCGATGCTGGACGCCGGCGCCGTCACCTTCTGGGAGGAGTTCCCGCGCCCGGGCGGCTCGCCGCTCGCGATGTATGGCAGACCGTACGGCAAGAGCCTCTGTCACGCCTGGGCCGCCGGCCCCGCCGCGCTCCTGCCCGAAGCGGTGCTCGGCATCCGCCCGCTCTCCCCGGGCTGGCGGACCTTCGAGGTCGCCCCGGCGCTCGGCGATCTGCCGTGGGCGGCGGCCGTCGTTCCCGTCCCGGACGGTGAGATCGCCGTATCCGTCGCCGCCGATGCAGTGACGGTGAAGGTGCCGTCCGGCGCGGTGCTCGTCCGCGGCTCGGAGCGCTGGGTCGGGCCGTGCCTCGTCGGCTGGCGCGGCGGCGCCTCCGGGACATTGCTGACCGACGCGCCGGATGCCGCGGAAGCATCCGAAGTGGCACGGCTCTGAGATGGCATGGTTCTGAGATGGCACGGTGGCACGCCGGCGCGATCGACGCATTCCTGGACCGCGCGCACCGTGACCCCGACGCCCTGGGTGTCGTTCTGGTGGGCTCGGTGGCCAGAGGCGATGACCGACCCGGTTCCGACGTCGACGTTTATCTGGTCGTGACCGACACCGCGTTCGAGCGGGCGGCGTCCGAGGGCCGGATCTCCTTCGTCGACCGCACCGGCATCGACGACCCACACGGCTACGTCGACGTGAAGCTCGTCTGTCCCTCCTATCTCCGTGATGCGGTGACGGCTGGCGACGATCCGCTGCGCGCGTCGTTCGTCGGGTCCCGGGTGCTGTGGGATGCCGGCGGCGGACTCGCCCCGCAGATCGGCGCGCTCCTCGACCCCGGTCCGGCCTACTTCGAGTCGCTCCACACGGCGTTCGTCGCGCAGGTCGCCCTGCACGGCGGCTACTTCCTGCCTCAGGCGACCGCTCTCGACAACACGCTCCTGGCACACCACGCGGCGGTGCACTCCGCCTACGCCGCAGGGCGGCTGGTGCTGGCGAAGGACGGCACCTTCTTCCGCGGGGCCAAGTATCTGGACGCGCAGCTGGCCGCGTCCCCGTCCGCTCCCACCGGGTTCGCTGAGCTCCTGGCGGATCTGGTCGCGCGGCCTTCCGCAGTGCGGATGCGCGCGGTCGAGGACGCACTGTCGTCGCTCGTGCCGGACGGCTTCGCGATCAGCGACGAGGTGCTCTCGCGGTTCATCACGGACAACGAACTGAGCTGGCGCACCCGTTCCTCGCCGCCCGAGTTCCGCTGACCCCGGCCCGCACCGGGGAGGGGCTGGGCCTCCCGAGAGGGTTGCCCAGCCCGCAGCCGGTCCGGACTAGCCCTTCACGCCGCCGGCGGTCATGCCCGCCACGATCTGGCGGTTGAAGAAGATGTACATGATCAACGGCGGGATCGTGATGAGCAGGATGTCCATGAACAGCAGGTTCCACCGGCTGACCGCTTGTGCCTGGAAGTTGTAGGTCGTCAGCTGCACCGTCGCGTTCTCATCTCCCGGAAGGAAGTAGAGCGCGTAGGTGAAGTCGTTGAAGACGAACACCGCCTGTACCACGATGACCGTGATGATCACGGGCTTCAGCAGCGGGAACACCACGCGGAAGAACAGCCGGATGGGGCCGGCGCCGTCGATGGTCGCCGCCTCATCGAGCTCCTTGGGGATTCCCGAGACGAACGCACGGAACAGCAGGACGCAGAACGGCAGCCCGAAGGCGACGTGCACGGCGATGAGACCGGGAAGTGTCTTGAACAGCTCGAGGCCCTGCAGCACCCAGATCGTGGGCACGACCGCCGGCGGGATGATGAGTCCTGCCAGCACCAGCCCGTTGACGAGCGGGTTCCACTTCGAGCGGCGCCGCTGGAGCACGTACCCGACCATGGCCCCGAGGATCACCATGATGGCGACCGCGGCGACGGTGAGGATCGCGCTGTTGACGAAAGCGCGCAGCAGGATGAAGTCGCGGGTCTCGATCACCTCGATGAAGTTCGAGAAGAACGCCCACTCCGTCGGCCAGGTGAACTGCAGCTGGGTGGCTTCCTGCTGCGACTTCGACGCGGTGAGGAAGATGAACACGAACGGCACGATGAAGACGACGATCGAGAGGACGATCGCGAGGGTGCCGGCCGTCCACCGGTAGGCGGTGTTCCTCATGCTTCCTTCTCCCCCCGGTTGAGCCACGCGGACAGCGGGACGATGAGCGCCGCGACGACGAGAAAGAGCACGACGTTTCCCGCGGTCGACAGCCCGTAGAAGCCCGCCTGATACTGCTTGTAGATCACCGATGCGATGACGTCGCTGGTGAATCCCGGTCCACCCCTGGTCGTGGCCCAGATGAGGTCGAACGACCGAAGGCCTCCGATCAGCGACAGCAGGACCACTGTGGCGGTCGCGGGTCGCAGGAGTGGCAGTGTGATGTGCCAGAAGTTGTTCCAGGCGTTCGCGCCATCCACCTTCGCCGCTTCGAAATAGTCGTGCGGGATGGCCACCATGCCGGCGATGTAGATGAGCGTCGCGAGCCCGACGCCCTTCCAGATGTCGACGAAGGCGACCGACATGAGCGCCCACTGCGGGTCGGTGAACCAGCCGGGGCCCTCGACGCCGAAGATGGCGAGCGCCTGATTCACCATGCCGTCGAACGGGTCGAGCAGCACCTTGAACGTGATGCCGACGCCAATGGTGCTGACGATGACCGGGAAGAAGATGACGCTCCGCAGGAATCCCCGCGCGATGATCTGGGACGTCAGGAACACGCCGAGGAGAAGCCCGAGCACCACCTTGGCCCCGGAGGTGACGAAGGCGTAGATGAAGGTGTTGACGAAGCCCTGCACGAGCGCCTGCTCGCTGAAGAACTGCACGAAGTTCTGGAAGCCGATGAACTCGACGTCGAACAGCGTCCAGCGGGTGAGTGAGAAGTAGAGGGATGCCCCGGTCGGGAGCAGGAAGAGGATGACGTAGAACACGCCCGCCGGCATGTAGAACCAGGTCGGGTATGGGCTCTTCATCGGCTTCCGCTTCTTGCGACCGGTTTCGCCTTGCCCGGGCGTCGTCACCTCCTTCGGGGCGCGAGCCTGTACTGCAGTCATTTCATCTCCGTTGATCGAAACGATTTGGTGGAACGGGAAAGGGGCCGGCCGCGCTGGGCGGCCGGCCCCACGGTGCTAGAAAGAACTTACGCCGGTCACCAGCCCTCGATGCCGAGCTGCTGGGCCTGCTTCTTCACGTCCTCGTCGTACTGGGCGGCGCCCTCCTCCGCGGAGGTGATGCCCGACCCGACGGCGACCGTGATCTGCTCGAGTGCCGGTCCCTTGATCGGGGACGAGAACTCGAGCGCGAGACCGGTCTTCTCCTCGTCGAAGTACGGCTGCTGGTCGGAGACCATCGCCGGGACCTCCGCGGGGAGCTCGCAGCCCTCGATCACGAACGGACCGGTGGGCGCGACGATCTCGCCCTGGATGTCGCAGCTCTCCTTGGTGGTGACGAACTCCACGAACTTCTTCGCCGCCTCGAGCTCGGCGCCCTCGGTGCTCTGCGGGATGTAGACACCACCCGGCATCCAGACCGTGAGTGCGTTGTCCTCAGCGTTGTCCCCGGGGATCGGGAATGTGCCGACGATGTCCGCCGCTTCTGGGTTCGACGCCGACAGCTGCGACGCAGCGAAGGTGAGGATCGGGTAGTGCGCGCCCTCACCGGTGGCGACCATTGCGACGCCGTCGGCGTACGTGGCGGACGCGAAGTCCTCGTTCAGCAGGTCTTTCTCGTACACCTCCTCGAGCTTCTGGAAGCCGGCGAGTGCAGGCTGGTCGACGTACTTGGCTTCGTTGTTGGTGTACTTCTCCGCCCACTCCGGGTCCTCGGCGAGCACGTTGGCGAAGTCACCGAGCACGAACAGCTGGGACGTCCAGGTGTCGCCGTAGGTCTGCACGATCGGTGCGATGTCGCCCGCCTCCTTGACCGCCTCGGCGTTCGCGATGAACTCGTCCCAGGTCTGCGGCACCTCGAGGCCGAGTTCCTCGTAGACGTCCTTGTTGTAGATGATCGATCCGGACATCGCCTGGCCCATCGGCGCGGCGTAGACACCGTTGTCGGTGGAGACCGCCTTGACGAAGTTCTCGTCGAGCAGCCCGACGAACTCCTGGTCGTCCAGGTTGACGAGGGTCTGATCGGGGTTGAGGGCCTGCATCAGCGAACCGGTGTTGTAGGCGAACACGGAGTTCATCTCGCCGGTTGACAGGCGGGTCTTGATGAGGTTGTCACCCTCGGCGCCCTGCGGGCGGGTCTCCAGCTCGACCTGGATGCCCTCGTTCTGGCTCTCGAACTCCTCGATGAGCGCCTCGGCCACGAGCACTGTCGACTCCTGGTTGTCGACCAGGTATGAGATGGTGACTTCCTCGCCGTCTCCGCCGCCGCCGCCTCCTCCGCCTCCGCCGGCACAGCCGGCGAGCGTGAGCGAGAGCGCGACGCCGCTTGCGCCCAGCGCAAGCATCGGTCGCCGTGTTGAACGGTTGATCATTGCTTTACCTCCATGTAAAGACACTTCTTGGCTGGTGCCTTGAGCCGATGAATCGGTTCAATTGTCGTGCAAACGTACGCGGGTCGAACAGGGCTGTCAATCCGATTCGAACCAACGACTCCGATCAGAGTAGACCGATCTACGAAAATCGCAACGCATCCGCCGGTCACGATTTGGCACGCCCCCGTTTTTGGGGCGCGCTGCGCACGCGGGATCGCGCCTGCCATTGGCGCGCGGGGTGGCAGTGTGGTCCACTATCCCCGGCGGGATCCCACCGCGGAATCACCATGCGACCAGGACGGAGGCACCGTGACCGAGGCGCGCAGACAGGGCCAGGCGACGATCGAAGACGTCGCCCGGGCCGCCGGCGTGTCCCGTGCCGCCGTGTCCAAGGTCCTCCGCAACGCCTACGGCGTGAGCCCCGCGATGCGCGACCGGGTCACCACTGCCATCGAGGAGCTGAACTACCGGCCACGCGTCGCAGCACGGGCGATGCGCGGCGCGAGCTTCACGATCGGCTTCGAGTTGCCGGACTTCGCGAACCCGTTCTTCACCCGCCTCCTCGCCGGCGCCTCGGCCGCGCTCCGTGACACCCGTTACCAGCTCATCATCGCGCCCGCCGAGCCGGACGCCGAGGAGCAAGAGGGCTATCGTGCGCTCGAGGCGCTCGTCGACCGCCAGGTGGACGGCGTGGTCGCGGTCTCGCCGCTCGTCTCGCAGGAATGGCTCGAGCGGCTGGCCGCACACACACCGGTGGTCATGCTGGGCCGTCACGATCGTTCGGCGCGCTACGACAGCGTCGTGGGCGATGACACCGCCGGTGCCGGCAGCGTGATGCGGCACCTGATCGACCTGGGGCACGAGCGCATCGCCCACCTGACCCGGCCCGAGTACGTGACCGTGCCCGGGTCGGGCACCCCGCACGCGCTTCGCCTCGAGGCGTATCTCGACTGCATGGCGGAGGCCGGTCTGGGCGACAACGTGCGCGTCGCCCGCTGCCAGGAGGGCGAGGGGCGCGCGTACGCCGCCGCCGCAGAGCTGCTGGCCGACGGGGAACCACCCACGGCGATCTTCGCGGCCCACGACGAGCTCGCCATCGGTGCCCTCCGCGCGGTGGCCGAGTCGGGACACGACATCTCCGTCGCCGGTTACGACAACATCCTGCTCGCTGGCTATCCGCGAATCTCGCTCACGACGGTGGAGCAATCCGGAGAGCAGATGGGCGAACGAGCCGTGGAGATGCTCCTTCAGCGGATCGGCGGACGCACCGAGGCCGTCCATGAGGTCATCACGCCCGAGCTGGTCGCGCGGGAGTCGACACGGGAGGCGAAGGCTCGCCGCGGGCGGCTTCGCCTCGCTCCCGCTGCCGTTCCGTGGCGACGCTGACCGATCGCCCGGCCGATCCGCAGTGAGCGCGTGGCACTCTGCTCTAATGAGGCCGTACGCTTCGTAGATCGATCTACTGCCGCGCCTTCGGTGCGGAGTTCAAGGAGGAACACATCGTGAACAGCCAGCGCGACGTCCGGATCACCCGGCTCAAGGCCGAGCGCCGAGCGGACGGCGGACCCCTCGCCGTGCCGGCCCCACGGCTCTCCTGGGTGGTGGAGGCGTCACAGGAGGGATGGCTCCAGGCATCGGCCGAACTCGAGCGAGACGGGGACATCGTTCGCGTCGACGGCGGTCAGTCCGTCTTCGTGCCGTGGCCGTTCGCGCCGCTCGCGCCACGCGAGCGCGCCCGCGTGCGGGTGCGGGTCTTCGGGCAGGACGGCTCGGAGTCCGAGTGGAGCGAACCGCTCGCCCTCACCGCCGGCCACCTGGACGACGGCGACTGGGCCGCGGAGTTCATCGGCCTCGCCGAGCCTCACGGCGAGGCGCAGCCCGCGCTTCTCCGTCGCGAGTTCACGCTCGACCGGACGCTCGCTCGCGCCACGCTCTACTCCACCGCGCTCGGCGTCCATCAGCTCGAGCTCAACGGCGTCGAGGTCGACGACGCGCAGATGAAGCCCGGCTGGACCGCCTACGAGCACCGGCTCCTCTACGACGTCACGGACGTGACCGGCCTCCTGCGCGAAGGCCGCAATGCGATCGGCGTCCAGCTCGCCGGTGGCTGGTACACCGAGCAGTACGGATTTCAGGGCCAGGCCCGCCGGTTCTACGGCGACCAGCCCAGCGTCGCGGCGCAGCTGGTGCTCGAGTACGCCGACGGCTCCGAGGAAACCCTCGTCACCGACGGGAACTGGACGGCGACCGGGGAGGGCCCGCGCACGGCGAGCGGCATCTACCTCGGCGAGCACTACGACGCCCGGCTGGAGAAGAGCGGCTGGTCGTCTCCTGGTTTCGCCGAGGAGTGGCCGGCGGCGCGTGTCGTCGACGTCGCAGTGGTGCCCAAGCCTCGGGCGACGGAGCCCGTGCGTCGCACCGGCGAGCTGTCGGTCGCCAAGGTGATCACCACCCCGAGCGGCAAGTCGGTGCTCGATTTCGGCCAGAACCTCGTGGGACGCCTGCGGATCCGCGTCACCGGCCCGGCGGGCACCACGCTGACGCTGCGGCATGCCGAGGTGCTCGAGCACGGTGAGCTCGGCACCCGCCCGCTCCGCTTCGCCGACGCCACCGACGAGTACATCCTCCGCGGCGACGGCGAGGAGGTCTGGGAGCCCACGTTCACGTTCCACGGCTTCCGGTACGCCGAGATCGAGGGCTGGCCCGGCCAGGTGGACCCGGACGCGGTGACCGCGATCGTCATGCACAGCGACATGCGGCGCACCGGCTGGCTCGAGACGTCGCATCCGCTGCTGAACCGGCTGCACGAGAACGTCGTCTGGGGCATGCGAGGCAATTTCCTCTCCCTGCCGACAGACTGCCCGCAGCGGGATGAGCGGCTCGGCTGGACCGGCGACATCCAGGTCTTCAGCCCGACCGCCAGCTACCTGTTCGACTGCGACGCTTTCCTCTCGTCATGGCTCGAGGATCTCGCGGTCGAGCAGGCACAGCATTCCGGCGTGGTCCCGTTCATCGTGCCGAGCGTGCTGCGGGGCGAGGTGCTCCCCGCGGCCGCCTGGGGCGACGCGGCCACCGTCGTGCCCACCGTCCTGCATGAGCGCTTCGGCGACGAGCAGGTGCTGAGCGATCAGTTCGAGAGCATGCGAGCGTGGGCCGACAAGTTGCACGAGCTCGCCGGCGAGCGCCTCCTCTGGGAGGGCCACTTCCAGTTCGGCGACTGGCTGGACCCGGACGCTCCGCCGGAGGAGCCGGGTGACGCGAAGGCCGACCACGACCTGGTCGCGACCGCGCACCTGTACTGGTCGACGCACCTGGTCGCCCGCGCCGCCGACCAGCTCGGGCGCGACGAGGAGGCGAGGTCCTACGGCGACCGCGCCGATCGCGTCCGGGAGGCGTTCGTGCGGGAGTACGTGACTCCGGCCGGGCGGATGATGAGCGACGCCCCGACGGCCTACGCGCTCGCACTGCAGTTCGGCCTCGTGCGAGACCCTGAGGTACGGCAGTCGCTCGGCGACCGGCTCGCCTTCCTCGTGCGGGCGAGCGGCTATCACATGAGCACCGGGTTCGTCGGGACACCGCTGATCCAGGACGCGCTCGTCACCACCGGCCATGCCGATGTGGCGGGACGGCTGCTGCAGCAGACGGAGAACCCCTCCTGGCTGTACGCGGTCACCATGGGGGCGACCACCATCTGGGAGCGCTGGGACTCGATGCTCGAGGACGGCACCATCAACCCGGGCGAGATGACCTCGTTCAACCACTACGCGTTCGGGGCCGTGGCCGACTGGCTGCACCGCTCCGTCGGCGGCCTTGCACCGGCGGCACCCGGCTACAAGGCGATCGAGGTCAGGCCGGTCGTGCTCGATGGCATCGATTCCGCCAGCACCACCCACGAGACGCCGTACGGCTTCGCCAGCGTGGAGTGGCGCCGGGACGGCGCCGCGTTCCAGCTGACGGCCGTGGTTCCGGCGAACTCGACGGCGACGGTGTGGATGCCGGGCGCCGGGAAGCCGGTCGAGGTGGGTTCCGGACGGCACTCCTTCACGACGGAGCTTGAGAGGACCGAGGAGAGCCGGCACCGGTTCTCGCTGGACTCGCCGCTCGACCGCGTGGTCGAAGATCCGGACGCGTACGCCGCGGTGATCCGAGCCCTGGAGGAGGCCGACCCCGAGCGGGCGGCGTACTTCCGCCGCCGCACCCGGTGGGTGCCGAACCGGCCGCTGCGCAGCGCCATGTTCCTCACGCCCCCGCCGGTGCTCGAGGCGATCGAGAAAGCGCTCGCGGGCGTGGGCGCCGACCGGTGAGCCGCGGCAGCACGCCGCTGACCCGCGAGGAGACGACGTCGATCCTGCTCGGCGATCTTCCCGGCGCGGGCCTGCCCGACCTGGTCTATGCGGACGGACCGAACGGCGTGCGCGGTGTCGCGGGCGCCACAGCGTTCCCGTCGGGCCTGACCCTCGCATCCTCCTTCGACCTGGGCCTGGCCGAGCGCTTCGGCGAGGCCGTCGCCCGGGAGGCGCTGGCGGCAGGACGGAACGCGATGCTCGCTCCTGGGCTCGATATCGCGCGGGTCCCGAGGGCCGGCCGGATCGCGGAATCGCTCGGTGAAGACCCCCTCCTGACCGGGGAGATCGGCGGCACGATCGCCGCAGCGTTCCAGCGCAGCGGTGTGCTGTCGGTGCCGAAGCACTTCGTCGCCAACAACTTCGAGTACCTGCGCACCGGGCGGGGAAGCCTCGAGCGGCGGTCCGCCGCGATCGATGTCCGCGTCTCCCGCCGTGCTCTGCTCGAGCTGTACGCCGAGCCGTTCCGCAGAGTGCTGGTCAAGTACCGCGCGGCGGGGCTGCTCAGCTCGTACAACCGAATCAACGGGGAGTACGCGAGCGAGAGTGCGGCGATCCTCAGGCTGCCCTTCGAGGAGTGGGGCTGGCGGGGCGTGATCGTGCCGGACTTCATCTTCGCCGTCCGCGACGACGAGCGGGCACTGCTCGCCGGGCTGCATCTGCCGGCGCTCGGCGGCATGGCCGGGCGCAGTCGCGAGATGGTCGAGGGGGCTCCCGCGGAGCTGACCGACCGGCTCGCCGAGGACGTGGCGGATGCGATGACTCGAGCGGGCGTCCACCCAGCGTCCCCCTCCACCGAGCCGCTCGACGACCGGGCGTCACAGGAGCTCGCGCGCGAGATGCTCGAGGCCGGATCCGTGCTGCTCAAGAACGACGGCCTCCTCCCCCTGGACCTCGCGGCGGCGTCGTCGCTTGCGCTGCCCGGCATCGAGGACCCTGCCCACCTGCTCGTGATGGGCGGGTCCGCGGCAGTGACCCTCTCCCCCGGCCGGATCGAGCCGCTGGCGGCACCACTGACCCGGCTGCTCGGCGACGGGGCGGTGACGGTCGTCGGTGGCACCCTTGGCGATGTGCCGCTGCCGACGCTCACGGTGGAGGTGATCGCCACGGTGCGAGACGCCATCACCGGGCGGGAGCAGACGCTCACGCTGCCGGAGTTCGCGATGCCGGATCCGCCTGCGGGCGTCGGCGCCGACTGGTCCGCGACCCTCAGCTGCTCGTTCACCCCCACGGAGTCCGGGGATCACCGCCTCGCGCTCACCTTCGCGGGCGACGCGCGCCTCCGCGTCGACGGAATCGAGGTGGCGGAGGGATACCGCGAGGCCTCCCCCATGATCGCGGGTCCCGACTATCCGCTGCAGGCGATCGTGCCGCTGGAAGCCGGGCGCGTCGTCACGCTCCTGGTCGAATTCGACAGCGGCTCGGCGATCACCATCCCTCCGCTCGGCATCCGACCTGGCTTCGAGCTCGGACTGCTTGGTCCGGGTGACACGATCCAGCGTGCGGCTGAGGCGGCGCGAGCCGCGGACGTCGCGGTCGTCGTGGTCGGGCGGGTCAGCGGCGAGGCGATGGATGTCGACTCGCTCCGACTCCCGGGCGATCAGGAGCGGCTCGTCGAGGCGGTCGCCGCTGTCAATCCCCGGACGGTCGTCGTGACCTGCGGCGGCGGACCGGTTCTCATGCCCTGGGCCGATCGCGTCGCGGCCATCCTCCACGTGTGGAACCCCGGCGAGCGGTTCGCGGAGGCGCTCACCAGGCTGCTCTTCGGGCTCGCTGAACCTGGCGGGCGGCTGCCGCTCACCTTCGCGGCGTGCGAGGAGCGGACGCCGGTCAGCTCACCCGATCGGTACCCCGGCCTCGACGGCGTCGTCCGGTACGAGGAGGAGCTGCTGGTCGGCTACCGCTGGTACGACGCGATCGGCGAGGAGCCCGCGTTCCCGTTCGGGCATGGCCTCGGGTACACCACCTTCGAGCTCCACGAGCTGACGGTCACCGAGGCGGGCGGTCAGGTCACCGGCACCGTCCTGGCGAGGAACACGGGCTCCCGAGCGGGCAAGGTGGTCGTGCAGCTCTACACGTCATCGCCCGAGCCGGCAGGTCACCCGCCACGAAGCCTTCGCGCGTTCGGAACGCGGCGTCTCGAGCCGGGTGAGTCCACGGTCGTGCCCTTCGCGTTCCCGGTCGCTGACCTCGCCGCCTATGACGAGATCGGTGGCCGCTGGGTGCTGCACGGGGGCAGGTACGGGGTGGAGGCGGGCCTCTCCTCCCGGGATCTGCACGCCCGCACCGAGCTGCCGGTCGAAGGACGCATCCTCCAGCCGTCGGATCGCTGAGCCCGCCTATCGTGGGTGCCGGTTCGCCGGGGCGCTGCTCTCCCGCGGAACCAGGCGGGGCTCCAGCACGATGTGCCGGTGACGGTGCGTCTGCGGGCTCCGCAGTTCCTCGAGCAGCAGCCGCGTGGCGGCGATTCCCATCTCCGTGCCGGGCTGAGCGACCGTCGAGATCGGGAGCGCGCTGTCCCAGGCGGCCCGGTTGTCGTCGTACCCGACGACTCCGACCTCCGCCGGCACGCTGACGCCGGACGCGAGCAGCACCTCGATGATGCCCACGGCGAGCAGGTCCGACGCCGCGACGATCCCGTCGGGACGCCGGCCGGCTGAGACGGTCGCCAGTTCCCTTCCAACCTCCCGTCCGTGCTCGGCGCGGACCCGTGACGTCTCGCGGAGCGACAGAACGACGGCGCCATTCGTCTCGGCCACCGCGCGCCGCGCCCCGCGCGCCCGGTCCTCGAGCGCGGGAACCCCGGTGCGACTGCCGACGAACAGCAGCCGTCTGCGCCCCGTCTCGATGAGGTGACGGGCAGCGAGGTAGCCGCCGAGCTCATTGTCGGCGTCCACCGAGCATCCTGCGAGTCCGGAGTGGCCGTTCACGACGACGATCCGCCGACCCCTGGCGCGTGCCCGGTCGACATCCTCGTCGGTGTCCGGATGCGGGGCGACCAGCACGCCTGCCGCCCGCTCCTCGTCGAACAGCCGCAGGTACGTCCGTTGCTTCTCGATCCGCAGATCCGAGTCGCCGATCAGCACGTTCATACCCTGCCGCTCGGCCTCACGCTCGGCCCCCCGCGCCATGTCGAGGAAGAATGAGTTGGCGAGATCCACGATCACGAAGCCGATCGTCGTGCTCGTTCCGGCGGCCAGAACCCGCGCCGCCCGATTGGGCACGAACCCCAGCTCGTCGATCGCTCGCTGGACCCGGGCGCGCGTCGCCTCTGCGACCTTCTCGGGGGCGTTGAGGACGTTCGACACGGTTCCGAGCGCCACGCCCGCACGCGTGGCGACGTCTGCCATCGTCGGCGGCGGTGACGCCGGGAAGTCCTGCTGCGTCACGGCGCCACCTGTCGTTCTCGGGTGACGACAATCTAGCGCTCATCCCGCATGACGACGCGAAGAGGCGAGGGGTGCGGGGCCCCTCGCCTCTCCCGTTGCGTGTCGCTACTTGATCGTGAAGGTGCTCGCCACGGAGGTGTCGAACGAGCCGCCGACCGTCACCTCGTAGGTTCCCTTCGCGGTCTTCCAGTCGCCCGCCTGGGTGTCCCAGTACTCGAGCAGGTGCAGCTCGGCCAGGTCCTCCGCCGTCAGCGTGATCGTGACGTTCGCGTGCTTGCCCGGCTCGAGGGTCACCCGCTCCCAGCCGACCAGCCGCTTCGACGGCTCACCGGTCGACGACGGCAGTTCCACGTACGCCTGCGCCACCTCGGTGCCGGTCCGGTCACCCGTGTTGGTGACGCGGAACCGGATGCGGATCTCCTTCTGGCCGTTCGTGGACTTCGGCGTCACCTGGGCGTGGCCGTACTCGAACTCGGTGTAGGACAGCCCGTGCCCGAACTCGAACAGCGGCTCGATCCCCTGCGCCGCGTACCAGCGGTAGCCGACCTGGAGACCCTCGGAATACTCGACCTGACGGATGCCGTTCTCGTCGCGCACACCGGGGTACTGCTCCGGCGTGTTGGTGGGCGTGTCCGCCACCGACTTCGGGAACGTCATGGGCAGCTTGCCCGACGGGTTCACGTCGCCGTACAGGAGGTTGGTGATCGCCGGTCCCATCCGGTCGCCCGGGTACCAGGTGGCGAGCACCGCGTCCACGCTGTCGATCCACGGCATCTCCACGGCAGTGCCGTGCCCGAGGACCACCGCGGTGTTGTCGTTGACCGCCGAGACCGCTTCGACGAGCGCGTCGCCATTGCCGTCGAGCCGCAGGTCGGCGGTGTCGGAGAACTCCCCCGTCAGCAGATAGCCGAAGACGAGCGCGACATCCGCGCCTGCCGCGGCGGCGGCCGCCGACGCCGGGTCGGCGCCGTCGTTGTACACCACCGTCTGACCGTTCGCCTCGGCGCGCTCGCTGATCGAGGTGAGCGGGTCGATGAGGTGATCGCACGACAGCACGGGACGTCCGAGTCCCCCGCGGAACGAGAAGTTCGCAGCGCACACGGTCTTCGCGCTGATGCCGTTGGTCGGCGTGGCGGAGGCGGTCTGCCCGATCACCGCGATGGTGAGGTCTTCACCTTCCGGAAGCGGCAGCAGGCCGTCGTCATTCTTGAGGAGCACCGACCCCTCCTCCGCGATCCGCTGGGAGATCGCCCGGTTCTCCTCGCTTGAGACATCGGCTGCCGGAGTCGCCGGAGCGGGCCGGTCGAACAGACCACCGGCGATGTACGAGTGCACGACGTTGAACGCCGCAGTGTCGACCTGCTCCTCGGTGATCTCACCGGCGGCGAGGGCAGCGTCGAGCCGGGCCGGCGTGTACCAGATGGGACGGTTGAGCTCTTGGTCGAGCCCAGCGTCGACCGACGGCGCGGTCGAGTGCACCGAGCCGAAGTCGCTCATCACGTAGCCGTCGAAGCCATAATCCTCGCGAAGGTGCTCGTTCAGGATCGGGCTCTCGCAGGTGTAGACCCCGTTGAGCTGGTTGTACGAGCACATGATGCTGTGCGGGTCGCCCTCCTTGATGGCGATCTCGTACGGCAGGTCGTAGATCTCCCGGAGGGTGCGCTCGTCCATGTTGGAGGAGCTCGTCGCGCGGTCGGTCTCCTGCTCGTTGGCGACGTAGTGCTTGAGATTGGCGAGCACCGGCTTGTCCTCGTTGCCCTCCTGGATGCCCCGGATGTTGACTGCCGCCGAGAGTCCGGAGAGCAGGGCGTCCTCACCGAAGTACTCGGCGTTCCGTCCCGACAGGGGCGTGCGGCCGCTGGCGACGCCGGGCCCGAGGATCACGGCGCTCCCCTTGTCGAACGCCTCCTGCGCCTGAGCCGCGCCCTTCTCGTAGCCGAGCTCGAGGTCCCACGTGGACGCGACCGCGATCGGCGCGGGGAAGCCGGTGGTGCCGGGCGCGCTGTGCACGCCCTCCGGGCCGTTCGAGTACACGATCTTCGGCGTGCACTCGACCTGCACCGGGTAGCTCACCCCGCCGAACGTGGTCTGCTGCGGCGAGTTGGCGGCCTGCTCGTTCATCCACCGGTACTTCTGGTGCAGCGTGCTGGCGTCGAGCAGCGCAGCGGCGCGCTCCTCGGCGCTCTTCGACGTGTCCATCCACGGAACGCTCGAGCAGTCGACGGCGTGCGCCGCCTGCGAGGTTCCGAGCACCGCGGCGGGCACGATCAGCGCCAGCGCGGTGAGCGCTGACGCAGCGGCGGGATTCCTCCGCCGCCTCCCTTTGGGATGAGTTGCTGACATGAGTGATCCCCTTCCCTCTCCATCGAGAGACTTCGTCGACGCCCCAGTTGAAGCGCTTCAACACTGCGACCCTAAGCCGCCCGCGAAAAAGTGTCAATCGATCTACACACGCCGGGCGAGTCGCTCCGAGCGTCGTTTCGAGGGGTCGCCCTCCCTACGGGACGGTGTACCCGGCCGCCTTGAACAGGCCGTACCACTCCTCGCGGGTCAGCGGGATCTCGGACCCCGCCGCGGACTCCCGCACCCGCTCCGGCTTGGTCGTGCCGAGCACCACCTGGATGTTCGCGGGGTGCCGGGTGATCCAGGCCACCGCGATGCCGGTCGGGGTGACGCCGTACTTCTCGGCGAGCGCTTCGAGCTGGTCGTTGAGGTCCGGGAAGGCCTCGCGGTCGCCGATGAACACGCCATCGAAGAAGCCCTTCTGGAACGGGGACCAGGCTTGGAGGGTGATGTCGTTCAAGCGCGAGTAGTCGAGGATGCCGGCGCCGCGGTCGATCGATTGATCGAGGCCGGCCATGTTCGCGGCGACGCCCTGCGCGATCACCGGCGCATGGGTGATGCTGAGCTGCACCTGGTTGACGAGCAGCGGCTGCGCCACGTGCCGCTTGAGCAGCTCCACCTGGCCTGGCGTGTGGTTGGAGACACCGAAGTGGCGCACCTTCCCGGTCTCCTGGAGCGCGTCGAACGCGGCCGCGACCTCCTCGGGCTCGACCAGGGCGTCGGGGCGGTGCAGCAGCAGGATGTCGAGGTAGCCGGTCTGGAGGGCGGCGAGCGTGCCGTCCACTGCCTCGAGGATGTGCTCCTTCGAGAAGTCGAAGTAGCCGTTCCGGATCCCCGCCTTGCTCTGGATGATCACCTGCTCGCGCTCCGACGACGACAGGGTGAGCGCCTCGCCGAAGCGGGCCTCACAGCCGTGGGTGCTCGAGCCGTAGATGTCCGCGTGGTCGAAGAAGTTGATGCCGGCGTCGCGGGCCGCCCCGAAGAGCGTGCGGATCTCCTCGTCGCTCATGTCCTGAATGCGCATGAGACCGAGGATGATGTTCGACGGCTGGAGGTCCGTGCCTGGGAAGGAGAGAGTCTTCATACCCCGTTCCTACTGCATCGCGCCGAGCGAATCCCCGGCGGAAGGCCTTACAGCGCGGCGGCCTTGGCGCGGAGCACAGCGCTCTCCCGTTCGTTGGCGGCAAGCCCCGCGGCAGTCAGCAGCTCCGAGCGCGCCTCCTCCCGTCGCCCGAGCTGGGCGAGCAGCTCCCCCCGCACGCTCGGCAGCAGATGCGAGCCGCGGAGCGACCCGTCGGAAGCGAGCCGGTCGACGATGCGCAGGGCGTTCGCGGGGCCCGTGGCCATCGACACGGCGACCGCGCGGTTGAGCTCCACGACGGGGCTCGGCGCAAGCCGGCCGAGCGCCTCGTACAGCACCACGATGCGCTCCCAGTCGGTCTCCGCGACGCTCGGAGCGACCGCGTGGCACTCGGCGATCGCGGCCTGCAGCCCGTAGCTGCCACGACCGCGCCCGAGCGCATCGGCCCGCTGCAGCGCCGCGCTCCCCCGGCCGATCTGGGCGCGATCCCAGCGGGTCCGGTCCTGATCGGCGAGGAGGATCGGCGTGCCGTCCCTGGCCACTCGCGCGCCGAACCGGGAGGCCTGAAACTCCATCAGCGCCACCAGGGCGTGCACCTCCGGCTCCTTCGGGAGCAGTCCCTCGAGCACCCGGCCGAGCCGCAGCGCCTCGTTGGCGAGATCCGTCCGGATCCACCGGTCCCCGGTCGTCGCGGCATACCCCTCGGTGAAGATCAGGTAGACCACCCCGAGCACCGCGCCGAGGCGGGTGCCCCACTCGTTCGGGTCCGGCGCCTCGAACGGCACCTTCGCGGCGCCGAGCGTCTTCTTCGCGCGGACGATCCGCTGCTGCACGGTCGCGACCGGTACCAGCAGCATCCGGGCGATCTCCTCGGTGGTGAGGCCCCCCACGATGCGAAGGGTGAGCGCCACCTGCGCCTCACGCGACAGCACCGGGTGGCAGGCGGTGAAGACCAGGCGCAGCACGTCATCGTCGATCGGCTCCCAGTCCTGCTCGTCGGCCTCCTCGAGATCCCGCGCGAGCAGTCGATGCCGCTGGTCCAGGCGTTCCCGCCGGCGCCATCCGTCGATCGCCTTGCGCTTCGCCACCGCCGTGAGCCAGGCGCCCGCGTTCTGCGGGACGCCCGACTCGGGCCACGAGCGGAGCGCATCGACGATCGCCTCCTGGGCGAGATCCTCGGCGAGCCCGACGTCGCCGGTCATCTTGGCGAGCGTCGCGACGATGCGCGCACTCTCGATGCGCCAGACCGCGTCGACGGTCCGTGCGATGTCAGACATCATGTCGGTCCCTGAGCCTTTCGAAGTGCTCGTACTGAGCCTGTCGAAGTGAAGGGCTGGCTCCGGTCACTTCGTGCCGAGCTGTTCCCGCCAGCCGGCCTCCTTCTGGACATACTCGTTCTCGGAGTAGTCCGCGAAGTCGCTCTCGTCGGTGACGCGACGCACCTCGAGCTTGTTGCCTGGACCGAGCGGGCAGCGGCTCGCCCACTCGGCGGCCTCCTCGCGACTTGCGACCTGGATGATCCAGAAGCCGTTGAACAGCTCGTGGGTCTCGCCGTAGGGGCCGTCCGTGATGATCGGCTTCTCGGCGCTGAAGTCCACGACGAAGCCCTCCTTCGCGTCGGAGAGGCCCTCTCCCGCGAGCATCACCCCGGCCTTGATCATCGACTCGTTGTAGGCCCCCATCGCGTTGAGGACCTGCTCGAAGTCCATCTCCTGGTACGCCTCGACCGCGCTGTCGTTCGCGCGCATGATCAGCATGTACTTCATGGTCTTCTCCTTCGTTGCGAGGCCGCAGTCTGCGTCCTTCTACTATCGCGTCGAATGGGGAAGCAGCGGATCGACATGCTCCGGAAATCTTTCCAACTGCGGGCGTGGGCCTAATGCCGCGGTACCACAGCTCCCGGGGTGCGGTACCGCAGGCCGATGCCGCCTGGCGCGCACGGATCTACATTCGCTTGCGTGAAGCCCCACTCCGGGGCTCTCCGAGAAGAGAAGAGGTTGATCCACGTGTCCCAGACCACCATTCGGACGTCGGCGGCGGAGCCCGCAGGGGGCCGGTCGCCGGACTCCCCCGCACTGCGCCAGCTGCTGCTGTTCTCCGCGGTCGCCCTGCCGATCGGGTGGGCGATCATGTCGGTGCCGGTGGCCCTGCAGCTGCCGACCGAGCCGTTCACTCTGGCGGCGCTGCTGTTCGCCCTGCTGATCCCGGCGCTGCTGCTGACCGCCCGCGAGTCCGGCCGGAGCGGTGTGAAGCGCCTGCTTCGCGACGCGGTCCGGCTGCCCCGGCCGTCGTGGTGGGGACTCGTCGCGATGACCGCTATCCCGGTCTCCGCGTGGAGCATCGCCGCCGCGGTGGGCGGTGCGGAGGTCCTGACGCCCGCAGTGCTGACGGGATACGCGGTCGCGTTCCTCAGCAGCACCGTGATCATCAACATCCTCGAGGAGACCGTCTGGACCGGATTCGTTCAGCGTCGGTCGATGGCCCGCTTCGGCATCCTCCGCGGCAGCGTGCTGACCGCCGCGCTGTTCGCCGGCATCCACCTGCCCCTGGCGTTCAGTGGTGCCGCTTCTCCGGCGAACGTCGCGACGGGGATCGGGATCCTGCTGGCGAGCGCGCTCGGCCTCCGGCTGATGGTTGCAGGGATCGATTCGTGGAGCGGACGGAGCCTGCTCACGATCGGCGTCCTGCACGGCTCGTTCAACGCCAGCTCCGGCCTCGTGGAGCCCGCATACGACTGGGCCCGGTACGTCACGGTGCTGGCGCTGGGCTTCGCAGTGGCGGTTGCGATCGCCCTCCAGGCGCGGAGGCGTTCGGCACGCCGCTGATGCGCCCCGGCTCGTGAAGCCGACACGCAGCAGGCCCTCGCGGATGCGGGGGCCTGCTGCGTGCCGCGTCAGCGGCGGGTGAGCACGAAGACCGGGATCTCGCGGTCGGTTCTCTTCTGGTAGTTCGCGTAGTCCGGCCACACCGCGACGGCGCGCTCCCACCAGGTCGCCCGCTCCTCGCCCTCAGCGAGCCGCGCCTCGTAGTCGGCCCGGTCGGCGCCGTCCTGCAGCTCGACGTGCGGGTTCTTCACGAGGTTGTGGTACCAGACGGGATGCGTCGGGGCGCCACCCTGTGAGGCGACGACCGCGTACTGCCCGTCGTGCTCGACGCGCATGAGCGGGGTCTTGCGCAGCTTGCCGGTCTTGGCGCCGACGGAGGTCAGCAGGATGATCGGCACGCCGCGCAGCGTGTTGGCCTCTGCGCCGTTCGATGCCTCGAACGTCTCGGCCTGCTTGCGTGCCCAGTCGGAGGTGCTCGGTTCGTATGTCCCTATGAGTGGCATGGTGACTTCAACCCTATGAGGCGTCCGCCGCATTCCCGCCGGCGAAGGGAGAGTCTCGCAGCAGCGGCGCGGGAACGCCCACGCGCTCAGCCAGCTCGTCCATGATGCGCCAGAGCGCCCAGAGCGCGTCGAACACAGTGCCGCCGTCCGTCGCCGGATCCAGCACCGCCTCCAGCAGCTCCGAGATGCGGACGGCGTCCGGCGACTCGGCAACGGCCGCGAGCAGCCATTTGTCGGAGGGGTACGGGCGGCCCCTGCTCAGCAGCCAGAATCGCGCAGCGAACGAGGCACAGGCACCGAGCGTGAGGATCCGTGCACCGCCCGGCGGCCGCCCAAGGGCGGCGACCGCCTCGTTGCGCGAACGCCGGAACGCCTCGTAGGCGTGGCATGCGAGGAGCTCCGCGCGGGAGGAGAATCGCTCCGCAACCGCGAGCCGCGCGCGCTCCCCCACCCCGGCTCGCAGGCGGAGCGGCATCGCATGCCGGAGCTGGAACGCATGCTCCACCGCATCGCTGTCCGCGGCGGCAGCGGGGGTCATGACCTCCACCTCGACGCCCTGCGACCTGCGCCAGTCCCGGTGGAACGCGAGCGTCGGCGCCCCGGCGATGGCGGGGCGCATCACGCCGAATGCCCGGTCGAGCGCCGAGCGTGACGGCGCCGTGGCGCCTGCCGCATCTGAACCGACGATCGCGATCGTGTCCCAGTCGCTGAGCTCGTCCGCCCAGCCCGTCGCGCGCGAGCCGACGAGATACCAGTCCGCTCGGTCCAGCAGCCGTTCGAGTTCGGGGTCGCGGAGGGCGAGCTCGACGAGGTGCCCGGGCGATCGGATGAGGCTCGGCATGGTTGATGCAACCATAGCCACCGTTGCCTTCCTGGCGGATCTCCTCCCGCGGCCGACGGGCCGGCGTCAGCCGCGGAGGCGGGCGAGGAGCCCTGCCAAGGTTGCGAGCTCCCGGTCGTCGAGCGGTTCGAATCGAGGCAGCAGCCGCTCGGCGAGCTCGTGCTCGAATACGGCCACCTCCCGCTCGGCCATCGGTGTGAGGCTGACGAGTCGCGAGCGTGCATCCGCCGGGTTGACGGTCGAGGCGACCAGCCCCTCCGCCCGCAGCACATCCACCGTCTGCGTGACGGCGCCCGCGGTGAGCCCTACTCCCGAGGCCAGCCCGTTGACCGGAACCGGGCCCGGTGCCCGCGCGAGCAGGAACAGGACGGCGAGCTGGCTCCGGTTCAGCCGCCGCGTGTCGAATGGGGCGCGGCCGAGCGTCCGCAGCTCGCGGTCGAGCAGGGTCACGACGTCGAGGACGGCGGCGACATCGGTCAGCCGCTCAGCCGTCCTGCTCATGCGCTGACGAACGGCATCCGACGGCTCCAGCTGGGGTCGTCGACCTGGCTGAGGAGAAAGTCGGCGAGGTCATCGCGGCTGATCTTGGTGCTCGAGTCGGCACCCACCCACCCGACCCGGTACGAGCCGGTCGCCGGGGTGTCGAGCAGCCGCGGGCCGCGGACGACCGTCCAGTCCAGGCCGCTCTGCTGCAGGACCTCGAGATGGCGCTCCGCATCGGCGAGGACGTGGCCGGACAGTCGCTTCAGCAGAAAGCGGATGACCGTGTCGGCCGCTGTCGGCTGGTCTTCCGCGGCGCGAAGCCCGCCGCCGGACAGGCTGACGATGCGGGAGACGCCCTGCCGCCTCATCGCATCGACGATGTTGCGTGTCCCGTCGGTCTGGAGCGTCTTCGGCGAGTCCTTGCGGTGCCCGAAGAGGCTCAGCACCGCATCGCTCCCCGCCACCGTCTCCTCGACCGCGGCGGCGTCGAGCACGTCTCCGGGAATCAGCGTGAGCGCCGCCGACCGGATGGCGACATTCCCGGGGTCCCGCACGAGCGCGCGAACCTGATGGCCGCCATCGATCGCACGGGCCAGCACTCGGGCGCCGGTCCTCCCGGTGGCGCCGAACAGCGCGATCGTCGTCATGTGATCCTCCGTCTTCTCGGTCGATTTAGTTTAGCGACTAAAGCAGTTCCCCGGTGTGGCGAGACGAAGCTGCCGAACGCTGAAAGTTGGCCGAGGCCGATCGCGGCATGCCGACGACGTGTCTACGGTGAGGCATGAGCGACACGACAGCATCCGACGACACCAGCGACCCCACCGGAACGCAGCACCTCGGCACCGACTCCGATCCGCTGGCGTCCGGCACGGCCGTGCCGTCGGATGCAGATCCGGCTTCCACGATTCCCATGCAAGCCGACGGCGGACGTCCCGACGGCGATCCCGCGGCGCTCGCGAACGACGGCCAGCCGAGCACCGAGGTTGCGAGCGGCACGCCGCAGAGCATCGTCCCGCCGACGCAGAACTCTGACGACCCGCGAACCTGACCGATCCCTCTGCGTCAGCGGCTGGGCGCCTCGACCTCGGACCACTCGGCGAACTTCGCGACACGGCCGTCCCCGGAGGATCGGCCGGTGAGGCGGCGCTGCACCCACGGCAGCACGTGCCGCCGATAGTAGGCGAGCTCCGCACGCAGGCCCGGCGAGTCGGTCGTCCCCGAGCTTTCCGTGATCCAGAAGGCCGGGTGGTCGAATCCGATGGTGGCGAGCACCCGGGCGGCGACCCGGTGGTGCCCGACTTCCGCGAGATGCAGGCGATCGGGCGACCAGTAGGCCGGCTTCGCGAGCTCCCGGTCCGACCAGTTGTCGGCGAACGGCACTCCACGCTCACCGGCGAGCCGTGCGACGAGCTCGTTCAGCATGTCGCCCTTCGGCTGGATTCGGGAGCCGAGCGGCAGCCCGGCGGTCGGGTTGCCGCCGCTGATCAGCACCAGCTGGGCTCCGGCGGACGCCACCCGGTCGATCACCTCGGTGTACCGGCGGAACAGCGCTGCGGTGTCGGCGTTCGGCCGGAGGATGTCATTGCCGCCGCCGTTGAAGGTGACGAGCGTCGGTTCGAGAGCGAGGGCGTGGACGAGCTGGTCGTCGATGATCCGGTCGAGCAGGCGGCCGCGGATCGCGAGATTGGCGTAGAGCACCCGATCGGGCGACGCGGCCGCCATCCCCTGTGCCACCAGGTCGGCCCAGCCGCGAACCCGGCCGTCCGGCAGGTCGTCGCCGACGCCCTCGGTGAAGCTGTCACCCAGCGCGACGTAGCGGATCTCCGGCATGCCCTCAGTCTGCCCGCATTCCGGGACCCGACAGGCCGACGGTGCCGTCAGCCACGGTCGGCGACGTCGAGCCGCCGCACCTCCAGGTGGTCCACCCGCAGGTGACGGATCCGGAGTTCCCGGATGACGGCGCGGCGGATGGCGAGGCGCCAGATGGCGAGCGCGCCGACCGCCACGGGGCCGAATGCGGCGGCACCGACTGCCAGCGCCCCGGTCGCCGCCGCGCCGGCACTGCGCGCCCCGACCGCCTCCGCACTCCGTGCCGTAGCCACGTCGATCACTGCCGGAGATCGCTTCATGAGCGTGCCGCCTTTCCGTTCGTGCGCGTGGCACTCGTCGGCCGGGGACCTCCCGGCAGTCCGGATTCTAGGGACCACCGGGAAGCCCGGCCACGGTCGAAAGTCCATCGTGCGGCAATCGCATCGGATCGGCCCAATATCCTTGCCTCCGTGAGAAACCCCCACGACGCGTCGCCGTCGAACGTCCACCCCGACACCTGGGCGGTCACCGCCGGCCGGCCGAGCCGCGAGCCGGACGAGCCGCTCAACGTGCCGGTGCTCCTGGCGTCCACCTACACGGCGGGCGGTGATCTCGAGTACGGCCGGTATGGGAACCCGACGTGGACTGCGTTCGAGGAGACGCTCGGGGGCCTGGAGGATGGCCGGTGCCTTGCGTTCGCCTCGGGCATCGCCGCGATCGCGGCAACGCTCGACCTGCTCCCGCACGGTGCGAAGGTCGTCGCGCCGCGGCACTCGTACACGGGCACGATCGGCCAGCTGAACCACGCCGAGGAGCGGGGCCGGCTCCGGGCGGAGCTCGTCGACATCGGCGACACGGCGTCCGTGACGGCCGCCGCCGCGGATGCCGCGATGGTGTGGATCGAGTCTCCGACCAACCCTGCCCTCGAGCTCGCCGACATCGCCGCGATCAGTGCCGCGGCGCGCGCCGCCGGAGCGCTGACCGTGGTGGACAACACATTCGCGACGCCGCTGCTGCAGCGCCCGCTGGGGCTCGGCGCCGACATCGTCGTGCACTCGGCCACCAAGTTCATCTCAGGCCACAGCGACGTGGTGATGGGCGCGATCGTCACTGGCAGCGGGAGCCTCTACGACGGGCTCAAGAAGCGCCGGTCGCTGAACGGCGCCATCCCTGGGCCGCTCGAGGTGTTCCTCGCCCTCCGCGGGCTCCGCACTCTGCCGGTCCGGCTCGAGCGGGCCCAGTCGTCCGCCAAAGAGCTGGTCCGCCGGCTCGACGACCACCCCGCCCTGACGGAGGTCCGCTACCCCGGCTTCGGGGCGATCGTGTCGATCGTCCTGCCCTCGGGTGAGGCGGCCGACGCCTTCATCGACCGCACCGGGCTGTGGCGGCACGCCACGAGCCTCGGCGGCGTCGAGTCCACGCTCGAACGCCGTCGCCGCTGGGCTGCGGAGGCGCCGACCATCCCGGAGGGGCTCGTGCGGCTGTCGGTGGGGATCGAGAACGTCGAGGACCTCTACCGGGACCTCGACACGGCGCTCTCCGCTGGCTGAGCATCCAGGTGCGGGCGGACGAGACGCTCGTAGGCTTCGGCCGCTGACCGGGCGACCTCAGCCGGATCCGCCTCCCAAACCTCCTGCCGGAAGACCTCGCACTCCACATCGCCGTCGTAGCCGGCGTCCCGCACCAGCGCGCTGAACGCCTCGAAGTCGATGTCGCCGGTGCCGGGGATGCCACGGCTCAGCAGCGGGTCGGCCGCGATGGGCGTGACCCAGTCGCACACCTGGTAGCTGGCGATGCGGCGCTCACGACCCGCGCGCGCCACCTGCTCCGCGAGCTCCGGGTCCCACCACAGGTGGAAGGTGTCGACGACCACGCCGACGACCTCCGGGGCGAACGGCGCGGCGAAATCGAGCGCCTGCTTCAGCGTCGAGACCACCGCGCGGTCCGAGGCGTACATCGGGTGCAACGCCTCGATGGCGAGCGAGATCCCGGCCGCCTCGGCGTCGGGCGCCAGCTCGGCGAGCGCGTCGGCGACTCGGGCACGTGCCCCGACGAGGTCCCGAGATCCGGCCGGCAGGCCCCCGGCGACCAGCACGAGCGTCGGTGCGCCGAGCGTCGCGGTCTCCTCGATCGCCCGGCGGTTCTCGTCGATCGCCGCCCGGCGGTCCGGCCCCTCCGGCACGGTGAAGAAACCGCCTCGGCAGAGGCTCGAGACCCGCAGGCCCGCGTCGCGGACCAGCCGAACGCTCGCCGCCAAGCCGTGCTCGGCCACCGGCTCGCGCCACAGGCCGATCGACGGGATCCCCGCCTCAGCGGTCACCCGGACGGCGGTTTCCAGGTCGGCGTGCTTCACGGTCGCCTGGTTGAGGGAGAAACGCCCGGCGGCTGAGCTGGCTGCGATCATGCGGAGATGCCGTTCAGTCCGAGCATCCCGTGCCAGCGGGCCGCGGCGAGCTCCGGGCGCTCCAGCGCACCGCACTCGTTCGCGAGGCGCACGATCTCGCTCAGGTGCACCAGGCTCCGGCCCGAGTGCAGTCCACCGACCATGGTGAAGGACTCCTGGTGGCCGTTCAGCCAGCTGAGGAACGCGACGCCGGTCTTGTAGTACTGCGTCGGGGCGGCGAAGATCTGGCGGGCCAGCGCCTCGGTCGGGCCGAGGATGCGGCGATACTCTTCGCTGTCGGAGCGGTCGAGCGCCTGCAGCGCCGCCGACGCACTCGGAGCGAGCGCGGCGAAGGCGCCGAGCAGCGCATCCGAGTGCCCGACCTCGTCGCCCTCGATGAGCGAGACGTAGTTGTAGTCGTCGCCGGTGAACATCGTGGTGTCGTCCGGCAGCCGGCGGCGCACGGTGATCTCCGACTCGGCGTTCAGCAGCGACATCTTGATCCCGCGCACCTTGGCTGCGTGCTCGCCCATGATGCGCACCACGGTGTCCGTTGCCGTCGGCACATCGTCCGAGCCCCAGTAGCCGGCGAGGTTCGCGTCGAACGCGGTGCCGAGCCAGTGCAGCACGACCGGACTGCCGGCCCGCGCGATCACCTCGCGGTAGACGCGCTCGTAGTCGGATGCGCTCGACGCGGCGCGCGCGAGGTGGCGGGAGGCCATCAGCACCACGCCGGCTCCGGCCTCCTCGGCGACCTCGAGCTGGTGCAGGTAGGCGGAGATCACCTCGTCCAGCGACACGGACGACTCGGCGAGGTGGTCGGTGTTCACGCCGACGACGAGGTCGCCCCCGGCAGACCTCGCCTCGGTGGCGCTCCGCCGGATAAGCTCCGCCGTCGCCGCCCAGTCGAGCCCCATGTTCCGCTGTGCGGTGTCCATGGCGTCGGCGACGCCGAGCCCCCACGACCACACGTGCCGGCGGAACGCCAGCGTGGCATCCCAGTCGATCTCGGCCGGAGGCCCGGGCACGTTCTCGGCCCACGGCCGCGGCACCACGTGCGCCGCGGCATACGCCACCCGGGAGGTGATCGGTGAGGCGGGGGGTTCGTACGCGGGCTGGGGGGCGAGCCTCACCCGCTCGACCGAGCCGCCCGCCTTCAGCAAGCGAACGTCCATCAGCGGCCCGCGGCCTGCAGCTCGGGAGCGCTGGCGGGGACCTCGACCGGCTCGAGCGTGATGCGCCGGCCCTCGGCGGAGCTGCGGAGCCCCTCCTCGCTGAGCCGCACGCCGCGCGCGCCGGCGAGCAGGTCGAAGGAGTACGGCGCATCCTCGAGCACGTGGCGCAGGAACTGCTCCCACTGCACCTTGAAGCCGTTCTCGTGGGCCTCGTTGTCCGGCACCTCGATCCAGTCGGCGGCGTAGTCGTGCGTCTCGGGAAGGTCGGGGTTCCAGACCGGCTTCGGGGTGGCGTTCCGCGGCTGGATCTTGCAGCCGAACAGGCCGACCACGGCGGAGCCGAGGGTGCCGTCCACCTGGAACTCGACCAGCTCCTTGCGGTTCACGCGGACCGCCCAGCTGGAGTTGAGCTGCACCAGCGTGCCGCCCTCGACCTCGAAGATGCCATAGGCGGCGTCGTCCGCGGTCGCGTCGTACCGCTCGCCCTTCTCGTCCCAGCGCTCCGGGATGTGCGTCGCCGTCTGCGCGTACACGCTCTCGATCCGGCCGAAGAGGTTCTCGATCACGTAGTTCCAGTGCGCGAACATGTCGCTCACCATGCCGCCGCCGTCCTCGGCGCGGTAGTTCCAGCTCGGGCGCTGCGCAGGCTGCCAGTCCCCCTCGAACACCCAGTAGCCGAACTCCCCGCGCACCGACAGGATCCGGCCGAAGAATCCGGAGTCGATGAGGCGCTTCAGCTTCTGCAGGCCCGGCAGGTACAGCTTGTCGTGCACCACGCCGTGCTTGATGCCGGCCTGGTCGGCCAGCCTGGCGAGCTCCAGCGCGTCCTCGAAGCTCTCGGCGGTCGGCTTCTCGGTGTAGATGTGCTTGCCCGCGGCGATCGCCTTGCGGATGGCCGCGACGCGGGCCTTCGTCACCAGGAAGTCGGCGTAGACGGGGAAGTCGGGGTTGGCGAGCGCGTCGTCGAGGTCGGTCGTGTAGTGGGTGAGCCCGTGCTTCTCCGCGAGCTCGCGGAGCTTCTCCTCGGAGCGGCCGACCAGCATCGGCTCGACCTGCACCCGCGATCCGTCCGAGAGCAGCACGCCGCCCTGTTCGCGGATCGCAAGGATCGATCGGACCAGGTGCTGCCGGTATCCCATCCGGCCGGTGACGCCGTTCATGATGATGCCGATCGATTGCATGACGCTCCTCGTTGATGCGGTGGGTGACTCGGGAACCAGCGTAAAGGAAAGCGTTTTCCGTCGCAAGGCGGCACGGCGGAATCGGGCACGCATCGCCCGACGGGGCTAGATGCCGGGCGTGCTGCCCCGCAGCACCACCTCGGCCTCGACGGCCGACTGCTCCTCGCTGAGCCCCAGCGCGATCCGAACGGCCTTGACGCCCACGTCCTCGAGCGGGATGCGCACGGTGGTGAGCGGCGGCATCACATCGACCGCGCTGAAGACGTCGTCGAACCCGGCGACGGCCACATCCTCCGGCACACGCAGCCCGGCGTCGTGGATCGCCGTCATCGCCCCGATCGCCATCACGTCGCTGACGCCGAAGACGAGGTCGACGTCGTCGAGCCCGCGGTCGACGAGGGCCTTCATTGAGTCGTAGGCGCCGTCGCGGCTGAAGGGTCCGCGGATGATGTTCGCCTCGGGCACGGTCACGCCGGCCTCCTGCAGCCCGGCGCGGAATCCCCGAACACGCTGGGCCGCGGTCATCAGCTCTGCGGGACCGGCCAGGATGGCGAACCGCCGGTAGCCGAGGTCTGACAGGGAGCGCGCGAGGTCCCTGGCGCCGTCCTCATTCCGGATGTCGACCGTCGGGTACTCGAATTCGCGCTGGCTGATGAAGACCACCTGGCCGCCGAGGCCTGCATAGCTCGCCAGCTCATCCGCCAGCTCCGCGTTCTCATCCGCCTTGGCATAGCGGGACCCCGCCAGGATCATCACCTTGGGCCGCTGCGCTCGCAAGGACCGGACGAGCTCCACCTCCCGGCGCGGGCTCCGCCCGGTGACTGCCACCGTGACGATGAGGCCCTCCTCCTCCGCCGCCCGGTTCACGCCCGCGGCGATCGTGGAGAAGTACGGGTCCGCGATGTCGGCCACGATGAGGCTGACCGTGTTCGACGTGCCCCGTGCCACGGCCTGCGCAGACAGGTTCGGCGTGTAGTTGAGCTTCTTCGCGGCGGCCATCACCCGCTCGCGGTACTCCTCCGCCACCTTCCGGGCGCTTCCGTTCACGACCCGCGAGGCGGTCGCCAGCGAGACGCCCGCCTCCCGGGCGACATCGTGCAGCGTGGTCGGGTTCACACGTCTCCCCAAGGCTCGAGCTGGAAGGTCTCGTCTGCGAGCCTAGCCAGAGTGGCGGGGAAGCGCCTTCCCCGCGACCTGACCGATCTCACCCGCGGAACCCCAGACCGGCCAACCCGCAGACCCGCCAACCCGCAGACCCGCCAACCCGCAGACCCGCAGATCCGCCGGCCGCTCCGAATCGGCCAGCGCGTCGAACCGGTGCCAGCTGAGTGCGCACCGACACTGTCGGGTCGGCACGCTAGCGTCGGGATGCATGACGCACGCCCTGCAACCTGGCCGACTCCCCCGGGCGACTCCGAGCAGCCAGGGCGTCGACGCCCGCGGCATCGAGGCGTTCCTCGATGCGCTCGAGCGCGACCCCGACATCGAGCCGCACAGCATGATGCTGCTGCGGCACGGGCAGGTGATCGCCGCCGGCTGGTGGGCGCCGTTCACCCCGGAGCGGCCGCACCTGCTCTATTCGCTCAGCAAGACCTTCACGGCGACGGCGCTCGGCTTCGCCGTCGACGAGGGACTGCTCGACCTCGACGAGCTGGTCGTGGACGCGTTCCCGGAGTTCGCCGAGGAGATCGTCACGCCGCGGGCGCGGTCGATCCGGGTGCGGCATCTGGCGGCGATGTCGAGCGGCCACACGCAGGAGATGCTCGACGTCGCCTTGGAGACGGACCCTGCCGAGCCGGTGCGCGGGTTCCTGCTGCACGAGCCCGAGCAGGAGCCGGGCACGATCTTCGCCTACAGCCAGCCGTGCACCTACACGGTCGCCGCCATTCTGCAGCGTCGGGCCGGCACGGATCTGGTGGGATACCTGCGTCCGCGGCTGTTCGACCCGCTCGGCATCCCGTCGGTGGGCTGGGAGTCGCATCCCGACGGGCGATCGATCGGGTTCAGCGGACTCTACGCGACCACCGAAGCCATCGCGAAGCTCGGCCAGCTGTATCTGGACGGAGGACGCTGGAACGGCGAGCAGCTGCTGCCCGCGGGCTGGGTGGAGCAGGTCTCCACCCGCTGGATCGACACCCCGCGAGAGGGGAGCCCGGACTGGGCATGCGGCTACGGGTTCCAGGTGTGGCACGCCCGGCACGGCTACCGCGGAGACGGGGCGTTCGGGCAGTTCTGCGTGATCCTCCCCGAGCAGGACGTCGTGCTCGCGACGACCGCGTCGACGGAGGCGATGCAGTCGGTCCTCGACGCCGTCTGGACGCACCTGCTGCCGGCCATGGCGGAGGATCCCGGCGATGCCGGTCCGGACGCGGACGCCCGGCTCGCGGAGCGCCTGACCGGACTGCGCCTGCCGACTGCCGACGGACCCGCTGCGCCGCCGGACGGTGCAGACCCGGCAGGCGGGTACGCCGTCCTTCACTCGCCGGAGGGCCCGGTGGTCGAAGCGGTCGACCTCGCCGCGGACGGCGACGGTTGGCGCGTGCGGCTCGTCGAGGACGGCCTCGTCGCCGCCGAGGCCCGTCTCGACGGATCCGGCTGGAATGTCGGCGAGGCGGACGGGCGGCCGCCGATCGCGGTCACGGGCGGATGGCGGAACGGGCGCCTGCATCTCTCGGTGCTGATGATGGAGACCCCGCACCGGCTCGAGTTCGAGCTCGATCCCGGCACGCGCGAGGCCGTCGCCCGCTGGACTCCCCCGCCGCTCAGCGGCCCGGACACCCGCATCCGCGAGCTGCAGGCGCCGCGTCCGCTGCGCTGACGATCCTGAGCTCGGCACGCGCGCTCCGCCCGACGCTCACCCCACTGGGAGCAATCCCTGCGATGCTGGAGGCGTGACGTTGAGATGGCCGCGGGGTGGGCGGCGAGCCGGGCGGCTTCCTGCCCCCCGAGTGCTTCCGGACGTCAGCATCGACGTGCAGGTCGACGAGGCGGTGCTCATCGCGTGCGCCGGCGCACGACTCGCACTGAAGAACCTTTTCATCCTCCGCACCCTCCGCGACGGCAAGGCGTTCGACCACACGTGGTACTCGACCGCCGTGCGCGAGGAGCTGCTCAATCTCGCCAACGAGACGGATTCGGACGCCGACCGCGTGCTGGTGGAGCGAGAGCGGGCGATCAAGCGGCAGGGCCGCGCGCTGTTCCAGGACGACTACCGGCTGATCGACGCCGACCTGCTCGACCGTCGCGAGAAGGTGCTCCGCGGCCTCGCCGCCAGACTGCGGACGCTCAGCGCGGATGAGAACCACATCGCGATGCTCATCTCGGAGGCGCGTGAGCAGGCGCTCGACGAGGTGGTGGCCGCCGTCTCGCTCGGACCGCTTCCTGGCCAGGCCCCGGAGCCGGATGCCATGATGCTGCACCAGGAGCGGCTCGCCGCGCTCTACGACGACCTCGAGGAGCTCCTCGCCTCCGCGCGTCGCTGAACGGGTCGCGCTTCGCCCGTCAGGGTCCGGTGGGCGAGAAGCCGCGCCGGGCGTTCACCTCGTCGATCGCCGCCTGGACCGCCGGCACATGCTCCAGGGGGAACATGTTCAGCATGTCGATGAGCCGGCTGTCCGGGCGCCACTTGCCACCGCTGGTCCAGCCCGCGGGGTCGATGTAGCTGACGGCGCGGATCGCGGCGCGCAGGGCGCTCACCGCCTCTGGGTCGTCGGCGAAGTCCGCCAGCGGAGACTCCAGGCTCAGCGGCGCGGGCTCCCGGACTTCCGGTTCGGCGTAGGGCGCCTCGAACCGGTGGCGGCCACTGCCCACGGCGATTGCCGCCTGCCCGGGCAGCGTGACACGCGCCTCCGCGTTCGGTGGCACGGCGACGTCAAGCACCAGGCGGTTCCCCTGGATCCGCCACTCGCTCTCGATCGTTCCGTAGCCGGATTCGAATGAGGCCCGAGCCGACGTCAGTCCGCCGCCGGGCAGCGGTGCGATGTCGGACACCGCGTAGCCCGGCTCCCCCGCCGCGATGCCGCCGATCGCCCGTCGCATCCAGTCCAGGATCGCCCCGAGCGCGTAGTGGTTGAACGACGTCATCGAGCCTGGGTTCACCCGGCCGTCGGGCAGCATGCTGTCCCAGCGCTCCCAGGTCGTCGTCGCCCCCATGCTGATCGGGTAGAGCCAGCTCGGGAGCGTGTCCTGCAGCAGGAGCCGGTACGCGACGTCGAGGTGTCCGGTGACGGTGAGCGCCTCGCAGACGTACGGCGTCCCCATGAACCCGGTGCGGATGTGGAACTGCCCCGCGCGAACGAGGTCCGTGAGGCGGTTCCCCGCGAACCGCCGCTGTTCCGGATCCGTGATCAGCCCGAACGCGATCGCAACGGAATACGCAGACTGGGTGTCCGACACCATCCGGCCCGACGGGGTGACGTAGGCAGCGACGAACGCGCCCCTGACGCGCTCGGCCAGGTCCGCGTACCGCGCCGCATCCTCCGCTTCACCCAGGATGCCCGCCACGTTCGCCATGGCGTTCAGCGAGCGGAACGCCCACGCGGTCGCCAGGATGTCCGAGTCGGTCTTCGCCTCCCCGGGGTTCTCCGGCGGAGCGGTGGGGTCGAGCCAGTCGCCCCATTGGAAGCCGCCGGTCCAGAGCAGGTCATCGCCGAGCAGCCGGATCTCGAGCTCCGTCCACTTCCGCATCGACGGGTACTGCCGTTCCAGCAGCCCCCGGTCGCCGCTCGCGCGGTAGAGGGTCTCGGGCACGAGCACGGCAGCGTCGGCCCATGCCGCGGCGGGCGGGGAGACGACCATCACGGAGTCCGGGATGACCATGGGAACGTTGCCGTCGTCGTGCTGGTCGACTGCGAGATCCTCCAGCCACGAGCCGAGGAACGAGGTCGTGTCGGCGAGGAACGCCGCCGTCGGCGCGAAGATCTGCAGGTCTCCGGTCCATCCGAGCCGCTCGTCGCGCTGCGGGCAGTCCATCGGCACACTGAGGAAATTGCCGCGCATCGACCAGCGGACGTTCTCGACGAGCCGGTTCAGCCGCGGGTCGCTCGTGGTGAGGTCGCCGATCAGCTCGAGGTCGCTGCCGACGACGATCGCCCGGACGGCGGCGGGCTCCAGCTCGCCCGGCCAGCCGGACACCTCGACGTACCGGAAGCCGTGGAAGGTGAACCGCGGGCTCCACGACGCCGGGCGCCCGGTGGCGATGTAGACGTCGGTGGCCTTGGCGTTGCGCAGCGGCCGCATCGCGACCTCGCCGTCCTCGAGCACCTCCGCGAAACGGAGGGTCACCTCGGCGCCGCCGTTGGCCGGCACATCGATTTCGGCCCAGCCGACGACGTTCTGGCCGAAGTCGAGCACCGTCTTGCCCGACGGTGTGACGATCACGTCCTGAACCGCCCGGGTCTCCAGGCGGCGGACCGGCGGGCCGGAGGCGGGCCGGAGCTTGCCCGGGTCGACGTCGAGCACCCGGACCGGATGCGCGTCGGGGAAGTCTGCGTCGGGATCGGTGAGGGCGTCATCTTCACGCCGGGCGTCGTACGTCTCACCGTCGTAGATGCTCGACGCGACGACGGGACCGGCGTCGCCCGAGGTCCAGGAGCCGTCTGTGACGAATATCTGCACCGAGCCGTCGGCGAACCGCAGTCGGAGCTCCGCTGCGAGCGCCACGGGCCCGTCGTAGGTGACCTCGAAGTAGCCGTTGAACCCGAAGCGCTCCCGGTACCACCCCTCGCCGACGGTGGCGCCGAGCACGTTCCGTCCGGGCCGCAGCAGGTCGATCACGTCGAAGGTCTGCACGAGCAGTCGCGCCTGGTATGCGGTCCATCCGGGGGTGAGCACCACGTCGCCGACGACCGAGCCGTTGAGCACGGCTTCGTACGCGCCGTGGGCCGTGGCGGACAGGGTGGCCTCGACCACGCCCTCCGGCACGTCGATCACGGTCCGGAAGCGCGTCGACCGGCGGCTGTTCTCCTCGGGGGTCGGCGACGCGAGAAACCGCGCCGGCCAGTTCTCGAAGGCGAGCGGTCCGGTGCGGACCGTCAGCTCCGCGGACGGCTCGCTCCACACCCCGTCGGCGCCCTGCACCGAGACGCGCAGCCGCGCGCTGCCGTATGGGTCGAGCGGCGGGAACGGCCACTCCACGAGCTGCGACCGGCGCCCGTCGAGCAAGACCTCCTCGGCCTCGCGGCCGTCGCGCCGCAGGTCGAGACGCACGGCCCGCTGCGTCCAGCCGTCGGCGTCGGACTCGACCTGCCACGAGATCCGCGGCGACGGGACCGCCAGGAACTCCGGGTTGCCGCGGTGCTCGAGCCAGGTGCGGGAGACGCGGGGCGCGTTCGGTTCGGTCATGTCGTCCTCATCGTCGAAGCAGTCCAGGGATGGGCGCGGCAGGAGACCCTCGAAGGCTCAGCGGCGCTCCGACAATGTTAACTGCTGTTCACCATTCGAGCGCAGTGCCGCCCGCTGTGCCGGGTCAGGCGGGAAGCGCCAGCCGAACATAGGACAGCGGGGCCAGCTCGACGGCGCCGGCTCCCTGCACCTGCGCCCCGGCCGGGGTCGAGCGCAGGTTCGCCAGCAGTGCGATCACGCCGGCGGGCGTGCGAGCCGCGAGCGCCCAGATCCCCGGGGGCAGACCGCTCACGTCCAGCTGCCGGTTGCCGGCGAGCTCGGCCAGGTCGCGGAGCGCGCCGGCCACCGGATACGGCTCGCCCCGCTGGTCCAGGACACCGCGTGCACCCCAGCTCTCGAAGTAGGCGATGCTCGCGACGCCCTGCACCGCCAGCGCCGCCGCACTCGCGACGGTCCACGCCGCCAACGCGCCGGACCGCTGCCGTGGATCGGTCGCCTCGGGCACGAGCTCGGCGCCGTAGCCGCGATCGACGGTCGCATCGCCCCCGGCGGAGAGCGGGGTGGTCGCCACCGCGTTGTAGCGGGCACGCAGCGTGACGGGCCCGATGTGCACCGGCCGTCCCGCCCCGATGCGGACCGCGTTCTCGGCGACCAGTCGCTGCATCGCGATGGACTCGACGAGCTGGGAACGCTCCGTGGCGTGCATCTCCGGCGTGATGCTGAAGGTCAGCGCCGGAAGGTCGGGCGGGAGGTCCTGGTGCCGGCGATTGAGCTCGGTGAAGTGCGACCTGGCGCCGCCGAGCAGGTCCGCCCGGACCCCACGTCGGCGCGCACCGTCGCGAAGCGCTGCCCACAGGTCCGGCTCGCTGACCGAGGTGTGCGGGGAGTAGACGCTCAGGCGGGTCAGCGGCGGAGCCGATCCGGCGAGCACGTCGAGGGCCGACTCCACCTCGCCCGCCGACGCCGCCACGATCCGCACGTCGAGTGGGCGCCCGTCGGCCTCGTCGACCGCTCGCTCCAGGGCCGCCCGCCAGTTCGGCGTTGCCACGATGAGCTCGACGAGGATCGCGCCGCCCGGGGCCGTCCGCGCCGCATCCGGCACCGGTCCAGCGGCCGTCGACGCGCCGACCGCGAGCTCCGGCACGGTCTGGCCGGACTCGCGGAACGTGACGATGCCGGGGGTCGGCTCAGAGGCCGGGGGTGCCACGCGGGCGGAGCGGAGCGTGATCGCCTGCTGGATCCGCTCCCCCGCCCGGACCAGCACGGGGAACGGCAGCCTCAGCGGCGTGCTGTAGGTCTTGAACGAGGCGTCGGTCCAGTTGCGCTGGTCCTCCATCTCGAACACCTCGCCGGAGAATCGGGCCTCGCTCGCGACCCCATCGAGCGACCAGCCGAGCGTCGCGATGTCCATGGCCGGCTGGTGCGGTGCGATGCGTTCGGGGAACGAGGTCTCGGTGGCCGAGCCGTCGGGATGCCCCACCGTGAGCTTCGCCGCGGCGACGCCAGGCGGGTGCAGCACCACGAGGCCGATGCGGTTTCGCTCGAAGTCCTGGAGCGCCTCGAGATCGAGCCGCACCTGGAGCTGGCCGGTGTCGGCACGCAGGGTCATCGACCCTTCGAACCGACCGCCGAAGCCCTCGAAGTGCAGCTGCAGCTGGAGGCCGTCCTCGGCGTGCTCGGCCGCCTCGACGGAGACGGGAACGGTGTTCCAGTCCCGGTCCCGGACCACCGCGCGGATCATGCGGAGCACCGGGCTCCCGTCGAACGCGATGTCGGCCAGCTCGTCGCCGCGACGCTCCATCGCCCAGGGGCCGCACAGCCACCGCTCGGGCCGTATCTCGGAATGCCCCCACGCGGCTTCCGCGGCCTCGTACTCCGTCAGGTCGGCAGCCGGCTCCGTCACAGCGTCGTCATCCCGCCGTCCACCCGGAACTCGGCGCCGGTCGCGAAGGCGCTGTCATCGCTCGCCAGGTACACCATGATGCCCTCCACGTCGCGCGGCGTTCCTGCACGGCCGAGCGGGATGCGGCCGATGATGGCCGCCCGCGATTCCGGGTCGTCGCTGATGGCGGTCACGAGCGGCGTCTCGGTGTAGCCGGGAACGACGATGTTGACCCGGATGCCGTCCTTGGCGTACGCGGCCGCGACGGCTCGGGCGAGTCCATGCCCGCCCGCCTTCGAGGAGCTGTAGGCGGTGAACTCGTTGCCCTCGCCGTTCAGCGCGGTGGGGCTGCCGGTGACGATGATCGACCCGCCACCGGATTCGAGCATCGACCGGACCGAGTGCTTGAGCGTGAGGAAGGTGCCGGTGAGGTTGATGTCGAGCGTGCGCTTCCACACCTCGAGATCGAGGTCCGCGGCCTTCGCGTCGTGCCCGAAGAGCTGGACCCCCGCGTTCGCGACGACAACATCGGGGCGCCATCCCGCCTCGCCGAGCTCCGCGAACGCGCGCTCGACGCTGGCCTCGTCGGAGATGTCCATCGCGACCGGGCGGCGGTCCGGGGCGGAGCCTGCCGCCTCAGCGGCGCCGGCCTCGTTCCGATCGGCGTAGATCACGCGCGCACCCTCCGCCGCGAAGCGGTCGGCGACCGCCTTGCCGATTCCGGCGGCCGCTCCGGTGACGAGCGCCGTCTTGCCAGTCAGTCGTTGCGGCATGAGCCGTCCTCTCCGGTGTTCACCGCGTCCGCGACGCGTGCTGTGCCAGCCGAGCGTAGAAGTCCTCGAACATCAAGCGTGTGTCCAGTCTGGTGTAGACGCGCATCGGCCTGGCGTTCGGGCTCACGCCGGCGTACGAGTCGTGCTCGTCGATCGCCGGTGTCGGGCGGACGAGGAAGTCGCTCGACGAGGTATCGGGCTGGAACGCCGACTGCAGCGCCGTCGCCAGCACCAGCGGGCTGTCACCGAGGGCGTAGGTCTCCCCCATCGGGCGTCCGTGCTCGGTCATGCGGTTGATCGCCGTGGCGATCGACCGAACCAGGTACTCGCCGACCGGCCCGCACGGCGCGACTCGTGTCTCGAGTTCCGCGTGGCTGACCAGCGCCTGCCGGTACATGTCGCGCGGGAACTGCCAGATGGGGATGGCGGTCTCGTTGAAGACGTAGCGCACAGCCTCGCGGTCGATGTTGTGGTTGTACTCGACGTCCGTGGCGCCGGCCGGCGGGGTCGCCAGGTCGGCATGCTCGGCGCCGCCGATCCAAACCAGGGTCATCCGCTCCGCGATCGTCGGGTCGATCATCAGCGCCGACGCGAGGTCGGTCAGACCGGCCCCGGCGCAGAAGTACAGCGGCAGGTCGCTCTCCTTCCGGGCCTCGGCGAGGATGGCGTCCACTGCGGGGGCCGGCTGCGGCGTCCTGCCGTCCACCAGCGCAGCGTTCGAGCCCTGATACACGGGCACGGCCCCGGACATGCCCAGCACCTCGAGCGTCTCCTCGGCGATCCGCACGGCGTTCTCGGCCTGCCGCTCTGAGGGGTCGAAGACGTCGCCGACGCTGAGGTGTGAGCCGAGAACGCCGACCACGGACACCGACGGGGCGAGCAGATGGTGGACCAGCTGGTACAGGTCGTCCGGGTCGCCCGAGAAGTCGTTGTCGATCAGCACACGAGCGCGGGGCTCGACCTGTGCGGTGAGCACCAGGGACGGGTTCGTCACTGCGGATCCCCCTTCGCGCCGATCGGCGCATCGATGGACACGCTCTTGCCTGCATCGGCGGCGGAGAATGCAGCACGAAGCGTGAACCGGCCGGGCTCGACCCGCCACCCGTCCGCCGTCCAGTGCGCGAGGGCGCGGTCGCGCACGGGGATCGCGACGGTCGCCGTCTCGCCCGGTTCGGCCCGCAGGGTGCCGAAGCCGACCAGCCAGCGCACCGGCCGGTCGATCGGGCCGTCCGAGCGCTCGGCGTACAGCTGTACGACCTGCTTCCCTGGCCGCTGGCCGGCGTTGCGGACTCGCACCCGGATCTCGAGCTGCGCCGAGTCCGGCGTGGGGACGACATCGACGTCGTCCAATGCCCAGTGGGTGTAGCCGAGTCCGTAGCCGAAGGGATAGGCGGGCTCAGCTCCGGACCGCAGCCACGCGCGGTAGCCGATGTGGATTCCCTCGCCGTAGGAGAGCCGTCCGTCGGTCGGCGTGGTGCCGAGGACCGGCACGTCGTCGATCGCCGCCGGCCAGCTGGTCGTGAGCCTGCCGCCGGGCTCCGCGGCGCCGGACAGCACGGCGCCGAGCGCGACGCCGAACTCCTGCCCGCCGAAATGGCTGAGCAGCACGGCGGCGACCTCCTCCCGCCATGGAAGGAGCACCGGCGCTCCCGAGTTGATCACCACCACGGTGCGCGGATTCGCTCGTGCGACGGCGCGGACCAGTTCGTCCTGGTCGCCTGGGAGGCTCAGGTCCGTGCGGTCGAACCCCTCCGACTCCACCTGCGCGTTGGTGCCGACCACGACGACTGCCACGTCGGCCGCGCGCGCGGCGTCGACCGCAGCGCGACGCAGGCCCTCGGGATCGCTCCGGTCCGGGGCGACTCCGACGGTGAGGCTCAGCGCGTCGCCGAGCGCCAGCTCCCCGGCCCCGACGTCGAGCTCGCAGCGAAGGTCGACCGTCACGCCGGCGGTCAGCGCGACCGGCGTGGTGAGGGCCGGGGGCGCGAGGAGCACGGTGGCGAGGTCGAGCCCCTCCGTATCCGCTCGCCCTTCGAGCACCTCCTGTTCGTCGATGAAGAGCCGGCCGCGGGCGGGGCTCGCAAAGCCGAGCTGCAGGATGCCGGTCGAGTCCGGGGTGTAGCGGGTCGAGAGGATCACGCGCGTCGAGGCGCCGATCGGGGCGCTGCCTCCGAACCAGACGAGCTCTGTCGAGCGCCGGTGCTCAGCGAACAGCTCACGGTCGCCGTCGAGGAACCGCACCGCGACGCCCGGCTCGCCGGTCACCGGGTTCACCAGTTCGTCGAGTTCGAGCTGTGCGAGTCCCTCCTGCACGACCGCACCGAGCGAGTAGGTGATGTGAGCGTCGGGGAATGCCTCGATCACGCCCTGCCGCGGGTTCACGACGTGGTCAGGGATCACGGTGGCGCTGCCGCCGCCCTGCGTGCGCGCCTCGAGGGCGTTGTGGCCGATGACGGCGATGCTCGAGATCGCGGCGGGATCCCACGGCAGCTCGCGCTCGTTCCGCAGCAGCACCATGCCCTCCCGCGCCGCCTCGGCGGCGAATGCCGGCCCGTCGACCTCGGCCGGCTCGACCGCCTGGGCGCCGTCGAGCGCGCCGACCCGGGCGGCGAGCCGCAGCAGCCGCTCCACCTTGCGGTCCAGGGCGGCTTCCGCGATCCGGCCGTCGCGGACCGCCTCGATCAGCGCGTCGCCCCAGGCTCCTTCGGGACCCGGCATCGCGAGGTCCTGCCAGGCGTCCGCCGCGGCGAGGCTCCGTACCGCCGTCCAGTCGCTGACGACCACACCGTCGAAGCCCCATTCCGTGGACAGGGGCGACTGCAGCAGGTCGTGCTCCGACATCGTCGTGCCGTTGACCGAGTTGTACGCGCTCATGATCGCCCAGGCGCCCGCCTCGACCGCGTACTCGAACGGCAGCAGATACACCTCGCGGAGCGTCCGCTCGTCCACTCGGACATCGACCGTGAATCGGTCGGTCTCCGAGTCGTTCGCGACGTAGTGCTTCGGGGTCGCGGCGACGCCGTTGTCCTGGAGTCCCCGCACGTACGCGGCGGCGAGCTCCCCGCTCAGCAGCGGGTCTTCGCTGAACGCCTCGAAGTGCCGGCCGCCGAGCGGTGACCGGTGCAGGTTGATGGTGGGCCCGAGGACGACGTCGACGTCCTTGCGCCTGGCCTCGGCGGCCGCGGCGGCGCCGTACCGGTACGCCATCCTCACGTCCCAGGCGGCGGCGAGCGCGGTCGCCGACGGCAGGTTGAGGGACGGATCGCGCTCATCCCACGCCGGCCCGCGGACGCCCGCCGGGCCGTCGGACATCACCATGGAGCGGAGCCCGATCTCGGGGACCGCGATCGTGCTCCAGAAGTCCGCCCCGGTGACGAGCCGGGCTTTCTGCTCGAGCGAGAGCGCCTCGATCTTCTCTACGAAGTCCGCAGTCGTTCGCCCGGCGCTCATCGCACGGCTTGCAGCCGGACCGCGACGAACTGCTTGCCGGGAAGCGGAATCCGGAACCGCCCGGAGTACGTGCCCTCGAGGCGGGTGACCGTCATGTCCCACGTGTCGATCACGTCGACCGTGTACTCCACCGCCGGATCGAGCAGGAACCGCCGGTAGGTCGGCTGGTTGAACCCGAAGTAATAGAGGTAGTACTCCCCATCGACGCCCGCGCGCGGGATGTCCCAGTCGAGCGGTGACGGCTCGAGGAAGTCGGGACCGTCCTTCAGCACCTCGTGGAGGAAGCCGATGCGAGCCGGCGAGCTGCCGCGCAGGGTGCCGCCCTTCGCCCACCAGAGGATGTCCTCCGGGTGCATGTAGGTCTCGCCGTGGCCGACGTACCCACCCCGGACCGCGCCCTCCCAGAAGCGCCGGGTCATCTCCTCGCCGGTGATGTTGCCCCAGCCCTGGTCGATGTTGCCCTCGTACGCGCACTCGTCGATGACGACGGGCTTGCCCCACCGCTCACGCCATTCACCGCTCAGCTCCGAGGTCTTGTAGATGTCCTGCCGCTGGATGCTGGCGTGCGTGATCCACGGACGCGAGTGGTCGTAGAACTCGCGGCAGTTGTGGATCGACAGCAGGTGGCCGGCGGGGTCGTTCTCCTGCACGATGCGCGCGAAGCGCTCCCAGTCTTCGGTGTCCTTGTCGAACAGCAGGTCGTACTCGTTGGCGAGCGACCACCACACGTTGGCGAAGGAGGCCAGCCGGGCGACCGCGTACTTCACATACCGGTCGTCCGCAACCGGATCCATGGTCGCGAAGCCCCACCGGTCGTACCCGTGGAACAGGATCAGGTCGGCCTCGATGCCCAGCTCGCCGAGCTGCTCGATGCGCCGCTCGAGGTGGGCCCAGTATCGCGGCGACGGCCGCTGGAAGTCGAAGCCCTCCGTGGGTGATCCCTCGAACGGATAGAGCTGCGGCTCGTTCTCGTTGAACAGGTACGACTTCGGGAAGACGCACATCCGCATCTTGTTGAACGGACCCGCTGCGAGCGAGGCGAGGGTCTGCTCCTCGAGCTCCTCGCCCTGGTGCGTCCATACGTAGGAGGTGGTGCCGATGGGACGATGGCGCGTGCCATCCGCGTGCGCGAAGTGGAACGTATCGGACACTCGCACCGGGCCATGCGAGCCCGGACGTGGCGGCGTGACCTGGAAGGAGCCCGCGATCCCGTCGAGCGACCGCGCGTTGCTGGAGGTCAGGAACGAATAGGTCCCCTCGTGCTCCGGCAGGAACCGGAGCAGGAAGCGGCCGTCGCCGTCATAGAAGCCGGGGACCGACGAGGCTCCGGCCGGCCCGTCGACCTCCGCCCGCAGGTCGACGTCGACGAAGGGGTTGCCGTGCGATGGACCATCCAGGCGCAGCTCGAACCGGCCGTAGAGCGGCACGGTCTCTGTCCAGCTCACCTCGGCGGAGCCGAGCCCCACGTCCGCGTCCTCGTAGTCCTTCGACGGCTCGACGAGGCTCTCAGGGTGCCGGTGCGGCGCGGGCACGTCTCGATCGATGGCGCGGATCTGGGACAGGATGAGCGCCTGGGTGACCGGATCGTCGACGAGGTCCGCCTCCGTCTCGAGCACGAGTCCGATCGGGTACCCGTGCAGCGTGTGGAGTGTCGAGGAGTGCACGAGACCCGGCAGGTGTTTCGAGACGATCTCGTAGCCCCGGTGATCATGCAACACCTCGAAGAGCGGTGTCGCCGCGGTGAAGGGAGCCGGTTGGGTGAGCGCGGGCAAGTGGATCAGCCTTTCACGGCGCCGGCGAAGGCGCCTTCGACGAAGTACCGCTGGAACATCAGGTACACGATCAGCACGGGGAAGACCGACATGATGGTGAACGCGTTGAGCGGGCCGTATGAACTGGTGAACTGGGACTGGAACCCCTGGATCGCGAGCGGAATGGTCCAGGAGTCCTGACTCTGCAGCAGCGCAAGGGCGATCGCGTACTCGTTCCAGGTCGCGACGAAGTCGAGGATGAACAGCGCCGCGAGCGCTGGCTTCGACAACGGCAGGATGATCTGGAAGAAGAGTCGCCAGTTGCCCGCGCCGTCGATCCGCGCGCTCTCGTCCAGCTCGTGCGGGATCGAGCGGAAGAACCCGTACAGGATGAAGGTCGTGTACGGCAGGCCGAACGCGATGTAGGGCAGGATCACGCCGATGTGCGTGCTCAGCAGGTCGAGTCCGTTGATCACCTGGAAGAGGGGCGCAATCGCGACCTGGATCGGCACCATGGCGCCCATGGCGATGATGCCCATCAGCAGCCTCTGACGGCGGAAGCGCAGCCGCGCAAGGGCGAACGCGGCCGCTGCCGAGATCAGCAGTCCGAGCGGCACCTTGAAGAGCGCGATGATCAGGCTGTTCGTGCCGGCGCCGAGGAGGTTGCCCTGGTCGAGCGCCTCGACGTAGTTGTTCCACTCGGGCGACCACGGCGGAACGAAGGCGGGGGTGCCGAATACGTCCGCCTCGCTCTTCAGTGACGTGAATACCATGAAGATGATGGGGATCGACCAGATCAGCACGGCGATCACCAGAGCGATCCAGAGGCCGATCTTGACGTAGTCGCGGCGCGAACTGCCGAAACCTCGTTGCCGGCGCTTCCCGGCGATCGCAGCGGCCGTGGCTGCGGGCGGGACGGTCGAGAGGCTCACGAGTGCTTCTCCTGCCTTGCGGTCCATGCCATGTACGGCACGACGATGATCAGGGTGATCACGAGCAGCACGGTCGCGATGGCGTTGCCCATGCCGTACTCGTTGTTTCCGAACGACTGGGTGAACGACCACAGGGCGAGCACCTGCGTGGACTGCGCAGGTCCTCCGCCGGTCATGCCGACGATGAGGTCGAAGACCTTGATGGAGTTGATGATGGTCAGCACGACGACCACCACCGTGATCGGGCGGAGCGCGGGGAGTGTCACGTTGCGGAACACCTGCCAGGCGTTCGCCCCGTCGAGCTTCGCCGCCTCCACGTGCTCCACCGAGACGGACTGCAGTCCGGCGAGGAACAGCACCATGTTCGTACCGGCGATCTGCCAGACGAAGGCCGCGAAGATCGAGTACAGCGCGAGATTCCGGTCGCCGAGCCACTGGATCTCGGCGAGCCACGGCGCGTTGAACATCTCGGCGAGCGTCACACCGACCCCGAAGTTCGGGTTGTACATCCACCGCCACATGTTCGCGATCGCGATCGGGGCCAGCACGCCTGGGATGTAGAACAGCGACCGGAAGGCATTGCGGCCGAACAGCGGCCGGTTGAGGGCGATCGCCAGGACGAGGCCCAGCGCCACCGGGATGATGAGCGACATGATCACCCAGATGACGGTGTTCGTGAACGCGGTCCAGAACACCGGGTCCTGCGTGAAGATCCGGACGTAGTTCTGCAGTCCGACGAACTCCTGGGGCGCCCCCTGGAAGCCGGACCACTCGAAGAAGCTGAGGCGGACCGCTTCGACCGTCGGCCCGACGACGAAGACGAGGTAGGCGGCGAGCGCGGGGGCGAGGAACGGAAGCGCTGCGACGAAGCCGACGTGGGTCGCCTTCTTCGCTCGCCGGCGCGAGGCGGGGCGCTTGCGGTTCGCCGGCGGGGTGTGCGGCGCGATGGTGGTTGACATGCGTATCCCTTGCGACGTTGCGGGATGGTGGGAGTCGGGGGGCTGGGGCGGCGTACGCCGCCCCAGCCTGCCGAGCTGGATTACTGCTGGTCGACGAACTTCTGGAACTCGGCTCCGGCGTCGGCCGGGTCGAGCTCACCCGTGGCGACGAGGTTCTGGATGCGCCAGTACTCGGTCGTCTCGGCGAGCGAGAGGTTCTGATCGTTGTTCATGTAGACGCCGGTCGCGTTCTCGAAGATGGGGCCCCAGGCCTGGTCGAGCTCACTGTCGCTCGCGGACGTGACGTTGACGTTGACCGACTGGCTGCCGAACGCGGCGATGAACTTCTCCTGCGCCTCCTCGGACGTGAGGTAGTCGAGGAACGCGGCCGCCTCATCCGGGTTGTCCGAGTTCGTGGTGATGTAGTTGTTCTCGTTGAAGCCGTAGATGCGGCCCGTGCCGGTCGGGAACGGGAAGATGCCGACGGTCGCCTCATCCATCCCGTTGTCGCGGATCGCCTGGTTGAACCAGTCGCCCTCGAACGCCATCGCCGCCTCCCCGGCGTAGAAGAGCGCGCTCGACTCGTCGTTGTTGATCGAGATGAACCCGTCGTTCAGGTACTCGCCGGTCCACATCTCGAACTCGGTGAACGTCTCGGTGACGCAGTCCTCTTCGGCCCAGCTCGCCTCACCGGTGACGAGCGCCTGGTACCCGTCGGCGCCGCATTTCGTCTCGAGGATCGCGTCGAGCAGCCGCATGACGTGCCAGTTGACAGTGCCGCCGAACTGGATCGGAGTGATGCCTGCCGCCTTCAGCTTCTCGGCCGCGTCGACCAGCTCCTCGTAGGTCGTGGGCACGCTGTCGATGCCGGCCTCGGCGAACAGGTCTTTGTTGTAGAAGAGGGCCTCACCACGCTGTGTGTATGGAACGCCGTCGTAGCCCCCGTACTGGGTGACGGTCTCCATGGTGGCCTCCGAGAAGCGCTCGGCCCAGTCGTACTCCTCGTAGTACTCCTCGAGGTCCAGGCTCGCGCCGGCCTCGATGAACTCGCCGCCGAGACCGGGGCCTGCCCAGGAGAAGAAGATGTCTGGCGCGCCGTTGGTGCCGAGTGTGGTGCGAAGCGCGTCCTTGTGCGCGTCGACCGCACGCTCCTCGACGACGATGTCGATGTCCTCGTTCTCGGCTTCGAAGTCGGCGACGATCTCTTTGATCGTCTCGTTCGCCGTTCCGGCGGTCTCGGTGAGCTTGAACCAGGTCACCTCGGTCTTGCCGCCGCCCGAGCCTCCGCCGGCACAACCGGCGAGTCCCGCGACCATGACGGCGCCGGCGGCCAACGCGACCGGCTTGAGTCCTGCACGCATCCTTGCGTCCTTTCACTGTGGTGACGCCTGAGGGGTCAAACGCCGCTGTCCGACGCCCGGTGATTCGCGACGCCTGAGTGATAGGTTATCGATCACTTAAGCGGTGTCAAGTTATCGATCACTTATTCCGGAAACTGGTCATAATGTAGATGCCGGGAACCCTCCCCAACCGGGTCGGATCCGCATCGCGCGGCAGGTATCCTGAGGAGAATTTCGCCTCGGAGCAGAGAAGGGAGCGGCGCGATGTCATCGACACCATCACGCATCGCGCCGCGCACGCGGCCCAGCATGGCGGACGTCGGGCGACTCGCGGACGTCTCGGCACAGACCGTGTCGCGCTTCTTCACCGGAACCGGCTACGTCAGTGCGGAGACCCGGACCCGTATCGAGGCCGCGGTGGCCGAACTGGGGTACCGGCCGAACCATGTCGCCCGGGCGTTCCGGGTGAACCGGACCAACACCATCGGTGTGCTGACGATGGGCACGATGAACTACGGCGTATCCGCCACGTACGCCGGCGTGACCGCGGCGGCGCACGCGACCGACTACTCGATCGTCATCAGCCACATCGACGTGGACATCGATGATCCCGGCGCGCTCGAGGAGGCTCGCCGGGGACTCGACACGCTGCAGTCGCTGCAGGTCGACGGCATCATCCTCGCGACCCAGTACCGCGACGCGGACGAACTGCTGGAGGGCATCTCCGAGCAGCTTCCCGTCGTCACGCTGTCCGGGAGGCCGCTCCCGACCGCAGACACCGTCGCGCTGAACTCCCATGAGGCGGGGCTCCTCGCCACTCGGCATCTCATCGAGCTCGGCCACGAGCGCATTCTCCACATCTGCGGACCGCAGAACCGCAACGAGGCGATCGAACGCGAGCGCGGCTACACCGAGGCGATGAAGGAGGCCGGTCTCGACGTGCCGGCCCCAGTCCCGGGAACCAGTTGGGGAGCCGAGTCCGGGCACCACGCCGGCCTCACGGTCGACCCGGCGTCCTTCACGGCGGTGTTCGCGGCGAACGACGCGATCGCGCTCGGGTTTCTGAGCGCGATGCGCTCCCGCGGGCTCGAGTCACCCCGCGACTTCTCGATCGTCGGTGTCGACGACATGCCGGAGACGGCGTTCTACTCGCCGCCGCTGACGACCATGCGGATGGACTTCGACGAGCTCGGGGTCGTGGCGTTCGACATGATCCGCCGCCACATCGAGTCGGGCGAGCGCGTCGACCTGCGGGTGCTGCCCTCCGCCCTGGTGGTGCGCGAGTCGACAGCGCCCCCGACGCGCTGACCAGCCCGCGCCTACAGCGCGGTCATGCCGCCGTCGACGGCGAAGATGCCGCCGGTCGCGAACGCCGACTCGTCGCTCGCCAGGAACACCATGATGCCCTCGAGGTCCTCGGGCGCCCCCGGGCGGCCGAGCGGGATGCCGCGGATGATGTTCGCCCGGATCTCCGGGTCCGAGCTGAAGGGTGATACGAGGCCCGTCTCGGTATAGGTCGGCACGACGGTGTTCACCCGGACGCCCTCGGCCGCGTACGCGATCGCCGCGGTGCCGGCCATGCCGTGGATGCCCGCCTTCGACGTGCTGTACGCGGTGAACCCGGAGGCCTGCCCGCCGCGGATCCCCGTGGGGCTGCCGGTCACGAGAATCGATCCCCCGCCGTTCGGAACCATCGCGCGCACCGCATGCTTCATGGTGAGGAATGTGCCGGTGAGGTTCACGTCGATCGTTCGCCGCCAGTGCTGGAGTTCGAGGTCCCCGATTCGCGCATCCTTGCCGAACAGCTGTACGCCGGCGTTCGCGACCACCACGTCTGGGGTCCAGCCGTCGTCGGCGAGTGCGGCGAACGCCGACTCCACGGACCCCTCGTCGGAGATGTCCATGGTCGCTGCCCTGCCGCGCTCGCCGGCCTGGTCCGCGGCGGCCTCGGCTGCGACGCCGTCGACGTCGGCGAAGACGACCCTCGCACCCTCCCTGGCGAACCGGAGTGCGACGGTGCGGCCGATGCCGGCCCCGGCGCCCGTCACCAGCGCGGTCTTGCCGTTCAGCCGGTCCGCCAATGTGCCTCCTTGGTCGGGATGAGCCTACAAGCGGCCGGCTGAACGCTTGGGCCCGCCCGCGCCCGTCAGGCGGTGAATCGGAGCTGGAACCGCGCCGGCCCCGGCCACAGCACATACTGCGAGAGCACGCCGGGCCCGCAGGAGGCGGTCCCGATCCCATGCTGCAGATGGTCGATCACGATATGCGTCCGCCCGTCGCCGGCGAGCTCCTCCCGGTGCGTCGCGGCGGCGAGCGCCTCGGTGCTCCACGGACGGACCGTGAGCGCGAACGGGTCTCCCCCGGTGCGGAGAGCCCTGCCCTTCCCGTCGGAGAGTCGGAAGGCGTGGACGTCTCGGCGCGCACCGCTCTCCTGCGGCCGCACGTGCGGGGTCTGGAGCTCGTCCACCGTCGCGGAATGCCAGCCGAGCCGCGCGGACTGACCGGTGTCCGGGTAGCCGGGTCCAGGGCCGCGTCCGAACCATTCGACCGCTCCGAACTCCCCCGGAATCGAGAAGCTCAATCCCAGGCGCGCCCACGGAACGGCGATCGGGCCGCCGTCCGGCATCACCGACACATCCAGGCGGACACCGTCGACAACGCCGGTCCAGGCGCAGTCGAGCAGCACGCCCCAATCGTGCGCGGCGGCGGACACCCGGGTGACCGCCCGGACCCCGTCGGAGTCCGCGTCGAACGACACGAGCCGCGAGACCAGTCGGTCGAGCCCGACGGCGGTCCACCGCTCGCTCATCGGCGGTTCGTCGCGCTCCTCCCAGCCCCGTCCCCGGTCGTTGTCGGTCGGCGCGCGCCACAGCTCGAGGCGCCAGTCGGCGACGTCGATATCGCCGAGGGCGACGAGCGCGCCGGTGCGCGGTTCCACCGTCGCGATCCCTGCGTTGCCGGTCATCGACGCTGCGCCGGCGGCCGGCGCTGTGCGAGTGGAGTCCAGCGATGCCGAGGTCACGGTGGAGCGCTGCGACCACGCCACCTCGTGCCCCGCCTCCGCCCAATCGGCGTCCGCGGCGAGCACCGCGGACACGGTGAGCACACCGGCTCCCCCGGCCGACGCAGCGAGGGCCTCCTGCGGCAGCGGGGCGTCCGCCTGCGCGCGCGCCGCCACCTCGGGCACCTCGATCCGGCCCTCGGTGGCGGTGCCGTCCGCGGCCTCGAAGCGCCAGGCGAAGGCGAGGGAACCCGTGCCGGTGAAGTCGTAGCGGTTCCGCACCGTAAGGGTCTGCCCAGCCGGGTCGATGGTGAGGCGCACCGGCGCGAACACCACGGCGAGATCCTCGAGCTGCGGCCGCGGCTCGCGGTCGGCGGAGACGAGTCCGTCGATCACGAAGTTGCCGTCGTGCACCACCTCACCGAAGTCCCCTCCGTAGCCGATCCGCGGTCTGCCGTCGGCGTCGGTCGTGCGGATGCCGTGCTCCAGCCACTCCCAGATGAACCCGCCCATCAGCCGCGGACTCGACTCGAACAGCTCCTGGTACTCGTCGAGGCCCCCGGGGCCGTTCCCCATGGCGTGGGCGTACTCGCACAGCACGAACGGCATCGCGCGGCGGCGGGCGTCGAGGTCCGGGTCGTCGAGCGGCGGCTCGTCGAAGGTGGCGATGAGCGCCACGTCGGAGGGCGGCGCATACATGCGGGACCAGACGTCGAGGTAGGCGCAGTCCTGCTCGCCCTCGTAGTGGATGGGGCGGGATGCGTCGCGCCCGCGGATCCACTCCGACATCGCGGCGAGGTTGCGGCCCGTTCCCGCCTCGTTGCCGAGCGACCACATCACGATGCAGGGATGGTTCTTGTCGCGCTCCACCATCCGGCGCGCTCGGTCGAGGTAGGCGTCGGCCCACTCCGGCTCGTCCGACGGGTTCCGCCGCCACCCGACCAGTCCGAAGCCGTGCGTCTCGACATCGCACTCGTCGATCACGTAGAACCCGAGCCGGTCCGCGAGCTCCAGGAGGTACGGGTCGGGCGGGTAGTGCGAGGTGCGGATCGCGTTGACGTTGTGCTGCTTCATGAGCCGGAGCTCCTGCTCGACCGTGTCCCGGGGAACGGCGCGACCGGAGTCCGGGTGGTGCTCGTGCCGGTTGACGCCGCGCAGCAGCACCGGCCGGCCGTTCACCAGGAACTGCGCGTCGCGGATCTCCACGGTGCGGAAGCCGATGGGGAGCGTCACGGTCTCGGCCGGCGTGCTCACGGTGAGCTCGTACAGCCGCGGCTGCTCCGCCGACCATGGTTCGACCGTGTCGAGCGCGAGTGTGTCGCCGGCGGGGGCGACGACGCCGAGCTCGGCGAGCCGGATCTCGGCCGTGCCGCCGCCGTGCACGACGGCATCCACGGTGAGCGTGCCGCCGCCGGTGGCGGGGTCGTAGTCGGTGTGCACGAAGACGTCGTCGATGCCGCCATGGGGCCTCGACGCCAGCTCGACCCTGCGGATGATCCCGGGCAGCCACCACATGTCCTGGTCCTCGAGGTAGCTGGCCGCAGAGAACTGAGCGATCCGCACCACCAGCACGTTCGCGCCGGCGATGACGACGTCGCTGACGTCGAAGACCGACGGCAGTCGGCTGCCCCGCGTGGTGCCGAGAAGCGTGCCGTTCAGCCACACTGTCGCCGCGCCTTCGATGCCGGCGAAGCGGAGCTCGGTGCGCGGAAGCAGCTCCTGCACGTCGAAACGCAGGCGGTGATCGCCGACCGGGTTGGCGTCCGGCGGGAAGGGCGGGTCGACCGGGAAGGGGTACTGCACGTTCGTGTAGGCAGGCGCACCGTGGTCCGCCCCGAGCGTCCGGTCGTGCCACGGCATTCCCCAGCTCGATGGGACCGGGATTTCGCTCCAGTCGCTGTCGTCGTAGTCCGGCGCCTCGACGCCGTCGGGAGCGTCCGCGACGGTCCGCGAGTACCGGAACCGCCACATGCCGTCGAGGCTCTGCACCGGTGCGTCTGAGGAGAGTGTCGCGGCCGGGGTCCGCGCCCGGGCCGGGGGGAATGCCTCGCCCACGGGCGCGGTCAGGTCGATCATGCAGTTCCTTCGGATCTCGTTCCGTGAGCCCGACCGCCGTATGGGGGCCACCGACGGTCAGGTGGCGGGCTCGGCGAGCAGCAGCCAGGACGACACCCGGCCGCCCCGGTCGTCGACGGTAACGCCGTCTCCTGAGAGCTCCGCGCCGGAGAGCGGACGCGAGTCGCCGGTGGCCAGATCCGTGACCCTGTACTGCACGTCCGGGTGCAGCCCGTCGAAGCGCAGCCGGTCCGGGGTGCGGCCGCCCTCAAGCCGGAACGCGGCCAGCAGCCGGCGGTCGTCGAGCGTGAGCTGGAACGCAGGGCTGCGCTCACCGCGTCCGACGCGCAGCGGCTGCCCGGTGAGCCGGGTGAGCACGCCGTCGCGGACGAACGGTGCGATGGTCTCGGTGAACATGCGGACGTGTTCTCGGAGGCTCTCCCGCTGCTCGTCGCTCAGCTCCGGCAGGCGCAGCGAGACCCCGAACCGGTGGAGCAGGGCGGCGCGCAGGATCGTGTCGAACTCGTCCCGGGTGAGGGCCGAGAAGTCCAGCTGGGACGGCGGGTAGTCGCCCCGCCACTGGGACCACGGCCAGTGCAGCATCGCGACCGGAGGCAGCATCAGGCTGGCACCCCAGAGCACCTGCAGGTGGTGCTCGGTGTAGTCGGGGTCGGAGAGGAAGATGCAGTGCACATGGCGGGCGATCCCCAGGTCGAGCCGCAGCCCCCCGGAGGAGCACGCCTCCAGGATCACCTGGGGGTGGGCTTCCCGGAACTCATCGAGCACCCGATACAGACCCTCGTAATGGCGGAACAGGCCGTCTTCGACGCCGTGGCCGTGATCCGTGCGGGTGCAGCCAGAGTCAGGATCGATGTTGAAGTCGAGCTTCAGCCACTCGGCGCCCATCTCCCGGACCACGGCGTCGAGTGAGCGGGCCACATGCTGCCTGCCCGCCTCGGAGCCCAGACAGACGTAGCCGAGGAACGAGGGGTCGTCCGGATCGAGCGACTCCGTCTGCCTCCGGTAGGAGGGGTCGGGGCGGAACCGTTCGGACGCCAGCGCCAGCACCTCCGGGTGCTCCGCACGGAGCGTCGTTGCGGAGCCGACCGCCTCCGCCTCCATCCAGATGCCCGGTTTGGTCCCGGCCGCCCGGATCCCCTCCCCGAGCGCCGCGAGCCCGCCCGGGAACCGGACGGTGTTGGTGTGATGCCAGTCGCCCCGCTGCTCCTGCCAGTGGCTCGCGGCGTCGGCATCGCCGAACCAGCCGGCGTCGACCGTGCTGACGCCGATGCCGAGGTCCGCGGCGATCGCTGCGTTGTCCCAGATGACCTGCTCGTTCACCTCGACGTCCTCGTACGGCCACCAGTGGTTCCATTCGACGGGCAGCTCCTCGGACGCAGCCGAGCGCGGCACCCACGCCGCGCCGACGGCTCGGGTGAGCGCCACCGCCGCGCCGTCGATGTCGTCGCCCACCGCGAGCACGACCGATGGGGCTGTAACCGATTGCCCCGGCGCGAGCTCGGTGGCGAACTGCCAGGTCGAGATGCCGGCCGTCACCAGCCGCCCCTCAGCGAGATCGATGTGCCAGTTGCCGCTCCACGCGGGGCTCACGATCAGCCCGACGCCATCGCGCTCGAGCCCGAGCCACGGGCTCGTGCCGTGTGACGACCTGCCCGACCTGGAGTCGAGGTGCAGTTCCCAATCGGTGAGTCCGCGTTCCGGGCGGAACTCGTCGCCCCACGCCGACCGGAAGTACAGCGTGCTCCACCGCTCGGCGACGAGCCGTGCCGCGACGGGATCCATCCGTGTGACTCGCACCGGCGCCTCGCCCTCGTTCGTGAGCACGAGGCCCGCCTCCCAGACCGCCTCGCCGGCGATCCGGGTGGCCGTCCAGCGCACCCGAACCGCGGTGCCGTCGGCAGTGCCGGAGACGACCGCCGTCTCCTCCTCGCTCTCGGCAACCGCATCCGTCAGCGCCTCCACCCGGCTTCCGTTCAGCTCCAGCCGGAACAGCCGGGACGGCTCCAGGAGGTCGCGTCCACGGGAATCGAGCAGGAGGGTTCCGCCGTCGGCCGAAGTTGCCCGGAGTCGTGCCGTCATGCGTGCTGCTGCCTTTCGTCGTGGGCGTGCGTGGTCGGGCAGCCCGGAGGCCGGGCCATTCGCAGGGTCAGCGGATCGCGCCCGCGGCGAGCCCCTGCATCACGTAACGGGACGCGAACACGAGGAGGAGGATCGGCGGGAGCGCGGTGAGCAGCAGACCCGCCGACACCAGGGGCTGGTCGGTCAGATACCGGTCGCCGATCGCCGCGAGCGCCGGAGTGAGGAGCCTGCGGTCGTTGTCGGGCATGAGGATGAAGGCGAAGAGCAGCTCGTTCCACATCGCCAGGAACTGCAGCACCGCCACCGTCGCGATGCCGGAGCCGCCGACCGGCACGGCGACGGAGAAGAGCGTCCGGAAGAACCCGGCCCCGTCGATCCGCGCCGCCTCGAGCAGCTCGTTCGGCACCGCCCGGAACGTCAGCGACAGGAAGAACGTGGCGAACGGCAGACCGGTCGCGATGTACACGAGCATGACGCCGGGGAACTCGCCCACGAGATTCAGCCGCGACAGCAGGAGGTAGATCGGGATGATCAAGACCTGCCCGGGGATCAGCATCACCGAGACGAAGGAGGCCCGGATGTACTTGGCTCCCGGGACCGGGAGCTTCGCGAGTGCGTAGCCGGCGAAGGTGGCGAGGGTCACCTGGATCGTCATGGCGACCAGCACGACGAAGAGGCTGTTGACCGCCGCCTGGCCGACCCCGTACTGGGTCCACAGCGCCACGAAGTTCTGCAGGGTGAACTCCGTCGGGAGCCCGAACGGGTCACGCAGATAGTCCACGTTGCTGCGGAACGCGGAGAGTCCCAGGAACACGATCGGGTACATCACCGTGAGGGCGATCACGACCAGCAGGACGAAGATCGGGCGACGCCCGCGGCGGGCGAGCGTGGCACTGGTTCCGGTGGCGCTCATGCGTCAGTCCTCATCCGAGAGCTTGAAGAATCTTGCCTGCACGACGGTCAGCAGGCCGATGAACAGGAACAGCAGTACGGCGAGCGCCGCACCGGAGCCGAGGTTCGTGGTGGAGAACGCGCGCAGGAACACCAGGTAGTCGATGGTCGTGGTCTCGTAGCCCGGTCCGCCCGCCGTCATCACGAACACGAATCCGAAGAGGGAGCTGAAGGTGTAGAGCACGTTGATGATGAAGACGAAGCCGAGCACGCGCCGGATGTTGGGCAGGGTGATGTACCAGAGCCGTTTCCACCAGCCGGCACCGTCGAGCGCGGCTGCCTCGAACACGGCGGGATCGATGGCGCTCAGTCCGCTCAGCAGCAGCAGCGCCTGGTACCCGAACCCGGACCAGATCAGCGCGAGGACGATGATCGTGATGGCGAGGTTCGCGTCCACGAACGGGTCAACTCGCTCCCCGCCGAGTGCCTCCACCGCGGAGTTGATGGGTCCGTTGAACCCGAACACCGATTTGAACATGATGCCGATGACCGCCGCGGACAGCACGTTCGGCACGAAGAACAGGATGCGGAAGGTCTTCCAGCCGCGGATCCGCTCGAACAGGAGCACCGAGATCACCATTGCGGCGAAGATGACGAGCGGCACCGAGATGAGGAACTTCAGGTTGGTGATGAACACCTGGCCGACGAGCGGGTCGGTCAGAACGTCGACGTAGTTCCCGAGGCCGATCCAGTCGAACGTGATCCCGTTCGACCGGGTGAACGAGATGAAGAGCGCGAACAGCACCGGGTAGATCATGAAGCCGGCGACGACGAGGAGCGCCGGAAGGGCGGCGACCAGGCCGATCCAGCGGTCGCGCCGCTTGATCGCACCGGGTCGGGGCATGCGCCCGCCCGCGGGCGCCGTCGCTTCGACGGCGCCCGCGAGTGGGGTCGGGGTGAGCGTCATTCCTGCCCGAGCTCCGACTCACCGAGGTCAGCGAGCTGCGAGACCGCGTCCTCCGGGCTCGTCGTGCCGAGGAACGTCGTGGCGTTGACGCGGTAGAACAGGTCGATCAGTCCCTGCGGCATCACGTTGTCGAAGGGGAAGACCACCGCGTCCGCCGTCTTGAGGAACTCGGCCTCCTGCTGCAGCAGCGGGTTCGTGATGACCGACGGGTCGGCGCTCTCGCTGTTCGACGCCTCCGTCTGGGTCATCTCCACGTACATGTCGATGATCTCCGGCTGTGCGAGGAAGCGCAGGAACTCCTTCGCTTCCTCCTGGTGATCCGAGTAGTTGGTGATCGAGATGGCTGTGTTCGGTCCGCCCGCCGCCGTGTCGGGGAACTCCGCCCCTTCCATCACCGGGATCGGGAAGACACCGACGTTGTCGCCCATCGCCTCGACGAGGGGCGCGTTCTCCCAACCGCCGGAGATGTGGAACGTGCCGTTGCCCTGCACGAAGTTGCTGAGTGCATCGCCGTTCGGGACGCTGCCCGCATCCTCATTCGTCAGTCCTCGCTCGTAGAGCTGTGAATACGCGTCGTACGCCTTCACCATCGCCGGGTGATCGAGCGGGATCTCCTGGTTGTACATCTGGGTGAACGCTGTGTCGCCCAGCTCACCGCCGACGAGCGCTGCGATGACCCACGCCCCGACGTAGCCCTCCTGATTGGCGATGAAGAAGCCGGGCTGGCCGCCGTCGATGGTGTCCTGCGCGAGGTCGAGCATCTCCTCCCACGTCGACGGCGGCGTGGAGAGATCGACCCCCGCCGCCTCCGCCATCTCCTTGTTGTAGAACACGTAGAAGTACGAGCCGCCGCCGTACGGCAGTCCGAGCAGCGCGCCGTCCTCCGCGTATCCCTCCCGGACGGTGTTCCACCCGCTCAGGTCCTCCATGACCTCCTGGTCGAAGGTGCCGTCGAGGTCGAGCAGGAAGTCGGCGAACGAGATGGTGTTGCCGCCCGTGAACGATGTGCGGATGTCCGGTCCGTCGCCGGCGATCGAGGCCGCCTGGAACTGGGCGGACGAGGCGCTGATGTCGCCTTCGGTCTGCACGATCTCGATGCTGATGTCCTCGTTCTCCTCCTCGAACTGCGCGGCCGCCGCGTGGAGGAAGGAGTTCTCCGCGCCTTCTCCGCCCTCGGTGGTTGGGGCGAGGTTGACGCCGTCCCAGATGAGAAGTTCCGTCGTGCCGGAGTCGGCGTCGTCGCCGCCTCCGCCTCCGGTGGAGCAGGCCGCGAGCCCCACGACCATGCCGGTCGCGACCAGAGTCGCTCCGATGCGCTTGATGTTCACTGCTGTGTCCTTTCACTGGAATGTGCCGGTTGCCACATGGGCCGCCGGCGGTGGTGCCGGCCGGTTCCGTCGTCCGGCGTTGGGTGGCGAGACCAGCCTCTGGCTGGGTGTTCCTCGGCCGAACGCCGTGGTGCTGAGGTCAGAATGTCGCCACCATCCCTCCGTCGACGGCGAGGATCTGCCCGGTGACATAGGTGTTCTCGGGCGAGACGAAGAAGCGGGCGGCGGCGGCGACCTCCTCGGCTCTGCCGGGGCGGCGGAGCGGGATCCGGCCGTGGCGGACGTAGACGTCCTGGAACCAATCGGTCTCGTATTCCGTGCTGCCGTCCTCGAGCACCGCCATGGGCGTGTCGATGAACCCGGGAGCGAGGGCGTTCACCAGAACACCATGCGGCGCGAGGTCCGCAGCGAGCGCGCGGGTGAAGTTGTGGACGCCGCCCTTGCTGATCGCGTACGCCAGCGAGTCCGGCGCGCCCCGGAAACCCTGGACGGACCCGACGTTGAGGATCCGGGCGGTGCCGGAGCGCCGCAGCAGCGGCAGGAGCGCCAGGGTGAACTCCACCATGCCGTTGAGGTTCACGTCGACGACCCGGCGGTAGGTGGCGGGATCGAGAACCCCTGTCGGGGTCGTGTCCACGATGCCGGCGGCGTTCACCAGCACGTCGAGCGTCGGCGAGAGGCCGGCGGCCTCGGCCGCCGCGCGGGCCACGCTGTCCGGGTTCCCGAGGTCCAATCGGATCGCGAAGCCGCCGATACGGTCGGCGACCTGCCGGGCTGCGTCGATCCGGATGTCCGCGACGGTCACGACGAGACCGGACTCCGCGAGGACCGCGGCGATCGCCGCGCCGATCCCGCCGGCGCCGCCCGTGACGAGGGCACGTCGTTCCGGTTCAGGCATTCGCATTCCTCGCGGATGGAGCAACAATGGTCCTACGAAAATGTTTCGCAACTCGCGGCCGTGTCGGCCTGCTGCCGACGACGATAGCGTGTGTTGGTCTTAGATCATACCTAAACCCGCCGAAACGTCGAGAGGAGTGTCGTGCAGCTCGTCGCCCCGTCCACCGCGCAGCTCGGAGAGGCGCCGTTCTGGTCGCCCGGCGAGCGGGCGCTGTACTGGCTGGACCTGCTGGATCCGACCCTGCACCGTTGGAGCGAAGAACGCGGCCACTCAGCCAGGCGGCTCGAGACGCCCGCCCCGCTCGGAGCGATCGCACCGACCGGTGATCCGGGCGTCGCCGTCCTGACATGCGCCGCGGGGATCGCCCTGCTGGATCTCCGGGACGGGGGAACCACGCTTCTCCTAGATCCGCTGCAGCGGCTGCCGCACCTGCACTTCAACGACGCGAAGGTCGACCGGTCCGGCCGGCTGTGGTTGGGCACCGCGGATACCGAAGAGGTGGACCCCAGGGCGGTGCTGTTCCTGCTCGAGGGGTCACGCGCCTCCGTCGCGGACGCCGGTTTCGCGGTCTGCAACGGGCCGGCGTTCAGCCCCGACGGCTCGGTCGTCTACTTCAGCGACAGCAATTCCCGCACGGTGCTGACGTACCGCATGGCGGAGGACGGGACGCTGCTCGACCGACGGGTGTTCGCCCGATTCGGCAGCGACGAGGGATATCCGGACGGGCTCACGGTGGACGCCGACGGGTTCCTGTGGGTGGCCCACTGGGACGGAGGGCGGGTGTCCCGCTTCTCGCCGGACGGGAAGCCGGACCGCGTGCTGCACGTGCCGGCGCCGAACGTCACCAGCGTCGCCTTCGGGGGCGAGGACCTCGGAACGCTGTTCATCACGACGGCGCGACTCGGACTCGACGCCGAGGCGCTCGAATCGTTCCCGCTCTCGGGCGGGCTGTTCGCGGAGGATCGGCCCGGGACGCGAGGCCTCCCTGAGCCGGCCTGGCGCGGCCCCGACGATGCCTGAGCTTCGCTGGTCGCACGGGAGGGCTGCCTTCTCACCGACCGCTGCGATGCTGGTCAGCGCCGAGTTCCTGCTGCCCGACGGCCCGTTCTCCCCGTTCGCATCCCGCGCCTGGGACGCCGACGACCCCGCCCTCTCTGAGCTCCCCGGGCATCTGCGCGTGCTCGGCGGGGACTTCATCTGCGTCCCGTTCGGGTCCGCGCCGGGACCGGGGTCGCCGATGCCGGGCTGGGAGGCGTTCGAGCACCTTCCGCCCGACGAGCCGCCCCACGGGCACTCGGCCGAGGAGGACTGGGGGGTCGAGGATCCCGGCCCGGATGCCGTCCGATTCGCCCTCGAGTACCCGCCCGGCTCGGCCGTGGAGCGGCTCGAGCGCACGGTGCGGGGAGTGCCGGGCTCCCCCGCCCTGCAGTTCTCGCTGACGATCACCGCCAGGCGTCCGGCCCTCATGCCGGTGGGCGTTCATCCCATCTTCCGCATGCCGGACCCGCCCGCTCGGGTGCACATCGAGGCCGGCTTCGACGTCGGCTTCGGCTATCCCGGCGCGCTGGACGGCGCAGCGGTGCGGCCGGGAGCCGAGTTCCGGAACCTCGGCGAGGCGGGTGGCGCCGACCTCTCGCGGCTGCCGCTCGGACCACCCGTCGACGATGTGGTGCTCCTCGGCGGCTGCACCGGTCCGGTGCGCCTGGCCTACCCGGACGAGCGTGCCCGCGTGGAGCTCGACTGGGACTGCACGGTGCTCCCCTCGCTGATGCTCTGGATCTCCGACCGGGCGCTCGACGGGCAGCCGTGGAACCGCGCGTACCGTGGCATCGGAGTGGAGCCGGTCGCGGCGGCGTTCGACCTGCCCAGCCGGGTCTCGGCCGGCGAGAATCCGCTCGGCCAACGCGGTGTGCGCACCGCCGTGGCCCTGGACCCGGTCCGGCCGGTCACGATCCGGTACTCGGTATCGGCGCACCCGTTCGACTTAGGTGTGATCTGACGTGGCCTCGCCAACCATTTTCCCGATCCTGTAGCGCAGACGACCCCCTAACGTATGATCTATCGAGACTTCGCTTCGTGACAGGGACCAAGGACGCCACCAGATGATCATTGAGTCGGTCGATTTCTTCTATGCGTCGATGCCCGAAGTCACGCTCGAAGCGGACGGCAGCCAGGACGCGCTGCTGATCCGGGTGACCTCGGGAGGCCTCGTCGGGTGGGGAGAATGCGAGGCGTCACCGCTCGTGTCGATCGCCGCGTTCGTCACTCCTCGATCGCACGGCGTATGCCAGCCCGTCTCCGCCTCAGTGCTCGGCGAGGAGCTCAATGGACCCGCTGACATCGCCCGCATCACAGCGCTCGTGGAGCGCAACAGCATGGACCTGCTGCAGGCGCCCCACACGTTCTCGGGCATCGAGATGGCGCTGTGGGACCTGCTCGGGCAGCGCTTCGAGGAGCCGGTGTGGAAGCTGCTCGGCTATTCGGACGCGTACGCCAAGACCCCGTATGCGTCACTGCTGTTCGGGAACACCGTGGACGAGACGATGGCCCAGGGCCGGTCCGCCGTCGCGCAGAACTTCCGTGCCGTCAAGTTCGGCTGGGGTCCGTTCGGCACCGGGGATCCGTCGGTCGACGCCGACCATCTCCGGGCCGCTCGCGAGGCGATCGGGCCGGACACACACCTCCTCGTCGACGCCGGTCAGGTGTGGGGCGAGGATGTGGAGGCAGCCACTGCCCGCCTGGACGCCCTGGAAGAGGTCGGGGCGGTCTGGCTCGAGGAGCCGTTCCACGCATCCGCGTACGCCGCTCATGCGGCGCTGGCCGCGCGCGCCACGAGCGTGCGGATCGCCGGTGGCGAGGGAGCGCACAATGTGCACATGGCGCGGAACCTCATCGACTACGGCGGCATCGGCTTCGTGCAGATCGACGCCGGCAGGATCGGCGGCCTCGGCGCCGCCAAGGCGATCGCCGACTACGCCGCCTCGGCCGGGGTGACCTATGTGAACCACACCTTCACGTCACACCTCGCGCTGTCCGCCTCCCTCCAGCCCTTCGCCGGACTCGCCGACCACCGCATCTGCGAGTACCCGGTGCAGCCGAAGCAGCTGGCCACCGACATCACCAGGACGCGCCTGCTGCCCGACGCCAACGGGGAGATCCACGTGCCGGACGCTCCTGGCCTCGGCATGAGCGTCGACCTCGAGGCCCTCGAGCCGTACCTCCACGACGTGTCGATCACCATCGACGGTCGCGAGCTCTATGCGAGCCCGAACCGCATCCGGACCGCGGTCTCATCGTGAGCAGGGAGACGACGCGATGACGATCCTTCCGAACAGCGAACCGGAGCGGAGCTCCGGCTACATGATGCGCGGCCTTCAGGGCCGGGTCATCGACGCGATCGGCCAGGCGATCGTCGGCGGGCGGTACAAGCCGGGCGAGCTCCTCCCGCGGGAATCCGAGCTGACCGAGGCGTACGGCGTCAGCCGCACATCGGTGCGCGAGGCGATGAAGGTGCTCTCCGCGAAGGGCCTGGTGGAGATCCGGCAGAAGGTCGGCACCCGGGTGCGACCGCAGGAGCTGTGGAACACCTTCGACAGCGACCTGCTCGCCTGGTATCACGCACAGGGACTGGGCGAGGTCATCATGCGCGACCTCGTCGAGCTCCGGCAGATCCTGGAGCCATCCGCCGCGCGTCTTGCCGCGGGTCGGGCCTCCATGCCGAACCTGCACAGGATCGAGACCGCCCTCGCCGCGATGGGCGAGAACGCGCACGATCACCAGGGCTATGCGGCGAGTGACGTGGAGTTCCACATGGCCGTCTACGAGGCTTCGCACAACGTCCTGCTTCAGCGGTTCGGCCGGCTCGTCGCCGATTTCATGCACCTGAGCTTCAATCTCCAGCAGCACGCGGCGAACGGCGGGGCGGACTTCACCGAGGACGTCGCCAGCCACGGCGCGGTCTTCGCGGCGATCAACCGCGGGGATGCGGCCGATGCGTCCGACCGGATGCTGACGGTCGTGCTCGAGGGCAAGCGTGCGCTGATCGAGGCGCTGACGAAGCGCGACAAGGCTCAGGCGCAAGAACTGGCCGAGGCCGCCCTTCGCGAGGCACGAACGCAATAGGGACGCTCTGAGCCGTCGCCGTCGGGCCGGCTGCGCCGGTCCCCACCGAACCACCACGAGGAACTCGATGACGATGACCATCCCCGCGATCCAGCACGACCGGCCGGCGAGCGACCAGGACGGTACGTATCCCCGTCCGCAGCTGGTGCGGTCACGGCATCAGCCGTTCGACCGCATCGCCGGCTTCGCATTCGACGACCTCGATGTGGGCCTCGACGCGCGGTGGCACTCAGACCCCACCCCGTTCACGTCCCAGCTCCAGCTGCCGTTCCCGCCGGAAGCGCCGGCATCCGGAATCGGTGACACGGCCTACCACCCAATCGTCTGGTACCGCATCCCAGTCAGCCCGGCGGATCTCACCGCCGCCGGATACGGCGAGCAGGGCGACCGGCTCATCCTGCATTTCGGGGCCGTCGACTATGAGGCGGACGTCTGGGTCGACGGGCAGCACGTGACGCGCCACGAGGGCGGCCAGACCCCGTTCTCCGTCGACGTCACCACGGCGCTCCACCGGGACGCGGACGAGCACGCGATCGTCGTGCGCGCACACGACAACCCGCACGACGTCACCATGCCCCGCGGCAAGCAGGACTGGCATCTCGAGCCGCACGTCATCTGGTATCACCGGATCACGGGCATCTGGAGGACCGTCTGGCTGGAGGCGGTGCCGGCGCTCCACCTCACATCCGTCTCCTGGCAGCCGAACCTGCCGGCGGACCGGGTGCGCCTCGACGCGGACCTGTCGCGGTCGCCGCGCCCCGGCGACACACTGGAGATCCGGGTGACCGCGGACGGACAGGTGCTTTCCGAACTCACCGTTGCCGTCGACGACCAGTACCTGGAGATCGACGTGCCGCTGCTGCTGCACAAGAACGGTCAGCAGTACGAGAGCCTGCTCTGGTCGCCGGAGAAACCGAACCTCCTGGACGCCGAGCTGACCCTGCGCAGGCCGGGCGCACAGCGGCACGACCGCGTGACGTCGTACTTCGGGCTGCGCGCCGTCTCGGTGGAGCGGGGCCGGTTCCTGCTCAACGATCGGCCCCGGTACGTGCGGTCGGTGCTCGAGCAGGGCTACTGGCCCGAGTCGCACCTGACGCCTCCGTCCGCCGAGGCCCTGCGCGCGGAGGTCGAGCTCATCAAGTCCCTCGGCTTCAACGCGGCGAGGATCCACCAGAAGGTGGAAGACCCGCGGTTCCTGTTCTGGGCCGACAAGCTCGGTCTCATGCTCTGGGGTGAGACCGCGGGCGCGTACCGGTTCAACGAGACCGCGATCGCCCGTCTCACCAGCGAGTGGGTGGAGATCGTGCGTCGCGACCGATCGCATCCGTCGATCGTCACCTGGGTGCCCTTCAACGAGTCGTGGGGCATCCAGCACGTCAGCCACGACCCCGCCCAGCAGGCCTTCAGCCGCGGCCTCACGGATCTGACCCGCGCGCTGGATCCGACCCGGCCGGTGATCTCCAACGACGGCTGGGAGCACACCGACAGCGACATGATGACGATCCACGATTACGAGCCGTCGGGTGCGGTCCTCACTGCCCGCTACGCGTCGCGGGAGGCCATCGACGAGATCGTGCGGCAGGTGGGCCCGGCCGGCCGACGCCTCACGGCCATGCCATCGGATGGCGTCGGGGACGATCCGGTCATGATCACCGAATTCGGCGGCATCAGCTATCTCGAGGGGCAGGACTCCGATGAGCTTCCCGACTCCGAGAGCTGGGGCTATTCCACCGCGCACAGCGCCGAAGACTTCGAGCACCGCCTCTCCGACGTGCTGTCGGCGATTCTCTCCTCTCCCGTCGTGTCGGGGTTCTGCTACACGCAGCTGACGGACACGCGGCAGGAGACGAACGGGCTGTGCGACGAGTTCCGCCGGCCGAAGCTCCCGGCGGAGGTCATCCGGCGTCTGGTCCGCACCGGGCGCTGACGGCGGGGCGGGTCGACTCCGGCTGCAGGATCGCCCGATAGCAGGATCGCCGGATGGCAGGAATCGGCGGAGAGGTGGCACGTCTGCCAGCTGTGGCAGGTCCTAGGTCGCCATAGATTTCCTGCCATGACATTCTTTCTCCTTCTGCTCGGTGGCCTGGCAGTGTGGGGCATCGCCGCCAGCATCCTCGTGGTCGCCCGTGACGGCTACCGCAGGCAGCCGGTGCGCTCCGCACAGAACGGCTGGGCGGACACCGTGAACTCGGTCCACACCGGACCCTCGAATCCGGTCGCGAGCCAGTGGCTGCCCGATCGAGCGCACGTCACGCACCGGCAGACGCGGCGGACCGGGCATCCCGCCGGCGTGATGCTGCTCCGGCCGTGGTGACGCGGCCGCGGGCGGGCCGTTCGACCGCGTGCCGCTAGGACGGTCCCATCAGGCGCGCGGCCTCAGCCGAGTGTGCGGCATCGACCATCACCGTGTAGCTCGCCGCCTCGAACACCTTCACGCTCGTGAAGTCGCGGCGGCCGCGGGTCATCGAGTGCGCCACGGCGCCGAAGATCGCGCCCCAGCCGGCGCCGATCAGAAGGCCAGCGAGCAGCACGCTGATCCAGCTGGCGCCCGGCGAGAACAGGCCGAAGAAGAGCCCGATCAGCACCCCGAACCAGGCGCCGCTCCCGGCGCCGAGGAGCGCCGCCTTGCCCACCGTCAGCCGGCCAGTCACCTGCTCGACCGAGTGCAGGTCGTTGCCGACGATCCGCAGCCGTCGCACCTCGAACCCGGCATCCGAGAGCTTGTCGACAAGCGCCTGCGCCGAACCGTAGTCCTCGAATTTCGCAAGCTCGGTGTACTGCACCGACTGTCCCTCAACGGTCACGTGATCCTCCAGTCGCCATTTCGCCCCGCCTGCGACGTTACGCCTCCGACCCGGTCCAAGGTAGATGCATGAAGGTGACCGCCGACCCGCTGTCAGATCTCCGCCGGCGCACGAGCAGCAAGTGGACGAGCCATCCGCCCGACGTGCTGCCGCTCTTCGTCGCGGAGATGGACTATCCGCTGGCTCCCGCCATCAGAGCCGCGCTCATCGATCTGGTCGAGCGGTCCGACACCGGGTACGTGGGGTCCCCGGGCGGACTCCCGAGCGCCTTTGCCGGCTTCGCCGAGAGCCGCTGGAACTGGCGGCCGGACGAGGCCGGGATCCGCACCACCACCGACGTCAGCGTCGCGATCGTGGAGACACTCCGGCAGGTGATCGCACCGGGCGACCGGGTGGTGATCACTCCCCCGGTGTATCCGCCGTTCTTCGAGTTCGTGCCAGAGGCGGGCGGTGCCGTGCACGAGGTGCCCCTGATCGACGACGGGTCGGGCTGGTCGCTCGACCTCGACGGACTGGCCGAGGCGTTCGCGGGCGGGGCGACGGCGTTCCTCCTCTGCAATCCCCACAACCCGCTCGGCCTCGTCCACCCGCGCGAGACGCTCCTCGCGGTCGCGGAGCTGGCCGAGACGCACGGGGTCGTGGTGGTCAGTGACGAGATCCACGGGCCGCTGACGCATTCCACCGCGGAGTTCACGCCGTTCCTGTCGGTGTCGGATTCGGCACGGTCGCACGCCGTCGCCGTCACGTCGGCGAGCAAGGCCTGGAACCTCGCCGGGCTGAAGTGCGCGATGATGATCGCCGGGTCTCCGCAGCTGGTCGCGGCGCTCGACCGGATGCCGGCGGAGGTCGGCTACCGCACGAGCCTGTTCGGGCTGCACGCGTCGGTCGCCGCATTCCGTTCGTCCGCCGACTGGCTGGACGGCGCGATCGCGGAGATCGAGTCCAGCAGCGCGCTGCTCGCCCGGCTGCTCGCGGAGCTGCTGCCCGCCGTCGGCTACCGCCCGCCGTCCGCGAGCTACCTGGCGTGGCTCGACTTCCGTGCTTTCGAGCTCGGGCCGGATCCGAGCGCGGTGATCCTCGACCGGGCCCGCGTCGCGTTGAACGCCGGACCGACGTTCGGGCGGCAGGGCGTGGGACACGCGCGGCTGAATCTCGCGTGCTCCCCGGAGGTGCTGCGGGAGGCCGTCGAGCGGATCGCCGCGCAGGTACCGGAGCAGACCTCTCCCTAACAATGAGAGTTCGCTGGGAATGCCGGCGATCGGATGTGGATAACCACCCCTGATCGGGGGTTTCGGCGTTCTGGTGTCGGGGGTCGCGGGTCGAATGTGGGTATGGAAGAAACCACCACCACCGAGACGCCCGGCGGCGCACCAGTTCAGCTGTCGCCTGCCGCTGCCGTGCTGGAGCGTCGTGCGGCAGTGGTGGACCGGCTGCGGGAGGCGGACCGGGATGTCGCCCGGGCGGCCGCGGTGCGGTTGGAGCGGGTGAACGAGTTCCGCCTGGAAGCCGAGAAAGCGAACACCGACCCGGATGCGCTCCGCGGCGATGCGATCGGTGCGCAGGCGCGGGTGCGGTTCCGGCTGTCCCCGGATATCGAGCGGCGCTCGGTGAAGGCGCAGCTGGCCATGGCGCTGCGCATCTCGGAACGGGCCGCGGAGACCCAGCTGGCAATGGCGGAGGCGCTGGCCACCGAGCTGACCGCGACGATGGAGGCGCTGCGGGCCGGGGAGGTCACCGAGTGGCACGCCCGGCTGATCTGGGGCGAAAGCTGCCACCTGCCGGCGGAGGACCGGCTGCTGTTCGAAACGCAGGCGCTGGTCGCGGCGGGGACGCTGAGCACCGCCCGGCTGAAGGGGAAGCTGCGCGACATCGCGGAGCGGCTGCACCCGGACACCGCCATCGAACGGCACCAGGCCGCGGTGGAGGCCCGCGACGTGTGGGTCGACCCGCTGCCGGACGGGACCGCGGTCTTCAGTGTGCGGCATTCCGCCGAGACGGTGATCGCGGTGCAGAACGGGATCGAACACTGCGCCCGCGGGGTCGCCGCCGACCCGGACGAGTCCCGCACGCTGCCGCAGATCCGCGCCGACCTGGCCATCGAGTTCCTCGCCAACGGAGAGCTCGGCGGGGTGAAGATCACCCCCACCGCGCACATCGTGGTGCCCGCGCTGAGCATCGCCGGCATCCCCGAGGAGCTGGCGATCCTGGAAGGATACGGGCCCATCGACCCGGTCACCGCCCGGCAGCTGCTCGCCGACGCCGACGAGCTCATCCGACTGGTCACCCACCCGGTCACCGGCACCATCCTCGCCGTCGACTCCTACAAGCCGCCCACGGCGCTGCGGCGGTGGCTGCAGATCCGCGACCAGACCTGGCGGACCCCGGGCTGCGGCCGCCGCGCCGCGACCTGCGAAATCGACCACACCCTCGAACGAGCAAAGGACCACGGGCCGACCGCGTTCGACAACCTGGCGCACCTCTGCGTCAATCACCACAAACTGAAAACCGTGACCGGGTTGACCTACCGACACCTCGACCGGACCGGCACCCTGGAATGGACCACACCCATGGGACAGAACTACATCACCGAACCCGCGGTCAAGATGCTCGGCGCACCCCACCTCGACGACGCCATCCGACAAGCACTCCTCGAACACGACCCACCACCACCCGAGTACGACGACCGCATCCCGGACGACCTCTACGGCGAATGGCAAGCCGCATTCGACGACGAACTGAAAGCCGACCACGCCCAGCTCGGGCAGCCTGGGATCTTCAGCGGCTGATGTGATCTGCATCGAACAACAGCAGTGAGGTTCCTGCCCGTGAGCCACCCGCACATTGGCGGACCGGCACGCCGGTCGTAGCCTGGAGTCGGCCACCGACCGGGGCACTGAAGCCTCCTTGGGACCGCCAGGCCGAGCGGGAGGCGCGCGATGCGTGCGAAGCGGAAGGCGCTCACTCCCCTGTTGCTTGCCGGCGCACTGCTGTCGGGGTGCACTGCGCCGCCGCCGGGCATCGCCGAGCCGCTCCCGGCCGCCGCCCCGGTGCGGTCGACACCGGCAGAGGGGTCAGCACCTCCTGGAGGCGGCTGGCCGGGCGCCGACCCGTTGGCATACCCGCCGGGCGGGACCGCCACCGATCACGCGGACACCGGCCGGTGCGACGGCGGCTCCTCTGCGGGTGTGCTCGCGACCATCCCGCTCGACCATCGCCCGATCGACCTGGTGCTCGACGCCGGAGCGTCGACGCTGTACATCAGCAGCGAGCTCGGCACGGCCATCTCGGTTGTGCACACCGGCTCGCGTGCCGTCGCGGCGAGCATCCCGCTGCGCGACCGCCCGTACGGGCTGTTCCTCGACGCGGAGCGAGGAGCGCTGTATGCGCCGCTCGCGGGAGTGCGGGTGCCCGGGGGCGCCGTGGCGGTGATCGACACCGAACGCCGCGCGCTGGTCCGCTCCATACGGTTCCCGGATGCGCGCTGGCCGACTGATGCGGTCATCGACCCGGCCACCGGCCTGCTGTTCGTCGTCAACAGCGGTGACGACACCGTCGCGGTGTTTGACAGCGCCTCCGGCGACCGTATCCGCCGGATCCCCGTCGACGTCGACCCGATGTTCGTGGAGGTCGTGTCCGATTCCGGCGTGGTGCTCGTCGCGGGGGCGAAGGGCCTCGCGGCGATCGATGTCCGCACGCTCGCGGTGCGGGACACGCTCCCGATGCCCAGCGGGGCGATGGCGGTGGACGAGAAGGACGGTGGCGTGTTCGTGGCGAACCAGGGATTCGGAACCGTCTCGGTCGTGGACCTCGCCGCCTTCGAGGTGGTCGGCCGGGTCGCGGTGGGCGGGCGTGGCCCGTTCGACATCGCCTACGACGCCGCATCGGGCCTCGCCTACGTCACCGGCACCGCCCATGGCGAGCTGACACTCATCGACATGGCCCCTCTGAAAATCGTCGAGCGGATCGGCGGCGCAGACGGATCCCGCGCCTGGTACGGCGCGGTCGCGGTCGACGACACCACGGACTGCGTCTACGTCGCCGACCTGGAGCAGTCGGCGATCGCGGTGCTGGAACGCCGGAGCTGACGACTCAGCGCTGCAGCGAGATGGCGCTCCACGACACCGACGGCAGCACGACGGTCAGGATGCCGTCCTCGATCCCCGCCGACCCGTTCGGGGTCAGGCCCACCCGCTCGGGCTGCTCACGGGTGTTTCGCGCGCAGGGGTCGTCGTCGTGGAGGGTGACCGCCTCCGCGACGCGGCCGACACCGAGATCCCGTACGTCGATGCGGACGGTGGTGGAGTCGCGCAGATCGCGGTTCACCACGAAGACGGCCGCCGAACCGGAGTCCTCGTCGAACGTCACGACGGCGTCGACGACCGGCGCACCAGCTCGACGACGTCCATCCGGAACCCGTCTTCGTTGGCGGTCGGGTGCGTCGGCTCGTAGATGCCGTCATAGACGCACCGGCCGAGGTGCTCCACGAACGAGCCGAACAGCCGACGACGCACCGGAGCGACGACCCGTGAGCGGTCGACGAGGATCGACGCCTCGGACATGCTGACTCTCCTCCGGCGACCTAGAAGCCCTGGGCCAGCCGGTAGTACGCCTGGTTCCAGCGGACCTCGTTCTGGAAGCCGGCGAGCGTGGTCGACTCGTCGATGACGAGCAGCTCCGTGCGCGCCATCTCGGCGAAGTCGCGGATGACATCGACGCCCACCTGGTTGGTCATCACGGTGTGGTGCGCGGCGCCGGCGGTGAGCCATGCGGCGGCCGAGGTGCGGAAGTCGGGCGCGGGCTTCCACACGGCGTGACCGACCGGGAGCTTCGGCATAGGCTCGGGCAGCTCGACGTTCTCCACGACGTTCGCCACGAGCCGGAAACGCTCGCGCATGTCGCTCATCGCCACCACCACGGCCGGGCCCGCGTCCGCGGTGAAGACCAGACGCACCGGGTCCTCCTTGCCGCCGATGCCGAGCGGGTGCACCTCGAGCCGTGCCTTCTGCGAGCTGAGCGCCGGGTTCACCTCAAGCATGTGGGCGCCGAGGATCAGCTCGCTGCCGGGCTCCAGATGGTAGGTGTAGTCCTCCATCAGCGACGCGCCACCCGGGAGCCCGGCACCCATCACGGCCGCAGCACGCACCAGGATGGCGGTCTTCCAGTCGCCCTCCGCGCCGAAGCCGTAGCCGTCGGCCATCAGCCGCTGCACCGCGAGGCCGGGGAGCTGCCGCAGCGCGCCGAGGTCCTCGAAGGTGGTGGTGAACGCGCCGAATCCGCCCGCCTCGAGGAAGGAGCGCAGGCCCAGCTCGATCCGGGCGCCGTAGCGAAGCGAGTCGTGCCGGTCGCCACCGGACCGGAGCTCGGCGGCGACGTCGTAGAGATCCTGGTACTCGGCGACGAGCGCGTCGACATCCGCGTCGGCTGCGGCGTGCACCGCGTCGGCGAGCTCGTTGACACCCCACGTGTTGACGCTGACGCCGAAGCGGAGCTCGGCTTCGGTCTTGTCACCCTCGGTGACGGCGACGTAGCGCATGTTGTCGCCGAACCGAGCGAGCCTGAGGTTGCGCACGGCGTCCCAGCCGGCGGCGGCACGCGTCCAGGCGCCCACCTGCGCCGTAACGGCGGGGTCGGAGGCGTGGCCCACGACGGTCTTGCGCGCCACGCCGAGGCGGGCCTGGATGTAGCCGAACTCCCGGTCCCCGTGAGCGGCCTGGTTGAGGTTCATGAAGTCGAAGTCGATCTCGCCCCACGGCAGCGCGACGTTCGCCTGGGTGTGCAGGTGCAGCAGCGGCTTGCGCAGGGCGTCCAGCCCGGCGATCCACATCTTCGCGGGGCTGAAGGTGTGCATCCAGGCGATCACGCCGATGACCCCATCGGCGGCGTTGACGTCGAGCGCGGCACGGCGGATCGCGTCGGTGTCGGTGAGCACCGGCTTCCACACGATCCGCACCGGCACGTCGGCGGCGTCCGCGAGCAGACTCGCCACCTGCTGCGACTGCTCGGCCACCTGGCGGAGGGTCTCCTCGCCGTAGAGTCCCTGGCTGCCGGTGAGGAACCAGACCTCGCGAAGGCCGAGGTCGGGAAGGATGCTGCGGGTCACTTGAGTTCTCCTTGTGGGGCCTGGCCGTAGACGTTCTGGTAGCGGTCGAACAGGGCGTCGATCTTCTCCTGCGGGATCGGGACCGGCTCCCCCAGCTGGCGGGCGATGTGCACCGTG